>NZ_CP047189.1:646091-1292182 GCF_030440575.1 Corynebacterium ciconiae DSM 44920
CGGTCGAGCCGAGCTCCCCCGTGGATTCGTATAAAGGAGTAGAACGTGGCCGAAAAGCCCAACACAACTGAACTTGATATCGACCAGCTGGGGGAGCGGACCAGGGTTTTCGCTATGGCGAAGATGCTGGGAATGAGCTCGAAGGAGCTCATCATCGAGCTGGACAAAATAGGGCTGGTGAAGGTGGCGCAGTCCTCCCTCACTAAGGATGAGGTCTCGAGATTGCTCGAGGCGCTCCGCAGCGAGCCAGACACCGACACGCCGGAGGCGGGGGACGAGGCCCCCGAGGTGCGGATTCGTAAGCGCGTGGAAAATAACGTGAAAAACGAGATCAGCCAGATCGAGGAAAAGGTAGACAAGCAGCTCGCCAGCTACGCCTCGGAGGAGCTTCTCGAGGAAGTTGTTCCCGCGATCACCCCAGCGCCAGAGGATCCCTCGTCCGCGGCTGCCCCGATGCCGCTGTTTATGGCCCCGGCGGTGGAGGACACCCCAGTGGAGGAGCCGGCCCCCGCCGCCGTCAAGAAGTCAGCTCGGCGTGAGAAGTCCCGCGAGGCCAAGACTGCTGATGACACCCCCCGCGAGGAGAAGCCGAAGAAGGACAAGGCGCGCAAAGAGTCTCAGCCCGCTACACCACAGGCCGATCCCGAGCTCATCGATGAGCCCAAAGCCATCAAGGGATCTACGCGTCTCGAGGCGCAGCGGCGCCGGCGAAGTGAGCGTCGAGAAGCGCGCAAGAATGAGCGCCAGATCGTTAGCGAGGCCGAGTTTTTGGCCCGCCGCGAATCCGTGGAGCGCACCATGGTGGTGCGGGAGAAGGAACGCACCGATCACCCCGGTCGGGTGACGCAGGTTGGCGTGCTGGAAGACGGCATGCTGGTGGAGCACTTCGTTACCTCCGATACGCAGTCCTCGATGGTGGGCAATATTTACTTGGGTCGCGTGCAAAACGTGCTGCCCAGCATGGAGGCCGCCTTCATTGATATCGGCAAGGGACGCAATGGTGTGCTCTACGCCGGCGAGGTGGACTGGCGTGCCGCTGGCTTGGGTGGGCGCCGCCGCACCATTGAGCACGCGCTGAAAAGCGGGGATCAGGTGCTTGTGCAGGTAGTCAAGGACCCGATCGGGCACAAGGGTGCCCGCCTGTCTACCCAGATCTCGCTCGCGGGGCGTTTCCTGGTGTACGTGCCGGGTGGTCGCACTGCGGGAATCTCGCGCAAACTGCCCGCACCCGAGCGCGCTCGGCTGAAGGATATTCTCAAGCGCGTGGTGCCTGAACAGGGCGGAGCTATTATTCGCACCGCCGCTGAGGGGGTCAGTGAAGAGGCGATCGCCGCTGATGTGGCGCGGCTACACGCCCAATGGGAGCAGATCGACGAACGCACCAAGAAGGAAAAGTCCTCTAAGGGTGCCAAGCCGGTCACCATGTATGAAGAGCCCAACATGCTGGTGAAGGTGATCCGGGACCTCTTCAACGAAGACTTCTCCCACCTCGTGGTGGATGGTCGCAAGGCGTGGAATACCGTGCATGCCTATGTGCACTCGGTGGCCTCCGATCTCGAGGATCGGGTGGAGAAATACGATGCCGAGGCGCATGGCGGCGTCGATGCTTTTGAGCACTACCGCGTGGACGAGCAATTGGCGAAGGCGCTGTCGCGGAAGGTGTGGCTGCCCTCCGGCGGCACCTTGGTGATTGACCGCACCGAGGCCATGACCGTGGTGGATGTCAACACCGGCAAATTCACCGGCGAGGGCGGCAATCTCGAGGAAACCGTCACACGCAATAACCTCGAGGCGGCCGAGGAGATCGTGCGCCAGATGCGGCTGCGGGATCTCGGCGGGATGATTGTGGTGGACTTCATCGATATGGTCTTGCCTGAAAACCAAGATCTCGTGTTGCGTCGCCTCAAGGAAGCGTTGGGTAGGGACCGCACCCGCCACCAAGTTTCCGAGGTGACCTCGCTGGGTCTGGTGCAGATGACCCGTAAGAAGCTGGGGACGGGGCTGCTCGACACCTTTGCCACCGAGTGTGAGCACTGCGATGGTCGTGGCCTCATTATCCACACCGATCCGGTTGAGCACAGCGAGCAGCCAGCCCACAAGTCTCGCCGCCGCGACAAGGCCGAGAAGCCCGAGCGGCGCGAGAAGAAGGACCGGCAGGAGAAGAAGCGCACCAGCCACGATCCGGCCTCGCACCCCGCGGCGCTTGCCATGCACCGCGAGGACGAGCCAGAGAAGAGCATCGAGGAGCTTGCCGACGCCGTCATCGCCCTGAGCCCCGACGCGGAGGGCAGCGAGCCCCAGGCCGAGAACACGAGCCGGGATGATAAGCCTGCCAAGCGGCAGCGGCGCGGACGTCGCCGTAGCACCACGCGCAGCAGTGAGCGGGCAGACGGGCGAAAGGACTCCCGCCGTGGCGCCGATAGCAGTGCCGAAGATGTGCAGGCCATCGCTGCGAGCGCGGTGAGTACCGCCGATGCGGAGGATCCGGACGAGCCCTCGGGGGCGAACTACACCCCAGCCTCCTATGAAGAGGCCGTGGCGGAGTTCGAGCGCTCGCCGCGCCGCAAGCGTGCGACCCGCGGCAACTCCCGCTCCGATCACGCGCCCAAGCCGGAGGATTTCGGAACACGCAGTGGGGAGTCCTCCGCGGCAGCGCCCGCTGAGGAGGAGGCGCAAGAGAGCTCCGAGAAGCCACAGCGGCAGTCCGCGCGCCGGAGTCGGGGCGGAAAGCGCCGCAGCACCTCCCGGTCCGGCCGCGACTCGGCTGGGCAGCACTCTGGCGAGGTAGCGGATACTCGCGAGAAGACAGAGCAGGGCGCGCCACAGCAGGACGAGCCGGCGAATAAGCCTGAACAGAGCGATACCCCCCGACGTCGCCGTGGTCGCCGCCGCGCTGTGCGCACCCATGGCAGTGCCGCAGCGAAGAGCACTGAGAAGGCGTCTGGCGAGGCTGCTTCCGCCAAGCAGAAGTCGAGTGCGCAGCGCGATGCTGGGCGCGGCGAGGTGGCGTCGACAAGCAAGGGCCGGAGGCGCCGGGCGACACGCCGGAGCACAAACAAAAAGTAGCGGTTTGTGTTTTTATACGCGATAAAGGTAGTCTTGGACAGTCGCTGTTCGCAGTGCGTTCAGCATGAGATAAAGAACAAGTCCTTAAATCGGGCGCCTCGAGTGCCCGAGCCGAGTTTTTAGAAAAAGGGGTAGCCCTCCTATGTACGCGATCGTCAAGACCGGCGGCAAGCAGTACAAGGTTGCCGAAGGTGACCTCGTCAAGGTCGAGAAGATCGAGGGTGAGCCGGGTTCGTCCGTGGCTCTCACCCCGGTTCTTCTCGTCGACGGCGCCGATGTGACCACCGACGCTGATAAGCTTGCCAAGGTGGAAGTTTCCGCGGAAGTTATCGAGCACGTCAAGGGCCCGAAGATCCGCAACCTGAAGTACAAGAACAAGAGCCGTTACATGAAGCGTCAGGGTCACCGTCAGAACCTGACCGTCATCAAGGTTAGCGGCATCAAGTAGGCCGAGAAGGCTTAAAGGAGAAAAACCGTCATGGCACACAAGAAGGGTGCATCCAGCTCCAGCAACGGTCGTGACTCCGAAGCAAAGCGCCTCGGCGTGAAGCGCTTCGGCGGCCAGAAGGTTAACGCAGGCGAGATCCTCATCCGTCAGCGCGGCACCAAGTTCCACCCCGGTGAGAACGTTGGACGCGGCGGCGACGATACCCTCTTCGCCCTTGCAGCAGGCTCCGTCGAGTTCATCACCAAGCGCAACCGCCGCATGGTGAACATTGTTCCGACCGAAGCTGCCTAAAGCTTCTGGAGCTTAAGATCTAAGCCGCTTGCTTCCCATCTCCGGGAGGCGGGCGGCTTTAATCTTGTCCCCCAATGGGCTCCCAGTACCGCCACAGTGCTTTCCGGGGAAGTCGGCTGTAGGCAGCCAGCCTTCAAAGGAGCGCCGCGGCGGATAGCCCGGAGGGGGTGCCTTAGCCCCTAGTCATCTCCGCGGAACGGGGAAGTCTACGGAGATGGCGCGAGGTGGCCACCATAGTCAGCGAGACGATAAAGACCGCCACGCACATCAACATCCCCGGTGTTGCCCCATAGGAATCGAAGAGGAAACCGCCGGCAGTGGAGCCAGCGGGCATTAATGCCATGCCGGGCACGCCACAGGCCGCAGCGACGCGGCCTTCATTCTCGTCAGTGCAGCTTAAGGCCATGTACGCGCCCTAATCTGAGTTGAACAGCGGGAGGAAGAAGAAGGTGCAGAGCAACACCGCACAGCTCAGGGCGAGCGAGTTAAGTGTGAAGTTCAGGATCATCGCTCCCGCGGCCAGACTGCTCAAGGCCATGAGCGCGGCACTGAAGAAGGCGAATCTGTCCGCGTAACGCTCCGCAAAGAAAGCGCCCGCCACCATTGCCATGCCCATTGCGGCCGATAGGATTCCAAGCTTCCACGGTGCCGCCCCACGCACAATAGTCATCGGCGACAACGCCATGGCGAAGTTGCACAGCCCAGCTGTCATCGCGATAATCCGGAGCCAGTCGTCACGCAGGACAAATCGGAACCCCTCGGGGCGTCCATGGTAAAACCTTTGGGTCAAGTACGGTGGGGTGGTGTATCTGTTCTTTCTCAATCGTGGTTGATATCAGGGTCTGGTTCGGATCTGGTGCCCGTTCTTTAGGATGCTTTCTGGTAACCATCGTTGTGGTGACACGGTGGCGTATTCAGCGCCGCAAACACTGTCAGCCTGGGCGGATATCATCTGGTTGATGAAGCCTGCCAGCATCTGATCCGAGTTCGACGACAACGAGGGTATTGCTGGTGGTGGCGTACTGAGTGAAAAATGTGGTGAGAACAGCTTCGCTTTGTTCGATCCATTTGGATTGAACCGTTGTGGCATTCGAGTCGAGCACGCAGGCGTGGTGGAGCACTTTCCTGCATCCACGCTTATGACGTGGTCGTATGTCATGGGTATCTCCTAGCGGAGAACGTGGTTGGGTTGGGTTCGTTGCTGGGAAACTGGAGTTCGTCGGGCGTCACTCGCGGCTGGCAGCCACGGTACAAAGAGGCCTCACCGCATATTGGGGTGGGTCAGGTTCCTATGAGCAGTTTGGAGTGCGCCACTGCCTCCGGCGGCATCCACCCCCTCGGATCAGTTGATAGACAGCGAGGGCAATAGAGCCATGCCGGAGCAAGCGACTAGTTACTTTCTTTAGGGAGGGGAACGGAACTTAAGCGTAGCGCGGGGTGAATGCCCCTAGGGCTGTGCTGTGAGGACGGTTCCCTTCCGAACTGGAACTGGCTAGAACGTGATAGGGGTTGGGTTTGGGCAAGTGTGGGCTGGCCGCCTGTCAGACCGAGCTATGCGTAGTGAGCGAAACAAGGGGCTAAGAGGTCGGTCGTTGCAGGCCTTAGGTCGAGCGAGATGTTGTAACGACTCAATAACAATCGCAACTATGACATAGCTCACTAAGGAACATATAACTAGACTGAGCACACACTATTTTCAACCTAGTAGGAAGGGGGTTCGTGATGTCAAGAACCTACGATCTAAAAAGTATTGCCTGTATGCAGGCGATGGTGCTTCTCGTGGTAGGTGATAGTTTGACGCCTGTGGCTGCGGAAGAGTCCGGTCGAGGTGCCTCAACCTGTCAAGGAGCAGAGGTTTCTCGTAGCGATTTGAGTTCCGACGAAATCTCGAAAGAGTACACAGAATTTGGAAAGCTCAGTGCGATTAGCGCGGAGTGGACAGATTTTGGCCGCTACTCGAATAAGCTAGGGTCGTCGTCAGCATTGAAAGATGGCCGCACTATAGTCTCCTTAGCGGGGTTTAGCGAGGTTGATGGTGTTCTTCTTGTTCGAGAGATTGATACCAATGGTCAGACGCTGAGGTATCGTGCGCTGCGAATCTTCAATAACAACGGCGAACTCGCGGTTTCCTCAAAGGTTGAAAATAAGGCCAACAAGCGAAGTAAGCGTGAGGTTCGGTGTATTCGCTGGGATAACGCTTGCCTTGAGCGAGCCAAAAAACTGACTGTGCATCGCGGCACTGCAAATGGGTGTTCTGGAACCCATGGGCGTTTGACGCCTGTCTGTTCGCCTCCAGTATGACCCACTTCTACGATTGCTGTAGAGAATATGATGGCGGTGGTGCAGGTGGAACGGACTAGAAGTGATACTGCCGGAATTGCAGGCGCTATTCTCCTTGTTGTCATCCTAGCCCTCACTATCGTGCGGCAGCCTGACAATATCGAGCCACGTGCATTCGCTGTCGCCCTCACCATAGTGCAGCTGCTCGCCATTGCTTCGTATTGGCTTTTTTATCACGACCTAGCAGAGCGCTTAACGAAGTCCGCTGGTACCGCAGTATGCGTCGGCTGGGCTATCGTGCCGCTGGTTGTGATGGGGCTTGCCTTCGCAGTGGGGCAGTCGCCACTGAGTTCGCCCGTACTCTCCGCAGCGGGGATCGTATGGATTGCTGCAGCTTTGAGTTACAATCAGGTGCTTAAAGCTTCCTCGATCCAAAGGACCACATGAACCGTTTCGTAGACCGCGTTGTGCTGCACCTGCAGGCTGGTGACGGCGGGCACGGCTGTGCTTCTGTGCACCGCGAAAAGTTCAAGCCTCTCGGTGGGCCGGATGGTGGCAATGGCGGCCACGGCGGAGACATCATTCTTGAAGTTTCTGACCAGGCCCACACTCTGCTGGATTTCCACTATCGCCCCCACCTGAAGGCCTCCCGCGGCAACAATGGCGCCGGCGATCACCGCAACGGCGCCCGCGGTGAGGACCTCGTGCTCGAGGTGCCGCCGGGCACCGTTGTGCTCAACGAAGAGGGCGAGGTGCTGGCGGATCTGGTGTCCGTAGGTACCCGCTTCGTGGCCGCCTCCGGTGGTTTTGGCGGTCTCGGTAACGCGGCGCTGGCTAATAAGCAGCGCAAGGCCCCGGGCTTCGCGCTGAAAGGAGAACTAGGGGAGCAACGCGATCTGATCTTGGAACTGAAGTCCATGGCGGACGTGGGGCTGGTGGGTTTTCCCTCTGCCGGTAAATCCTCGTTGATTTCGGTGCTCTCAGCAGCACGGCCCAAGATTGGCGATTACCCCTTCACCACCTTGCAGCCCAATCTCGGCGTAGTGGACATGGGCAATGATTCCTTCACCATCGCCGATGTGCCGGGTCTGATTCCGGGCGCCTCCGAAGGCAAGGGGCTTGGTCTGGACTTTTTGCGCCATATCGAACGTACTGCCGTGCTCGCCCATGTGGTGGACCTAGCCACAATCGAGCCAGGACGCGACCCGGTCTCAGATATCGAGGCGCTGGAAAACGAGCTGGCAGCCTACCAATCGGTGCTCGATCATGACACCGGCCTAGGCGATCTGCGGGAACGCCCGCGCGTGATCATTTTGAATAAGGCCGATATCCCCGAGGCGCGGGAGCTGGCCGAGTTCGTATTGGAGGATCTCCGCGAGGCCTTCGGATGGCCGGTGTTTATCATCTCTGCCGTGGCGCACCAGGGTTTGGATGCGGTGCGCTACCGCCTCATGGAGCTGGTGAAGGAGCACCGGAAGAAGCATCCCAAGGCCGCCGAGCAGCGCACCGTGGTGCGCCCCGTGGCCGTGGATGCGCGCAAAAAGGACGACTTCCGCGTGGTTGCTGATCCCAATAACCCCGGCGGCTACGAGGTGCTGGGTGATAAGCCGCGCCGCTGGATTCAGCAAACGGACTTTGAAAACGACGAAGCGGTGGGCTATCTCGCGGACCGTCTGGCCAAGCTGGGCGTGGAGGACGCCCTGTACAAGATGGGCGCCCGCGAGGGGGCCGAAGTGACCATCGGCGAGATCACCTTCGAGTGGGAGCCGCTGACTACCGCTGGAGTGAGCGAGAGCGGTTCTCCCGCTACCGCCCGCGGTACGGATGCCCGCATTGGTCGTTCTACCCGCTCCACCGCTGCCGAGCGTAAGCGCGCCTCCCAGGCCCGCCGCGGCCTGATCGACGAGTTCGACTTTGGTGATGATGAGGCCTCCCGCGAGCGTTGGGAGGGCTAAAGCCAGCATGAGCGATAATTCGACACTGCCAACTTCTCCCTACGAGCTGAACGACACCCCGCCGGCCGAGTTCCCGCCAGCGGGTATTCCCGAGACCGTCCTGGCACAGCCGGCGACCGCTGGTCTGCGCGAAGAAATTGCTGGCGCCAAGAAGATCGTGGTCAAACTGGGAAGCTCCTCGGTAACGGATGACAACTATGCGGTCTCGCCGGAGAAAATCAACCGCTTCGTTGATGCCTGCCAGGCTCGCATGGAACGCGGCACCGATGTGATCATTGTTAGCTCCGGTGCGGTTGCCGCCGGCATGGCGCCGATGGGGTTGAAGAGCCGACCGAATGACCTCGCCACTAAACAGGCAGCCGCCGCGGTGGGGCAGGTGCATCTGGCGTATCAGTGGGGCCGTTCCTTTGCCCGCTACGGCCGCACCACCGGCCAGGTTCTGCTCACCGCCTCCGACGCAGCTGAGCGCTCGCGTGCCCGCAACGCTCAACGGACCGTGGAACGGTTAAGGCAGCTGCGCTGCGTGCCCATCATCAATGAAAATGACACGGTGGCCACCTCGGAGCTGCGCTTTGGCGATAATGATCGTTTGGCGGCGATTGTGGCTCACCTGATCAGCGCCGATGCGCTCGTGCTGCTCTCGGATGTGGACGGGCTCTATGATCGCAACCCTGCCGAACCCGGCGCCCAGTTTGTCTCCGACGTCACCGGGGTGGAGGATCTCGCAGGGGTGGTGGCCGGCGATGGCGGCCGGGTCGGCACCGGCGGCATGGCCTCGAAGGTCTCTGCGGCTCGTCTGGCCTCGCGTGGCGGTATCCCTGTGCTACTGGCCAGTGCGGACAATATCGGTCCGGCGCTATCCACCGCCCAGGTGGGCACCGTTTTCCACCCCGAGCAAGGGCGTGTGAAGGCGTGGAAGTTTTGGGCGCTCTATGCCGCTGACGTCTCTGGGGTGGTGCGCGTGGATGAAGGCGCAGCCCAAGTAGTGCAACGCGGTGGCTACTCGCTGTTGCCTGTGGGGGTTACTGAGGTGGATGGGGATTTCCGCTCTGGCGATATTGTGGAGATCCAGAATCCTCAAGGCACGACCATCGCCCGTGGCGAGGTGGCCTACGATGCCAAGACTCTGCACGGGATGGTGGGCAAGCACACCCACGAGCTGCCGGAAGGGATGAAGCGGCCGGTGATCCATGCGGATTACCTGTCGAGCTATTCCTCACATGCGTAGGGTGGGGTGCATGAAATATGCAATGGGACCAACCCACTGGGACACCGTAGAAGAACAATTGGCAGCCATCGGCGGCGAGCTCACCGACGATCTTTCCGAGGCCGAGCTGCTTGTCTATAACGGCTCGGCGGAAGATTTTCCTGATCTGCCCGACTCTGTGAAGTGGGTGCAGTTTGGTCTTGCCGGTATCGATGCCTACTTCAACCACGGCGCCATCGACGGATCGCGCCGGTACACGAACTGCTCGGGCACCTTCGCTCGGCCGGTGGCGGAGTCCGCCGTGGCGCTGTTGTTGGCCCAGCTGCATCAGCACACCCCCGTGGCGCGGGCGCAGTCGTGGAGCTGCCAGAAGCAGGTGGATAGCGCCACTCGGTGGCTCAGCGATAGCACGGTGAGCATCATTGGTGCCGGTGGTATCGGCCGCGAATTGGTGCCGATGCTCAAGGGCTTTGGCTGCACCGTGATCGCGGTGAATAATTCCGGCACCGCCGTCGAGGGCGCCGATAAAACCTACTCTTCCGAGCATCGCGATGAGGTTTTGGCCTCCTCGGATGCGGTGATTCTCGCCGCCCCTCTCACAGAGGACACCCACCACCTGATTAATGAGCGCACCCTGAAGCTCATGCCCAAGCACGCGGTGCTGATCAACGTTGGTCGTGGCCCGCTGGTGGATAGTGATGCCCTTGTCGAGGCCCTGAACAATGGTGAGATCGCCGGCGCTGGTCTCGATGTCACCGAGCCGGAGCCGCTGCCGGACGGACATCCGCTGTGGGAGATGGATCAGGTGGTGATCACTCCGCACACCGCGAACACCAAGGATTCGATTCGCCGGCTTATCGCCCCGCAGATCGTGGAGAATGTCAAGGCCTATCAGGCAGGGGAGACCATGCCCACCGAGGTCACGGTGGATCAGGGCTATTAACCCAACCGCGGCGGAGATGGGCCTGCGAGATGGCGTCGTAAAGCATGAGCACACGCTAGAGTTGTGATCTATGACTGCAGAGACCCCCACCATCGAGCTGGCCCTTGCCGCGCGCGAGGCAGCTACCACCATCGCGCAGTTGCGCTCCCCAGCAAAGAACGAGGTGCTGCTGGCCGCAGCCACAGCCCTCGAGGAGCGGACGGCTGAGATTATGGCCGCCAATGAGCGGGACCTCGAGCGCGAGCGTGCCGCCGGGACCTCCGAGGCGCTGCTTGACCGACTGGCGCTGAGCGCTGAGCGCATCACCGGTATCGCGGATGGGCTGCGCCTTGTTGCGGGCCTCGCCGATCCGGTGGGCGAGATCATTCGCGGCCACACCTTGCCGAATGGGCTGGTGCTTAGCCAGGTGCGCGTGCCCTTGGGGGTGATTGGCATGGTCTACGAGGCGCGCCCCAACGTGACTGTCGATGCCTTCGGTTTGTGTCTGAAGTCCGGCAACGTGGCACTGCTGCGTGGATCTAAGTCTGCAGTGGAGTCGAACACCGCCCTTGTGGCGATCCTGCAGGATGTGCTCGCCGAGCACAGTCTGCCGCGCGCCGCCGCGCAGCTTCTGCCCTGCGATAGTCGCGAGAGTGTCACCGAACTGATTACCGCCCGCGGGCTGGTGGATCTGGTGATTCCGCGCGGCGGGGCGGGTCTGATCAACGCCGTGGTCACCGGTGCTACGGTGCCGACCATCGAAACGGGCACCGGCAATTGTCACCTCTATATCGACGGCTCGGCTGATCTCGAGCAGGCGATCGCGCTGCTGATCAACGGCAAAACCCGCAGGGTGAGCGTGTGCAACGCCACCGAGACCGTGCTTATCGACGCCGCCCTGCCCACCCCCAGCCGCCGCGCCATCATTGATGCACTGGTGGCTGCAGGGGTGACGGTCCACGCCGATGAGAAGCTGGTGGACCTCAACGATGCGGTGGTGGCGGCCACCGCCGAGGATCTCGACACCGAGTATCTCTCCATGGACATCACCGCCGTGGAAGTGCAGGGAGTTGCCGGGGCCATTGAGCACATCGCCGCTCATTCCTCGGGACACACCGAGGCGATCGCCGCCACCGACAGCAGCGTGCTGGAACGCTTCGGCCGCGAAGTGGATTCTGCCGCGGTGATTCTTAATGCCTCCACGGCGTTCACCGATGGGGAGCAGTTTGGCTTTGGCGCGGAGATCGGCATCTCTACCCAGAAGCTGCATGCCCGCGGGCCTGTTGGCCTGCCGGAGCTGACCTCCACCAAGTGGATCGTGCGCGGGGAAGGACACACCCGGCCGTGAGCACTGTCGCACGCATCGGCATCATGGGCGGCACCTTTGACCCGATCCACCACGGCCACCTAGTGGCTGCCAGCGAGGTAGCCGACCGCTTCCAACTGGATCAGGTGCTCTTTGTGCCCACCGGTGAGCCCTGGCAAAAGGCCGGACGGGATGTCTCTGATGCCGAGGATCGTTATCTGATGACGGTCATCGCCACTGCCTCCAATCCCCGTTTCGCTACTTCTCGGGTGGATATAGATCGCGGGGGTAGCACCTATACCATCGACACGCTGCACGATCTTCGGGCACAGTTCCCAGCGGCGGAGTTGTTTTTTATCACCGGTGCGGATGCGCTGGCGAAGATCGTTACCTGGCGCGACTGGGAGGAGATGTTTAGCCTCGCGCACTTTGTGGGCGTCAGCCGCCCAGGCTATGAGCTAGAAGAAGACATCCTCCCTGAGGTAGATCGCAATCGGCTCTCCATTGTGGAGATCCCTGCCATGGCGATTAGTTCCACTGATTGTCGCGCCCGCGCCAGTGCCGGTCGGCCGGTTTGGTACCTTGTGCCCGACGGGGTGGTGCAGTACATAGCCAAGCGACAGCTCTATCGGCCCGAGGGCCGTGATCGCCTCTCGCAGCCATCCTTTGAGGCGCAGCGCGGCGCAGCTATGCCCGCAGCTCAGGGCGCGGGCGCGGAAACTCACGCCGAAGGCGGCCAATAGATTACGGTAGAAGAAGAATTTTAAAGGAGTTTTATTAAGTGACAGCACGAGAATCCGCTAAAAAATACGCATCGATCGCAGCGCTCGCGGCAAGCGAGAAGCTAGCTGAAGAGATCGCCGTGATTGATGTGTCTGAGCGCCTCGCCATTACCGAGTGTTTTGTGATTGCCAGCGCCGACAACGAGCGCCAAGTCAACGCCATCGTGGAGGAGGTCGAGGACCAGCTGGCTAAGGCTGGCCGGAACCACCCCACCCGCCGCGAAGGCACCCGCGAGGGACGGTGGGCGCTGCTGGATTATGAGGACATTGTGGTTCACATCTTCCGCGGCCCTGAGCGCCAGTTCTATGGCCTCGATCGCCTGTGGGCGGACTGCCCGCTGGTGGATGTTGAGGGCCTAGAAACCCTCACTCGCCCTGAGGATTGGGGCGATGAGGTAGATATCCGCCAGGTCAGCGACATCAATCAGATCCCCCTTGCCGGCGAGGATCCCTCCGAGAACGAAATCTAGAATCATGGGCCGACGACTTGTCCTGCTGCGGCACGGGGAGACCGAATACAATGCCACCGCTCGCATGCAAGGTCAGCTGGACACGAAACTCAGCGAGCGGGGTGTCATTCAGGCCCGTCAGGCGGCGCGCTACCTGTCGGGGCTGAACTTCGTGCGCGTTGTGTGCTCGGATTTGCAGCGCGCTCACGATACGGCGCGGGAAGTCTCGGCCTTGCTGGATGTTCCGCTTGTCACCGACGAGCGGCTGCGCGAAACCCACCTCGGTGAGTGGCAGGGCAAGTCGCATGCGGAGATCGACGCCGCCTCCCCCGGGGCGCGGGCTCGCTGGCGCCATGATGTGGCGTGGGCACCGCCCGGCGGAGAAACCCGCCTCGAGGTTGCCGCCCGGGCTCGGGCCGTGGTGGATCAGGCCATGGCCGAGTGTGAGGAATGGGAGGACGCCTCCATTCTGTTTGTGGCCCACGGCGGCACGATTAATGCGCTCACGGGATCGCTGTTGGGCTTCAGCACGGCGGAGGAGTTTTCCCGCCTGTCTACAGTGTCCAATACCTGCTGGGCACAGCTGCAGGCCCGCCCTCACTATGCCCCCGGCTCCTCTCGGCCGAAGTCTTTTACCCCAGAGAACATCGCCGATGCGCAGTGGTATCTCGAGGGGTGGAATGTTGGCGTCACCCCGGGACTTACAGTGTGTGAGGGCACGAACCCATGACGGTGCGCATCGTCACCGATTCCACCGCCTGTCTGCCGCACAAGCTCGCGGAGCAACTCGGCATCACGGTGGTGGATATTCATGTCACCCACTCCGATAAAGACAGCACCACTGCTGGGCTTTCGGCCCTCGAGCTGGTGGCCGCCTATGCCCGCCAGCTGGAGCGTGGCGGTGACGAGGGTGTGCTCGCCCTTCATATGTCTAAGGAGATTTCCTCCACGTGGTCTGCGGCTGTCACGGCCGCCGGGGTGTTTGACGAGAATATGGTGCGCGTCATCGACACCGAATCGCTGGGCCCCACCATCGGAAGTGCATGTGTGGCCGCGGCGCTTAAAGCGAACGAGGGCGCTGAGCTCGATGCCTGCTATGACGCAGCCATGGAGGTGCTAGAGCATTCCGAGGTGTGGTTTTATGTGCACAAGATCGATGACCTGCGCAAATCCGGCCGCCTTTCCGCCGCCAATGTGCTGTTCTCCGCCACTCTCGCTATTCGCCCGCTCATGCACCTCAAGCAAGGCCGCATCGAGATCGCGGCGAAAACCCGCACCCAAGCTAAAGCGCTGGCGAAGCTCGCCGAGGTGGTGGAGCTCTACTGCTGCGAGGAGCCCGCGGTGGTGACTGTGTTGCACCACGAGGCCCGTGAATCCGCCCGTACCCTGGCCACCCACATTGTCGAACGCATTCATCCTGCCTCCGCAGTGCGGCTCGATACCCTCGGCGCCGCCTTGGCCACTCACACCGGCCCCGGCACCATAGCGGTGAGTGTCACTCGCGGCAATCCCAGCGCCATCATCGCCGCCATGGCTGTGGATAACTAAACGTTCTGCACAGCCCTTCCCGCGCGCTTATCGACGCCATCTCCCTCACCCCTTAGCCTGCGGGCATGACTTCAGCCTCCCCTCTTGATCGCCTGCGCGCCCTTACCCGCCCCACCGGCGAAGAAGACCTGCTCCACGTTCGCTACCCCGATAACCCGCGCCTGCGCCTGACCCCGCGCCACGGGATCATCGCAGCTGTGGTCCTGCTTGTGCTCGGCGCGGCGTGTGTGCTGCCACAGCTGCGCGGTGCCGCCCCACCACCGGTGGAGTCGGTGGCTGTGTATGACGATGAGACTGTCGCGGACGAGCCGGAGGAGATCGTGGTGGCCGTGATCGGACATGTCGCCAACCCCGGGCTGCAACATCTGCCCGCGGGGGCACGCACCGATGATGCCTTGCGGCACGCCGCGCCGCTTCCAGAGGCGCAGCTTTCCGCCATCAATCTCGCCCAAAAACTCAGCGACGGACAGCAGCTCTACATCCCTGGGCCGGGCGAGACCCCAGCTCCCATCGGTGCCGCTGGCGGCGCCCCCGCTGATCCCGCTGCAGCCGCCGGCGGAAAAGTCTCGCTCAACAGCGCGGATAACACCGCCCTTGAGGCACTGCCCGGGGTCGGCGAGAAGACGGCCGCTGCCATCATCGCCCATAGAGAATCCGCCGGCCCTTTTACGAGTATTGAGCAACTCCGCGAAGTCAAAGGAATAGGGCCCGCAAAATTTGAGGCGCTCAAGGACGCAGTCACGTTGTGAACACCCCAGCCGCCTTCGTTGAACTACGCCTCGTGCCCCTTGCCTGCATGGCATGGGCAGTCACCTGGGTAGTGGTAGCCACCGACCACGGGATGGTGCTGGCTCCACTCCTCGGGCTCGCAGGGATCGCAGTAGCGATGGCATGGCGTGCGCCGGGTAGCGCGGTGGTGCTCGGTGTTTTGGCTGTGGTGCACGGCGGTGTCGCTCAGCTACGTCGGGTGCTCATCCATCAACACCCCGTCTCACATGCGCGCGGGCACTATGAGCTCAGGGGGCGTGTTATCAGCAGCGCCGAACTCAGCGGCGGGCGCAACTGCCTTACCCGGTTGCGACTGAGCCGCTACCCAGCTGATCTGCCCGTCTTTCACTCCTGCGAACGCTGGCAACCCGAACGCGGGGCGCAGGTGGAAGCGAGCGTGCAGCTCAGCGACGATACCCGCGCGGGGCTGAATGCCGTTATCGCCCGGTTGCAGGATGGGCGGGTGATTGCCGAGCCGCGTTGGTGGCATGACTGCGCGAATACCGTGCGCGCCCGATTCATTGACCTCGTGCAGCACACAGTGGGGGAGCGCTCTACTGGGCTTATCCCCGGCATGGTCTTTGGTGATACCTCACTGCAGAGTGAGAACGAGACCGCCGCCTACCTTGCTACGGGTCTTAGCCATCTCTCGGCTGTGTCTGGGGCGAATGTGGCCATGGTGACCACAGCCTGCGTGGTGCTGTGCCGGCTCGTTGGAGCAGGCCCGCGCCTGCAATGCACAGCTGCGGGATCCGCACTGGTGGCTTTCGTGCTGCTGGTGGGGCCGGAACCCTCGGTCAAAAGAGCAGCGGTGACGGGAACGGTGGGATTAGTGGTAGTGCTCACCGCCTCTCGTGCCGAACCGCTGCATACCCTGTCGGTGGCCATCATCGGCCTGTTGCTGTGGGACAGTGACCTCGCCGTCAGTTATGGCTTCGCTCTCTCCTGTGCAGCCACGGCGGGGATCGTGGCACTCAACCCGTATCTCTATCCGCGGCTGGCGCGACTACCCATCCCAGACATTGTGGCGCGCGCACTATCCGTAGCGATCGCTGCGGACATCGTGACCATGCCTCTCATTGCCCTCATGGCTGGGCGGGTCTCTCTCGTGGCGGTGGCAGCGAACGTGACCGTGGCCGCTGCAGTAGCACCCGTGACCATTCTGGGGCTGTGCGCTGTGGTGCTGGTGGCGGTGCGGGCTGAGCCGCTTGCAGCTCTGCTATTACATCTCATCGAGCCCTGCACCTGGTGGATCCACCGCTGCGCCGAATTCTATGCAGGCCTGCCTTGGGCCACCATCGATATCGACTCCGGCCCCCACTCCGTCATCGGCGTGGTGCTTGCCTGCTGCTGGTTCCTGGTGATGCTGCCTCCGCGGCGGAAGGGGGTGGGTAAGAAGGAAGGCGCGCCTCAGACCTCGTGAAGGCTAATGCAGGCACCATCGCTGCACTGCATTTTTTCAAGCCCCTGCGCTATTCGCGGCCGAGAGTGACGGCTCCACGCGGTAGTCGATGTTCACCTATTACGTGCGCTGCGTGATTATGGCGTTTATGGCGAGGGGGCTGGATTCAAATGAGCCCTATTGCTGAGAGATTCCAACACCTCGGTGAACCCCAGGTTGCTGAGGGCCTTACTCTGCCCGCTGTTGCTTCCCCCGTGGCGGCGCGTGGCATGATGGAGGGCGTGTCTGTACCAGCCTTGCACCTCGTTCTGGGCGAGGAGGAGTTTCTCGCCGAGCGCGCTCAGCGCGCGGTCGTTCGCGCCGTATCTGAGCAAGCGGGCCAGCCGGTGCCGGTAACCAAGCTGCGCGCCGGTGAGGTCACCACCAGTGAGCTCATCGAGCTGCTTAGCCCTTCGCTTTTTGCTGAGGAACGAGTGGTGGTGTTCACCCACGCACACGAGGCGGGGGAGGAGGCCGCGAAGCTGCTGCTAGAGGCGGCGGTGGACCCAGCGGAGGGCATTACGCTGATCGTGCTGCACTCTGGTGGGGGTCGGCAGAAAAAGATGGCCACCAAGCTGGCCAAGATCGCCACGGTGCACGAGGCGCACAAGATTAAGCGGCACGAGCTTCCCGGCTTCGTCAACGCTGAGTTCCGCTCCCACGGGGTGCGCCCCACCCCGGATGTGGTCACGGCCGTGCTGGAAGGCGTTGGCTCGGATCTCCGAGAGCTTGCCAGCGCGGTGAGCCAGCTGGTCTCCGATACCGATGGCGATGTCACCCTGCAGGCCGTGCGCACGTTCTACTCCGGCGTGGCAGAGGTTTCGGGCTTCGATATTGCCGATCTGGCCTGCGCCGGCCGAGTGGAACGAGCGGTGGCCTCCACCCGTCGCGCCTTGCAGCTTGGGGTATCTCCGGTGTTGATTTCGGCGGCCTTGGCTAACTCGGTGGGGGCGATTGCGCGGCTGTACTCGGTGCGCGGTCGAATCAATGGCCAAGAGCTGGCTCGGGTGGTGGGACTGCCGCCGTGGAAAGTAGAGAAGGTGGCCGCCGCGGCGCGGCGCTGGAGCAGCCGCAATGTCAGTGAAGCCGTCATCGTGGTGGCAGAACTCGACGCCGCGGTAAAAGGCCAAGGCCTAGAACCCAATTACGCGGTGGAGTTCGCCGTGCGTCGCATCGCGGAACTCGCCCGCTAGCATCCGCCGGTTCCGCCCCAGCCACCAGCGCAGAAAAAACCGCGCCGAGCACACAGAATGTGAGTGCCTACGGCGCGGTGGGGGAGAAGGCGTGCACGCCTTCTGGGAGGCTTTTAGCCCTCCATCTTGTTGAAGGCGTGAGCCATCTTGGACTTCTTGTTCGCCGCGTTGTTGCGGTGGAACACGCCCTTGGACACAGCCTTATCCAGCTTGCGGGAAGCAACGCGCAGCTGGGACTCAGCGGCAGCCTTGTCGCCGGCCTCGACAGCCGCGCGGAACTTGCGGATCTCGGTGCGCACAGCGGAGCGGATGGACTTGTTGCGCATACGAGCCTTCTCGTTGGTCAGGATGCGCTTCTTCTGAGACTTGATGTTTGCCATGGTCTAGAACCTCTTTATCGTTGGCGGAGTATGGTCACTGTCAGCCACGTTCGCGCTGGTATAAACCATGTCCGCCGCTCAAGAAAGCTCAGGGCGGACGCGTGGAGCAGGGAGATGAACTCAAGGTACTGAACATCTATTGCGCCACTCTGGCTCGGCGACCACCGACGATGTATCGGTAGTTCGCGCGCGCGAAAATGAACAACTCGACACACTCTAGCAGGAGGCGGTGGGGCCGACCAAACAGTCACTAACTCCAGCCGAACTCGGAGCGCAGCCGGTGCGCGATCTTGCCGAAACGCCGCCGCGGCAGAATCGCCCCTTGGCGCCTGATACCCAGTTCGGAGGCCTCGATCACTCGGTCAATGCGCACCCAAGACTGCCCGCCGGCGAGATCCCAGTTGCCGGAACCGATATCGAGCCACGAAGGATCGTTTTGATGCTCCGGGTTGGAGGAGATGAGCAGGCCTAAAATGGTTTGGCGGGTGCGTCCCACCACCACGAGGGCGCGGTCTTCCGGTTCGGAGGTTGCTTCCGTGCGCAGCCACACCCACACCACCTCGCCCGGCTCTGCTTGGCCGTCCATGTCTGCTGCGTAGTAGATGTTGCGCGAGAGCATGCGGCTATCGTGCACCAGCACCGAGGTGGCGGCGCGCAAGCGGCGCAAGTCTTCGGTGGTTTCGGTGCCGGAGATCCCGAGGCGTTCGCGCACGGTGTCGAGGGTATCGTCCAGGTCATCGTCGCTGGGAGGATGAAATTGTTCGGCGACATAGCGCACCGAGGACCGCAGCGAGGAAGCGATGGCGCCGAGTCTGTCTCCCATGCCTGCCCAGTTTATACGCCGTTGGCGTGGGCGTCGATAAGCCTCGGGTAGGGTATGAGGGGCTAAAACAGGGAAGGTTGAGATATGGCAATCAATTGTGCGGAAACTACGTTCACGGATCCGGCGCAGATCCGTAATTTCTGCATCATCGCGCACATTGACCACGGCAAGTCCACATTGGCGGATCGTATTCTGCAGCTGACGGGCGTGGTCGATGAGCGCGATATGCGTGATCAGTACCTCGACAACATGGATATTGAGCGCGAGCGCGGTATCACGATCAAAGCGCAGAACGTGCGCCTGCCGTGGGTGCCGCGCACCGGCGCCCATGCCGGGGAGCAGATCGTGCTGCAGATGATCGACACCCCCGGCCACGTGGACTTCACCTACGAGGTCTCGCGTGCCCTCGAGGCATGTGAGGGCGCAATTTTGCTTGTCGACGCCGCCCAGGGCATCGAAGCCCAAACCCTGGCGAATCTCTATCTGGCGATGGAAAACGATCTCGAGATCATCCCTGTGCTCAACAAGATCGACCTTCCCGCCGCGGATCCTGAGAAATACGCTTTCGAGATCGCCCACATCATCGGCTGCGAGCCGGAAGAGGTGCTGCGGGTCTCAGGCAAGACAGGCGAGGGCGTGGAGGCCCTGCTCGATAAGGTTTGTGAGCTCGTGCCTGCCCCCACCAGCGTGGTGCCGGCCACGGCACCGGCTCGCGCGATGATCTTCGACTCGGTGTATGACACCTACCGTGGTGTGGTCACCTACATTCGTGTCTTCGACGGCAAGCTCGAGCCGCGCCAGAAGCTGAAGATGATGTCTACCGGTGCCACTCACGAAACCCTCGAGATCGGCGTGATGAGCCCCACCGCGAAAAAGTGCCAAGGCCTCGGCCCCGGCGAGGTGGGCTATTTGATTACCGGTGTGAAGGATGTGCGCCAGTCCAAGGTGGGCGACACCGTCACTTGGGCCACCGGGGGTGCAGAGACGCCCCTGCGCGGCTACCAGGAGCCTAAGCCGATGGTGTATTCCGGTCTTTTCCCGATCTCCCAGGAGCAGTACCCGGATCTCCGCGATGCGCTGGAGAAGCTGCAGCTTAACGACGCCTCGCTGACCTTCGAGCCCGAGACCTCCGTGGCACTGGGCTTCGGTTTCCGTTGCGGTTTCCTTGGCCTGCTGCACATGGAGATCACCCGCGACCGCCTCGAGCGCGAATTTGACCTAGATTTGATCTCTACTGCGCCGAGCGTGAACTACCGCGTGGTTGATGAGGCTGGGGTGGAGTCGATCGTCTACAACCCCTCGGATTGGCCCTCGGGCAAGCTGCGCGAGGTGTGGGAGCCGATCGTGAAAACCACGATCATCATCCCCGCCGACTTCGTGGGCCCCACCATGGAGTTGTGCCAGTCCAAGCGCGGCCAGCTCGGCGGCATGGATTATCTCTCCGAGGACCGCGTGGAGCTGCGCTACACCATGCCTTTGGGCGAGATCATCTTTGACTTCTTCGACATGCTCAAGTCCCGCACCAAGGGCTATGCCTCCCTCAACTACGAGGATGCCGGCGAACAAGAGGCCGATCTGGTGAAGGTGGACATCCTGCTCCAGGGTGAGCCGGTGGATGCTTTTAGCGCTATTGTGCACCGCGATCACGCCCGCACCTATGGCAATAAGATGACCGTAAAGCTCAAGGAGCTCATCCCGCGCCAGCAGTTCGAGGTGCCGGTGCAGGCTGCGATCGGCTCGAAGGTGATTGCCCGCGAGAACATTCGTGCCCTGCGTAAGGATGTGCTCTCCAAGTGCTACGGCGGCGATATTTCGCGTAAGCGCAAGCTGCTGGAGAAGCAGAAGGCCGGTAAGAAGCGCATGAAAAATATCGGCTCGGTGTCGGTGCCGCAGGAGGCCTTCGTGGCCGCGCTGTCCACCGATGAAGGCAAATAGTTAGAGCAAAAAATAAGGGTGCGAGATCGCAGGCGCATGTCGCCGCGGTCTCGCACCTTGTGCGTCTGGAGGGGTTTACCAGGTGGTGGGGTCGGTCTTGCGCACCCAAGCGATCACGGCATAGGTGATGGGCATGACCACGATTTCCATGGCGGTCTTCCACACGAAGCCCACGATGGTGTAGTTGATGGCATCGCCCCAGGTAGTGATGCCGATGACAGAGGCGGCGATGGCACAGAAAATGATGGTGTCGGCGAGTTCGCCCACAACGGTGGAACCCAGCAGGCGGGCCCACAGGTTCTTTTGGCCGCTGCGCTTTTTCATCGACGCCAGCACGAAGGAGTTGAGCAGCTGGCCGACGAGATAGCCGGCGAGGGAGGCAATGAAGATCTGGGGGACCAAGCCCAATACCGTGGCAAAGGCCTCGTCATTGTCGTAGAAGTCCGCGGCAGGAAGCCAGATGGCGATGTAGAAGGTGACGATGGCCAGCACGGCGGTGCCGAAGCCGGTGAAGATCATCCGGCGGGTGTTTTTAAAGCCGTAGCATTCGGTGAGGACATCGCCAATCACATAGGCGAGGGGGAAGAGGAAGAAGGCGCCGTCGGTGACCAAGGGGCCGATGCTCACACCCTTGGTGGCGGTGATATTCGACAGCAAAAACACGGCGACAAACACGGCGCCGAAGATGGGAAACAGCGAGCGTTGTGGCTGAGGGCCACCGGAGGTAGACGCGGCGACGGAGGCTGTTGACTCCGCCGCCTGCCCAGATGCGGGCGCATTATGAACAGTCATAGCCAAGCATTTTAAGGCCGCACTGTCAGCGTCTGTGACAACACCCCGATCGGGCCCTTCTCGTCGTGCAGATGGGTGTGGGTGAGCCCATGGCCTGCGGGGCCGATGCTCATGGTGGTGTCCGCGCCAAACCAGTGGCCTTCGGGGGAGCGGAAGAGGTGAATGCTGAGATCGATATTGGGATAGGCCACCTCCTTGGGGTTGTGCTTGAGCACCAGCCCGTTCACGATGTCCACCACCGTCATTAGCTTCACTAGTGGCGACACCTTAACCCCCTCGAGCAGGGGCGTGCGTGAAGACAACCACCCCTGGGCATGGCCTGGGCTGATGACCGTGCGGTGCGCATCCACACTATCGACAAAGGCGCCCTCCCACGCCTCGAGGAAATTCCATGTGGGAATGGCGTAGCGGGAGGGCATGCGCTCCAGTGCAGTCGATTCGATGCGTGCGGTATCGAAGGCGGTGGAAAACCAGCCGCGGGCAATGGCCACGGGGCGATCGCCAATGATCAGCCGCGCCTGCACCAACTCGATGGTGCGGCCGGGGCGAATCACCTCGGTATCCACCCGCACCTCGCCAATCGGGGCGGTGCCCAAGATGTCAAAGCTGATCCGAGAGAGATCTAGGTTGTCCTCACCGCGGCGGGCGGCGAAATCCTCCTGCAGGATGTGAGTGAGCAGTCCCAACGCGGGGGCGATATGAATCTCTTTCGGATTCCACGCGCCGGCCGTGAGCTCAGTGGCAACAAACTCGGTGGCGCTCCTGCGAGTGAAATAGGCGTTTGACATAGGTCACACTCTACTCGGCTGCTTTACCTCGTCCCCCGTTTTTGGGCGAGTCAACCACCAGCTCGAGGGCCGGTCGGTGCCCACCCATCCAGCTGGCCTGCTGGGCGCGCAGGTGCTGGCCATGCACCTCAAGGGTGTCGCCTGAGGCGATGGGTTGGTGCGTCAGCGCCCACTGGCACACATCGGTCATCACGTTGTAGACCTCGCTGGGGCTGGCCGTCGAATGTAGCTGTAGCTCCGGATGCCCAGCTTCCACCATGCCGATGCTCATGCCCTGGGCCCCTGTGGCGGTGCGGGTGACAACCACATCCACCACATAGCCGGAGACCACATCGTGGCGCACCGCCTCGATAAACACCAGCGGATCCAGGGCGAAGGGGCGGCTTGCGCCGCGGAAGGCGTGACACACCGCGAGGGCATCGGGGCGGGCGGCCACGGCCGCGGCCAACTCGGCGTGCATATAGTTCAGTTCCCGCACATTCTCGCGGTGAGAAAGCAGTGGGCGCACATCGGAGTGCACGCCCACCTCAAGCACCGAGGCGGCGTCGGCAAGCGTGCGCTGCGGCCCGAGAACGGCATGCAGGTGAGGCGTGGGGTAGTTGCTGGCGCTGTGGGTGCTGAGGGCATAGCGCACCTGCTCATCGAGGACGCACCCAAGACCAGGGTGCTCGTCGAGCTGGGTAGCGAGACGGTCGCCGAATATCCCGTGCAGGTGGCTGCGTATCTCCTGCAAGGAGGGGGTATCGGTGAGCAGTACGCGATAGCTCGGGCGAGGGGTGAGGGCCGCGGGGTCGACGCTGATGGGTGTCAGCGGCGCGGAGGTAGACGGGCTCATGGATTTCTCCTTCTAGTGAGGGACAGCCTCCATGCTAGAGATCCGCACCGGCTAGTCGATTTCGGTGAACTTACGATCCCAGGCGGATCGCACCGGATTGGCGTCGGCAAGCACCATGTCGAAGCGGTCATTAGCGATCTCGACGATCTCGCTCAAAGTGCGGCGCAGCTCTTGTTCTTCGGAATTTTCGAGGCGGTGCACACCATCGGCGATGATGGTCTCGATGGTGGCATCGGTGCGCAGACAGGCCACCCAGGGCATGCCGAACTTCTCGCGATAGGAGTTGGCCAGCAGCTGCAGCTGCTCGGTCTCTACGTCATCGGCCTCGCCAAGCCCCACCGAGCCGCGGGCGCGGTGCAGGCGCTCATCCGCAGAATCAGTGGTGCTGAGCACGAGGGTGGCCATATCGGGGTAGTCGTCGATGAGGCGAATGCGCTCCTCCGGCTCGGCCATGAGCACGGCCACCTGTACCGCTTCGCGTAGGGCCTGGACATCCTCGAAGGGGCGGGCCTCCCAAGCGCGCTCCAGCGGCCACTTCTCCTCATTGAACAGCGGGGAGAGGGTGCGCACGAACTCCTCGCGGTCCATGTTGTTGACAGAGCTCAACGACACCCCGCGGCCATTATGCCGAGCCACATCCGAGCCAGCCTGGGCGCCGAGGTGGAAGAACACAATGTTGAGCACGATGGCGGTGATTGCGCCAATGGTCATGCCGGAGGAAACAAAGATGCGTGCCCATTCGGACAGGGCATCAGCGATCTCGGGTTTGAAGGTCACCAGCATCGCCAAGCCGAGCGCGGTGGTCACGATCACGGCGTTGCGATCGTCCTTCCAATCGGACTTGCCGATGGTTTGCATGCCCACCCAAGCGACGTTGGCGAACAAAGCCAGCGATGCACCGCCGAGCACCGGGGCGGGAATGGAGGCCACGATAGCGCCCGCCTTGGGCAGAAGGCCCAAGAGGATCATGAAGCCCGCGGCGGAGGCGGCCACCCAGCGCGACTTCACACCGGTGATGCGCACCAGCCCAACGTTCTGGGCGAAGCAGGTGTAGGGGAAGGAATTGAGAACACCACCGAGCAGGGTGGACAGGCCATCGGCGCGAATGGCGCGCTCCACATCCGGCTTGCCAATGCGCTTGCGCACGATCTCGCCGGTGGCGAAAACATCGCCGGTGGTTTCCACCATGGTGATCACCATGACGATGAGCAGGGAGACGATTGCGGCGGCGTTAAACTGCGGCACGCCGAAATAGAAAGGAGTGGTGATTCCCAGCGGGGCGGCATCGCCGACCTTGGACAGATCGGTATCCCCCAATAGCAGCGCCGCGGCGGTGCCCAGGACCAGGCCGAAGAGCACCGAGAGCGTGCCCATGAAACCACGGAAGAAGCGCTGCACCAACACGATGATGGCCAGGGTGCCGAAGGCGTAGGCGAGATCGCGGGAATCTGGGGTGCCCTCGGCGTAATTAGTGAAGTCATTGGCAGAGACCGCCAGCAGCGAGGTGCCCATCACCAGCAGCACGGTGCCGGTGACCACGGGCGGGAAGAAGCGCAGCAGGCGCCCAAACAGCGGCGCAACAAAGAAGGTGAAGAGGCCGGCGGCAATCACCGCGCCGTAGATGGTGGGCAGCGACTCCGCACCGCCCTGGCCGTCGGTCACGCCGAGGCCGATCGCGATGATCGGCGCCACCGCCGTGGTTGTGACACCCTGCACCAGCGGCAGCCGCACGCCCACGTGCTTGCCTATGCCCACCACCTGAATCAGGGTGGCGATGCCACAGGTCAGCAGATCGGCGTTAATGAGGTGAATAGTGGTTTCCGCGTCCAGATTCAGTGAGCTGGCGATCAGCAGCGGCACGATCACCGCGCCGGCGTAGAAGGCCAGCACGTGCTGCAGGCCGAGGGCCGCGAGCTTGCCGGGGGAGGGGACGTGGTGAACAGGATGGGTGCGCTGCACGGCGGTGGGGGTGGAAGTGGCCACGGCTGGCGTCTCTCCTTATCTCAGAAAAGAAGCTGGAAAGGGCAAAATATGCGCCTTTCACCTTAGAGCCTGCTGATAATCGAACCTAGCTGTGGGGCCGCAGCCTCACCCCCGCCACCGCGTAATGCACGGTGCTTATCGACGCTCACAAGCGGTGAACAGCGTTCGAGGTGGTGTGTTATCGTTGACACATCTGTTGCTAAACGATGTTCATCTCATGCAACACCATCGCCCACGACACAGGAGTACAGCTATGACCACGGCTACGCAGGACGCCCAGGGTAGCGCCCTTGATGAGAGCAACATTCTCGAGCTCGCACGCACCAAGGTGCTCGAGCGCGGCGAAGGACTGAACTACGAGGAGACTCTCGCGGTGCTGAATCTGCCCGACGAGAAGATCGAAGAGCTCCTCGAACTGGCGCACGAGGTGCGCGTGAAGTGGTGCGGCGACGAAGTTGAGGTGGAGGGCATTGTCTCGCTGAAGACCGGCGGCTGCCCCGAGGACTGCCACTTCTGTTCCCAGTCGGCCATGTTCAACAGCCCCGTGCGTGCCGCGCGTATTGACATCCCTGAGCTGATTGAATCGGCCAAGCAGACCCGCAAGACCGGCGCCAGCGAATTCTGCATCGTGGCCGCCGTACGCGGCCCGGACGAGCGGCTGATGAATGATCTCATCGACGCCACCCATGCCATTAAGGACGAGGTGGATATCGAGATCGCTGCCTCGGTGGGCATGATCACCCTCGAGCAGGCGCAGCGCCTCAAGGACGCCGGCGTGCACCGCTATAACCACAACCTTGAGACCAGCGAGTCCTACTTCCCGCAGGTTGTTACCACCCACACCTTCGAGGAGCGCATCGACACCCTCAAGAACGTGCGCCAGGTGGGTATGGAGGTCTGCACCGGCGGTATTTTGGGGCTGGGTGAAACCCGTGAGCAACGCGCCGAGTTCGCTCAAAACTTGGCCTCGGTGGACCCCACCGAGGTGCCCATGAACTTCCTCGACCCCCGCCCGGGTACTCCCTTTGCTGATAAGGAGCCCATGGAGGCCAACGAGGCCCTGCGTGCCATTGGTGCCTTCCGTCTGGCTCTGCCCAAGACCACCCTGCGCTTCGCCGGTGGACGCGAACTCACTCTCGGCGATCTCGGTGCCGAGCAGGGCTTGCTGGGCGGTATCAACGCGGTGATCGTGGGCAACTACCTCACCACCTTGGGCCGTCCCGCCGAAACCGACCTCGACATGTTGGGCAAGCTGCGCCTGCCGATCCGAGCCCTCAATGAGACGATCTGATTCGGACGAGCTGCTCATCGCCGTTCTCACCGGCGAGGCCCCCATCTATCACCCCAACACGGGCCAGCCGGTGGACGAGTCGGCTGAGCGCAACACCAAGGGGCTGAAGGAGCTGAGCCGCGGCGCCAAGATTGGCCTTGAGCCGCCGCGATTTTGTCAGATCTGCGGCCGCCGGATGATCGTGCAGGTGCTGCCCATGGGCTGGGTGGCGCACTGCTCGCGCCACGGCGAGCTCGATTCGCGCGCCCTCGAGCGCTAGCTCGGCAAAGTATCCTCCGCGCTCGGGTAGGAGGTTTGGGCTCCTGCGCGAGTTGCGGCGAAGGCGCCGACTCGACAGCCCAGCGCGGTGGCTTCCACCAGTTCTGCGCCGCTGTCGAGTGCCGCCACCAACGCCCCCGCGCAGGCATCCCCGCAGCCGGTGGTGTCTACTGCCTGCACCGTAGCGGCCGGCACCCGATGGATTCCCGCCGCGGTGGCCACCAGCGCCCCCTGCGCGCCCAAGGTGAGTACCACGCTGGCAAAGCCCGCCGCGCATAGTCGTTCCGCCAGTTCCTCGGGGCTGCCCTGGGAGTCAAGGTTGTAGTGCTGTGCAATCAGGCCCGCCTCGTGCTCATTGGCAATGAGCGGATCAGCGTGCAGCAGCGCCTGCCGATCCATCTCAATCACCGGCGCAAGGTTCACCACTACCCGCACCTCGTGGTGGCGGGCCAGTTCAATGGCCCGCTCGATGGTGGTGGCTGGGATTTCGCCCTGAAGTAGCAGGATTGAGGACTGAGCAATGAGGTCCTCGTGGGCATCCACCATCTCGGGGCTCAGGGCGGCATTGGCGCCCGGCACCACCACGATGCTGTTCTCCCCGTCCTCGGCCACGGTGATCACCGCCAACCCAGTGGGGCCGTCTACCGTGCTGATGCCCTCCTCACCCATGCCGGTCTGCTGCATGATGGCGCAGGCCGGTGCAGCATAGGAATCGGTGCCTACGGCGCCGATCATGTGCACCGTGGCCCCCATGCGGGCGGCAGCCACGGCCTGGTTGGCGCCTTTCCCACCGGGGGAGACGGTGCTGCTGGTTCCCAGCAGGGTTTCACCTGGGGCGGGTTGCCGCTGCACCGTCACGGTGAGATCGGCATTGATAGAACCTACGACAGCGATGCTCATGCCCCCGAATTCTAGCCGATAGCAGCGCAATCGAACGCAGCTACGAGTGGGCTACGTGGGGTGTCTGGGGGCTGTCTTAGAATGCGGTTGAAGCATGGTCTACACAGGTCGTGTTCGAGGATGAGGAAGAAGGAGAGCGCATATGGTCAGGTCACATCAGCTTGAACGAGCACGCGGCGCCCTGTACGGGCAGTTGATTGGGGATTCCCTCGGGAGCCTGGTGGAGTTCCAATCCGCGGAGTCCATCCATACCCAGTACCCGCAGGGGGTGCGCGCTCTCGCCGACGGTGGCACCTATGGGCTTAGTGCCGGCCAGCCCACCGATGATTCCGAGATGGCGCTGTCGCTGGCAGAGTCTCTGGTGCGACACAACGGTTTCGTGGTGGAGGATGTGGCCGCCACTTATCGACGCTGGGCGCACTCCGATCCCTTCGACATCGGGCTCACCTGTTCCTCGGCGCTCAACCGCGGAGAGAAGAACCCGAAGTCCCAAGCAAACGGTGCCCTGATGCGTGTCAGCCCGCTCGGCATCTTCGGCGCCCGCCTGTTGGAAGAGCCCGATGGGGCAGAGCAGCTGGCGCAGTGGGCGCGGGAGGAATGCGCGATCACCCACATCAACCCGCTGTGCACCGACATCCAAGCGGTGTATGTGCTGAGCATCGCCCGCATCATTTCCACGGGCGCGGACCGCGCCGAGGCCCTCGAGATCGTCCAGGCCGAGGCAGCATCGCATCCGGAAGTGGCGGCCTTGGTGCGCGAACACATCGACACGCCACCGGCCGAATATCTCATGCACCAGGGGTGGGTGACAATCGCCTTCGGCAACGCCGTCTATGAGCTCGCCTCGCCGCTGCGGGCCGAGGAATCTTTGGTGCGCACCGTGGGCAGGGGCGGGGATACCGATACCAATGCGGCAATCACCGGCGCGCTTGTGGGCGCGGTCGACGGCATGCACGCCTGGCCTTCTCGCTGGGTGGATGTCATCGACTGCTTCCACCAGGACGACAGCTCGCCTCGGCCCAGGCCCCGCGAATACTGGCCCAATCACGCCTATGCCTTGGCGGGCTCACTGGTGGGCGCCTAGGGGTGAAGCTGGGGGACGGCGTCGATAAGCGCGCGCGTGTAGCTGGCGCGGGGAGCGGAAAAGAGCGCGGCAACCTCTTCCTGCTCAATCAGCTCTCCTCGGCGTAGCACCATCACCTCGGAGCACAGCGCCTGGACCACCCCGAGGTCATGGGAGACAAACACCAGCCCCAGTTGATAGTCGTGTACGACCTGGGTGAGTAGGTTGATCACCTGGGCGCGGGCGGAGACATCGAGGGCAGAGACAGGCTCATCCGCCAGCAGCACTCGCGGACGCGGCGCCAGGGCCCGGGCCAGCGAGATGCGCTGGCGCTGCCCGCCGGAAAACTCGTGTGGATAGCGCTGGGCCACGTCCGGCTCCAACCCCACATCCGCTAGTACTTCCCGCACCCGCTCGGCCCGCTCCGCCGTGCTCATGCGCGCCGCGCGCAGCGGCTCGGCGATGCTCTCCCCAACGCGCATCCGCGGATCGAGTGAGGCGGCGGGGTCCTGAAACACCATCTGCGAGCTAGCCTGCAGCACGCCAGAGCTAGCTCGGCGTCCATCGACGCGTATCGCGCCGGTGTCACTGGTATCGAGTCCGGCGAGCAGGCGCACAAGGCTGGACTTGCCCGAACCAGACTCGCCCACCACTCCCAGCCTTTGCCCAGCCCGCAGCTGCAGCGACACCGGGGCCAAGGCCTGGGTGGTGCGGCGGGAACGGGCCCGCCACCCACGAAAGCGATAGCTCTTCGATATCCCATCGGCTTCCAGCACCACCGGCCCGAGAGCGGGAAACTCTGGGCGGGCATGGGCGTGGCCGGGGCTGTAGCTCTCATCCGCGCTGCCCACCGTGTACAGCCGTCCCTGGGGATCGCGCGCCGCCAGATCTGAGGCAGCCACCAGCCCCCGGGTGTAGCTATGGGTGGGCTCGTGCAATACCTGCTGGGTGCTGCCGCGCTCGACGATCTCGCCGCGGCGCATCACCATGACCCGCTCGCACATCCGCGCCATCACCCCAAGATCGTGAGTGATAAACAGCACCGCTGTGCCGCGCTGCTGGGCCAGCTGGGTCAGGGTGTCCAGAATGGAGGCCTGCACCGTGGCATCGAGGGCGGTGGTGGGCTCATCGCAGATGATGAGCTCGGGGTCGTTGGCTAGGGCGATGGCGATAAGCACCCGCTGTCGCTGGCCACCGGAGAGCTGGTGCGGATAGCGCCCGTACAACTCCTCTGGGTCCGGTAGGCGCACCTGGTCTAGCAGCTCCACGCTGCGGCGCCTAAGAGCGGGGGAGTCGAGATTCGGCTGGTGCAGCTTGAGCGCTTCTCGCACCTGCGGCCCTATTTTCATCAGCGGATTCAGCGCCGTCATGGGTTCTTGAAACACCATGGAGATCCGGCGGCCCCGCAGCCGCGCATAGCGGCGAGGGGAGTAGTCCAAGAGATTGCCGGGCTGATCGCGCAACGTGATATGCCCGCTGCTGTGCAGCGTGTGCGAGTGCAGGCCCATGATGCTCAGCGCGGTTAGTGACTTGCCCGAGCCGGATTCGCCAATAATGCCCACCGTTTCGCCGGGGGCGATCGACAGGCTCACCCCGTTGAGTAGCTGGTGCCCGTCTCTTGTGGACACCTTCAGATCCTCTACCTTCAGTACGGTATCGCTCATTGGCTGGCCTTTCGTGTCGAGTGCAGGCGGGGATCTAGGAGGTCGCGCAGCCCATCGCCGAGCAGGTTGAAGCCCAGCACCGTGGCGGCGATCGTCAGGCCCGGCCACAGGGCTAGCTGCGGGGCGGTATAGAGCGATGCCTGGGCCGATTGCAGCATTCGCCCCCACGAGGGCTCCGGCGGTGGGGTGCCCAAACCGAGAAAGCTCAAGCCCGCCTCGGCGAGAATCGCCAAGGCAAAAGCCACCGAGGCCTGGACGATCACCAGACTGAGAATATTGGGCAGCACATGCCGCAGCGCGATCGCCGGCCCCGAGGCCTGGGACATGCGGGCGGCGGCGATGAAGTCCTGGGAGAGCACGCTGAGAGTGGCGGCGCGGGCCACCCGCGCGAAACCTGGAATCGCGGCAATACCGATGGCCACCATCGCCGACCAGGTAGAAGTGCCCAGCACCGCCCCGAGCACAATGGCCAGCAGTAGCGCGGGGAAAGCCAGCAGCAGATCGGCGCCGCGCATCACCAACGCATCCACCATGCCCCCGCGCATCGCGGCGGTCATCCCGAGCGGGACCCCACAGAGCATGCCGATGCTCACCGCCACCATCCCCACGCCGAGAGTGATATGTGCCCCAGCCATCAACTGGGAGGCCACGTCCCTGCCATAGCGGTCGGTGCCCAGCCAGTGCTCGGCGCTCGGGCCTGCGAGCCGGTGCTGCGGCATCGCGTGTAGGGGATCGAAGGGCGTCCACACCAATGCCACCAGTGCGGTGAGCACCACCAGCGCTACGAGGGTGCCACCGATGATGAGGCTGGTGGGAAGGCGGCGGCGCGCGCCGCGGGGACCCCGAGAACTCCTAGGCATCTGCTTTTCTTCCTTTAAGTCTCAGTGTCCGGCGCGCAGGCGCGGATCGAGCAGGCTATAGGATACGTCGACAAGCAAGGTGGTGAGCAGGACAATCAGCACCAACAGCATTACGACGGATTGCACGGCGGTGAGATCGCGGCCGGTGACCGCGTCGAGCAGATAACTGCCCACCCCGGGTAGTACGAAGACGCGCTCGATCACGACCGCGCCCACGATCAGGGCCGCCATCTGCAGCCCGGTCACGGTGACCACCGGCAGCGCGGCGTTGCGCAGGCCGTGGGCGCGCATCGCCTGCCACACTGTCATGCCCTTGGCTAAGGCAGTGCGCATGAAGTCCTGGTGCAGCACGTCGAGCACTGCAGAGCGCACATAGCGGGTCATGATGGCCGCCTGCACGCTGGCAAGCGCCAAGGTGGGCAGAATAAGCCGGGCAATAAAGCCGGTGGGATCGGCCCCGGGTGGAACCCAGCCATTGGCGGGAAGCACCCCCCAGCGCACGGAGACCACGCTCACCAGCAGGATGCCGGCGAGGAAGCTCGGTAGTGCCACCCCCACTTGGCTCATCGCCGTGATGGCTACTCCATCTGGGCGGTGGCGTCGAATAGCTGCCCACATTCCCAGCGGCACAGCGATCGCTAGGGCCAGCGCCATAGACGTGCCCATGAGGATCAGGCTCACCTGGAGACGGTCCCACACGATGGGGGTGATGTCCTCGCCGGATTGCATGGATACTCCCCAGTGGCCGCTGAGCAGCCCGCCCATCCACGTCGCGTATTGCGCAATGAGGGGTCGGTCGGTGCCGAGCTCGGCCTGCTTCTGCCGAATGAGATCATCGGTGGCATTGACTCCTAGGGCAATGGCCGCTGGGTCGCCTGGGATCAATCGGAGCAGGACGAAGATCACCACGGAGGCCACCAGGGCGGTGAGGGTGAAGCGGGCGGCGGCGCGCGCCAGCAATCGGGGCATCAGCTGTGCTCCTTTGCTGCATTGTCGGTGCGGTGGATCGTGGCTAGCTCGAGGCCTTCGGTGATGCGCTCCGCTCGAACGCCCGTGATATCGCGGTCACTGACCACAATATTGGGGAAGTTGAACAAGGTGTCCGCACCGGCTTCGGCCATGATCTGATCCACGGCCTCTTTCATATAGCGCACCTGTTCGTCCTCGCTGCCCCGATCGGCCTGGGCGAGTAACTCGTGCACCGTAGGGGAGTCGAAGCCGAGGTAGTAGTCGGGGTTGCCGAAGAGCTGGGGGATATCGCGGGGCTCGATGTGCATGACAAGCGAGATGTCATAATCCTGCTGCTTCATCACCTCGTTCAGCCACACCGCCGGAAACTCGGTGGAGCGGATGGAGACATCGAGGCCGATATCGCGCAGCTGCGATACCACGATCTCGCTCGCGGCCACGGCATAGGGCAGCGAGGGCACGGAGAAGACCACCTGATTATTGCTTTCATCGATGCCCGCCTCGTCCAGCAGCTGCCGGGCTCGCTCGGGGTCGAAAGGGTAGCGAGTGGAAGGCTCGTACCACGGGTCGGTGGGCGGCACCGGCGCGCCGCCGGTATCGATGCCGTGGCCATCCCAGGCAGTATCGATCACCGCCTGGCGGTCGATGCCGTACATCACCGCTTGGCGCACCCGAACATCATCGAAGGGGGCGCGGTTATTGTTCATCGATAGCAGCACCTCGCCGGTGGTGGATCCCACCTCCACGGTGTAGCGCTCGGGGTCGAAGGTGTGCAGCAGCCCGGGCGATTGCATGGAATAGACCACATCCACATCGCCGGAGCGCAGCGCGTTGGTGGCGGCCACCGCGTCCGCGAAGTAGCGGATGGCGGCGCCCTCATTGAGCGGGGCCGGGCCCCAATAATCCTCGCGCGCCCGGAAAGACAGCGAATGCCCGAGCGCAAAATGACGCACCTCATAGGGGCCGGTGCCCACCGGGGCGGTGGCGAGGGTGTCCATGGCCGAGGGAGTCATCATTGCCCCCACCAACGTGGCCATATCCCACAGCCACTGCCGGGAGGGAGCCATCAAGCGCACAGAGACCTCGGTGGGGCTGTGTACGTTCACGGACTCGACGATGTCCATCTTCTTTTTCAGCCCATTGCTCCACGCATCGGAGCGCACGCGGTCGATGGAAAACTTCACCGTCTCGGCGGTGAAGGCATCACCATTAGAAAAACGGACATCATCGCGCAGCTGGAAGGTGTAGACCAACCCCTGCTCACTCACCTGCCAAGAGGTGGCCAGCCACGGCACGATCTCGCCGTGCTCATCGATGCGCACCAGGGTTTCGTACACATTGCTCATGAGCGCATCGGGTATCGCCGCGCCCGAGTTGGTGGTGAAGTCCAGCGACACCGGGGCGGTGGAGGTGGCCACCACAATATCGCCCGCCCCAGCTACCCGACCCACCTGCACCGCGGTGGAGCCGGCGCTGCAGCCACTCATGCCTACGGCGAGGGCCGTGGCCACCACGGCAGTCCGGCGAGCGGTGCGGGCACGCCGCACGCGGCGAGAGGGGAGATTCATACTTGCACAGGCTAGTCGCCCCTGAGTTCTTCCTAAGAATGAGGGGTTCGCTGCAGTCGCGGGTCGTAGCACGGCGAGCGTGGGCGGGCTGCCTAGAATGATCTCCATGACTGAGGCGGGACAGAGAAACCGGGACCAAGGCATCAGCGTGGTGCGCATAAGCGGCGCGGCGATCCTACGCTCCAAGACCACCGCCGTGTGCGTCGTCTCTGTACTGGTCTTCGGCCTCATCGGCGCGGCCTTGGTGGGCGCCTGGGCCTCAGAAACCCACGAAACACTGCGCACCCTCTATGGGGTGGCGGCCGCCCTGCCCATCGTGGGGGTGATCATCGCGCTGCTGCAATTTTGCCGTTTCGTGCTTCACGCCCGCACCCGCCGGCTCATCGTGGGCCGCATGATCACCATCCCCGCCACGGGGGTGAGCTTTCATCGCGATCAACTGCGCCGCATCGACATTTGGTCAGAGCAGCGCGCCGGGGTGATCACGACCTTCATGACTCTGGTGCCGGAGCACATCGAGCAGCGGGTAGATGCGCACAGCCTCGCCCACGGGGTGCCCGCACAGCTGCGGGACTATTGCGTGCGCCTGCCGCTGGGCACCCGTCCCACGGCCTATGAGCTGGCCGATAACCTGCGCGAGAGCTCCCCGGCTCTCGAGGTGAACAAGATCGGCAAGATCGCCTAGGCCGCAGCCGGGGTCTTTCGGGTTGCGGGAGCGTGATCGAGGATGAGTCCTACCACGATGAGCCCGATAACCGGCAGCAGCCAGCCGAGCTGCTGCTCATGCATGGGCGACCAGCCAATGAGACTCTCGATGCGTGCGCTGGCTACTCCCACCGAGGACAGTGAGGCCAGCAGTGACCACACCACCGCACCCCACACGCCGAGGCGAAAGGTGTAGTACAGGCGGCGCTGCCACAGCGGCGCGAGCAGGGTAATGGCCACCAGGGTGATGGCCGGCGGATAGAGGAATCCGATGATCGGCCCGGCGATCGCCAACACCGACTGCAGCCCCACGGTGGAGACCGCGAAGGAGACCAGGGTGAACACCAGCACCCACTGCTGGTAGCTCACGGCCGGCAGCAGGCGGTGAAAGAAGCCGGAGGTGGAGCCGATCAGCCCCGCGGCAGTGCCGATGCAGGCCAGCAGCACCACCGATCCGAAGAGCACTCGGCCTGGCTGGCCCATGGTGGCGTAGGCGATATCGGTGAGGATGGCGGCACCGTCCTCGTACTGCTCCGGATGAGGCACGACTCGGCCCACCAGCCCGAGAGCGATGTAGACGGCACCGAGTAGCGCCCCAGCGCCGATTGCGGCGATGATCGCAGCCCGTCGCAGGCCCATGCCACCGCCGGCGCCGATGCCCTTTTCCCGCAGTGCGGAGATCACCACGATGCCAAAAGCGAGAGCAGCCACCGAGTCCATGGTCAAATAGCCCTCGATCAGGCCGGTGGGCCCGGGGTGCTCGGCGAATTTCTCCGCGGCCGCAGCCCCAGTGGGCTCCAGCTGGCGCAGGGCCATGAGCACCATGAGCGCCAGCAGGACCAGCAGCACGGGGGTGAGCCACTTGCCAATACGATCGATCAACCCGGTTTCGCGGTAGCACATCAGCCACACCACCAGGAAGTACACCGCGCAAAAGGCCACGGTGCTCGCCTGGGAGTCCACTCCGAACACGGGGGAGAAGGCGGTGGAGTAGCTCACCACCGCGGTGCGGGGCACGGCGTAGAACGCGCCGATGGAGAGGTAGATGAGCACCGGGAAGACGACGCCAAAGAAGCGGCCCGCCTGGCGCGAGAGGTCAAGCACATCCTCGCCGGAGAGCACGACCGCGATCATCGATACCACCGGCAGTGCCACCCCGGCGGCGAGGAAGCCGAGGATCGCGGGAACAAAGTGGGTGCCGGCCTGGGCGCCCAGAATGGGCGGGAAGATGAGGTTGCCGGCGCCAAAGAACATGGAGAAGAGCATGAGCGTCGCCGTGGTGAGGGTGGCGAACACTGCCGTCGACTGCACAGCGGGGGACTGGGCAGCCGAGCGAGCGGAATCAGACATCTGCGAAGGGCTTTCTAGACACAATGTGACATATCGTCACAGCAGCCTAGCAGTAGTGGTCCTACCACTCGTTCTTCGGAGCGAGTGGCGTGCCCAAGGTCACGTCCGCCCCGCGCAGGGCGTCTACGAAGCGCTCAAGATTCTCCGGCGAGGTGGCAAAGTTCAGCCGGGCACAGGAGGCAAAGCGTCCCGCGGGGGCAAAGCCCAACCCGTCGTTGAGCACCGCTCCACAGTGATGCTGCACAGCCGCCGCGGCGGACGACTCTGCGGCGAAGGGAGTGTCGCTGAAGTCGAGCCACATGAGATAGGTGGCCTCTGGGGTGCTGGTGCGTAGCCCCGCGACCGCATCGGGGAGAGCCTGGAGGAGATAGTCGCGGTTGCGCCGCAGCAGGGCGAGCTGCTCATCCAGATAGTCGGTGGAGGCGGTGTAGGCAGCGGCCGCTCCGACGAGGCCGAGCGTGGAAAAACCGCCGGTCACTAATGGACCGGCGGTGTGAAACGCCTGCTGGTGCTCGGGGTTGGTGAAATACATTTGGGCGCATTTCAACCCAGCGATATTCCACGCCTTCGAGGTGGCGGTGGCAGTCACACAGACTCGACGCGCGTTCTCGCTCACCGAGGCCACCGGCTCGTGGGGGCGCTCGTAGCAGATAGGGGCGTGGATTTCGTCAACGATCACGAGGATGCCGAGCTCCGCGGCGAGGTCAGTGAGCTGCACCAGACAATCGCGGCTATACATCACGCCCAAGGGATTGTGCGGGGAGCAGAGGATCAACACCCGTCCGCCACGGGCGTGGGCCTGGCGCAGCTGGTCGAGATCGGGCTGGGGATCGGCGTCGATACACAGCATCTCTCGGCCGGTGATGCGCGGCAGCTCTAGGAAGGGCATGTAGGCCGGAACGGGCACGATGATGGCGTCGTCCGGCGAGCTGAGCAGTTCGATGGCCAGCTGCACCGAGCGCACCACATCGGAAGTGATCTCCACCTGCTCGGGGTCGGGTGCCCAGCCGTAGCGCCGACGGTAGAAGGACGCCATTGCTTCTTTCACACAGTCGACATGGATGGGATAGCCGAAGGCTTCGCGTTCTACCGCCTGTCGCAGTGCGGCGGTGACTTCCGGATGGGTGGAGAAGTCGGATTCGGCGATCCACAGGGGCAGCAGTGCGGGGTCATAGGCATTCCACTTTTGGGTGCCTCGGCGGCGCAGCGTCTCGTTATCGAGGAAGTGACAATCCATGGACCCATTGTGCATGGCTACGATCACCCCTGCCCACCCGCTATGGTGGATCAGTATGAACGCCTGCGAACGCGTCGTGGTGCTCGATAGCAACAATCAGCCGATCGGCACCGCTGTGAAATCCGAGGTCCACACCACCGACACCCCGTATCATTTGGCCTTTTCCTGCTATGTGCTCAGCGATAAAGGTGACGTGCTGTTGACCCGCCGCGCATTAAGCAAAGCCACGTGGCCGGGGGTATGGACCAATAGTTTCTGCGGGCATCCCGGCCCTGGCGAGGAGATTCCGGCGGCGATTAGGCGGCGCGCCCAGCAGGAGTTGGGTCTCGAGGGGCTCTATGGCATCGAGGAGGTGCTGCCCACCTACTCCTACCGCGCGGTGGATTCTAGCGGCATCGTGGAGCATGAATTCTGCCCCGTCTACATTGCGCGTATCGACGCCACCTCCACGCCCCAGCCCGCCACAACCGAGGTGGATTCCTTCGGCTGGGCCACCCCCGCAGAGCTGGCCGCCGCGGTGGATGCCACCGGTTTTGCATTCAGCCCGTGGATGGTGGACCAGCTGAGGCACCGGCGGCTGCGCGAGGCGCTCGGCTGCCTCCGTTAGCTAGCGCACAATCGCGTTGACCGCGCCGAGCGGAAGCCACATCCAATCGGGGCGGTTATTCGCCTCGTAGGCCACCTCGTAGAGCGCCTTGTCCAGCACGAAGGCATCGAGGATATCGAAATTCGCCTGGGTGCTGTGGTCGAATCGGTAGCCGTCCAGCAGCGAGGCGGTGGCCGTATCGCACCACATGTGGCGGGACTCGGAGGTGCCGGCCTGCTCGAAATTGGCGGCATAGTCGATGGATCGGATGAGCCCAGCCACATCGCGAAGGGGGCTGTCCATGCGCCGCCGCTCCGCGAGGGGACGAGCGGGTTCGCCCTCGAAGTCGATGAGGATGTATTTCTCGCCCTGCTTGAGGGTTTGGCCCAAGTGGAGATCGCCGTGGACGCGCTGCACCGGAACCTCATGTTCGTGCAGCCGCTGGTACACCGCCCGGGCCTGCTCGGCGTAGGGCTCGAGATCCGGCACTTGGGCGAGGACATCCTCCAGTCGGGTGCTAAGAGCCCGCGCCACCGTAGAACCGGGCACTGTCTCGGCGCCGAAATGGCGGGCCAGCAGCTGGTGCACCTCGGCGGTGGCTACCCCGAGGTTACGGGCGGAGTCGGAAAAGTCCGCACCCTGGCGCACCGCGGCGAGAGCATCGGCCCAGCCGTCGCTGGCCTCGGGCACGAAGTCCTGCACCATGCCGGTGATCATGGTCTCGCCCTCGATCTCGTGGGTGAGATAGCCCCGCAATGGGGCGATGTGCCCGCAATGATGTTCCGACAGCCCTGCCAGCAGCTCCACATCGGGGTTGATGCCGCCGGCGAGTTTGCGGAAGAACTTCACGATCACCTTCTCGCCGAAGATGATGGAGGTATTGGATTGCTCGCCCTCGATCACCCTGCCGAGAGCCCCGTCCGGCGGCAGCGGCTGGGTGGCCCCAGGCACGGTGTGGACCTGGCCGCCGCCGGGCAGAGAGTCGGTGGTGATGAGCTCACCCATGCGGGCCGCGATGGCCGGCTGGGCAAGAACGTCGGTGTTGGTACCGTCGAGAAGCAACTGATACAGATCGGAGCCGCTCGCTCGGTGTACCCGCGCCACCACCCATCTGGCGTCGTCGCTACCGCTCAGCGGGGCGGTGTGGACCACCTCGATATCGGTGATGGCCTCTGATTTTGCGCCGTAGAAGCGCTGGGAGGCCAGCATGGTTGCGAGTGCGGAATCCATGATCAGCTCCTAAGCGTCGGGATCAGTGAGTTCGAACCAGAAGAAACCGTGCGGGGCCAGGGTAACGACCCACGGCTCGTCGGTGATCTCCGGGAAGTGTTCGCCACCGCTGAGCTCCACGGGGATGCGGCCGGCGAACTCGGAGAGGTCCAAGGACACGGCCTGCGGGCGGCGCGACATGTTATTCACGCACAGCAGCGTCTCCTTCTCATCACGCAGCAGGTAGCTGAGGATGGCAAAGTTTTTTGCCGGCACCTCGGTGAACTCGCCGAAACCGAAGGCCGAGTGCTGCTTGCGGGTGTGGATCAGATTGCGGGTCCAGTGCAGCAGCGAATTCTCGCCGGCCATCTGGGCCTCCACATTCAGGGCATCGTAGCCATACTGGGCGTTTTGGATCACCGGCAAGTAGAGGCGCTCCGGATCGGCCTTGGAGAAGCCGCCATTGCGGTCGCTGCTCCACTGCATCGGGGTACGCACGCCGTCGCGGTCGCCGAGCCAGATGTTATCGCCCATGCCGATCTCATCGCCGTAGTACAGCACCGGGGATCCGGGCAGCGAGAGCAAAAGCCCGGTGAAGAGCTCCAGCTGGTTGCGGTCGCCCTCCAGCAGCGGCGCGAGACGGCGGCGGATACCCACATTCGCCTTCATGCGCGGCTCCTTGGCGAACTGCTCGTACATGAAGGCGCGTTCCTCGTCCGTCACCATCTCGAGGGTCAGCTCATCGTGGTTGCGCAGGAAGATGCCCCACTGCGCCGAAGACGGAATGGAAGGGGTGTCCTTGAGGATCTCGGAGATGGGGCGGCGCGATTCGCGGCGCACTGCCATAAAGATGCGCGGCATGAGCGGGAAGTGGAATGCCATGTGGCACTCATCGCCCTCCACCGGCTCGCCAAAGTACTCCACTACATCGGCCGGCCACTGATTGGCCTCGGCCAGCAGCACCCGTCCTGGGTACTCCTGGTCGATCACCTCGCGGCAGCGCTTGAGGAACTCGTGGGTCTTGGGCAGGTTCTCGCAGTTGGTGCCCTCTTCCTCGAAGAGATAGGGCACCGCATCAAGGCGGAAACCATCAAGGCCCAGATCCAGCCAGAAGCGCAGAACATCCAGCATGGCTTCCTGAACCTCGGGGTTTTCATAGTTGAGGTCCGGCTGGTGAGAGAAGAAACGGTGCCAGTAGTACTGCTGGCGCTCCGGATCCCAGCTCCAGTTGGAGGTTTCGGTATCCACGAAGATGATGCGGGCATCGGCATACTTCTTGTCCGAATCGCTCCACACGTAGAAGTCGCCATAGGGCCCCTCTGGATCCTTACGGGACTCGATAAACCAAGGGTGCTGGTCAGAGGTGTGGTTCATCACCAAGTCGGTGATGATGCGAATACCGCGCTTGTGGGCTTGGTCCACTAGCTCCACGAAATCATCCACGGTGCCGAACTCGGGCAGCACCTCGCGGAAGTTGCGGATATCGTAGCCGCCATCGCGCAGCGGGGAATCGTAGAAGGGCGGAAGCCAGAGGCAATCCACGCCCAACCACTCCAAATAATCCAGCTTCGAGATCAGACCCTGCAGGTCGCCGGAGCCGGAATTTGTGGAGTCATGGAAGGCGCGAACAAGCACCTCATAAAACACGGCTTCCTTATACCACCCTGGCTCGAGGCTGTTCTCGGCCATCTTCGGGGTGGCGTAGTCCTCTGAGGAGGGTTCTACAACATAGCCTTCCGCGTCGACTTCCGGTTCGGCGGCGGGCTCGTGGTGTGCGAGTTTCAACGGGTCTTCTGCCATATAGACCAGATTAGAGAAAACTCCCGCCGCGCGCGGCAGCTCCCCCTGCTTAACCTTCGAGGGCCGCCCGCCGACTCATGCGATACTGGCCGATATCGGTCACGGTGGCCTCATTCACGCCCCGGGAATAAGCACCTGGGGCGAAGGTGCGTCCCTCGCCGCTGCGGGTGTTGAGCGGGGTGTCGCCGATAAACTCGGCGCGGGCCTGGCGGGCCAGGGAGGCATCGTCGATAAGCGCTAAACCGTAGGCAGCGGAGGTATCGGCGGCTCCGTGCTCGGCCTCCTCCAGCCGAGTGGAGATCATGGTGATAAAACCACGCATGAAGCTGCGCCTGAGCGTGACCGTGGAGTGATACAGCCCGCGGTGATAATCCTGGCGCAGCTCCCAGGCGCGGGCCAGCATGATCGGGTTAATGAGCGTATAGAGCGTAGATACCCGCTCGAGGTGTCGGGCGCGGCCGAACACCACGGCCTCGCCCACCTTGGTGGAGCGGTAGGTGGAGTAAACAAAGCCTTCGCAGTGCAAGCAACGGGCGATCGCCATCAACAGCGTGCTTTGCATATCTGTATAGGACCCGCCGAAGTGAATATGCATGTGGGTAACGGCATCGCCTGGATCGTCCCCGCCGAGATCCCGCTCGTCGAGTTCGTAGTGGGCCATGAGCTCGAAGGCCTTGGCAAAGTAGGTATCGCCCTCATCGGTGCCGGCGCGATCACACGCCTGTGCGAGAACCTTACGGATCTTGTCTTTGATGGATGTCAGTGAGCTGGCCATGGATGTCTCCTTCAGAATTGTGGCGGTGGCGCCTGCCTCACAGGCACCAGGTATCCGCAGCCTAGAAGCTCCATGAACGCGAAGGAGCCCATCCTGAAGAAAACCGGCCCAGGCTGTGCATAGCCCCATTTTCTATCCACAGCCCCACAGTGGCCCGTGCCGGCCAGCTACTCCCACGCCTCGCGCCGAGCGGGGCCGCGCTGTTTCACCGGCAAACGAAAATGCACCCGCACCCCGTAGAGCGGATCGGTGACTACCTGCGGCGGCGCGCCCGGATCGGCCAAGGAGAGCGACAACGCTGCGCGGTTGCCGCGGCCTGGTTCGTGGGCGGGCCACTCCGGGCGCTCGTTTCGGGCAAAACCGAGAAGCAGCTGGTGCATCTGCCGTGCCCGCGGGGCCAGCCGCTCCGGATCCGTGCCGGCGAAGGTGGCCACCATGGGGGAGGGGTGATTCAGCACGTCGAAGGCGAGTAGTAAATCCACGCAGTGCAACGCCGGGCGGTCCCGCTCGGCCTCCCCACCCAGCTGCACCAGCCACGTCGAGCCCTGCTGTCGTTCGGTCACGGCCTGCACCCAGCGGGTAATCGAGGCATCGGAGATAAACCGTCGCGCCACTTGGCCGGGATAGTGGGTAGCCACCCAGTGTAGATAGCTACGGGTGCTGTGCAGGAGGAACCGGCTCGCCAACAGTCGCACTCCCATACCCACCAGCCAGGGGGCGTTTTCATCGAGCCACGCCGCGGTGGGCTCGAGATACATTTCGTGCTCGGTGTAGGTGAGCAGAATATCCACATCCGCTAGCTCCCCGGGGATGAAAGGATAGGGGCCAACCGCCGGCCCATAGAAGTAGCGTCGCCGCAGCGAGGCATAGGCCTTCGCCAGCTTGGCCGGCTTGCGTTCGGCCACCTTATTGAGCGAGGTTTGGGTGATCGGCGCGCCGAGAGCACTGCGCAGCCAGCCGCGCCGGGCATAAAAGTCTTGCGGCGGAAAGCCCGGCGACATTGCCACCAGCCGTCGAAACGTGCCGGTGTAGTGGTCGCGCCGGGCCAGCCACAGGGCGATGCCCGCCCCAGCGGATTGGCCCACCAGGGTGACATTGGTGGGATCCCCGCCGAAGGATTCGATGCAGCGCTGGATCCAGTCCAATCCCATCTGCACGTCGCTGACCCCGCGATAGGCGAAGTCTTCGTCGGCGCGAAATTGGGCGAATCCTTCCAAGCGCATGCGATAACCGATCGACACCACGATCGCCCCCGAGTGGGCGAAGGCATGGGAGCGGTACCACGAGCCGTCATAGTGGTCGGATTCGTAGCGGCCGCCGTGCACGAAGGCGATCACGGGCAGATCCTTGGGCACCCCGTGCCCGGCGCGCGGCAGGGCGGAGACGGGAGCGATCACGCTGAGCCCCACCTCGCGTTGGCGTGGCGTGGTGGCATCGATAACCTCGCTGGTGGCGGCGGCACGCTCGGGGAAGTCGAAAGGCTGTGCATAGTGCACGTGGGGGATGCCGCAAAACTCGGCCACCCCGTCCTCGTAGACCCTCCCGCGGATGGTGCCCACAGGGCTCGGCACGGTGATCGTGTTCTCACTCATGGGTGTTTATGCTATCGCAGGCAACACTACTTTCCCCAAGAAAACAGTGGAGCATGCTTATCGACGCCACCTCTCCTGCCGCGCGATCCTTATTGACACTCTTCGCTACTATTGGCGGCTATGACGTCTACCACTGAGAGTAACCCCCTGTTGTCCCCGTTCACTCTGGATTACCAGTTGCCGGACTTTGCCGCCATCCGCTTTGAGCACTTCCGCCCTGCATTCACCGAGGCTATGCGTCGTCACGATGAGGAGATTAGCGAGATTCTCAGCAATGAGGGCTGGGAAGATGTGGTGGAGCGTCTCGAGGCCTCGGGCCGCGACCTTGCCCGAGTGGAATCGGTGTTTTTCAACCTCTGCAATACTGACGCCACGGAGGAGATGCTGGAGCTCGCTGCCGAGCTGGCCCCAGAGCTTGCCGCCCACAGTGATGCCATCATTCAGAACACGCAGCTCTATGAGCTGGTGCGTGATGCCGAGGTGCCGGAGGGTGAGGAATCCCGCCGCCTGCACGAGTACTACCTGCGCCTGTTCAAGCGTTCCGGTGCCACCTTGGATGAGGAGAAGAAGGCCGAGCTCGCCGAGCTGAACCGTGAGCTCTCCTCACTGTCGGAGCGTTTCGGCTCCCAGCTGCTCACCGATACCCAGAAGCTTGCGGTGGAGTTTGACTCCGAAGAGGATCTTGCGGGGCTGTCGGCCTCTGCGATCGCCTCGGCGCGCCAAGAATCCGGCACCTATGTGCTGCACTTGGATCTGCCCAGCGTCCAGTCGGTGCAATCGCAGCTCGAGCGGGCCGAATCGCGGCGCCGCGTCTACGAGGCTTCGCTGGCCCGCGGCGTGGAATCCAACACTCCGGTGGCGGTGCGCATGGCGCAGCTGCGCGCTCGCAAGGCCGAGCTGCTCGGCTACCGCACTCACGCCGAGCTGGTGGTGGAGGAGGAAACCGCGCCGGATACCGCCGCGGTGTGGAGCCTACTCAAGGATCTCGCCCCGGCTGCTTCCGCCAATGCGCACGGCGAATACAAGCGCATCCACGATGTGGCTGGGGGCGAGGAGATTAGCGCCGCCGACTGGCCCTATTGGGAGAACAAGCTGCGCGAGCAGGATTACGCCTTGGATGAGTCTCGCCTGCGCGAGTACTTCCCGCTGCGCAGCGTGGTGGAAAAGGGCGTGTTCTTCGCCGCCGAGCGGCTCTATGGCATCACGGTGCATCAGCGCGAGGATCTACGCGGCTACCACGAGGATGTGGACGTGTGGGAGGTGCGCGACGGAGATGGCACCGGCATCGGCCTGCTGCTCACCGATTACTATGCCCGCCCCTCCAAGCGCGGCGGCGCCTGGATGTCGGGCTTCGTTGAGCAGTCGGAACTGCTCGGCACCAAGCCGGTGGTCATCAATGTTCTCAACATCACCAAGCCCGCCGATGGCTCCGAGGCGCTGCTTAGCCTGGGCGAGGTGACCACCCTCTTCCACGAGTTCGGCCACGGCCTGCACGGGCTGCTGTCGGATGTGCGCTACCCGAGCTTCTCGGGTGCTAACGTGCCGCGCGACTATGTGGAGTTTCCCTCCCAAATCAACGAGAACTGGGCCCTGGAGCCCGAGGTGCTGCACAACTACGCCCGCCACCATGTCACCGGCGAGGTGATTCCCGCCGAGCTTATCGACGCCATCGAGGCCTCGCGCACCTTCGGCCAGGGCTTCGGCACCAGCGAATACCTCGGTGCTGCCATCATCGATTACGCCTGGCACAGCCTCACCGCCGCGGAGGCCGAGAAGATCGCCGCCACCCCAGAAGCTGTGGCCGAGTTCGAGCGCAACGCACTGGTGGATGCCGGGCTTGAGGTGGAGCACATTGCCCCGCGCTATCAAACCCGCTACTTCAACCACATTTTCGCCAGCGGCTACTCGGCGGGCTACTACTCCTATCTGTGGGCCGAGGCCCTCGATGCCGATGGCTTCGAATGGTTCAAGGAGGTCGGCGCCGCCAGTGGCTCTGCCCCCAACGATTCCGGCCCCGCCGGTGTGGACGCCGCCTCGGTGCGGGCGGCTGGGCAGCGCTTCCGCGAACTCGTGCTCTCGCGCGGTGCTTCCCGTGATTTCACCGAGGCCTTCGAGACGCTGCGTGGACGAGAGAAGGATCTCACGCCGCTGCTTCAGCGCCGCGGCCTAGCGGGTGCGACCCGCTAAACTAGCAAGCTATGGATGCGCTGCGAGATATCTACGTTGAGATCACCAATGAGCTCGGCCAGTCGATTGTCTCGCTGCCCGTCTGGCTGCAAGCACCCGTGGTCACCACCGCCGCACTGATCCTCTGTGGGATCGGGGCGGTGGTGTTGTTGCGTGTCATTGACCTGGTGGGCTCGCGCATTCACACCTGGGTGCACCCCGGGGCGGTGGTCTCGCGCGGCGGCGCGATGACCAGCCGACCAGCCTCGGCGGCGCGGGGTACTAAGATCGTGGTGAACCAAGAGCCCGTCGCGCGGAAAGAGTCCACCACCGAATGAAGAACAAACCCCAGCGCCCACGCCCTTCCTACGGCAAGTCGCGGGTGACGCTCGCGCTCATCGCGCTGCTGCTCTTCGTCGTGGTGATGGCCTTGCTGGGGCATCTTTAACGCGCGGCGGCCGCGGCGACCGTCTGGAAGAACTCCGCCTCCGCCAGGTCCTCGATGAGTACCGGTTCGCCCGCCGCATTCTTCAGCGGCACACACCAGTTGGGGTACTGCTCCTTTGTGGTGCCGGGTTGATTCTGCACAGCTACATCGCCCACCAGATCCACCAACGAGGTACAGGTGAGTAGCGAGGGGGTGGCGGCAACATAGCGGTGCAAGGCGGCCACCAGCTCTACGAGCGGTCCGCGTTCGCCACGCTCGGCGCCACGGAAATCACCAATGGGGGAGTGGCCCTCAAAGTAGCCGAGCTCGCGAACGCGCTCGAGTACCTCGTTTTGCCACGCCAGATCCTCGGCGTTTTCCTCCTCCATCGACCGGCTGAACAGCCCCAGCTCATCCCGTAGCCGCACATGGGTTCCGGCGAGATAGCCGGCCGTGGGCGGCAGATCGTGGGTGGTCACCGAGGTCAAGCACAGCTCGCGGTAGTGCTGCGGCAGCCGCGGGCCGCGGCCGTCGGCCTCGGACTCGAACCACAGGATCGAGGTGCCCATGATGCCGCGCTCGGCAAGCACATCCTGCACCCAAGACTCGAAGGTGCCGAGATCCTCGCCGATCACCACGGCCCCGGCGCGTTCCGCCTCGAGGGCGAGGATGCCCACCAGTGCGTTGTAATCGAAGTGCACGTAGGTGCCCTCCGTGGGCGGCTGCATGCGGGGAATCCACCACAGGCGGAACAGGCCTAAGATGTGATCGATGCGGATGCCGCCGCTGTGGCGCAGGATGGTGCGAAGCATATCGCGCCACGCCGCGTAGCCGGATTCGGCGAGCTTGAACGGATCCCACGGCGGCTGGGACCAGTCCTGTCCTTGCTGGTTGTAGGCGTCTGGCGGGGCGCCCACCGAGGCGCGCGGGGCCAGCACTTCGGCGAGGTTATGGGCATCCGCGCCACCCGGGTGCACTCCGACGGCCAGATCCGCCATGATGCCAATGCTCATCCCGGCGGCGAGGGCGCGTCGATGAGCCTCGCGTAGCTGGCAATCGCAGAGCCACTGCAGCCAGGCATAGAAGCCGGCCACCTCGGTGGGATCCTCGTGGGCGGCGTGATTTCCCTGTTCGGCGGTGTGATCGGAGTCCGCAGCAATGTCCTGCTGGGCGCACCAGAGAGAGAAATCGACGAGGCCTTGGCCCTCCATCTCCACATACTCTCTAAACTGTCGCTCCCGCTCAGCAGAGCGCGGGGTGTTGTAGAGCTCGCGCAGCACCTGCAGCTTGGTGGCGTAGATCGGGTTGCGGTCAATCAGCCCGCCGGAGTGGTTGAGCTGCTTCAGCGGCGCGGCCAGCTGCTGGATCTCGGCTTGGGTCTGCTCGTCGAGGCACTGGTATTCCTCGATCGATTCAATGTGCAGATAGATCGGGTTCATGAACCGGCGGGTGGTGGGCAGATAGGGCGAATCCTCCACCGGTGGGAAAGGCTCGGCCGCGTGCAGTGGGTTGACCAGCACATAGTCGGCGTCGGCATGTGTGGCGAGCACCTCGGCGAGGCTGCCGAGATCATGGAAATCGCCGATGCCCCACGACTCGGCCGAACGCACCGAGTACAGCTGCGCCATCACGCCGCTGCGATGCTGCTCGCGCAGTGAGGCAGTAGTGCTCAGGCTGGCCGGGGTGACCACCAGATGGCACTGAGTGTCAATACCATCGGAGCGCAGCTGGAGCGTGTGCCAACCCAGTGGTAGATCGGCCGGGGTAGAGAAGGTGGCCTCGCCCCAGCTCTGGCCGTCGACGCTGCGCGGGGGAGTCCAGTTATCCTCCTGGCGAGGGCGGACCTCGCCACCCTCTTCGAGCATAATGCGCACATCGGCGGGCGCGCTATCATGCACGTGGACATTAAAGAAGTGGCGATCCCCCTCGCGGGCTACCACGCACCGCGGCAGGGGACGGGTGGCTTCCGCATCCTCCACGCGGGCGCGCAGCTGTGCCAGCTCCTTCTCGGAGGAGTCGGCGGAGAGCTCATAACCTAAGGCGCCGATGATAGAGATGAGAGTCTCATCGCTGACGTTCACCACGGTGCCGTCGTTCGCGGTGTACTGCGTGGCAACACTCAGGGTACTGGCTAAATTACGAAGTTCGTCTCTACAACTCACAGGAACCATAGTGCCATTGACCGCCGAGGATCGTGCAATAATTGCCTGCTGCCTTCCCACCCGTGTGCGCTCGGCCCCTGGGGGCGGGTAGCTTACAACGTGAAGGTTTATTCATAAAAAGATGACAGGGCGCCCGCGTCCGTCAGCATCTTTTAAGGAAAGGTCCACAGCAAGCATGGTGAATGAGTACGCCACCCCCGCGAAATACAGCATTGGCGAGCACGACACGTGCCTCAGCGCCATGCTGGACACCGCCCGCTCCCGCCCCTACGGCATTATGTTTACCCGCCCCCAAAACTTCGAATGGGTCAACGTGACCTCCAAGGAGTTTGCCGATGAGGTCTACGCCGTGGCCAAGGGGTTGATCGCCAATGGTGTGCAGAAGGGCGACCGCGTGGCGCTGCTGTGCGAAACCCGCTACGAGTGGACGCTCATCGACTTCGCCATCTGGGCCGCCGGGGCGGTATCGGTGCCCATCTACGGCTCTTCCTCGCTCAGCCAGGTCCAGTGGATCATCGAGGATTCGGGGGCGGTTTTCGCCTTTACTGAATCGAAGGAACACACCGCGCTCATGCGTAACTTGCTGGTGGACGAACAGGGCGTGCCGCGGCTCTCGGGCTCGGAGTCCAAACTGCGCCGCATTCTGGAGATCAACGCCTCCGCGGTAGACACCATTATGTTCGAAGGCCGCGAGATTGATGATGCCGCGGTGGAGCAGCGCATCGCCGAGACCCGTTCCTCGGATCTCGCCTCCTTGGTGTATACCTCCGGCACCACCGGCCGCCCCAAGGGCTGCATGCTCACTCACCACAACTGGCTGGCCGAGGTCTACGCCCTGCTTACCCACCCCATTGGCCAGGTGGCCACCCCCGGCAATAGGGTGTTGACCTTCCTGCCACTGGCGCACGTGCTCTCCCGCGCGGTGTCGCTCGCGGTGGTGATCTCTGGCGCCACCCAGAGCCACTGGTCTGATTTCTCCACCCTGCCGGTGGAGTTCCAGCGCTCCCGCCCGCATCTCATTCTGGGCGTGCCGCGAGTGTTTGAAAAGGTGCGCAATGGCGCAGCGCTCAACGCCCAGCAGGCAGGCCCCATCAAGGCGGCGATCTTTGAGAAGGCGGAAAAGACCGCCCGGGAGTACTCCAAGTCGCTCGACACGGAGGAAGGCCCCAACAAAGCGTTGCAGTGGAAGCACACCACCTACGACAAGCTGGTGTATTCCAGGATCCGCGCCGCCATAGGCAACTCGGTGCGGTATTGCATCTCGGGCGGCGCCGCCATGGACCGAGACCTGCTGCACTTCTACCGCGGCATCGGCGTGACTGTGTACGAGGGCTATGGTCTCACCGAGCTCACCGCGGCAGCGGCTGTGAACTTTGATGACAACATCATCGGCACCGTGGGCCGCCCGGTGGGCGGGGTGACGGCCCGCCTCTCCGAAGAGGGCGAAGTGATGTTCAAGGGCCAGACCCTCTTCAAGGGCTATTGGAACAACGATGATGCCAACCGCGAATCCTTCGATGAGGACGGCTGGTTCAACACCGGCGATCTCGGCGAGATCCACGATTCCGGCCACATCGAGATCACCGGGCGTAAAAAGGATCTCATCGTCACCGCCGGAGGTAAGAATGTCTCGCCCGGCCCGCTCGAGGATCAGCTGCGTTCTCACCCGCTGATCTCCCAGGCACTGGTGGTGGGCGATGGCAAGCCCTTCGTGGGCGCGCTCATCACCCTCGAGCCGGAGGCCTTCGAGCATTTCAAGGCCCAGCGCAACATCTCCAGCTCGAAGTCGGTGGCCGATGTGGCACACGATCCGATGCTGCGCGCCGAGATCCAGGATGCGGTGAATTCCGCCAATACTCTGGTCTCGCACTCGGAGGCGATCAAGAAGTTCTACATCCTGGATCGCGACTTGAAGGAAGAGGAAAACGAGCTCACTCCCACCATGAAGGTCAAGCGCAACGTGGTGGTGCGGCGCTTCTCGGAGGAGATCGACATCCTCTACCGCAAGAACTAATCCCCAGTCGGGATGTCTCCTCGGGCCACGCCCGGCGAGGCATCCCCCTTTTTACTGAGAACTGGCTTAAAGTCGTACGCGCAGATGACACCGACGGGAGCAAAGGAGCAGCACGTGGAGCTACTTGATGCCAAGCTGCGCCTCAAAGAGCTCACCCAAGAGATGTACAACATCGGCGATGAAGTGGCCGAATACATCGAGCACATCGCCGAAGCCATCGCCGATTGGGACGCCGAACTCGTGGAGGAGTGCCTGCTCGAGTTCGATGAGATTGCGGTGGAAGCCATCAACGATGCCCGAGTTGTGGTCTCGGAACTCAGCGGTATCCGGCAGGCGCTGATCTCTGGGCTGCGCGCCGGCTCCATGGGCGTGTGGGAATCGGTGAAGCGCACCGAGCGTTTCGCGCGCCCTCAGCTTGTCGACGCCCACCTGCTCACCACCTCCTTCGCACTGTCCACCCCCATCTCTGTGCCCGCGCTGAGCGATGCCATGCAGGGGCGCACCGAGCTCGCTACTCAGCAGCTCGCCGCGATTGTGGAATGGGAATTGGACCAAACCGCCTGTGCCGCCGCTGACCTCGAGAGCGTGAGCCTAGCCACCATGTACACCCGCACGCGCCGTCTCGTGCAGGCCTGTGCCCACGGCTGGCTGGAGACTGTGGCCCGCGCCCATCCCGCCTATGCCGCGGCGGCGCGGGGGACGAACCCGCCGGAGTTTTTGACCGAGCGGGCCTGGATCGACGGGGTGGTGGCCTCGGTGCGCCGCCGCATGCACGCCAGCGACCGAGGCGCATGAGCCCCATCATGAGCACCTTCGGCGTGTATATCCACGTGCCCTTTTGTGCCACTCGCTGTGGCTATTGTGACTTCAACACCTACACCCCGGGCGAGCTGGGCAGCGATTCCTCGCCCGAGGCCTATCTCAGTGCGCTAGCTACCGAGCTGCGGCTGTCCGCTGCGGCCACCAGCCATCGTCGGGTGGATACCGTCTTTGTTGGCGGCGGCACCCCCTCGCTACTCGGCGCGGAGAAGCTGGGATCGATCCTGCAGATGATCCGCGATCATTATGAGCTCGCCGAGGATGCGGAGATCACCACCGAGTCCAACCCAGAATCCACCTCGGCCAGCTATTTCGAGCAGCTGCGCGCCGCGGGATTCACGCGGGTGTCGCTGGGCATGCAGTCCGCCAGTGAGAAGGTGCTGGCCACCTTGGATCGCACCCATACCCCCGGTCGGGCAGCCCGCGCCGCCGAGCAGGCCCGCGCCGCCGGCTTTGAGCATGTGAATCTCGACATGATCTACGGCACCCCAGGCGAAAGCGATGATGATGTGCGCCTTACCCTCGAGACAGTGCTTGGCGCCGGGGTCGATCACGTGTCCGCCTACGCACTCATCGTGGAGCCCAACACCAAGATGGGCCGATTAGTGCGCACCGGACAGCTGCCCGCGCCCGATGATGACGTGATGGCGCGGCGCTACGAGCTCATCGCTCACAGCCTGGAAGCGGCTGGTTTCGACTGGTACGAGGTATCCAACTGGGCCCGCCCAGGAGGAGAGTGCCGACACAATATCGGCTACTGGACCGATGCTGATTTTTGGGGCGCCGGCCCCGGCGCGCATTCGCACCTCGGCGACCGCCGCTTCTTCAACGTCAAACATCCCCGCACCTATTATCAGCGTTTGGGGCAGGGTGAACTGCCCATCCAGGAGAGCGAACAGCTCAGCGCCGCTGAGCGGCACACCGAAAAAGTGATGCTCGGGCTGCGGCTGCGCGAGGGAATTGCACTCGATACGCTGGGCCCGTCCGCCGCGCCCATGATTGAGCGTTACGTGGAGCGGCAGCTGCTGAGCGTCGATAAGCATCGGCTCACCCTGAGCGATCAGGGCCGGCTGCTGGCTGATGGGATCATCGCCGATCTGTTGCTCGCGGAAGAGGGGCACTAGGCTGGAGCGATAACAAGGGAGGTAGAAGCATGTCCACAGCCACCGACGCGCGGCGCGCCCGAGTGCTGCGCGCCATCGTTGCCGATTACATCAGCTCGCAGGAGCCCGTGGGGTCGAAGTCGCTGGTGGAGCGCTACAACCTTGGGGTGTCCTCGGCCACGATCCGCAATGACATGGCGGTACTGGAATCGGAAGGCTTCATCACCCAGCCGCACGCCTCTTCTGGGCGAGTACCCACGGAGAAGGCCTATCGCAGCTTCGTGGATTCCATCCATGACGTCAAGCCACTCTCCAGGCCCGAACGCCGCGCCATTCTCTCCTTTCTCGAAGAAGGCGTGGACCTAGAGGATGTGCTGCGCCGCGCCGTGCAGCTGCTCTCCCAACTCACTCGCCAAGCAGCCGTAGTGCAGATGCCTATGCTGCAGGTCTCGCGCGTCAAACACTGCGAGGTGGTGCTGCTCAGCCCGGTGCGGCTGCTGCTCGTGCTCATCACCGATACTGGGCGGGTGGAGCAACGCAATGTGGAGCTCGAAGAGATCATTGAGCCCGAGCAGGTGGCGCAGCTGCGCGACGCCCTCAACCGCGCCCTCGGCAATCACACTCTCTCCGATGCCTCGGTGGCGCTCGCCGATCTTGCCTCCCACGCGCCGCGCGAGATTCGGCTTCCCGTGATCGCATGCGCCACCGTGCTCATCGAGACCCTTGTGGAGGCGCCATCGGATCGGCTCATCCTTGCCGGTGCCTCTAACCTCAGCCGCGCCCGCGGCGATTTCCCCCAAGGGCTGCCCGAGGTGCTCGAGGCCCTCGAGGAGCAGGTGGTGGTGCTCAAGCTGCTGTCCAACGTCCACGATCTCGGCTCGGTGCGGGTATCCATCGGTGGGGAGCACGAGGATTCCGAGCTCAAGCACACCTCGCTGGTGGCCACCGGGTATGGCACCGGGGAGCGCTTGGGCGGGATGGGCGTGATGGGGCCAACCTATATGGACTACTCCGGCACCATGTCCAAGGTGCAGGCCGTGGCCAGCTACGTCTCACGGGTGCTCACTGGCGAGTAGGTGAGGGGGAATAATCTCCTAAAGTTTCCCCTTGTAGTTCAGGAGACTAAGCTAGCGGTGTTTGAGCACCGTCAACAAACGACAACTTAGGGGAAAGATTTAGACTCGTGGCTCGTGACTACTACGGAATCTTGGGCGTGGACTCCTCGGCCAGCGATGCGCAGATTAAAAAGGCCTATCGCAAACTAGCCAGGAAATACCACCCCGATGTCAACGACACCGAGGAAGCCGCGGAGAAGTTCCGCGAGATCTCGGTGGCCCAAGAGGTTCTGCTCGATCCCGAGAAGCGCCGTGTGGTGGACATGGGTGGAGACCCGATGGAGCAGCGCGCCCAGGGCGGCTTCGGCGGCGGCTTCTCCGGTGGTGGCTTCGGCGACATCTTCGAAGCCTTCTTCGGCGGCGCCGGTGGCGGCGGCCGCGGCCCGCGCTCCAGGGTGCAGCCCGGCAATGACGCCCTGCTGCGTACCGAAATCTCCTTGGAAGATGCCTTCCGCGGCGTGAAGAAGGACATCACCGTCGATACCGCCGTGCTGTGTGATCACTGCGAGGGCACCGGCTCGGAATCCAAGTCCGCGCCCGTGACCTGCGAGACGTGCCACGGCACCGGCGAGATCCAAGAGGTGCAGCGCAGCATCTTGGGCAATGTGATGACATCTAGGCCTTGCCGCGCCTGCCAGGGCTTCGGGGAGATCATCAAGGACCCCTGCTCGGAATGCTCCGGCGAGGGACGGGTGCGCAAGCGCCGCGATCTCGTGGTCTCCATTCCGCAGGGCATTGCCGATGGCATGCGCATCCGCATGGCCGGCCAAGGCGAGGTGGGGCACGGCGGCGGCCCGGCTGGTGATCTCTACGTGGAGGTCTCCACCGCCCCGCACCCGGTGTTCACTCGCGATGGAGACACCTTGCACTTCACCGCCAAGGTGCCCATGGTGGATGCCGCGCTCGGTGCCGAGCTGAGCGTGACCGACCTCAGCGGCGAGGAGCTTAACCTGACCATCCAACCCGGCTCTCAGCCCGGCCAGACCGTGCGCCTGCACGGGGCCGGCATGCCGAAGCTGCGTGCCGAGGGATCCGGCGATATGGTGGCGCACCTCGATGTCACCGTGCCCACCGAGCTGGACGATTCCTCCCGTGAGCTGTTGGAGAAGGTGCGCGCCCAGTCCTCTGAGTCGGTGCGCGTGCACAGCAACAATCGCGAGGGCGAGGGCTTCTTCGACCGTGTTCGCAGCCGCTTCCGCAGGTAATAGCAGTGTCCTTGCCTGTCTTTATCGATAGCGCGCTGAGTGCGGCACCACCGGTGGGCACTACTCTCGAGCTGCGTGGCCAAGAGGCCACCCATGCCGGAACCGTCATGCGGCTGGGGCAGGGCGATCAGCTGCGGCTGAGCAATGGCCGCGGGCTGGTGCTGCGCTGCACCATCGCCGCCCCGCCCACCAAGCAGCGGGTTCAGCTGAGCGTGTCCGAGGTGGAGGAGACCACCACCGCCCAGCCGCGGGTGAGCATCGTGCAGGCCCTGCCCAAATCGGAGCGGGCCGAGCTGGCCGTGGATCTGGCGACGCAAGGCGGGGTGGATAGCATCATCCCGTGGCAAGCCAGCCGGTGTATCGCCAAGTGGCCGGAGCACAAACGCGCCAAACTCCACGAGAAGTGGGTGACAGCGGCGATAGCCGCGGCCAAGCAGTCGCGCCGGGCCTTCGTGCCGGAGGTCGAGCAGCTGCACCAGACCGCCGATATAGTGCAGCGGGTCCGCGCCGTTATCGCGGCCGGCGGGCGGGCCTATGTGCTGCACGAGGACGCGCGGACGTCGCTGGCCACCGCGGAGGTGGATGTGAACGAGCTGGTGCTCATCATCGGCCCCGAGGGCGGTATCAGTGACCACGAGTGCGCGGAGTTCCACGCCGCCGGCGCCGAATCTGTGCTGCTCGGCCCCGAGGTGCTGCGCACCGCGAGCGCCGGGCTGGTGGCCTTGGCCGCGATTGGCTCGCGCACGTCACGCTGGCACGTACGTTAAGCTGCAGTGGAGCAGTCTGAGGACAACAATGACGAAAGAGAGCACGTGGGAATCTACGAGCGCACAGAAACCGCATCGTTGAGCTATAGCATTGAGCCGCAGTTGGCCCAGGCCGTCTGCGGGATCAATGATGAAAACATCAAGGTCCTCGACAATCAGCTGGCCTGTGATTTCTTCGTCCGCGGCAATGAGATTACCCTCACCGGGCCAGCTCCGGTGGTGGCTCAGGCCCGCCGGGTACTCAATGAGCTGCAGGCGATGGCTCGCCGTGGGCATGTGATTAGCCGTGACACGGTGAAGCACACCATCACCATGGTGAGTATCGAAACCCCGGAGGGGGTGAATCGCCGTTTGGCCCAGGAGATTGTGGCGCGCCGCGGCAAGGTGATCCGCCCGAAGACTCGCGGCCAGCAGGACTATGTAGACGCCATCGATGATCACACGGTGGTCTTCGGCGTGGGGCCCGCCGGCTCCGGTAAGACTTATCTGGCGATGGCGAAGGCTGTGCAGGCCTTGCAGTCCAAGGCGGTGTCGCGCATCATTCTCACCCGTCCCGCTGTGGAGGCAGGGGAGAAGCTGGGCTTTTTGCCCGGCACACTGAACGACAAGATCGATCCCTACCTACGCCCGCTGTACGATGCGCTGCGCGACATGATGGATCCCGAGGCCATCACCAAGCTCATGGAGGCGGGCGTGATCGAGGTGGCGCCGCTGGCCTATATGCGTGGCCGCACCCTCAACGATGCCTTCGTGATCTTGGACGAGGCTCAAAACACCACGCCTGCGCAGATGAAGATGTTTCTAACCCGCTTGGGCTTTGGCTCCACCATGGTGGTCACCGGCGATATCACCCAGGTGGATCTGCCCGGCGGGCAGAAGTCGGGTTTGCGTATCGTCCGCGAGATTCTAGCCGGGGTGCCAGATATTCACTTCGCTGATCTCGGCGCGGATGATGTGGTGCGCCACCAACTCGTGAGCGCGATCGTGGACGCCTACGATGACTACGATGAACGCCACCACAATCGGAAGGCTGAGCAGTGAGCATCGAAATCTTTAATGAATCCGGATACCCGGGCGTGAACGAGGAAGCGCTGATCGACGTCGCCGGCTTCGCGCTGCGGCACATGGACATTAACCCGGCCGCCGAGCTGTCTATCCACATCGTCGATCTCGACACGATCGCTGATCTGCACGTGCGCTGGCTCGATCTCGAAGGCCCCACCGATGTGATGAGCTTCCCCGTGGATGAGCTCACCCCCGGCTCCGGCGGTCGCCCCGACGCCGCCGACCCCGGCCCCGCCATGCTGGGCGATATCGTGCTCTGCCCCGAGTTCGCCGAGCGCCAGGCCACCAAGGCCGGCCATAACCTCTCCCACGAGCTGGCGCTGCTCACCGTCCACGGCTGCCTGCACCTCATGGGCTTCGACCATCTTGAGCCCGAACAGGAGCGCGAGATGTTCGCGCTGCAGAACGAGTTGCTGGCCGACTGGTACGACGACATTGCCGAGCGTGAGCTCGAATTCCCCGCCAAACCCTCCGGCGCCTCGGCATTCCCCTCCGCCGCCGATCGCGCCGCCTTGGATGACGCTGAAGGACACATTCCGCCCATCGCGGAGCCTCGCACCTAACTCATGGAACCCACCCTGTTGCTCACCTTTATCCTCGGGGCGGTGGTGGCCACCATCGCCTCCGCGGCTTTCGGCACTATCGAATCCGCCGTCAACTCCATCTCGCCCGCGCGGGTGGAGGAGATGGTCAAAAGCGAGAAGGAAGGCTCCAAAACCCTTCTCAAGGTGTTGGAGCGTCGCGCCGACAACATCAACCTGTTGGTGCTGTTGCGCACGCTTCTCGACGCCACCGCCGCGGTCCTCATCGCCCTGTTTACCGTCGACCTCATCGACCAGAAGGCCTGGGCGCTGCTCATTGCGGTGCTCGCCTTCAGCCTTATCAACTACCTCGTGGTGGGAGTGTTCTCCCGCACCATGGGGCGCAAAAACCCCTACACGGTGTCGCTGCGCTCCGCGGTGGTGCTGTCCACCATCGGCTATGTGCTGGGCCCAATTAGCCGCATCCTCATCTGGGTGGGCAATAAGCTCACCCCAGGCGATGGCTTCCGTGATGGCCCCTTTGCCTCCGAGGTGGAAGTGCGCGAGATGGTGGACATCGCCTTGGAGCACGGCATTGTGGAAAACTCCGAGCGGAAGATGATCCAGTCGGTCTTTGATCTCACCTCCACCACGGCCCGTCAGGTGATGGTGCCGCGGCCCGAGATGGTGTGGATCGAGCAGGATAAAAACGCCGGCCAGGCCACCTCGCTATGCGTGCGCTCCGGCTACTCCCGGATCCCCGTGATTGGGGAAAATGTGGACGATATCGTGGGCGTGGTCTACCTCAAGGACCTGGTGCAAAAGACCTACTATTCCACCGATGGGGGCCGCAGCGTGGCGGTCACCGAGGTGATGCGGGAGCCCACTTTCGTGCCGGACTCGAAGTCTCTCGATGAGCTGCTGCAGGAAATGCAGCTGCAGCGCTTCCACATCGCCATGCTGGTGGATGAGTACGGCGGCATCGCCGGGCTGATCTCGATTGAGGACATCCTGGAGGAGATCGTGGGCGAGATCGCCGACGAGTACGACTCCGATGAGATCGCCCCTATCGAAGAGATCTCCGAACGCCGCTACCGGGTGCACGCGAAGCTTTCCCTCGACGAGCTCGAAGAGTTCGTGGCCGAGGAGCTCGAGCACGACCTTGAGTTTGATGATGATCTCGATGTGGATACCGTCGGCGGGCTCATGGCCTTCGGCTTGGGGCGCGTGCCCCTGCCCGGCTCCAGTACTCACACCCACGGGCTCACCCTGACTGCGGAAGGCGGCACGGATCGCAAGGGCCGGTTGCGTATCGTCACCGTGGTGGTGAGCGTCGATAAGCCAGCGGAGCAGGAGGAAGAAAGATAAAAGGCATCGCGTATGCTTAAGCGCATGTTCACCGATACACCTGAAGGTTTCCGCTCCGGATTTGTGAGTTTTGTAGGGCGGCCCAACACCGGAAAGTCCACACTGATGAACGCCCTCGTGGGCGAGAAGGTAGCGATTACCGCCGATCAGCCGGAAACCACCCGCCACACCATTCGCGGGCTGGTGCACCGCCCAGAGGCCCAGGTGGTGGTCGTGGATACGCCAGGTCTGCACCGCCCGCGCACGCTGCTCGGTGAACGCCTGAACGAGATGGTGGCCGATACCTACGCGGATGTGGATGTTATTGGCATCACTATCCCCGCCGACGAGAAGGTGGGGCCGGGGGATCGGTGGATCGTGGAGAACGTGCGCAAGGTTGCGCCGCACACCACGCTGCTCGGCGTGATCACCAAGGTGGATAAGGTGAGCCGGGATACCATCGCAGAGCGGCTCCTGCAGGCCCATGAGCTGCTCGGGCCCGAGGCCGAACTTGTGCCCGTATCCTCCATGTCCGGCGAGCAGCTCGACGTGCTCATGGATGTGATCGTGGGGCTGCTACCCGAGGGGCCCAAATACTATCCAGACGATCACGTCACCGACGACTCCACCGACAAGCGCATGGCCGAGCTCATCCGCGAGGCAGCGCTCAGCGGGCTCAAAGAGGAACTGCCGCACTCGGTGGCCGTGGAGATCGACGAGGTGCTCGACAACCCCGAGCGCGCCGGGGTGAAGAATGTGCACGCCGTGATTTATGTGGAGCGTCCCGGCCAGAAGAAGATCCTCATGGGCAAAGCCAACCGACGCTATGGTCGGATCGTGCACAACGCTCGGCAAGAGATCATGCAGCTGCTCGGCCACAACATCTACCTAGACCTGCGCATCAAGGTGCTCAAGGATTGGCAGCAGGATCCCAAGTCCTTGGGTCGACTCGGCTTTTAAGGGAGGTCCTCACGCGTGCGACGCGGCAGCTTCCGCGACCGCGCCCTCGTGGTGCGTACCTATGATTTCGGCGAAGCCGATCGGATCGTGGTGCTTCTCACCCGCCAGCACGGCCTCGTCCGCGCCGTGGCCAAGGGCGTGCGACGCGCCCGCTCTCGCTTCGGCTCCCGCATTCAACGCTTTGTGCTTCTCGACGTCGAGTGCTACCCAGGCAAGAGCCTGGCGCTCATCAGCGGCGCCGACACCGTCGACTACTACGCATCAGGCATCATCGAGGACTACCAGCGCTACAGTGCCGCCTGCGCGGTCCTCGAAACCGCCGAGAAGCTCTCGCTGGCTGACCTGCCCGACTCCGCGCTTTTCGACCTCGCCGTCAGTGCCCTCGAGGCGTTGCGCCACGACGACACCCCGCTGATCAGCCTCGACATCTTTCTCCTACATGCCATGGGCAGCGCCGGCTGGCTCCCCGAAATGTTCAACTGCGCCCACTGCGACAAGCCCGGACCCCACCGTGGCTTCGACCCCGGCTCCGGCGGCGCAGTCTGCTCCGAATGCCGCCCACCGGGGGCGACCACCGTGCCCACCGAGGCACTCCGGCTCATGTGGTGGATGGCGCATGGGCATTACGACGCCATGGCCCAAGCGCAGCAGGCCGACCCCGCCCGCTGGGCGGGGCTCGTCGACACAGCGCACCGCCTTATCACCGATCACGTGCAATACCACCTCGAGCGGGGCGTGCTCAGTCTGCGCGCGGATTAATGGCACAATAAGGGAGTGAATTCATCTGCACTCACCCCGCCGAGCATTCCCGCCGAGTTCATTCCACGCCACATCGCGCTGGTCATGGACGGAAATGGGCGCTGGGCCCAGGAACGCGGCCTCAAACGCACCGAAGGCCACAAGCGCGGCGAGGCCGTACTCATGGATGTGGTAGACGCCTGCCTCGCGCTCGGGGTGGACTACCTCTCCGCCTATGCCTTCTCCACGGAGAACTGGCGGCGCAGCACCGACGAAGTGCGCTTCCTCATGGGATTCAACCGCGATGTTCTGCGCCGGCAGCGCGACGTCCTCAACGACAAAGGCGTCCGGGTGCGCTGGGTCGGACGCCGGCCCCGGCTGTGGCGCAGCGTCATTCGCGAACTCGAAGAGGCCGAGAACCTCACCAAAGACAACACTCGGATGACCCTCGCCATGTGCGTGAACTATGGCGGCCGCGCCGAAATAGTAGACGCCGCTCGCGAGATCGCCCGCCAAGCTCGGGCCGGTGAGCTCGCACCAGGGGCCATCACCGAGTCCACCTTTTCCGACTTCCTCGACGAACCGGACATGCCGGACGTTGACCTCTTCCTGCGCCCCTCTGGGGAAAAGCGCACCTCCAACTTCCTGCTCTGGCAGTCCGCCTATGCCGAGATGGTCTATCAAGACAAGCTCTTCCCCGACTTCACTCCCGCCGATCTCTTCGCCGCCGTGGAGGAATACGCCCGCCGAGATCGCCGGTTCGGTGCGGTGAAATAGGAGATCCACCTCACTGCCATAATCTCTCCCAGTTGGCTGGGTTGCCTAGAGGGGTTAAGATACCGGCGGTCGCGTGAAGTTAGGTCACGCTAGTGTCGTGGCGGTGCTGCGGTGGTGCGGTGCTGCGGTGCTGCGGTGGTGCCGCGAGGTAGAGCTGGGAGAGATATGTCGGATGTGGCGAAGGGTGCTGCGAGTGTCTCGGGCGCCTCGGGTGCTTCGGGTGCTGAGCCGCTGAGCGCGGCGAGCCCGAAGCAGGTGAAGCGCTGGCGGCAGTACCTCGCTAATGAACGTGCCGAGGCCGCCGTGTATCGCGAGCTGGCTCGCGGGAAGACGGGGGAGGAACGCGAGATCCTGCTCGGTATCGCCAATGCCGAGTCGCGTCATGAGCAGCACTGGCGCACTCTCCTGGGCGATGAGGTGGGAATGCCCATGCAGCCCGATCTGTCTACGCGTTTCATGGCTTTCTTGGCCCGCCACTTTGGTTCGGTGTTTACGTTGGCGCTGATGCAAAACGCCGAATCGCGTAGTCCTTACGAGGACGATCAAGACGCCACCGATCAGATGCAGGCCGATGAGCGCATCCACGCCGAGGTGGTGCGTGGTCTTGCGGCGCGTTCGCGGGAGCGCATGTCCGGCGGGTTTAGGGCCGCGGTGTTTGGGCTCAATGATGGCCTCGTCTCTAACCTGGCCTTGGTGCTGGGTGTGGTGGGCTCGGGGGTGTCCCACAACGTCATCTTGCTCACCGGGATCTCGGGGCTGTTGGCCGGCGCTCTGTCGATGGGGGCAGGGGAGTACATCTCCGTACAGTCGCAGAAGGAATTGCTGGAGGCGTCCACTCCCGATCCGGAGGTACATTCCGCTCTGCCGCAGCTGGACTTCAACGCTAACGAGCTGGCTCTGGTCTATCGCGCCCGCGGAATGGGGCAGCAGGAGGCCGAACGTAAAGCTCAGGCGGTGTTGCAGCGCATTCACAGCGCTCATGACGCCGAGGCAGCGACCGAGTGGGGAGAGTCCTCCTCCGATACCACCACTGTGGGGTCGGGTGTCACCGCCGCGCTGTCCAGCTTCTCCTTCTTCGCCGGTGGTGCTCTCATTCCTATCGTGCCGTTTCTTTTTGGTCTTCCCACTACAGCGGCTGCGGTGGTCGCTATTGTGCTGGTGGGTGTGGCTCTGATCCTCACCGGCGGCGTGGTGGGGGTTCTTTCTGGTGCTCCGCCAGCCAAGCGGGCTGTGCGTCAGCTCGCAATCGGCCTTGGGGCGGCCGGTGTGACCTGGCTATTGGGCACGGTCTTCGGTACCAGCATCACCTAGCTCGGCGCTTATCGACGCCACCTCCCCAGCCAAAAAACTTTCCCCTAGCTATTGAACTTCGAACATGAGTGCGGGATAATTCTCTTAAGGGGAATTATCCAGTGAACGAATGATCCATAGGGGGAAGAATGTTCACACAGCTAGTAGAAAGTCAATTATCACCAGATATACACTCCACCTACGGCGAGCATCCTCTGTTCGATTCGGTGTTAGAACGTATTAACGATACTGATTGTTGCTACAGTCACGAGGTGGCGGATCTGCCATACAGTGCCCTTGAGGTCAACAGGCGCCGAATGGAGCTCATCGATTACCTCTCGGATGCAGCTGGGCAGGAAGATGCGGTGGAATACACGGCCGCACGCTTTGCCGGGCAGTTGGGGTGCACCGAAAACTTCGTGGTGATGCTCCTCGAGCTTTCGCAGCTCTTTAGGCAATTTCCGCTGATCGCGGCAGTGCTACGGCTCCGCCTTATCTTCAATGACTCCCATCTGATGGCCCTGTCCTCGGCGCTCGTGGGCATCGCCCCAGACAAGCGGGTGGAATTCGAGCTGAATTTTGTGCTCGAGGTGCTGCCGCGGCGTCACAAGCAGCAGCTTAAAGGGCGCTACTGGTTGCGTGGGAGGATTAACGAGATCCTTAAGCGGATTGATCCTCTCGGAGTGGATTCCAGTGGGAAGAAGGATCCACGCCGGACCACTCAGGAATCGGTGACCTTTTGGGACAATCCAGAGGGGGAGACCGGCTATATCGACATCGAGCTAGAAAATCACCGCTACCACCAGGTCATGGGCACGATCGCCCAGGTGGCGAAGCAGCGCGGCATTTCCCACGCAGACGCTCTGGTTGAGCTGATGGCAGGGCACACCAACACAAAGGTGGTGTTTCACGTTTATGCCAACTGGTTCGAGAAGCAGGCGTGGACGCCCGAGCAGGGATAGCTGGCGGACTATGCCACGGACGAGCTGCTCAAGCAGGTGACCGCCCTGCAATTGCTCTCGGATTCGGAGGTGGATTCCTACCAGCCCACTGAGTCCCAGCGGCACGCAGTGATTGCGCGTTATGGCAGCTGTAACTTCCCGGGCTGCACCATGGCGGCGTCGAAGTGCCAGATGGATCACGCGAAGGAATACAACCGAGGTGGCCCCACGGCGACATGGAATCTCCAGCCGCTGTGTACGAAGCATCATCGCCTCAAGACCCTAGGGGAGTACACAGTGGAGCTGGATCCGCAGGGTAACGCCATCTGGAGGTCGAAGGATGGGGAAGAGGTTACGTCGGTGCCGGAGGGAGTGCTCAAGGACATGCGTCGGGTGACTCTCGACGAGCGGATGCAGCGCAAACACCAGGTGCGGCGCGAGAAGAACGAAGCTATCTACGGCCCAGTGGTTGAGGAGCCGGCCCCGTTCTAGAGGCTAGGACGCAGAGTGGCGCGGGGCGCAGTCAGAGCACAGTCCGAACACCTCGGCGGTGTGGGCGGTGAGCTTGAACCCGTGTGCCTGGGCGGCCTGTTGGGCCCACGCTTCCACAGGGCCACCCTCGATCTCCTCGGTCTTACCGCAGTCGGTGCACACCAAGTGGTGGTGGTGCTCATCAGTATCGCAGTGGCGATACCGAGTTTCGCCGGAGGCCATGTTCAACACATCCACTGCCTCGATGTCGGCTAGAGACTGGAGGGTGCGGTAGACGGTGGTCAAGCCCACGCGATAGTTGCGGCGGGTGAGCTCCTCGTGGATGGTCTTCGCGGAGGCGAAAGCATCCAAGTCGCGGAGAACGTTCACCACGGCGGCGCGCTGCCGGGTGGAGCGGACGCCAAGTTTGGGGATGGTCGGGTCGTTACGAGTACTCATTGAGCTGACTCCTTCGGGTTGCGGGGTGAGCAATCACTCGGCGAGGCTGACTTTCGCCGAGCCGTGGGTCATCAGGCCTTAGTGTAGGCCCCAGCATGGGTACGCCACGGCATTGCCATCGGTTTCCTTTAAGGTTTATCGAAACTGAAATGAAAACGGTTACATCAGGGATAGGACGTCCCTGAGTTAAGGAGATGAAAGCGGCTGTGGGTGCTAGCGATAGTATGGTTGAGACTTACTTGTGTAGACGCTAAAAGAGGAGCATCCTGTGGCACAGCAATCTGTTGTCGATTCCGTGGTCAATCTCTGCAAACGCCGAGGTCTGGTGTATCCGTGCGGTGAGATCTACGGCGGCACCCGCTCGGCCTGGGATTACGGCCCGCTGGGCGTGGAGTTGAAGGAAAACATCAAGAAGCAGTGGTGGCGTACCTTCGTTCAGGGCCGTGCCGATGTGGTGGGCCTTGACTCCTCGATCATTCTGCCGCGGCAGGTGTGGGAGGCCTCCGGCCACGTCGAGACCTTTACTGACCCGCTGGTGGAATCCCTGCACACCCACAAGCGCTACCGCGCCGATCATCTGCTGGAGGCCTACGAGGCCAAGCATGGCCACCCGCCGGCTAATGGGCTCGCGGATGTGAAGGACCCCGAGACCGGCCAAGAGGGCAAGTGGACGGAGCCGCAGTTGTTCTCCGGCCTGATGAAGACCTTCCTTGGTCCCGTCGATAACGAGCAGGGTCTGCACTACATGCGCCCTGAGACCGCCCAGGGTATCTTCATCAACTTCAAGAATGTGATGACGACCGCCCGCATGAAGCCGCCCTTCGGCATCGGCCAGGTGGGTAAGGCCTTCCGCAACGAGATCACCCCGGGTAACTTCATCTTCCGCACCCGCGAGTTTGAGCAGATGGAGATCGAGTACTTCGTCAAGCCCGACGAGGCGCCGGAGAAGTTCGACGAGTGGGTCGAGGCCTGCTGGAACTGGTTCATTGACTTGGGCATCGCCCCCGAGAACATCCGCCAGTTCGATGTTCCGGAAGACGAGCGCGCCCACTACTCGGACCGCACCATCGACTTTGAGTACAAGTTCGACTTCAGCGGCAACCCCTGGGGCGAGCTGATGGGTGTGGCTAACCGCACGGACTTCGATCTTTCCAGCCACATCACGGCTTCCGGTGAGGATCTCTCGTACTTCGACCAGGCCAGTGGCGAGCGCTATGTGCCATACGTGATTGAGCCTTCCTTTGGTCTCACTCGCGCCCTCATGGCCTTCCTCTGCGATGCCTACACCGAGGACGAAGCCCCGAATGCTAAGGGTGGCGTCGATAAGCGCACCGTGCTCAAGCTGGATCCGCGACTGTCTCCGATCAAGGTGGCTGTGCTACCGCTGTCGAAGAAGGAGACACTCACCCCGACCGCCGAGAAGGTGGCAGCGGAGCTGCGTAAGTACTGGACGATCGACTACGACGTCTCCGGAGCGATCGGTCGCCGCTACCGTCGCCACGATGAGATCGGCACACCCTTCTGCGTCACCGTGGACTTCGACACCCTCGAGGACAATGCCGTGACCGTGCGTGAACGCGACACGATGCAGCAGGAGCGCGTCTCCCTCGACCAGTTGCAGGGCTATCTGGCCCAGCGCCTCATCGGCTGCTAAGGAGAACACCTCATGGACAACCTGCAGTGGTCGCGCCGCGAAAAGGGCGATTCCGGCACCATTATGAAGCTGCGCCAAGGCAACTCGGTGGTGGCCGTGGATGAGATCACCCAAGAAGGCGTATCGGGGCGCATTAGCGTCTGCGGCGGCGAGCCGTGGCGGCTGCACGTGGCCCCCGATGATGGAGCCCGCGCCGCCACCCCGGATGGCCGGGTCTACAGCGCTAAGCCCGAGGAGGCCGGAACCAAGTTCACCAAGGCGAAGGCCTTCAGCGTGGATGCCAATGGCCGTGCCATGCGCGTGGTCAACGAATCAGCCAACAACTGGGTGGTGGAAGACCACGACGGTACCAAGTTGGGCCAATTCACCGGTTTCAACTCCGGTGTGCGCGACGTGGTGTTGGACTTAAGTGATCTTCCCTCCGATGATCTGCTCAGCCGCGACGAAGCCGTTTTCCTCGCCTGGCTGGCACGCATCGCGTTGGAAAATCGACTCGAGTCGCGATCCACCATCATCATCGCCTCCCTGGTGCTGCTCACCATTTTGGCGCTGGCCGTCTTCCTGCTTTAGATCCCCACAGAAAGGGCGCTCCATCATGGTTGAGCAGCGAGTCTCCACCACCCCTGGGCAATCGCCATGGGTGTGGGTGTGGGACGAAAACGAGCTGCTCGACCGCGATGATGTCCTCATCGCCCATGTGCGCTCGGATGTGATCTATGTTGATGGCCAGCGCCTGCTCGTGGAATACACCCCCGGCGCCACCTCCTTCAGTTTCCGGGCTACGGCAGCGGACGGGGAGATGATGTGCGTGCGCCAAGCGGGTTTCACGATCACCTCGCTCGAGGCCGAATGCGGCGACCGGCGCTACAAGCTCGATCGCTGCTCCGTGTGGCGCAAAGAACGCGCCATCACCACTGCCGATGGCGGGATCGCTGCCTTCACGCGGCCGCGGGTGTCTGGGCGGGTGGAGATAGAAAATGGACCGGCCCATGCTCGCATCCCGCTTATCGACGCGGTCGTGCTCACATGGGCCTGCGTGGTGGTGGATTCCCCGATCCGGCGACCGCGCTACTAGAAGCGGCCGCCACCACCAAAGGAGCCGCCGCCCCCGCCTCCGCCGCCGAAGGAACCACCGCCGAAGCCGCCTCCGCCGCCACCGCTGAGCATGCTGTTGATCACCATGCCGGCCAGAAACGCCCCCGAGGTCGAGCCCGACGAGCGGTGGCGATCGTTATACCGAGAAATCTCCTCCTCCGCGGCGCGATACGCCCGATCAGCGGCGCGGTGCGCCTCCACCGCAGTATCGGCAGCACCCCGCAGATTCGTTGGACGCAGTTGCTGCGCCTGGGCGCGCAACTGGGTGGCTTCGGCCAGCAGTGTGCGGGGGCGGGCCCCAATCACGCGGCCGCGGGTAGCCACCAAATCCTGGGTGGCTTGGATGAGGCGATCTGCGGAGGCCACCGTGCTATCGAAGCGCCGCTGCAGCTGCTCGCCCATGCGCGAGGTGGTGCGCAGAGTCTCCAGTAGCTGATCCAGCTCGCCATCGGCTTCGGTGAGGGTGGCGTGAGTGGACAAAGGATCGGCCTCGCCTTCACGTTGTGCCTGGGTCATTGCCTGCTCGGCGTGCTGGGTGACGGTGGTGAAACGGTGCTCGTCCACCTTCACCCCCGTGCGGCGGCTGCTGCCCATGAGATCCTCAGCCTCGCGCAGCTCCGCGCGCACCTCCTCGATCAGATCGGGCAGGGCGGCGCGGGCGCCGGCAATGTTGGTATCGGCATGCTCCACTCCGGCCAGCAGCTGATCGGCCTGGTCCACGAGTTTTTCGGTTCCGGTGATCAAATCCACCACATCGGACTGCTCGCCAGCGGGGAGCTGGGAGCGCTCACGGGCGGTATCCATGGTGGATTCCGCCTGGTTCAGGTGCTCCTCGGCCATCTCCACGTTGTCGTTGATCGAGCCCACAGTGCTCGCGCTGTAGCGGGCACGCAGCTGCTCGAGTTGCTCAGCGGCGCGGGGCAGGCGGGTGCGAAGGTCCACGATGCGTTGCGTGAGCCGATCGAGATTCTCGGTGGCGTTGAGCAGCACATTGCGCATGCGGGCGAAATCCTCGGAACGGGCGTCCAAAATGTCGTCGGCGCTCGCGCAGGACGTCACGATCTGCACCAACCCGTCGCGGCGCGAGCCCCCAAAACGCCCCGCATCGAGGGCGCTCTTGATGGCAAAAGCCTCGTGCAGGGTGCGCTGAGAGGACTCGAGGGCCTGGGTGAACTGACGGGTGCGGATCTCGCCGAACTCGGCCTTCGCCAAACGCAACTCCTCCTGGGCGCGGCGGATCGACTCATCGGTAGAGACCAGCTCCTCCTCGGCCAAAGAGGCCAGCACCTCGGTATCGAGACTGCGGAAGCTATCCACATCGTCCGAACGGAACTGGCGGGCCTGCTCGATCTGCTGATGCTGTTCCTGCTTGCGGCGTCGCTTCGAGGCGTACCACAAACCGCCGCCGGCACCCACCACGGCCACGGCGCCGCCGCCGAGCCAACCGATCTCCTCGCCGCTCAAGGAGCCCGAGGAGGCATAGGAGTCAGCCATGCTCTGCGCAGCCGCCGCCCAGTCGCTCTCCCCAAGGGCGGGCAGGCCAGCGTCGATGATGCTCGTAACCTCGGACTTCGACCACTCGGAGCCAGCGTGATAGCCATAATCGCGCTTGGTCACATCCACCGAAATGATCGCCACGTTATCGCCCGACAGCTGCTGAAACCACTGTTCGGCACGTTCGGTGCCGGTGCCCTGATACTCCGATTCGAAGACCAGATACAGCAGCCTGCCGTGATCCTGAAACCCTTGTTTGAGCGTCTCGCTGATCGAGGATTCCTCAGACGCGGAGAACACCTCGGCGAAATCGCCCACATAGCTTTCTCGCAGAGTCTGATAATCCGCAGACGACACCTGGGTCACCGGTGGCGCGGCGGCGAGAGCACTGGGGCCCGCAGCGAGTAGACCTACGGTGCCGGCGGCAAGGAGAGTGGCGTACAAAGGGCCAACGATGCGCTTAGTCATGAAAGCCAGAGTAGTGCACAGGCCTGTGCTAGTCTCGGCACCACTATGAGCACAGCCCCCATAGCGCTGGTGATGGGAACCTCCCAATACGATGGCGTGCCCTCGCAGGTCTTCGCCGCGCGCCTCGACACAGCCCGAAGGCTCTATGAGCGCGGTGAGGCCCAAGCGATCGCGGTAGTGGGAGGAAAACTGCCGGGGGACCGCTTCACGGAAGCAGAGGCGGGGGCCGCCTACCTAGCCGAGCACGGAGTGCCGCGCAGCGCCCTGCTCGAGGTGCCCGAGGGGCACGACACTCGCGGCTCGTTGCGGGCGGTGGGAGGTAGCGTCGATAAGCGCACTCCTGTGATTGTGGTGACAGATCGCACCCACCTGCTGCGGGCTGTGTGGGTGGCGCGGCGAGAAGGATATACCGCCACCGGTGTGGGAGTGCGCTCGAAGCTGCGGGCCTATGAGCTCACGCATGAGGCCGGCGGGCTAGCCGTGATTGCCGTGGATGTTGTGGCTGGGGAGCGCTGGGCGCGGCGCGTAGAGCGAGGTTTTCGTACGCTCGGCTCCCACTGTCGGCCGAGTCTGCGCGCCCGAATGAAGCAACTCTACTAGCGTCACTAGGGTGAACGTCTATTCCGCCAGCGATTATGAACGCCGCCTGAGTGAACCGGCCAAAAGCGCGCAGCTGCCCGGCACCGCCGCCGATGCGCGCAGCGACTTCTCCCGCGACCGGGCACGTGTACTGCACTCGGCAGCGCTGCGGCGGCTCGCGGATAAAACCCAGGTGGTCGGCCCCCGCGACGGAGACACCCCACGCACCCGGCTCACTCACTCCCTCGAGGTGGCACAGATCGCGCGCGGTATTGGCAGCGGGCTCGGGCTGGACCCGGATCTGTGCGAACTCGCTGGGCTGTGCCATGACATTGGACACCCACCCTATGGGCACAACGGAGAAGTGGCGCTCAATACCGTCGCCGAGGACGCCGGCGGATTCGAAGGCAATGCCCAAACCCTGCGGATCATCACCCGCCTTGAACCCAAGGTGCTCGGCGAAGACGGCACCAGCTACGGGCTGAACCTATCGCGCGCCGCAGTCGACGCCGCCTGCAAATACCCGTGGACCGCCGGCGAAGGACACCGCAAATACGGTGCGTATGACGAAGACCGCGACATTTTGCGCTGGGCCCGCCTAGGCATCAGTGGCCACGGGAAATGCATGGAAGCCCAGGTGATGGACTTCTCCGACGATGTCGCCTACTCCGTCCACGACGTCGAAGACGGCATCCTCTCCGGACGCATCCACCTCGGGGTGCTCTGGGACCTCGTGGAACTCGCGGCCCTCGCCCAGCAAGGTGCCCATGCCTTCGGAGGCACACCCGAGGAGCTTATCGACGCCGCCGACCGGCTGCGCCAACTCAGCTGCGTTTCCCGTGCCGCGGACTTCGATGGATCCCTCCGCGCCCTCGCAGGGCTGAAAGCTATGACCTCCCAGCTCGTCGGCCGCTATGTGGGTGCCGCTATCACCGCCACCCTGTCCGCCCACCAGGGCCAGCCGTTGGGCCGCCACCACGGCCACCTCGTAGTGACCCCCGAGGTGGCCGCCGAAGTGCGGATGCTCAAAACAATCGCTGTGTTGTATGTGATGGAAGAAGACCAGCACCAGCGCAGGCAGAACCGGCAGCGCGACCTCATCTACCGCGTCTACGACTACCTGCACCTCAGCGCACCCGGATCCCTCGATCCGATGTTTGCCGCGTGGTATCGCGATGCTGAGAACGAGCAGCAACGCCAGCGGGTGCTTGTAGACCAGATCGCCTCCATGACAGAATCCCGCCTCGAGCGCACCGCCCGCAGGGCCGCAGACATCTCCGTGTTCTACTGCTAAAGCGCGCCCAAGGGTCCGCCCGAACGATCACCGCGCATTCGCTTGAGCACATTCTCCGCAGAGATCAGACACATCGGCACCCCCACCCCGGGCACCGTGGTGGCGCCCGCATAGTAGAGCCCATCCAGCGTGGAGGAGGCATTCGAGCCGCGCAGAAAAGCAGACTGGCGCAGGGTATGCGCCGGGCCTATCGCCCCGCCCCGCCACGCGTGATAGCGCTGCGAGAAATCAGCCGGGCCGATCGTGCGCACAACCTCCGCCCGAGCAGGCAGGCTCGGCTCCGCAATAGCCGCACCCACCTGCGCCAGCGCAGCCTGGGCGATGGCCTGCACCTCTGGGCTGGGCGAGCAGCCATAGGCATCACCGTGGCCCAGGCTGATATCCGCAGGAGTAGGAACGAGGAGAAACAGATTCTCCTTGCCCTCTGGCGCAACACCCGGGTCTGTGGCAGAGGGGCGAGACACATAGATCGACTCGGAGGCGCCGAGCGGGCGCTGTGGGTGAGGACCGGAAAACACCGCATCGAAATCGGGCGTCCAGTCGGCAGAGAAAAAGAGATTGTGGTGGCTGAGCTGCTCCAATGGGCCATCGATGCCGGCGAGTACCAACACCGTGCCGATACCGGGGTCGCGCCGGGAGAAATAGCGCTCCGAGTAACTACGCAGCCGTTCGGGCAGCAAGGTGGTCTCTGTGTGGTGCAGATCTGCGCCGGAGACAACCGCATCCGCGGTGAGCGTGGCGGCACGGCCTTGGGCGTCGAGCACCCGCAGGCCCGTGGCACGCGAGCCGTCATGGGTAATGGCAGTCACCCGAGTTCCAAGATGGAAGCGCACCCCCTCGGCGCGGGCCAAACGGTAGAGAGCATCGATCACCGCAGCGAAACCACCCATGGGGTAGCGCACCCCCTGAGAGAGATCCGTGTGGCTCATCAGGTGATACAGCGCGGGCGTGCGCTCTGGGCGGGAACTGAGAAACACCGCCGGATAGCTCAGAATATGGTGCAGTCGCGGATCGCTCACTCGGCGGCGCACATGCTTATCCAGGGATGTTCCGAGCAAGCCAGCGAGCGTGCCCAGCCGGCGCAGCACGCTGGGATGCAGCAGCGGCAAGGGAGAGGAGAAGGTGGTGTAGAGGAAACGCTGCACGGCTATGTCATAGACATCCGCGGCCTGGTCCAGATACTCGTTCACCACCGCCCCGGCCCCAGGTTCGAGGGACTCGCACAGCTCCACCACGGCAGCTCGGCCAGCGGGAACATCGAGGGGCTTGTGCGGGTCGACGAACACCCGATAGCTAGGATCTAACAACCGGAGATCCAGCTGCTCGGCGGTGGAGGTGCCCATGAGCTCAAAGAAATGATCGAAGGCATCGGGCATGAGATACCACGATGGGCCGGTATCCCAGCGATAGCCGCCTTCCTCGAGTAGCCCCGCCCGACCGCCCACCTCGCTATTCTTCTCCACCACCTCCACCTGGATACCGCTGCGGGCCAGCAGGGCGGCGGTGGCGAGGCCGGCAACACCGGCACCGATCACGAGTACACGAGACGGATACATCAGGACCTTTCCACATCTCGGATGCTGTGGGCGAGCGATCGGATAATAATGCCTGCCTTGCGGGTGGGCCCCAGCCGCAGTCGCTGCCGATAGAGCAGCTGGGTGGGGGCCTTGTCCAATTCCTCGGTGAGAGCAGCAAAGAGATCGGTGGCCGAGCGCACCGCCAGCGCCGAGGAGGTGGGCAGCAGAGGGATCGCGGCATAGGAGAGCTGCAAGTCTTGGCGGATCTCGGTGATCAGGGCAGCCTGAGAGCTGGGGGTGAGCTCGCCCAAATAGGCGCGTCCTAAGGAGGTGCTGTCTTCGGAGAGATCGCGTAAGAAGTTGATCTTCTGAAATGCGGCGCCGAGACTGCGGGCGCCGCGCTCCATCGCTGCCCGATCCTCTGGGCTCACGCTGCGGCCGGAGAGAAAGATCTGCACGCACATCAGGCCGATCACCTCCGCAGAGCCGTAGATATAGGCGGCGAGGCTCTCGGGAGTGTGGCTGCTGCGCTCGAGATCTTGGCGCATCGAGGCGAAAAAGGCGGCCATGTGCTCGCGTTTGAGCCCGCAGCGGCGGGCCGTGCCGGCATAGGCATGGAGCACTGGGTCGGTGTGGAAGCCGCGCTCGGGGGCGGCCATCACCTCCGCCTCGTAGCGATCCAGCTCGGCGCGGATTTCGGCGGGGCTCATACCAGCGGCCGCCGCGGTGCCGTCTACGATCTCGTCGGCGATGCGCACCACCGCGTACACATTATGAATATCGCGGCGCACCGCCGGGGCGAGCAGCCGGCTGCTGAGCCCGAAACTGGTGGAATAGGAGCGGATCACCTGCCGGGCGGCGGCATCGGCGCAGTCCTGAAAGCGCCGCAGATAATCCGAGGGGGAGGCACTCATGTTTTAGCGGCACACCACCGTCACATTGGCGGCGCGAGCCACCGTCTCGACGGGGTCGAATTCGGCAGCCTCGAGCCGTACGCCGCGCAGCAAGAGGTGCGTGACCGGCTGCTCCTTGAACACGTCGTATAAGCCATCGAGGTTCAGAGCCCGTTGATGCGGCTGAGCGCTGAGCGCATCGGAGATCAGCGCGATCAGGTCGCCGCAGCTGCGGGCGCGGCGACAATCCACTGCCACTAGCTGCATGCCTAAACTCCCGTCATTTCGCAAAAACTCTCGTAGTGATCGGCCGTGTAGTACCACACATCCGGTTTCTCACCGCCGGTGACGATGCGCCTCGGCCCGCGGTGATTCAGCCCAGGGGTGGCTACTGTGTATTCGCGGTAATAATCTTTCGCCCGCTGCGGCAGCAGCTGCTCATAGTTGCCGAAATGGGTGCCGTCGTTTTCCGGGTACTCGAACGGTCCGCCGGCCTCGATGCGCTCGACTACCTCGGCGGCCTCTGGGGGCAGGCTGCTCAGCGCACAGGTATCCCCGTTAGCCTCACCGCTGCTATCGCTGCCGCCGCTTTCGCCGCCGTCAAGGCCAAGATAGGTGCCCACACCGGCAAGCAGGACAGCGCCGAGGGAGAGCGCCACTCGGCGCAGAGAGCCGCTCGGGCCCGAGGAACGTTCATCAGCCATAAACACGTAGTGTATTAGCCCCCGTTGGTCGAGGTCATCTGCGGTGGCATGATTCGTGTCTCAGCTGCACGCTAATGTAGGGGCCATGGGTAAAGGACGTATCCCTGAGCGGGACATTCAAGCGATCAGAGAGGCCACGCCGATCGACGAAATCGTCGGCGACTATGTGCAGCTCAAGCCCGCTGGTGTGGACTCGCTGAAGGGACTGTCGCCCTTCAAGGATGAGAAGACGCCTTCCTTCCATGTGCGCCCCGCCCGCGGCTACTTCCACTGCTTCTCCTCCGGCGAGGGGGGAGATGTGTTCTCCTTCCTCATGAAGATGGAGCATCTCAGCTTCCCCGAGGCGGTAGAGGCCTGCGCGGAAAAAATCGGCTACCACATCACCTACGAAGGTGGGGGACCAGGCCGGCGCGAGGATGTGGGCACCCGCCAGCGCCTCATCTTGGCCAACAAGATTGCCCACGAGTTCTACCAAGAGCACTTGGACTCCGCCGAGGCGCAGCCGGCCCGGGACTTTCTTAGCGAGCGCGGCTTCAGCAAAGAGCACGCCCGCGAATTCGGTTGCGGCTATGCCCCCGCTGGGTGGGACACCCTCACCAAGCACCTCGTGCGCAAGGGCTTTGATGTCAAGGAGATCGAAGCCGCAGGCCTAGGGAAAATGGGTCGCCGCGGCCCCATCGACCGCTTCCATCGCCGGCTGCTCTGGCCGATCAAAAACCTCGCTGGGGATGTGATCGGCTTCGGAGCTCGCAAGCTTTTCGACGATGACAAGCTGGGCAAGTACATGAACACCCCAGAAACCCTGCTGTACAAGAAGTCCAAGGTGCTCTTCGGGCTAGACATGGCCAAAAAGCACATCGCTGCCTCGCGCCAGGCGGTGGTAGTCGAAGGCTACACCGATGTGATGGCCATGCACGCCGCAGGGATCCACACGGCTGTGGCCGCCTGCGGCACCGCCTTCGGCGAGGACCACCTGCAAATGCTGCGGCGGCTCATGCTCGATGATTCCTATTTCCGCGGCGAGCTCATCTACACCTTCGACGGAGACGAAGCCGGGCAAAAAGCCGCCATGCGCGCCTTCGAAGGCGACCAACAATTCACCGGGCAGTCCTATGTGTCGGTGGCGCCCGAGGGGCTTGATCCCTGCGATCTCCGCCTCGAAAAGGGCGATGCCGCCGTGCGGGACCTCGTGGCCAGCCGTGAGCCCATGTTCGAGTTCGTGGTGCGTTCGATCATCGAGGACTATGACTTGGACTCTGTCGAAGGCCGGCTGCAGGCCCTCAGGCGCACCATCCCAGTCATCGCCGATATTCATGACCACACGCTGCGCGATGAATACGCCCGCCGACTCGCCGGCTGGCTGGGCTGGCGCGACATCGATGAGGTGGTCCGGAAAGTGCGGGAACAGGCGCGGGCGCCGCGGAAAAAGCAGCAGCCGAGGCAGCGTCGAGAAGCCACAGCCAGCGAGCCTTCGGTGCCACGGCCGGACCCGCGCGATAGCCGGCTCTGGCCGGAACGGGAAGCAATCAAACTCGCGCTGCAGCACCCCGAGATCGCGGTGCCCTACATGCGGGCCTTTGATGATTCCACCTTCACCCATCCCTCCTATGTGCTGGTGAAACAGGCAGTGGACACGGCGCTCACAGCCGAGGCGGAGAAGGAAGGCGTGGACTGGCTGGCGGCAGTCGCAGGGGAGATGCCGGACATTCACAGTAGGGCGCTGGTGTCCGAGCTAGCCGTGGAGCCGATCCGCGTGGATGCAGCGCATCTGCTTCGCTACGCGGACTCGGTGTACTCCCGGCTGCAAGAAGTGCGGGTGGGGCAGATCATTGCGCAGCTCAAAGGGCAGCTTGAGCGGATGAACCCCACTAAAGACGAAAAGGCCTACAACAGCCTTTTCGCGGATGTGGTGGCGCTAGAGCAACAGCGCCGGCAATTGCTGGAGCGGGCGAACCGCTACTAGTCCTCGTCCGGCTCCAGCACGGACTGGCTATCGGAGCGCAGGTTCTTGACCTCGCGCATCCGCGGCTGCGGATCGAGCTTGTTAGCGATAGCCTTCCGGGTGGCGTTCACGGCCGCCTTGGAGGCGGGGGAGTTCACCGCCGCCTGGTAGGCGTTTTTGATCTGGGAATAGCGTTTACGGCCTGCTTTAGTGCCGAAGACATAACCGGCGGCAGCGCCGACAACGAACTGAATCATTCCTGTCCTTTCCTGTGCGCAACGTGTATCGCACCACTGTAGCAAGAGGCGGCCAGGACGCTAGGGGGTGCTGCTAGTTCTGATTCTGGTTCAAGGTGGCCGGATCCGGCAGCCAGCGAGGCACCACCTTGCCACTGTCGTTACGCGGCAGGTCGTCGACCCAGAAGATGTACTCCGGCACATTGTGCTCGGCGAGAGCCACGCGCACCTTCTCCCGCAGCTCGTCCTTGGTGAGGTCTGCGGCCGAGCCGGACTTCACCACCCAGGCCTCTAGGTGGGCGATCACATCGTCCTGCTTACCGGCCACATACACATCGGCGACTTCCTCGAGCGCGCCGAGATATTCCTCCACCTCGCGTGGGAACACATTCTCGCCACCCTTGATCACCATGTCATCGGCGCGGCCCTCGAGGTGGAGGAAACCGTCCTCGTCCAGATAGCCGAGATCGCCGGTAGCAAGCAGACCGTCCTGGGTGACGGGGGTGTACTTATCGGAAAGGAAGCCCAGCATGGTCATGGAGTTGGCGGAGTAGACCTCGCCCAACTCGCCCACGCCCGCCTCGGATCCGTCATCTTTGAAAATCTTCAGCTCGGTGCCCAGATTGGGGCGGCCGGCATTGGAGGAATCGGCCAGCATCTGCTCCGAAGTGGAGATCGAGATCTGCGAGTGCTCGGTGGAGCCGTAGAGGCTGTAGAGCACCGGGCCGAAGGCATCCACCAGCTCCTCTACCAAGTAGGCAGGAACGGCATTGCCCGAGTTGGCGATGAACTCGAAGGGGCCAATATCGGCGGAGGTGTTCTTCGCCTCGGCCACAAAACCGCGAAGGAACACGGCGGAGGAAATGATGGCGTTGACGTTATAGCGAGCGCAATCGGCCACGGCCTGGGCCGGGTCATAGTGGCGGCGCAGGATCTGGGTGCTGCCAGTGATGAGGGTGACCAGCAGGTTGCCATAGCCCCACGCATGGAAAATGGAGGCGGTGGCCTGCACGGTCATGTTCTTGCGCCACGGGATCACGCGGGTGACACCACCGAGCGCCTTCGGGGTGCGCGGAATGGGCATCACCACACCCTTAGGGATGCCGCGGGTGCCGGAGGACATGATCACAGTGTTCTGGGCCTTCGGGCGCTTCGGTAGCTGGAAGCTCTGGGAAGGGGTGGCGGTCAGCTCCGAGAGGGTGCGGCTACCGGAGATATCCACCTGGTCCTCGGGGTTGGCGGCCACGGCGCCTTCCACCACGTAGTGCGGCACGTCTGGGTTGGCGTGGGCGACATCGGCGTATTCGGCGTCCACGATGAACACATCGGCGCCGTAGGTGTTGAAGATGTTGGTGATCTGCGTGGTCGAGGATGCCGGGTTGACGATCATCGGTTGCGCGCCGATGTAGCCGGCAGCGGCCAGCGGCAAGATGATGCCGCGGGAGTTGCGGGCCTGGATGGCGATCATATCGCCTTCCTTCACCCCATTAAGCGCCAAGTTGGTGGCCATGTTGCGGGCTTGATCACGCAGTTCGGTGAAAGTGAGCTCGCCAAAGTCATCGATGATGGCGGTGCGGTCCGGGAAGTCCGCGGTTGCCTGCTCCACGAGGGAGGAGACGCTCAGTCCCCACCGGCTCAGAGCGGTGAACGTATCCTTCCAGCCGCTGAGCGGTCGATTCCGCAGCACCCCGGCCTTGATTAAGGGCTTAATACTGCGCACGAGCTGATCTGCGTGGGTAGCTACGCTCACATGAGCGGTGCGTTGAGACATCGTCTGATAGGGCCTTTCCTCTGCGGTTCCTGGCGGTGGACTTTGCGCTTCACCTAGGTGTATCGCTGACACTACGTGCAAGGTTACAAATCGATAAAAAGCTATTGCTCACCTACATTTTAGGGATATGCAGGACATTTCCAAGATAGGGTGCCCTAATAGGTGTGGGGAGCAGGCTATATATGCAGCACCCCCACGCCCGACGGGTGGGGCAGGTGGGGTGCTGTGACAGATGTGAAAGTGGGGCCGCCGGGGCTCGAACCCGGGACCAGCGGATTATGAGTCCGCGGCTCTAACCGACTGAGCTACAGCCCCACGCGCCGTGTCATGGCGCGATGGTCATTATAGCTGCTTGCTTGTGCAGAGTAATAGTGGTGTCACCAAGTGGTTAAAAAAGTGGAAGAGCAGGGAGTTTGCCTGAGTTTAAGGCCTCGGGCTATAGTTACTTCTCGTTGCCAGCGAGGTCGGAACATGGTCGGTCTTATGGTTAACACAATCCCCCATAGCTCAACGGCAGAGCATTCGACTGTTAATCGAAGGGTTGTTGGTTCGAATCCAACTGGGGGAGCTTTTTCATGTCTGGGGTAGGAGGTGTGCGTCTGTGACTGCACTGGTGGCCCCCTCCATTCTTACCCTCTGGGCCGTATTGGATCTCATTGGTGTTGTGCTCAATGGGGTTATCGGCGGCACCATTGCCCGTCAGCGCGGATTCGACGTGGTGGGCTTCTTCTTTCTCGCGGTATTTTCCGCCTTGGGTGGCGGCATGGTGCGCGATGTTCTCATCCAGCAGGGCGCCCCAGCGGCGATCACGAACCCGATCTACCTGCCCATGGCTGGGGTGGGGGCGCTTATTGCGCTCCTGCTCGACCTGCAGGGTCGCTGGTGGACAATGTTCCGTGTGCATGCCGACGCCATCATCTTGGGTGTTTGGGCCGTGACCGGCACTACCAAGGCTCTGGCCTTCGATCTGCCCATAGCCTCTGCCATGTTCCTTGGACTCATCACGGCCGTCGGTGGCGGCATGATTCGAGACGTATTCGCCGGCAACCCTCCGGCCGTATTTGGTGGTCAGCCGCTCTATGCGGTGCCGGCGCTGGTGGCCTCGGCCGTGCTGGTGGTGTTTCATTCCCTCGGCATGCTGGGTCTGGGCATGGTGGTGGCGGGTGCGACGGGCGCATCCATGGCCATCTTTGCCTTCTGGATGGGGCTGGTCTTGCCGCAAAATGCCACCCTGAACGCCCGCGGAGTGTGGCGGCGCACTCGCACTCTGGTTAATCCGCGGCGGGTGCGGGGCTCGATGGCAGCCCGGGCGCGGCATACCTGGGCTACATACATGACGAAGAAATAGACAAACTTGTCTCTATTGTCCGAACAGGTTGGTGCGGTTTAGGATAGGGGCTTGGTGCAGCACGGGCTGCGCCTGCCCGCATGTGGGTGTCGATAAGCATCCACAAGAAAGACCATGCACATGACCGCCACCTCCTCGCCGCGCTGGCGAACCTTCACCAGCTTCGGCGCGCAAGTAATCTACGGCCTCATTATCGGAATGATTCTGGGATTTTTCGCCCGCCAGATGGGCGAGGACTCCTGGCTTACAGGGCTCGTGAGCTCTCTGGGCTCCACCTACGTGAGCCTATTGAAGCTGCTCATCCCGCCGCTGGTGGTGACCGCCGTGATCACCTCGGTCGCGAACCTGAGGGAGGTCACAAACGCCACCCGCCTGGCGGGGCAGACGATCCTGTGGTTCGCACTCACCGCCCTAGCCTCGGTAGTCACGGGGCTGATTATTGGCGCAGTGCTACGACCTGGGGCGGCCAGTAGCGTGGATGCCTCCAGTGCCGCGGAGCCGGAAACCGTGGGCTCGTGGCTGGGCTTTATCACCTCGCTCGTGCCCGAAAACATGCTCGGATTGAGCGTGAAGGTGAGCGATACCGCCGATGGCCTCAGCGCCACCCCAAACTTCAACGTGCTGCAGCTGCTCTTGCTCTCCATCGCTTTCGGAATTGCCGCCGTGCAGGTGGGCAAGGCCGCTGAGCCGGTGATCGAGTTCTCCCGCTCTTTGCTGGCACTAGTGCAGAAGGTGCTGTGGTGGATTATCCGCCTCGCGCCGATCGGGTCGGCGGCGCTCATCGCTCGCGCCGTGGCCACCTATGGGTGGGAGACCATCGGCTCGCTCGGGGCCTTCGTGCTCGCGATCTACATTGGGCTCGCCGTGGTCATCGGCGGTATCTATCCGGCCGTGCTGTCGCTGCATGGGCTGAGCGTGCGCACCTTCTATCGCAAGGTGTGGCCGGTGACCTCCCTCGGTTTTGTCACTCGTTCTTCCATGGGCGTGATGCCGGTGACCGAGCGCACCACGGAACAGGCGCTCGGCGTGCCTCGCAGCTACACCAGCTTCGCGGTGCCACTCGGAGCCACCACCAACATGGACGGCTGCGCTGCCATCTACCCGGCGATCGCCGCGCTCTTTGTGGCGCAGTTCTACGGCGTCGAGCTGGGTGTGAAGGACTATCTGCTCATTGTGTTCGTCTCGGTGATCGGCTCGGCCGCGACCGCCGGCACCACCGGCGCCACCGTCATGCTCACACTCACTCTCTCTACGCTCGGCCTGCCGCTGGCGGGTGTGGGGCTGCTACTGGCGGTGGACCCGATCATCGACATGGGGCGCACAGCCGTGAACGTCACTGGCCAGGCCCTAGTGCCGGCCGTGGTGGCCAAGCGCGAGGGAATCCTCGACGAGACCACCTATAGCGACGAGCGTGCCTCCACCTACGGAGAGGAGCGCACAGACACGGAAGTCAGGGCCTAGTCCGCAGATACGAGCGACTACCATGACGGGTATGCAGCTTCTGGAGAAGATTAGGCAGTGGCCCGTGGATAATGTCGCAGGGGCGTTGGTTCAGCTCGATCGCGACACCGGCGCGGCCACCCTCACCGAAACCATCGGCGATACCAAGAAGGTGGTTCCGCTCGCGAGCGTGACCAAGCTCCTTTCTGCCTACACCTTCCTCATTGCTGTCGAGGAAGGTGTCTTCGAGCTCGACACCCCGGCTCCTGCACCCGCCCCCGAGGGCTCTACCGTGCGCCATCTTCTGGCCCACGCCTCAGGGGTGGGTTTTCATAAGGGCGACCGCATGCGCGGGGTGGGCGAGCGCCGCATCTACTCCTCCTATGGTTTCGAGCTGCTCGCTGAGTTGCTGGAGCAGGAATCGGGTATCGGCTTTGAGGACTATGCCCACGAGGCCCTCTGCCAGCCGCTGGGCATGGCCACCACGGTGCTCAAGGGCTCGCCGGGCCATGGTGGGGAATCGAGTGTGTCCGATGTGGCGAAATTTGCCCAAGAGTTGCTCGTTCCTTCGCTGCTGTCGGAGGAGATGAGCCGCGAATTTGCCACCGTGCAGTACCCCGAGCTCATCGGTATCGTGCCCGGCTATGGCATGCAGAAGCCCTGCCCGTGGGGGCTAGGATTCGAGATCAAGGGGGAGAAGGATCCGCACTGGACCGGGGCGTCGATGCCGCCGGAAACCATCGGTCATTTCGGAGTGAGCGGCACCTTTATGTGGTGCGTACCTGAGGCCCGCACGGCCTTGGTGGTTCTCACCGATCGGGAGTTTGGGGAGTGGGCCAAGCCGCTGTGGTCCGAGTTCAATGACGAGCTCTGGCGCACCCTGCAGCAGCAAAACTAAGAGCAGCATCAGAGGGGGCTGTGAGCCTCAAGTTCCACTTGAGAAAAAGGGGGTATCAACTGGTGGTTGAGGGTTGCTGGGGTGGTGGGATGTTCAGCACTATGGCTTCTATACGCGCGCCGCATACCGCGCGCTCCATGTTTCGAGGTCGTTGGGGAAGACGCACCTCGTCTTAGGGCATCCGCGTCGTCGGGGATGCCCATTGCTTATCGACGCCACCTGCTTCACTCAGGTGCCCGCAGAGAAGAAACGAGCCAGCACCATGACCTTCCCCGCCACCCGCCATCACTTCGCCCACCGCGCCGCACTGCGGCCCGCCTTGAGGGCGCTTCCTACCCCCACCGTGGATGATGTTCAGATCGCCGTGGTGGACATTGCTGGACTGCCACGCTCGCGGCGCATGGCAGTAGAAGAGCTGTTTTATACCCACCTGCGCTCGGAGCCGGCCGTGCCAGCGAGCGCCACCGTGGATTATGAGGCGAATTGGTGCACCCAGTGGCGCAGCGATCCGGCAAGCCGTACCGTCAGTTGCTCCCAGCTGCTCAGTGGTACCTCGGCGGAATTGGAAACGCTCGCGGCCTCCCTGAGTGAGCTGGGTAGAGATCTCAACACGGGGATGACCACGAGCGTAAGGGTTGTTTCGGCCTAGCTCTTCTTCTTCGAGCCCTTCTTCTTACCCGAGGACTGGGCGGAGCTGTCCGCGGCATTGTCGGAGTAGTAGCCATCCTCGAAGGGATCGAGGGTGTGGCCCACCAGATCTGCCACCGAATCCACCACCTTAGTGGGACGGTAAGGGAACTTGGTGATGGAATCGTCATCGGAGATGCCGGAGCGCACCAGCACGGTACGCATGCCGGCTTCGAGGCCGCACTTGACGTCGGTATCCATGCGGTCGCCGATCATCACGGTGGACTCCGAGTGCACTCCCAACTCGTTGAGGGCGCTGCGCATCATCACCGGGTTGGGCTTGCCCACAAAGTAGGGCTCTTGATCAGTGGCGGCGGTGATCAGTGCAGCCACCGCGCCGGTGGCGGGCAAAATGCCCTCCGGCGAGGGGCCGGTGACATCGGGGTTGGTGCAGATGAACTTAGCGCCATCGCGAATCAGGCGGATAGCGCGGGTGATCGCCTCGAAAGAGTAGGTGCGGGTCTCGCCCAGAATCACATACTCCGGCTCCTTATCCGAGATGATCCAACCGGCCTCGTGCATCGCGGTGGTCAAACCGGATTCGCCCACCACGAAGGCGGTGGTTTCGCCCACCTGGCTAGAGAGGAAGCGGGCGGTGGACAGCGCGGAGGTCCAGATGCGTTCCTCGGGGATTTCCAAGCCAGTGTTGCGCAGCCGAGCTGCGAGATCGCGGGGGGAGTGGATCGAGTTGTTGGTGAGCACCATGTACTCGATGTCATTGGACTCGAGCTCGGCGATGAAACGATCAGCGCCGTCGATCATCTTGCCCTCTTGGATGAGGACACCGTCCATGTCGGTCAGAAAGGAAATATGAGCAGTCATAGCCTCTATTGTGCCTTGTTCTGCTTATCGACAGCGGCAATCACATCCGCTGCCGTGGCGAAGGTGAATGCGTCCTCGTCACCCACCTGCACACCGGTGGCCTGTTCCACCCGCAGCGCCAACTCCAGCAGCTGCAGCCGAGACAGCCCTAAGTCCGTGACAAAGTCGGCGTCACAGTCCACCTCTTCGCGGTCGATGCCGGCCACCCTCGCAACCAGCCGCGTGATCTGGGTGCGGGTGTCGGCGGCGTCGGTGGGGTCCTCGGCCGCCGCCGGTTGGGCGCCCAAGGCGCGGGCGAGCTGTTCTCCTAGTTGGCTCATGCGTCCTAGCTTAACCGTGCGGCTAGGATGAACACTTATGGATCTTGTTCCGCGCCGCTTCCAACAGCTCACCCAAGCCATGGTGTGGCGGCTCACCCCTAGCGGGCGTAAGAAGCTCCGCGAGAGCCAGTATCGCCACGCCTCGGACCAGCACGCCCCTGGGCTGACCAATCCCACCGCCACCGGCACCGTCACCGTCGATGACATACCGGTGCACTACTACCAGCTCGGCTGCGAGAACGAGCCCGCGGCCACCATTGTGTTCGTGCACGGCTTCACCCTCACCGCCGACTCCTTCTTCATGCAGATCGATCACCTACGCGAGCGCTACCCCCAGGTGCGCAGCCTAGCGGTGGATCTGCGCGGGCACGGGCGCACCGGCGAGGTCGACCCACGGCTGTGCACCATCTCTGGGGCCGCCGATGATGTCTTCGCCGCCATCAACGCCCGCACCCAGGACGAGCCCCTCATCCTTGTGGGCCACTCTCTTGGGGGCTTCGTGGTGTTTAACCTCCTGCGCCGCTATCACGAGCACCTTTCGGGCCGAGTACGCGGGCTCGTGCTGGTGGATACCGCCATCGATTCCTTCTCCGCCCAGGGGGTGCCGCAGGTGTTGGCCTCACCGATCGCGGAGATGGCCTACAACGCGGTCGAAGCCGCCCCCGATGTGGTCCAAGGATACCGCGACACCCTCACCGAGCTGCTCGGCCCAGCTCTCGCGACCTCGGTGTTTAAGGCCCACGATATCGAGTACCCCATCGTGGAATTCCATGCGGAGATGATCCGGCACACCCCCTTGGCCACCATGGTCGGGTTCTTCGATGACCTTCAAGAACACGAGGAGCTGGAGGCAGCGCAGTATCTCCGCGGCATCCCCGGCTTCATCCTGGTGGGTAAGAAGGACATTTTTACTCCCGTGAGCCAATCTGAGCGCATCCACGAAGTCTGGCCCTATGCCACGCTAAAGATGGTCGCCGACACCGGGCACATGCTGCCGCTAGAGCAGCCCGATCTGCTCAGCGCCTGCATCGATGAGCTGATCGACACGCTCGACTAAGCCCCTCAGCGCGCACAACCGCCCCCACCCGAGGAAAGAACGGGTGGGGGCGGAGGCGCTTGTTTAAGGAGAGTTTATGCCTCGGTGGGGTCGTCGAGCTTGTACTCCTTGGCGGCCTGAGCCACCACATCCTCGTCCACCTTGCCCTCGCGGGCGAGCGCGGCCAGGGTGGCCACAACGATGGATTCGGCGTCGATGTTGAAGTAACGGCGCGCCGCCGGGCGGGTATCGGAGAAGCCGAAGCCATCCGCGCCCAGCACGGTGTAATCGCCAGGCACCCACTTGCGGATCTGGTCCGGCACGGTGGTGGCGAAGTCCGAGACGGCCACAAACGGGCCCTCGGCGTCGGCAAGCGTGCGGGTGACGAAGGGCTGCTCGTGCTTCTCGCCGGGGTGGCGCAGCGCGGCCAACTCATAGGCCTGACCATCGCGGGCCAGCTCATTCCAGCTGGTTACCGAGTAGATGTTGGCGGAGACATCGTAGTCCTCGCGCAGCATCTCCTGGGCCTTGAGGGCTGCCTGCATGCCGATACCGGAGGCCAGGATGTTCGCGGAGTGCTTCGCGGAGGCGGCATCGTCGTAGAGGTAGATGCCCTTGAGCAGACCCTCGACATCAAGGTTCTCTGGCACTGCGGGCTGCGGGGTGGGCTCGTTGTAGATGGTGAGGTAGTAGATCACGTCCTCGCCACGGCCCTCGCCGTACATGCGGTCGATGCCCTCGCGCACGATATAGGCCAACTCGTAGGCGAAGGCCGGATCGTAGGAGACCACCGAGGGGTTGGTGGAGGCCAGCACGGGGGAGTGACCATCCATGTGCTGCAGGCCCTCGCCGGTCAGCGTGGTGCGGCCGGCGGTGGCGCCGAGCAGGAAGCCACGGGCCATCTGGTCGGCGGCGGCCCACACGGAATCACCGGTGCGCTGGAAGCCGAACATCGAGTAGAAGATGTACAGCGGAATCATCGGCACGCCGTGGGTGGCATAGGAGGTGCCGGCGGCGATGAACTCGCCCATAGAACCGGCCTCGTTGATGCCCTCGTGCATGATCTGGCCGTCGATCGCCTCGCGGTAGGAGAGCATGAGGTCATGATCCACCGGGGTGTAGTTCTGGCCGTGCGGGTTGTAGATCTTCAGCGTCGGGAACCACGAGTCCATGCCGAAGGTGCGGGCCTCATCGGGGATGATCGGCACGAAGTGCTGCGCCAGCTCCTTATCGCGCATCAGGTCCTTGAAGATACGCACCACCGCCATGGTGGTGGCCACCTTCTGCTTACCCGAGCCCTTAAGCGCAGACTTCAGCTTCTCAATTGGGGGAACACTCAGCGGCGTGTAGCTTTCGCGACGCTCCGGCAGGAAGCCGCCGAGCTCCTTGCGGCGCTCCAGCATGTACTTGACTTCCTCGGATTCCGGCCCGGGGTTGTAGTACGGCGGCAGGTAGGGATCCTTCTCCAGTTCCTCATCGGAGATCGGGATCTCCTGCTTATCGCGGAACTTCTTCAGATCCTCCGCGGTGAGCTTCTTCATCTGGTGGGTGGCGTTGCGGCCTTCAAAGTTGTGGCCCAAGCCGTAGCCCTTAATGGTGTGCGCAAGGATCACGGTCGGGCGATCCTTGGTTTCCATGGCGCGCTTGAAAGCGGCATACACCTTGCGGTAGTCGTGGCCGCCGCGGCGCAGGTTCCAGATCTCCTCGTCGGTCATGTCCTCGACCAGCTTGGCGGTGCGCTCGTCGCGGCCGAAGAAGTGTTCGCGCACATAGGCGCCATCGTTGGCTTTGAAGGTTTGGAAATCGCCGTCCGGGGTGTGGTTCATCAGGTGAACCAGGGCGCCTTCCTTGTCCTTCTCGAAGAGCTTGTCCCACTCGCGCCCCCACACAACCTTCACCACGGACCAGCCGGCGCCGCGGAAGAAGGACTCCAGCTCCTGGATGATCTGGGTGTTACCGCGCACCGGGCCGTCCAGGCGCTGCAGGTTGCAGTTGATCACGAAGGTGAGGTTGTCCAAGTTGTCGAGGGCAGCCATGTGGATCAGGCCGCGGGACTCGGGCTCGTCCATCTCGCCGTCGCCCAAGAACGCCCACACATGCTGGTCCGAGGTGTCCTTGATACCGCGGTTGTGCAGGTAGCGGTTGAAGCGCGCCTGATAGATCGCGTTCATCGGCCCCAGGCCCATGGACACGGTGGGGAATTCCCAGAACTTCGGCATCAGGTGCGGGTGTGGGTAGGAGGGCATACCACCCTGGGGGCGGGAGACCTCTTGGCGGAAGCCATCGAGATCGTCCTCACTGAGTCGCCCCTCGAGGAAGGCGCGAGCATACATGCCGGGGGAGGCGTGGCCCTGGAAGAAGATCTGGTCACCGCCGCCCGGGTGGTCCTTACCGCGGAAGAAGTGGTTGAAGCCCACCTCGTAGAGCGGGGCAGCGCCGGCATAGGTGGAGATGTGGCCACCGACCTCGATGCCGGGGCGCTGGGCGCGGTGCACCATGATCGCGGCGTTCCAGCGAATCCAGCGACGATAACGCTTCTCGATGGTCTCGTCGCCGGGAAACTCCGGCTCCATGCTGGTGGGGATGGTATTCACGTAATCCGTCGAGGTCAGAGACGGCAGTGGCACGCGGCGGGCGCTGGCGCGCTCCAGCAGGCGCAGCATGAGGAAGCGGGCACGGGTGATGTCCGACTCCGCGAGCATGCCATCGAGGGATTCCAGCCACTCGCGGGTCTCCTCGGGGTCCACGTCATTGAGATACGACGCAACGCCATCACGAATGAGAGAGAAGTTTGATTGGTCTTGAGAGCTGTCGCCGGCGGCGGAAGCCATGCCTAAATCCTCCTAAGGTCAAAAAGTGGTCCTTCGTTGAATACCCCATCACCCTCTAAAAGGGGGCGCGCGGAGGCGGCTGGGGTGTTCGCGGCAGACTATGTCTGCCTAACAGAATACGGATCATCCTACGGCGGCGTTCAACGGCATTCCCCCGATCCTTTTGTACACAATGCTTATCGACGCCACCCACCCGTCTTTTTGCCCCGTGCCTGCGGATTGGTCCGCGCCCTTTATGCAGCTAAGCGCTTCGCATGGCAGGGCAGTGGCGGGCGGGTAGTGCCAACCCGGCTGGGAGGTGATGTGTGTGGCTGGCGGGGGTGTATCCCCACATGCGTGGTGGGACGTGTGGGGTAGGCCTTAGGGCATTTTTAGTTTGGGATGAGATAAAAGGCTTCGAGGGCTGTAGTCTCAGTAGGGTGACCTCAACGAAATCTCAGGAAGGAACCAACGCAGTGGGCGACGCCCCCGGCGCCGCAAAGAACAGCGGAGCAGATTATGCCCAGCTGCTGGACGTAAAGTCCGGCGACATCATCCAAGAAGTCGGCTGGGACGAAGACGCAGACAGCGCCATCAGTGAGGCGATCGAAGACGCCATCGGCGCCGAACTCCTCCAAGAAGACACTGACGAACTCTGCGATGTCGTGCTGCTGTGGTGGCGCGAGGAAGACGGAGACCTCGTCGATGGCCTAGTGGATGCCATCCGCTCCCTCGCTGATAGTGGCGCGGTGTGGCTACTGACCCCGGGTGCTGGGCATCCCGGCACCATCGAACCGGGCGTGATCGCAGAATCCGCTCAGCTCGCCGGGCTCGTGCAGACCAAGGCCGAACGCCTCGGAGATTGGCAGGGCTCCTGCCTCGTGCAGCGTGGCTATAAGCGTTAACTCACCTTTGCTATTCGCGCAGCTAGAGTGTGCGATTTTAAGAATTACTCTCTAGCTGTGCTACTGTGTCGACACGGCTCACTGTGGTGAGCGTGCGCGCCTTTAGCTCAGCTGGAAGAGCAGCTGGTTTACACCCAGCAGGTCGGCGGTTCGAGCCCGTCAGGGCGCACAGATTCACAGCCTCATCTGCGTCAGTGGTGGGGCTGTTTCTCATGTCGGTGGTTGTGAACTCGAAATAGTGAACGATGGGAATAGTATTCCCCCGCAACGTGCATCGCCGCAGTACAGGCCTAGAGTGGGGCCATGACAATCACATCCGCAACCCAGGTACAGACCGTCATGGTTGCCGGATCCGGCGTCCTCGGCGCTCAGATCGCACTCCAATGCGCAGTGTTTGGCAAGACGGTTCATCTCTACGACATCTCAGACGATGCCCTCGCTCATGCCGAGAAAGTCCTCGACATCATCGCCCCGAAGGTTGTCGCCGACACCTCCTTCACCACCTCCCTGGTGGATCAAGCTCGCGATCGCATCACCATGACCACCCAGTTGGACGAGGCCACCGCCGGCGTCCAGCTCGTGATCGAAGCAGTTCCAGAGTCCACAGACATCAAAGACGAGTTCTATTCCCAGCTGGCTGAACATCTGGATGAGGATACGATCCTCTGCACCAACACCTCCACTCTCGCCCCCAGCACCTTTGCTCAGCACACGGGGCGGCCAGAGAAGTTCTTGGCGTTGCACTTCGCCAATGAAATCTGGAAGAACAACACCGGTGAAGTCATGGGACATGCCGGCACAGACCCGGCAATCTTCGACATCGTGGTGCAATTCGCCGAAGACATCGGCCTTGTCCCGCTGCCGCTCCATAAGGAATGGCCCGGCTACATCCTCAACACTTTGCTCGTGCCGCTGCTCAACGCCTCGCTGCGGCTGCTCGTGGAGGGGGTATCTGATGCTCCCACCATCGACCTCACGTGGCGCACCGCCTCCCACTCCCCGCTGGGGCCGCTGCAAATCCTTGACCGCGTGGGCATTCCCACCGCGTACCACATCATCTCCACCCGCGGTAAGCAAGGCGATGAAGAGTCCGCCAAGATCGCCGCATTCCTCAAAGAAAACTACCTCGATACCGGCCGCACCGGTCTCAACGCCGGCCACGGTTTCTACGACTATGACGAGAAGGGACATCAGCTGTGAGCAGCACAGAGAAGATCTACCAAAAGTCATTTCCCGTGTCTCCCGATGGCAACCCCTATGTGCACAATGACCTCGGGCGATACACCCAGAACAGGCCCGTACCGCCCGCCGATGTGGCAGAGCGCAAGGCCTATCTCGTAGGCAGCGGCATCGCCAGCCTCATTGCGGCCGCCTATTTGGTGCGCGATGGCCAGATGCCGGGAGAAAACATCACCATCCTCGAAGAGCTGGCCATGCCTGGTGGCGCCTTCGATGGCAACGGCGACACCGAGCGAGGCTTCATCGCCCGCGGCGGCCGCGAGATGGGGCAGCACTTTGAGTGCTTCTGGGACATCATGAAGGACATCCCCGCCTTAGAGATGCCGGAGCCCTATTCGGTGCTGGACGAGTTTCGCATCACCAATGAAAACGATCCGAACAAGTCCAACTGCCGCGTGATCAACTCCGGCGGCGAGAAGGTAGATACCTACAAGATGGGTATCAACAAGAAGGGGCAGCTGGCCATCATCCGGCTGCTGTTGGCGAAGGAAGAGGACACCTACTACAAGACCATCGAGGACTGGTTCGATCAGGACTTCCTCGACTCGATGTTCTACACCCTGTTCAAGACGATGTTTGCCTTCGAACAGTGGCAGTCCTTGACTGAGATGAAGCGCTACATGCATCGCTTCCTGCAGTACCTGCCGGGCTTCTCGGATCTGTCCTGCCTGCGATTTTCCAAGTACAACCAGTACGACTCCTTTGTGGTGCCGCTGGTGCGCTGGCTCAAGGATCGCGGTGTCGTGTTCCAGTACAACACCCAAGTTCTTGACCTAGACATGGAGATCACCGCCCACCGCAAGGTAGTCACGGGCATCGTCACCCGGCGCACGGAGGCCGATGCCGCAGCGCCCGTCGAAGCTGACATGGGCTCGGTCACCCGCGGCGGGAGCGAAGGGGCGGAAGAGACCATACCGGTGCGCGCCACCGACCTAGTGTTTGTGACCAATGGTTCGCTCACCGAGTCCACCGGCTACGGCGATATGGACACAGCGGCTCCCTATCACAAGGACGCCGAGGATGGCTGGGTCCTGTGGCGCAATCTGGCGAAGAAATCCGCCGTCTTCGGCCGTCCCGATGTGTTCACCGCCGACACCGATAAAACAGTGTGGCAGTCGATCTCCTTCAACTTTATCGGCGAGGACCACCCCTTCCTCCGACGCATCAAGGAACTCTCCGGCAATGATCCGCTCTCCGGCACAACGGTCACCGGCGGCATCATCACCGTGCAGGATTCCTCTTGGTGCATCTCGTTGACCATGAACCGCCAGCCGCAGTTCCACGGTCAGCCTAAGGACTGGGGCGTGGCCTGGGCTTATGGTCTCTACCCGCTGAAGAAGGGCGACACCACCGACAAGACCATGCTGGAGTGCACCGGCGAGGAGCTCCTCAAGGAGTACTGCTACCACTTCGGCTTGATGGATCAGTTCGAGGAGATCAAGGCGCGCACCAAGGTGCGCATCGCCACCATGCCGTATGTGACTGCCTTCTTCATGCCGCGCGGCAAAGGCGATCGCCCCGAGGTGATCCCAGAGGGCTGCGTCAACCTGGCGTTCCTGGGCCAGTTTGCCGAGACTCCGGACGATTGCATCTTCACCACCGAAGGCTCCGCCCGCACCGCGATGATGGGTGTGTATGGTCTGCTGGATCTGGACAAGGACATCCCACCGATCTGGCCGGCCCAATACGATATTCGCGCTCTGCTCGCCAGCGCCAAGACCATGAACAACGGCACGCTGCCAGGCGGGAAGGTGCTCCGTCGCTTCCTCAAGAACACCTACTACGAAGACATCCTGCCCTAGAGCAGCCTCGCGGAACGCAGCGTGTCTGCCAGATGATCTGTGGTCTCGTCCGAACACCACAGCGTTGAACGCGACATTCCGCCGGCAGCGAGAGTGAGTTCATGATCTCGCCGCGTCAGCCGAGTAGACACGCGCACACCCTCACAATCACCACCGCCGTTAGCCTGAAGCATTACCGAGGTGCTTAGGCTGACGGCGGTGAGTTCTGTTGCGCCCACCGCCTCTGCCGCGGCCACCGGCATACCTGCCAGCAAGTAGCTGGCAACAACCACGTCGAGGGCGCGGCGGCGAAGCTCGGCTGGAGCATCCACACCTTGGGCGATCGCCTGCACTAGTTGCTGAACTTCGGCCGCGCGGGGAGTCGACCTCAGCGCGCTCAGGGCATCGAGGATGCTGAGGCTTTCCGCAGTCGTTGGCGTGAGCTGGGCGAGGTGGGCGTTATGAAGCGTGCAGAGCTGATTCTGCACATCCTGAACGGATAACCGCGTGTGGCTCACCCACGGATCGAGCAGCCACGAGATGCGTGCGAGCGAGTGCATCCAGACGGCAGTAGGGGAGGCGTGCGGGTCGGCGGTGGGATCACCGAAAGCAGTATGGATGAGCGTGACCACCCCCTCGGGAGATTCGGCTGTATGGGGGTCGAAGCCTCGGCCGGTGAGTGTATGCAGCGTGATCCCGAGGCGCTCGGCGAGCAGGCTGAGAATCTCCGGTGGTGGGAATCCACAACCCCGTTCCCACCGAGAAATTGAACTCGGCGAGCACACACCCCGCGCCAGTTCGGCTTGGGAAAGCTGTCGATCGAGGCGCGCGTGGTGCAGGCGTCGACCCAGATCTGCTGCATCTCTCACGCGATCCTCCTGAACACCCTGTTCGCGATAGTGGCTAGGACAGTTCCTGCCAACGCTACCGCAGCAAGCCCAGCGCCGAGGCCAGCAGAAGAACCTGGCCACGCCCCCACCAGTGCAGTACCCAGTGCGCCACCGAGCTGCAGCATCAACCGTGTATGGGTGCCCACCACTGCGGCCTGCTCATCCGGCACACCCTCATAGGACGCTGAGAGTGCCACGAGGGTGCACGCTCCCAACCCCAGCCCGCGCAGGGCAGCAGCGACGAGAAGTCCCCAGCTCATCGAGGAAATAGTGTGGATTCCGAGAGTGGCTGCCCCCGCGACACCGAGGCCCGCACCCATTACAAGAAACGCTGGGGTGGAGGCGAAGCATGTCTGCATGGCGCGCCGGGCTATCCACGCCCCGCCACCCTGTACGCCGAGGACCACTCCAGCCATCGAGGTGGTGCCGCCGAGCGTGTTGTGGATATGCAGTGAGGTGGACAGCAGGCTGCCATAGAAAACGCTACCAATGAGCACACATAGAATCATCGTGGTGGAAAAACGGGTATAGCGATAGATTGAGACGGACAGCAGCGGGTGTTCGCTGTGTAGATCCAGCAGACTAAAGAGAACAATGAGAAGCGCTGATGCTCCCAACACAGCACCCAGCGTTGGAGCGGGTAGGTAGGAGGAGTAATTCAGGGCGCTCACCAGTCCCACGCCGCCGATCACCGCGGGGAGTGCTTGCACTATGCCCAAGGGTGCTGGGTGAGTCTGGGGCTCGGCTAAGCTGCCGCGGAAGATGAGCGCCAGCAGGACGAGCGGCAGGTTGATAGCAAAGAGCGGACGCCAGCCGACGAGTTCCTGCAGTAGTCCGCCGAAGAGTGGGCCGAAGGCAGGGGCGATAACGGCCGGGACCCCGATGGTGGTCAACGCTGCGCGCATTCCCGCACGCCCTACAGCTTCCACCACGAGCGTGTGCACGGCTGGCATGATGAATCCACAGGCGAGGCCCTGCACCAGCCTGGCAGTCAGAAAAACAGTGACGGTGGGGCTTAAGGCCACAGCGACAGAGGCGAATGCGAAACCACCGAGTGCGATCTGCCATATAGTTCGGGTGCCGAAGCGGCGCATACAGGTGCTAGAGACGATAATGCCCACCGTGGCGGTGAGTATAAACCCTGAAATACCCAGTGGAAGCGCTGCGGCTGAGCCAGAGATAGTTGTGGCAATAGCGGGCAGCAGCACAGTGACGATGCTGGAATCGATGAGGGGAAGCAGCGCCGAGAGCAGGAGGGCAGCAGTCGCTCGTCGGCTCAAGCAGGGCGTGGCAGTGTTCATGCAGCCCAGTATGCGAATCATCTCTCTGCGCCAGCAGCTCGTGCAGGGGTGGCTCGCGAATACGGGCGAAGCCCCAGCTAGGGCCGCTCGTTCTTAGGAGAGTTTCAGACAGTTGTGCAGGGGCCACCCCCGAACACAAGCCATCGTGGGGCTCGTGTGACTGATGGGGAAATTGCGAATTTTGAACACAAAAGGGGGTTATCGAAGGTTTATTTTCCACGCCTGGAATTAGCCTGAGTAACCGGCTGGTAAGTCAGGAACAAAAGAGTGTGTGCACTGGGCAAAGAGGGGGCAGAGGCCTAAGAGGGGAATAAGGGAATGGGGCGTTTTTAGGCAGCGTGGCTCTTAGATAACGGTTGTGTCACGAATGTCTATGATCTATCCTCAACTCGTGTATCTACACTCTCTGTCCGGTAGGCCTGATGGTCTCGGAGAGAGAGCATCAGTCTGACCGCCGTGCAGTCTCGGCCGCCTAGCTCCATGTCACTGCCTCTCCTGTATAAGTGGGGGTGCGTGCGCCTTGGCGGGGCTGCATTTTCTAGGAAATGTGAGTTATGCGTCGTTTCTCCTCCTCCATCGTTAAGGCCACTGTCGCCGCGCTGACCGTGGCCACTATCGGTCTGGGCTCCGCTAATGTGGCCTCCGCCCAGCTGCCCCCGCTGCCGCCGCTTCCTCCGATGCCGGCTACTCCGGGTGTGCCCCCGGTGCCGGGCCTGCCCTTCCAGCCAGCTCCGGCGGGTGAGAAGGAGATGGTGACCTTCGGTGACTCCTTCACCGCCAACGCCGGCAAGGGTGGCCCCCGTGGCCTGCAGGCCGCTCAGAGCCCGCTCGTGCCGAACTGTGCCACCGACATGGAGAACTGGCCCAAGACCGCTGCCCGTGAACTGGGCTACTCGCTCGCTGACTGGTCCTGCAACGGTACCGGCGGTGCCCCCATCGTGCAGCTGCGCGCCTACTTGGAGCTCGCCATCCAGCAGGGCTCCATCGGTCCGGGCACCAAGGAAGTTGCCATGATGTACGGCGGCCTGGACACCCTGCAGTGGGTGGACGCCGGCATGGACATGGCCAATATCCCCACCCCGGACTCCACCATCTTCCGCGAGTCCATGCGCGATGCCGCCGACCGCATCCGTCAGGTCGCACCGAACGCCCGCATCTCCCTGGTGTCCTACCCTGAGTTCGCCACCAATGACCAGGTGTGCTTGTTCAACGAGCAGAACGTGCTGCACCCCATTGCCGCACCGGGCGCCACCCAGGTGCAGGAGAAGTTCCGCGACTCCCTGCGTAACGCCGCTCGCTACGCCGGTATGAACTTCGTGGACATCTACCCGGAGACCATCGGCCACGGCACCTGCGCCGCCCGTAACGAGGATCGCTGGGTGGCTGGCGTGGTGGACCCGGTGATCGGGCCGCTGCCGAACCACCCGACCGTTCAGGGCACCAAGGCCATGGGCAAACTCGTCGCCCAGAAGCTGCGCTAGACAGAAGCTTCTCACTGCACAGCTGATCGCCGCCCTCACACCTTTCTCTGGTGTGGGGGCGGTTGTCGTAGGCTTACACCCCATGAGAGGTTCATCGAGGGGCCGCGCTGGGGCCCGCGGCATTATTGCCGGTGTAGTGGCCGATCGAGTGATCGGCGATCCCCAGCGCGCCCATCCCGTGGCTTTGTTTGGTCGCTATGCGCTGTGGTTGGAGCGTCATCTCTACGGTGATTCCATTGCGCGCGGCGCAGTTTTTTGGGCCGCAGCCGTGACCCCCGTCGTGGGCCTGACCCGACTGGCAGCACGGCGCGCCCCCGAGGTCACCATGGCGGTGGTGCTGTGGGCCAGCCTGGGAGGCACCACCCTTGAGCGCGTTGGCCTCAGCCTCGCCGAGGCGCTCGAAAAAGACGATAGCGAGGCCGCCCGCAGCTGGATACCGTGGCTGTGCTCCCGCGATCCACAGCTACTCGATGCACCAGACATGGCCCGGGCGGGCACCGAATCCCTGGCAGAAAACACCTCCGATGCTGCAGTGGTGCCGCTAGTCCTTGCCGCCACTGGTCGGCCTGAGCTGGTGGCCGCCCATCGCGCAATCAACACCCTCGACGCCATGGTGGGCTACCGCTCCGAACGCTACCTGCGTTTCGGCCGGGTGGCCGCGGTGGTCGATGACATTGTGGCCTATGTGCCCGCCCGCATCAACGGCGCCCTGCACGTAGGACTGGCCGCCACCCGCGGCTGCGCCCGAGCCACCCTAAGGATGTGGCGTGAGCAAGCCCCCCAGCACCCCAGCCCGAACGCCGGGGTTGTGGAATCCACTGCGGCCGGCTACCTCGGAGTGCGCCTCGGCGGGCCCACCGTGTATGCCCACGGCACAGAAAACCGGCCCCATCTTGGGGCCGGCGCGCCGCCGACGGTGAGCGATCTGCGGGCAGGGGTGCAGCTAGCACGCCGTACCCAGGTTCTCGCGGCGGTGGGGTCAGTGCTGGTGGCTCAGAAGCGTTCCTCGTCGCGTTCCGCGCGACGGTGGAAGGCGCTATTGCGCTTCTCGCCATAGCGGGCCCGCTTCGGCGGGGCCTCGGTGGGAGTTTCGCTGAGATAGGGCTGCGGTTGGGAGAGCGGGTCCAGCGCCGAAGCCTGCGCCATGTCCTCCTCATCGCGGCGGCGCTCGCGCAGCTCGGCGAAGACAAAATAGCCGAGGGCAAGTGGCGCCATGATGCCGAAGGCGATCCACTGCAAACCATAGGAGAGATACGGGCCGCTCTCCTTCGCCGGCAGTGGCTGGGCGGTAAGCACACCAGGCTGATCGGCGGTGAGCTGCACAAAATCGTGGGCCAGCGGGAGACCGGTGAGCTCAGAGATCTGTTCGGTATTAATGCCCCACACCTGCTCATAGCCCTGATCGTTCATCGGGGCCTGGGTGGGGGTTGGCTCATCAACCCGCACGTGGGTGGTGAGAGTCACCTCGCCGCTCGGGGCGGGGGCGATCGGCGGCACCTCGGTGTTGCGGGCCGGAACATAGCCGCGATTGACTAACACGATCTCGCCGGAGTCCAGCTCGAAGGGGGTCAGCGCATTGAAGGCGGGGCCACCACCGACAGGACGCATGCGCAATAGCACCTCGTGTTCGGGCACATAGTGCCCGCGTAGGATCGCCCGGTGCCATTCATCGCTCGGGTCGATCCTGCCGCTGTCATCAGCCAGCTCAGCAAAGTCCACTGGTTGTACCGCGAAGGCGGCATCGAGCTGCTCGTTACGCTCATTGGTATCGGAGTTCTTGCCCAACTGCCACGGCGCGAGCACCGCGATGGCGAGATAGGTGAAACCGACCACGAGCACGGCGGCGATCACCCAGCCAGGGTTCAAAAAAGCCTTCAGGCCGGGCTTGTCGCTGCCCGTGATGGGGCTATTGTTTCCAGACACGTAGCTCAGCTTAGCGAAGTCGCCTCGCGCACCCAGTCCACAATCCCAGGCGTGGCCGCCTCAATCTGCACACGGGTGGTACTAAAACCCTCGGCGTCGCCGTAATACGGATCTTCCACGATGGCTTCCGGATCGGAATCTGGGTCGAAGGAACGAAGCAGCCGAATACGCTCCGGATCGGCGCCCTGGGCCTGAAGGTCACGCACATGGCCGTGGTCGAGTGCCACCAGCAGGTCGGCGTCGATAAGCGAACTCGATAGCTGCTGGGCGCGATGCGACTCGCCATCATAGCCGTGGGCCGCCAGCTCGGCGCGGGCGCGACGATCCGCCTGCTGTCCGCTGTGCCAGCCGCCGATACCGCAGGAAGAGATCTCGACGGCATCGTCTAGCCCGGCGTCTTCGACTGCGGCCCGCACGATGACCTCGGCCATGGGGGAGCGGCAAATATTGCCGGTGCAGACGAACACAATATGGGGCTTAGCGGAAGTAGTCATCGAGAATCCTTTCGGTGGCTGCAAAATCGGGTGCGGAGTGGGTGGCCTCCGCGTACTCGGCCGGGCGCCCGTATCCCCACTCGGCCGCGATTGAGTCGATCGACCGTGCGGTCGCCGCCTCGAAATCGTGGATGCGATCGCCCACCAGAACCACCCGGTCGCGGCTGGGATCGATCGCGAGGGAATCCAACACATAGTCGAGCACCGCAATTTTAGTGCGCCGAGTGCCATGCTCTTCGGCCGCCCCAAGAAAATCGAGATGCTCCATCATTCTGAAGTGCTCCAAGGTGCGGCGAGCAAAGGCCTCGCCCTTACTGGAACAGGTAGCCACCTTCAGCCCCTCGGTGGCGGCGGCGCGGCGCAAGAAATCGAGCGCACCGGGATAGGGTTGGGACATCGACCATCCCGACTCGCCGAAATAGCGCAGATAGGTATGCAAGCCCCGGCGGGCCTCATCCTCATCCATGCCTAACCGGCCCAACGTCTCCTCCATCGGTGGACCAGCGATGGTGGAGAGGAACTCCTCACTAGGGCGATCCACCCCGAGCTCATCCAAAGCGAGCAGCAGACTGTGGCGGATTCCGGCGAAGGAATCAACGAGCGTTCCATCGATATCGAGCAGTAGAAAACTCCCAGAACTCATGCCGTCCAGTCTGGCAGAAACCACAGCGCCATGCTTTAGGCTTAACGCTTGTGTCCCTCTACGATCTGCACTATCACGGTGATGTGTCGGCGGCCGCCGCCGAGCTCGACTTCGCGGTCAATGTTGCCGCCCGCACCCCCGAGTGGCTCCGAGCCGCGCTGCACGCCGAACTCGATAACCTGAGGGACTATCCCGATCACGGGCTGGCGGCTGCCGCGAGGCAGGCCATCGCAGAGATGCACGGGGTGCCGGCCGAGAATGTGCTGTTGCTGGCAGGCGCCGCCGAGGGCTTCGCGCTGCTTGGGCGGCTGGAACCGCGTCATCCCGTGGCGATCACCCCCAGTTTCACCGAACCGGCGGCCCAGCTGCTCGACCAGGGTTATCAGGTGCAGCTGTGTTATACCGGCGATGACTTCGCGCTGCCATCGCCGCCGCCGGAAGCGGACATGGTGGTGTTGGGCAACCCCACCAATCCCACCGGCCGGCTCTATAGCGCCAGCGACATCGCCGCCGTGAGTGCTCCTCATCGCACCGTGGTGGTGGACGAGGCCTTCATGGATATTGTCGGCGAGCAATACAGCCAGATTCCCTCGGCCGCGGCGGGCAGATATGTGGTGCTGCGCTCGCTGACAAAAACTTTCGCCGTGGCGGGATTGCGCTGCGGCTACGCGGTGGCTAGCACTGAAGTTCTCGAGCAATGGGCGCGCTACCGCCCGCCTTGGCCGTTGGGCACCCTGCAGTATCGCGCTTTTCTCTCCATCGCCGAGCACGGCGCGAGCTTTCTTCGCCACCACCGGCAGTGGCTGGCCGAGGCCAAACAGCGCCAATGTGCCCTGCTCGCCCCGCACGCCACGATCCACCTCCCCGATTCGCCCGCCCCCTTCATGCTCATCGAGCCGCACTGCGCCCATCCCGAGCGGGTGCGCCGCGTCATGGCCCAGGCCGGGGTGAGCGTGCGGCCCTGCCATAGCTTTCCTGGACTGGATGAGCGCTATTGGCGGCTCGCTGTCCGCGAGGAGGCGAGCGTGCGCAGGCTTATCGACGCCTACCTGCACGCCATCGCCGCCACCACGGAGTAGGCAACTACGCTGGGGCGGTAGCAGCCCGCACACACGCAAGCTAGGAGTAACTGTGCCTATGAGCTACACCGTGGCCGATATTCGCCGCATTATGGACCGCGCCTATCCGCCCTACCTGGCGGAGTCTTGGGACAAAGTGGGATTGATCTGCGGCGACCCAGCCGCAGAGGTGCGCTCTGTGGGCTTCGCCCTTGACTGCACTCTCGAGGTGGCCACCCGTGCCGTGGAGCTGGGGCTGGACATGCTGATTGTGCATCACCCCTTGCTGCTGCGCGGGGTGAACTCCGTGGCCGCCGACACCCCTAAGGGCCAGGTGCTGCACACTCTCATTCGCGGCCAGGTGGCCCTCTTTGCCGCCCACACTAATGCCGATTCCGCTCGGCCGGGCGTAAACGATGCACTCGCCGAGCTGGTGGGCATCACCCCCGGTAGGCCGATCAAGCCCATCGATCCGGAGGGGCTGGATAAGTGGGGCGTGCAGGTACCCGAGAGTCACCTGGAGCAGGTGAAACAGGCGCTGTTTAGCGCCGGCGCTGGGGAGATCGGCCACTACTCCCAGTGCGCGTACAGCTTCCGCGGCACCGGCCAATTCGAGCCCCAAGAAGGAGCCGATCCCTATGACGGGGAGGTGGGCACGCTTCAGCACACCGCCGAATGGCGGGTCGAGTGCGTGGCCCCGCGTGCCCGTCGGCGAGACATCTACGCCGCTGTGCAGCAGGCCCACCCGTATGAGGAGGTGGCCTTCGATATCGTTGAACTCGCCGGAATCACTGACGTGGAGCAGGCCTATGGTTTGGGCCGCATTGGGCAGCTCCCCGAGCCGATGCGCCTGGGCGACTACGTCCAGCAGGTGGCAGATGCCCTGCCTGAGACCGCGTGGGGTATCCGCGCTACCGGCGATCCGGAGCAGCTGGTGCAGCGCGTGGCGGTATCCTCCGGGGCTGGGGACAGCTTCTTGGACACCGTGCGTGGATTGGGGGTGGATGTCTACGTCACCTCGGATCTGCGGCACCACCCGGTGGACGAATATCTGCGCGCCGGCGGTCCCGCGGTGATTGACACCGCCCACTGGGCCAGCGAGTTCCCGTGGACGTCGCAGGCCAGCGAGCTGATCGCGGAAGAAACAGGGCTAGACACTACAATCATCGACATCCGTACCGACCCGTGGACGATGTCCGCACACCCGCACCACCACTAGAGGAGAATCATGCGCCTAGCTGCGCACTTGCAGCCCATGCTCGCCGAATTAGCTCGCCGCGAACGCGTCGGGGCCGGCGCGCTGAAGAAAGAAGAGCAGGCTGAGCGCGACACTCTCGAAGCGCTGCTCGCCGAGCGCGCCGAAGAGCGCAACGCTCGTGCCGCCTCCCAGATGTCTACCGAGGACCAGCGCTGGGCGGTCAGCCGCATCGAGGCGGATATGCGCAAGCTCACCCGCCGCGAGAAGGCCAATGTGCAGGCGCTCGGCGCCACCACGGACCCCGAGGTGCGGCGCGATCTTGAGCACGATCTGCGCTCCACTCGGAGCAAGCTGAAGGAGCAGCAGAAGCTGCTGCGCGAGGCGGAGCGCAAGGTTAGCGCCGCCGAGATGAACACCATGGCCACCGGCGCGGAGTCGGATGAGCTCGACCGCAAGATCGAGACCGCGGAGCGGGCCGTGGCTGCCGCCCAGCACGCCACCGAGGCCGCAGAGGCCTCCAATAATGAGCGCGTGGCCGAGATCCGTGCCGAGCTCCCCGAGGAGGCCGTGCGGCTTTATGACACCAGTTCTTCCGCCTTCGGCGCTGCCTTCTTTAATGGGCGCACCTGCGGCGGCTGCTCGATCATCCTGCCGGCGGCGCAGGCCTCGGCCATCATGTCCGCCCCCGCCGATAGTGTGCCTACCTGCCCCGAGTGCGGCACCTACTTGGTGCGCGAGCGCGGATAGCGGGGCAGGCGCGTGAAGCTAGTTATTGAATCCGATGGCGGCTCGCGGGGTAACCCGGGCGTTGCTGGGGCCGGAACAGTGGTCTACAACGCCACCCGCAGCCGCGAGCTGGCCACCGTGGTGGAGTATCTAGGCTCAGCCAGCAACAACGTGGCGGAATACCACGGGATGATCAACGGCCTGCGGGTGGCCCGGGATCTCGGCGCCACCGAGGTTGAGGTGTTCATGGACTCTAAGCTGGTGGTGCAGCAGATGTCCGGGGCGTGGAAGATCAAGCACGCCGATATGCAGAAGTTGGCGCTGGCTGCGCGCACCTTGGCGCAGGAGATCGGCCAGGTGAGCTATCACTGGATTCCGCGCGCCAAGAACAAGCGCGCCGACGAGCTGTCGAATGAGGCCATGGACTTGCACGGTACCGGGGTGAAACCCGGCCACATGGTGCTCGGCGGGGAAGACCGGCCACAGCCACGGGCTAGCCATCCGCTGCTCGCCACCGATGAGCCCGGCACCGTGCAGGAGCTGCCGCTCGATCCTGCCCCCAGCGCGCCTGAGACGGCGGCCCGCTGGACGGGGGCGAGCTCCACCCCGACGCGGCTGATCTTGCTGCGTCACGGCCAAACCGGGATGTCCGCCAAGAAACTCTACGCTGGGCAGTCCGACGCACCGCTGAACGCCGTGGGGGAGCAGCAGGTGGCCGCGGCCGCGCAGCGCATCGCCCAGGGCCTTGAGGGCGAGGGCTTCTACGGTGCGCAGCGCATCGACGCCATCGTGGCCTCTCCACTCAGTCGCGCCCAGCGCAGCGCCCAGATTCTGGCCGAGACTCTCGATGGCCCTGAGGTGGAGGTGGCCGACTGCCTGCGAGAAATGGACTTTGGTCAATGGGATGGGCTGAGCTTTGCCGAGGCCCACGAGCGTGACCCGAAGCTGCACAGCAGCTGGTTGGAGGATTCCTCCATCGCCGCCCCCGGTGGCGAATCGGTGCTCGAGGCGGATGCGCGCGTATGGGACGGGGTGCAGGAGCTTATTGCGGCTCACCGCGAGCAGACCGTGGCCGTGGTGGCGCATGTCACCCCGATCAAGGCGGTGCTGCGCCACGCCCTTGGTGCCAATGAGCGTTTCTTCCACCGGCTACACCTAGATCTCGCCTCTGTGTCTGTGGTGGAGTTTTACGCCGACGGGCCGGTGAGTGTGCGCATCGTGAATCTCACCGGCTAAGCTGGCTTCTTGCGAATGAGTCGGCTGGGTAATCGCGGCGGGCGTAACTGCACGAGCTACGTGTATGTCGCTGCGTCGAGGAAAGTCCGGACTCCATAGAGCACGGTGGTTGCTAACGGCAACCCAGGGTGACCTGCGGGAAAGTGCCACAGAAAGTAAACCGCCCCCAGCTGCGCTGGGAGGTAAGGGTGAAAGGGTGCGGTAAGAGCGCACCAGCGCCCGCAGTGATGCGGGCGGCTAGGTAAACCCCACCGGGAGCAAGGCCGAAGGGCGCACCACGGGTGTGCCTGCACACGGACACGAGTGAAGGTTGCTCGCCTTCAGGTTCACTTCCGTGTGGGTTGGCTGCTTGAGGCCCGTCAGCAATGGCGGGTCCAGATGGATGATTACCGCCCTGACGGCAGTGTTCATGCCTGAAAGGGAGACAGAATCCGGCTCATAGGCCGGCTCATTCGCCCCATCTACTGATCGGCGATCAGGCCTGCCTGCCGGTAGAGCTGATGGAAATGATGGATCGGGCCGTGGCCGTAGCCTACCTCCAGCTCATCGGCGTGGGCGATCGCCTCGTGTATCCACATCGTTGCCCAGTGGACTGCCTCGGGGGCGCGCTGGCCAGCGCCGAGACGGGTAGCGATGGCCGAGGACAGTGAGCAGCCGGTGCCGTGCGTATTGCGGGTGTTGATGCGTTCGACGGGGGTATGCCACGTGGAACCATCGGGGGTGATCACGGTATTGCCCGCGTCTTCGCTCGAGAGATGGCCGCCCTTGCACACCACAGCCGTGCCGAGCCTCTGGGCCACCTCGGCGGCGTAGGCAGTCGATTCCTCCCGGGTGGTGCACGCCCCAGCGCGCGCGGGATCGCCGCCGTTGATCACCTGCCGCAGCACCGCCAGCTCGTGGGCGTTGGGGGTGATCAGATCAGCGCGGGGGATGAGCTCAATCAGGGCGTCGGCGGAATGCGCATCATGTAGTAGGTCGCCCGAGGAGGCCACCATTACCGGATCGATCACCACCGGAATATCGGTGTCGATGCGGGCGAGGAAATCACCAACTTCGGCGATGGTGTCGCGGTCGCCGAGCATGCCGATCTTGACGGCGTCGATGTCCACATCCTCGCGCACCGCCTCCAGCTGTTCCCGCAAGAACGTGCGCGGGGGAGTGAAGATCTCGCGCACCCCCTGGGTGTTTTGAGACACCAAGGAAGTCACCACCGTCATGGCGAAGCCACCGGCGGCCGAAATGGCTTTGATATCGGCCTGGATGCCGGCGCCGCCGGTGGGATCCGTGCCGGCGATGGATAAGACGCGGGGGATGGAATCGATGGTCATAGGCTCTCGTTCGGGTGGGGCTGGTGCACGGTGGCGGTGTAGCCGCTGTCGAGTGCAACGATGACACAGCCGTCCTCGTTGAGCTCGTCGATAGTGTGCTGGGCGCGGGAGGTAGGAATTACGGCGAGCACCGCGGGAGAGACATCCCATTCCACGGGCCGCGCCGTGATGGCACCGCGGGCACGACACAGCTGCGCCAGCGCGCTTAAGTGCTCATCCAGCTCGCCGCCGGTGGCACAGTGCTTCGCCAGCGCCGTGGTGGAGGCGGCGAGCTCCTCATAGGCCTGGGGCTCGCGCCGGGAGCGCAGATACATGGCGGTGCGCTGGGCGCGTTCGTCTTCGGCGGCGAAAAACTCGGCCCACTGCTGGGCTTCTTCGGCGCTCGGGACAAAGCTAGGCAGCGGGGAGTCACCATGCGAGTGGTGAATGTGCAGCGCCTGCACCCAGTCACAGATGCGCTCTGGGGCGTCGGGCAAGCTGCGTAGCGCGTCCACCCCGAATGCCGAGCACGCGGCGGCCATGCAGGCTCGCCGGGTGGCACTCGCCCCAGTGGGCTGCGGGGTGTGGCCGGGGGAGTACACGGCGATCACCGTGTGCGGTCGGCCACCGTCTTGGCTGAGGTGACCGGCGGAGGTCACCGAGCCATCGGCGTGGTCAACCACCGCCAGATGCGGCTGGGTGGAGGTGCTGGCGCTGCGCAGCGCCGCGTGATAGCGGGCGGGGATCACCGGCTGCGGCGCATGACAGGCGGCGTTGTGGGCCAGAGTCTCCGCCAGGCGGGTGCGGCCAGGGGCGTCATCCTTGGCGCCGGACGCGTTGTGCACAAGCAGCGCCAAGGCGGCCTCGGTGGCCTCTAGACGGCCGAATCCTTCGACCGCGGGGATATCGCTGAACACGGTGATCTCCAACCCGCCGTGGCCCCCGTTGGGGCGCCAGCCGAGGCTGGCTATGAGCGTCGATAAGCGCCATGCCCAAGGGACGTCGGTGGAGCTGTGCTCGCGAGCGGCACGCGGGTTGTCTACCACCTGGGAGAAACTGATGCTCTCGCTGAACTCGGTGGTGGTGCCGGAGCTGGTGCGGGCGTGCACCGTGACCCGCACGATGTCCTCGGCGGTGGGGCTGGCGGCCACGGCGCTGCGATAGCAGGCCAGAGCCATCACCACGGTGCCGCCGGTATCATCGCCATACTCGCCGATCACGGGCACAGTGGCGGGTGCTGAGGCCACCGCCGTGGCTGTGGGATGTAGCCGCGCCACCTCCGCTGCGTGATCAGGATGTGCGCTCGGCCACAACACCATAGCCCTCCTTTAACGTCTCGGTCGGCAACATAACTTCTCACCCACTCTAGGCCAGTGCTCTCAAGGATGTACCGACATGGGGTAGCTTTAGCCCCTACAATGGTCACGCCCCCTTAACGCACGAATGAACGACTTTTAAGGAGTTATGTCTATGAGCGAGAAGACGTGGTACTACAACGTTGCTACCGGTGAGGTTTCCGATGAGAAGATCGGTTCGTGGGATAACCGCATGGGCCCCTACGCCACCGAAGGGGAAGCCCGCAACGCCTTTGAGATCGCGCACCAGCGCAACGAAGACGCCGATGAGCGTGACCGCGACGACGATTGGGATAACGACGACTGGGGCTAAACCCCAGGCGCTATCGCTTATCGACGCCACGCCCGGCCCACAGCACCTAGCTGCGCCGGGCGTTCATCTTTGTGTAAGCAGCGCGAATAGCACGGAAGGAGTGCTCGTAGCCGTCCACCGCGGCAAGCCCCAGCTGCCGCTCCCGCTGATAGAGCAGCCCGTAGGCGAAGGTATCCTCGCCCCGCGCGCGGGCCCGTGCAGCCAGCTTCACAATCACCTCTCGCGAGGTTACGGTGTCCTGAAAATCACCGAGCAGTGATTGCATGCGCTTGCACGCCTTCACCACCTTCTTAGTTTTCAGCCCCGTGGCAGCACCGGCAGCCTCTGCCGAATAGCGCAGCTTCTTAGCCGCCTTCCGCATATCGTGCAGCGCCTCTTCCCGCGTGTGCAGATCGAGCTCGTGATTGCCCCACCTAGCCTGCACCTGGGCATGGCGCTTAGCGAGGCGCCGATACGCCCCATCGAGATGGCGGGCCAGTACCTCCTCCGCGGCGGTATCGGAATCCGCAGTCGAATCCTGGGCCTCGGCCGCCAGTGGGGGATCGGCCAACAGGGCATCGAGATCCCGCAACAGGTCGAGATAGCGTTCACTATCGAGCACCTTCACCACCCGGGCGTGAGCCCGGGCATAGTCGCGCTTCAGCTCCTGCAGGATGTGGGCGCGGGTGGAGGCATCGATCATGCCGCTGTCCTCGTTCTCGATCAACCAAGCCATGCGCTCCGCCACCACCTCGGCATCGCGGGCTTGGCCCAACATGAAGGCTAGGGCCTTCAGCTCCTGCTCGATGTGGCTATAGGCCTGCCCGACGAGGATCCCCTCGAAGGTGCGCATGTGACTACGCAGCTCGCGGGTGGCCACCCGCATCTGGTGAATCGAATCCCATTCATCGCGGCGGACCTGGGGATCCATCTCGACGATACGATCACGGTTCTGCGCCAACGCCGCCACCACCCCGGCCGCCGGGGAAGAGGCGGGTAGCTGCGCCACCTGCGGGGGAGTGGGGGCAGCATGCACCGACTCTCCCAGCGCGGAGACCAACTTCGAGGGGCTGTCGGATTCGCCTGCGCCCGCGGCGCGCACCGCCTTGGAGGCCCTGCGTAGAAACTTAGCGCCACGCTTGGTCTCCGCCGCGGGGCCTGAGAGCTCGATCTCCCACTCGCGCCAGCGTTGCTCCTCGCCGGTGGGAAGGAAGGACTGGGCGTGCACGTGATCGTCACAGAACTCGGCGAGCTCCACCCCCTCGCCGTCCTCATACACCGTCTCGTGGCGCTCGTTATCCACCTGCGCGATCGGCTCCAGGTGCTCGCCGCGGGTCAACGCCCGCACACTCGCCAGAATTTCCGCCGGGATACGCTCCGGGTTGGCTGGGTCGATGTCGGCGTGAATCTCCATGCGCCCCTGCGCGCCGGGAAGCTTGATGTGCCACCCGGCGTCCTTGCCCCCAGTGCGCCGACGCAGGGTTACCTTCGCGCGCGTCAAGCGCAGATCGGGGGTATCGAAATACACCGCCGATAAACGGTGCACCACCGTCTCGCGCGCGGCTTCGCAGCCGGATACCTCCCTCAGATCCGGAACAGCGAGCTCATCGCTGGCAGAAAACTTCACTTCAACCTCAAGATTCGTGGCAGTGCCCATGCCCAATGTCTACCAGTTTTGCTCCGCTTTAGCTGCGCAAACACACGGCGGGGGTGTGCCCTGAAGCGGCGGGTGCACACCCGCGGCTATCCGCCCAACTCAGCCGAAGAACTCAAGTAGGTTGGAATACATGAACAGCCAACAGGAATTCGTGCTCCGCGCCATTGAAGAACGAGACATCCGCTATGTACGCCTCTGGTTTACTGACATCCTTGGCTACCTGAAGTCCGTGGCCATCGCCCCCGCTGAGCTCGAAATAGCCCTCGAAGACGGCATCGGTTTCGATGGCTCCGCAGTGGAGGGCTTTTCCCGCATCTCCGAGTCGGACACCCTGGCCAAGCCGGATCCCTCCACCTTCCAGATGCTGCCGGATTCCTATGGCGAAGGGCTGGAAAATACCGCCCGTATGTTCTGCGATATCGTGATGCCGGACGGCCAGCCCTCCTGGGTCGATCCCCGCCAGGTGCTGCGCCGCCAAACCGAGAAACTCGCCGACGAAGGCTTCCGAGCGCTGTTGCACCCCGAGATCGAGTTTTTCATGGTGCGCAGCCTCGACACCGACGGCAAGGAACCCGTGCCCACCGACAACGGCGGCTACTTCGATCACGCCACCTATGATGACGCCCCGCGCTTTCGGCGCGATGCCATGGCCGCGCTCGAATCCATGGGCATAGCTGTGGAGTTCTCCCACCACGAGACCGCGCCGGGCCAGCAGGAGATTGACTTGCGCTACGCCGAGGCGTTGAGCATGGCGGATAACATCATGACCTTCCGCTACCTGATTAAGGATGTTGCCGCCCACCACGGGGTGAAGGCCACTTTCATGCCCAAGCCCTTTAGGGACTTCGCGGGCTCGGCCATGCACACCCACATGTCCTTGTTCGAGGGAGATACCAATGCCTTCCACGACTCCGATGACATGTACAACCTTTCGCGCACCGCCAAGCAGTTCATCGCCGGCATTCTTCACCACGCCCCCGAGATCTCCGCGGTCACCAACCAGTGGGTCAACTCCTATAAGCGCATCATGTTTGGAAACGAGGCCCCCACCGCCGCCACCTGGGGAGTGTCCAACCGCTCAGCCATGGTGCGCGTGCCCACCTACCGGCCCACCAAGGTCTCCTCCCGCCGCATCGAGGTGCGCTCACCCGATACGGGCTGTAACCCCTATCTGGCCTACTCCGTCCTTCTGGCCGCTGGGCTGCGAGGCATCACCGAGGGCTATGAGCTGCCGGATCCCGCCGAGGATGATATCTCGCAGTTGACCCGCCGGGAGCGCCGCGCGCTGGGCTATCGCGATCTTCCTTCCAGCTTGGACCAGGCGCTGCACCTGATGGAGCAGTCCGAATTTGTGGCCGATGTTCTGGGCGAGCACGTGTTCGAGTTCTTCCTCCGCAGCAAGTGGAGCGAGTGGCGGGACTACCAAAGCCAGATCACCGCGTGGGAACTGCGGACTAACCTGCACTACTAAACGTCGAGAAGCTCATCGCACGCAGCCGAGGAAACGATCATGCGCACTAGCCTGCCCACCCCAGCCAGCCTGTCCCTTCAGCGCCCCACCGCGGCCGATGATCTCAAGGAGCTGGGGTGGTACAACGAGGAGTCGCTGGAGCTGCTGCGGCAGCTCTCTGGGGCGGCCGACCCCGATCTGGCGCTCAACACGCTCATCCGTCTCATCGGCAACCTCGAGGCAGACGAGCGCGCCGAGTTTGATCGCTGCATGCGCAGCCACCGTGAGCTCCGCGTGAAGCTGATCGCACTCGTCGGCGGCTCCACCGCCTTGGGCGATCACCTCGTGGCGCATCCGCATACGTGGCGCAGCTTGATGGAGCCGATCCCCACCAAAGAGGAGATGCTGCGCTCCATGCTCCAGGCGGTGGATGCTCGGCCGGCGCGCTTCGCAGAGGGCGTGCAGGCCCAACCGGCGTCCAAGGACTGCGATCAGGTGGGAATGTATGTGGCTGGGGCCACCGGTACCGAGGCTGAACGAGCATTGAAGGTGGCCTATCGCAGCATCATTATGCGCATCGCCGCCGCCGATGTGGCCGGCACCTATCCGGAGACCTCCCGCCGTTCCGGGCTGGAGCGGGTGGCGTTTACCACCATCGCGGCGCGACTGTCGGATGCGGCCGATGCCGCGCTCACCGCAGGGCTGGCCGTGGCTGCTGCGGGGGTCTATGGGGAGGACCCAGTGGATTGCGCGCTTGCGGTGATCGCCATGGGTAAATGCGGCGCACGGGAGTTGAACTACATCTCAGATGTGGATGTCATCTTTGTGGCGGAGCCGGCCACCACAAAGGCCACGCGCCTCGCTAGTGAGCTGATCCGCATCGGGGGCAAGGCCTTCTTTGAGGTGGATGCGGCGCTGCGTCCCGAGGGCAAGCAGGGGGCGCTGGTGCGCACCTTGGAGTCTCACGTGAGCTACTACAAGCGCTGGGCGGACACGTGGGAGTTTCAAGCCTTACTCAAGGCCCGTCCCCAGACCGGCGATATGGATCTGGGCGAGCGCTATCGCGAGGCGCTTGAGCCCATGGTGTGGGAGGCCAGCCAGCGGGACAACTTCGTGGAAGGTGTCCAGCACATGCGCTCGAGGGTGCTCGATAACGTGCCCTCCGACATGCAGGAACGCGAGCTCAAACTCGGCCGCGGCGGCCTCAGGGACGTGGAGTTCGCGGTGCAGCTGCTGCAAATGGTGCACGGCAGGGTCGATGAGAGCCTGCGCACCAAGGCCACCGTGGCTGCGCTCGAAGCGCTTATCGACGCCGGCTACGTTGGCCGCGAAGACGGCAAGGTACTCATCGAAGACTACGAGTTTTTGCGCACCATCGAACACCGGTTGCAGCTGCAGCGTCTCCGACGCACCCATGCCCTTCCTCCGGCCGATGACACCACCGCGCTGCGGTGGCTGGCGCGCGCCGCTGGGCTACGCGGCGAGGGCCACGGCACCAGCGCGGAGACTCTGGTGAAAAAGCTCAAGCGCGTCTCCATCCAGGTGCGCGGGCTGCACACCCGACTGTTCTATCGCCCGCTGCTGGGCTCGGTGGCGGCACTCGATACCGGCACTCTCACCCTGAGCAAGGAGTCCGCGAAGCTACAGCTGGCCGCCTTGGGATATCAGTTCCCCGACCGCGCCTACGAGCACCTCACCGCCCTGGCCTCTGGTTCCTCCCGCAAGGCCAAGATTCAGGCGATGCTGCTGCCCACGCTCATGGAGTGGCTGGGCGATACCGCCAACCCAGATCAGGGTTTGCTCAACTACCGCAAGCTCTCGGATGCCGCCTACGACCGCACTTGGTTCCTGCGCACCCTGCGCGATGAGGGCATCGTGGGCCAGCGGTTGATGAAGGTGCTGGGCACGTCTCCCTATGCGGCGAATCTGGTGGTGTCTGCCCCTGAGGTGCTCAAGCTGTTCAGTGACTCCGCCAAGGGGCCGCGGCTGCTCGAGCAATCGCCCGAAACCATCGCCAAGTCCCTGCGGGCGGCCGCAGCTAGGCACGACGATCCGGATCGAGCGATCACCGTAGCCCGCTCTTTGCGGCGCGTCGAGCTCGCCCGTATCGCTTCGGCGGATCTTTTGGGGCTCATCGACGTGCAGACGGTGTGCGAGAGCCTGTCCGAAATCTGGGATGCGGTGCTCGATGCGGCTCTGGCTGCCGAGATGCGGGGCTCTGTGCACAAGGGCGAGGTTGAACAGCCGCTCGCGCGGATCGCGGTGATCGGCATGGGGCGGCTCGGCGGGAAAGAGCTGGGCTATGGCTCCGATGCGGATGTGATGTTCGTGGCCGAACCGGTAGAGGGAGTCAGCGAAAACGACGCGTTGATGTGGGCCAAGCGCATCGTCGATCGCATGCGCCGCAGGTTGAGCAAACCCTCCTCCGATCCCGCCCTCGAGGTGGATTTGGGGCTGCGTCCCGAGGGCAAATCTGGGGCCGTGGCGCGCACTGTGGAAAGCTACCGCCGCTACTACTCCTCTTGGGGAGACGTGTGGGAGAAACAAGCCTTGCTGCGGGCTACCGATATCGCCGGCGACGCGGAGCTCGGCAAGGAGTTCCTCGATGCTATCGATGAGTTTCGCTATCCCCGCGAAGGCGTGGACCAGAAGACCGTGCGTGAGGTGCGCCGCATGAAGGCCCGAGTGGATAATGAGCGGCTGCCGCGCGGAGCGGATCGTAAAACCCACACCAAGTTGGGGCGCGGGGCGCTCACCGACATTGAGTGGACAGTACAGCTAGTGAGCATGCTGGAAGCCCATAACTATCCGGCCCTGCACACCACCTCCACGCTGGAGTCCCTAGACGTGATGGAGCAGGAGGGGATCTTAGAGGCGGAGAAGGTACACATTCTGCGATCGGCATGGCTGGCCGCTACCCGTGCCCGCAATGCCTTGGTTTTGGTGCGTGGTAAACGCACCGACCAGCTACCGCAGCCTGGCCCGCAGCTTGCGGAGACTGCAGCAGCCGCAGGGTGGGATCCGATGAACTATCAGGAGTTCCTCGAGGACTATCTGAAGAAGACCCGCCGTGCCCGTCAGGTGGTAGATGAGGTGTTCTGGGGCGAGCCCACCATGAGCGATGAACACGCCGGCTCGGACGGGATGGATCACCGGCTGGGCCACGTGGGCTCCTTTTCCTCCAGCAGCCAGCCCGGGCCCAGCCAGATGGGGCGGATGTCTTGGGGAAGCGAGCGTTTTTAAGCGGGCTACACTGGACGCTATATCCACCGCCGTAAGAAGAAAGCGCAGTAATGAGTATTTCTATGCGAATCGGGCTTGATCTCGACACCGCCACAGTCAGTGATCTCATCGAGTTGGCAGATACCCTCCGCACCCTCGATGTGGCTGGGGATGAGGGGCTGGTCATTGATGATGACACCCGCGAGCTGTACGTGGAATACAGCGGGCTTGCGGAGTCCCCCTTCGCCGCTGGCGCCCAGGAAGAGGTGATCGAGCCGGAGGAGGTGGATGAGCCTGGACCGGCCGAGACCCCAGGGCCTACGGAGAATCCTGGGCCCACCGGGGGCAACGGGGAGGAGCGGATCGAGTTTCCGCGAGGCACCAGCTTCGATGCCGGCAAGGTGTATGACGCGGTGCGTCAAACTCTCGGTGATCAGGCGGTGCACAGTGTGCTCGATGCGCTACTGCGCGGCCGAGGTGGCCCCACCTCGCGCTAGCGCTTTTCGCGACTGCGCGCCCAGAACAAGGCGCTTGCCCCGAGTGCCCACACGATGAGGGCGGCCAACCCAGCGAAGCGGAAATCGTCCCAGGTGTAGCTGCTGCTGTCCGTGGAGGCGACGTCGAGAAGCATGCCATAGGCCTGGGCAACGATCATCCCAGCGGTGAAGCCGCCCATGTTCGCCAGCCCCGTGCCGGTCGCCAGCACCTCGTGCGGCACCGCCTCGCGTACCTGGTCGAAACCATAATTGGCCACGGGGGCGAGCGCGCCCATCACCACGTTGATCGCCACGATCCAGACGACCCCGCGCGGGGAGGAGCTGAGGAAGAACACCGCCCACAGCGCCATGGTCGCCCCCGAGGTGATCAGCGCCAACATCCAGCGCGTGGCCCCGAAACGGGCGGATATTACTCCGTGTAGGGGGCCGGCGAGCACCTGAACCACGGTGTTAACCACCAGCACCCAGCCAGCCACCTGGGGGCTGAGTCCCATGCCGAGTGTCATCAGCGGCATGCCCCATGTGAGCGTGAAAACCACTTGGGGGAATAGGCCGATGCCGTGGATGAAAAATCCCTGCCAGCAGGCGGGGTGTGTGGCTACCGTGGCTAGCCTGGCGCGCAACGGCTGAGTGGAACTCACCAGCCGGCGCGGCGGCTCCTTGATCGCCACCCAGGCGGCAAGCGCCACCAGCACACCCACCGCAGCAAGGGAGATGAAGGCCACCTCCCAGCCCGCGGCGTGGAGGATGCCGAGGAAAACCACCGCGGACAAAAACTGTCCCACCTGCCCTAAAGCGGCGGTGAGCTGCGTGAAAATGGGGGCACGGTGCAGAGGGAACCACTGCGGGATGATGCGCATCACTGATAAAAACGCGGTGGCATCGCCCATGGCTACCAGTACTCGCGCCCCAATCGCCACCGCATAGCTGGTGCTCAATGCTAGAAGAAGCTGACCGCTAGCCATCACGAGTGCACCGGCCACCAGCAGCCGACGCGCCCCGAAGCGATCAATTAACACCCCTGTGGGAATCTGGGAGAGCGCATACACGCCCATCTGCACCGCGGTAAACACCGCCAAGCCGCTGGCCGAAATGGAGAAACGCTCAAAGGCCTCCACGCTGGCCACCCCAAAGGAGCCACGGCCCATGATGGCCACGATGTAGACCACCACGGCGGCAAGCCAGACCACAAGTGCCCGCCGCTGGGTGGCGGGCTCGGCGGGGTCGGTGTGTGGGCGAGAAGATGACGAGGCATCGGAAGAATTCATCAGTCACCACGATAGTGTTGCCTCAAAATCCGTCATGAACATGGGTCCGCGGGAGCCGCCGCCAGGCGTTGGTAGTGTCAAGAATGTCCGCGCTTTGCCCCGCAGCACCCAAGGAAGGCTTTCGAGCTCAGCATGTCTACCCCTATTCACGACTATTTGGCGCTTGCCCTCGACTCCATCGAATACGACGAGGAAGGCAAGGTAGCTGACTATATTCCGGCGCTGGCGCAGGCCAATCCCGAGCACAAGGCGATCGGCCTGTGCACCTCGCACGGCCGCATCTATTGCGCCGGCGATGCTGAGCACGAGTTCTCGATGCAATCCGTGTCTAAGCCCTTCGCCTATGCCCTCGCCCTCGAGGAGCGAGGCCTGCAGGCCGTGCTGGAGACCGTCGGCGTGGAACCTTCAGGCGAGGCCTTCAACGAGTTGTCACTTGACACCCCCACGAACCGGCCGGTCAACCCCATGATCAACGCTGGGGCCATCGCGATCAATCAGCTGATCAACGGCGAGGACTCCACTATCGAAGAGCGCGTAGAGAAAATCCTTTCCCAGTTCTCCCGCCTAGCCGGCCGGGAACTCAGCGTGGATATGGCGGTGGCGTATTCGGAGCTGGACTCCTCGGATCGTAACTTCGCCATTGCGCACATGCTGCGCTCCTACGGCATCATCGGCGATGACGCGCACGATGCCGTCGTTTCCTATGTGTATCAATGCTCCATCAATGTCACCGTGCGGGACCTCGCAGTCATGGCCGCCACCCTGTCTAATGGTGGGGTCCAGCCCCTGACTGGTGAACAGGTGGTCAGCGAGGACGTGTGCCACCAAACGCTCGCTGTGATGGCATCGGCGGGTATGTACGATGCGGCCGGTCGATGGATGACATCGGTGGGTATTCCTGCCAAGTCGGGAGTCTCGGGCGGGATGATGGGCTGTTTGCCCGGGCAGCTGGGCATCGCCACCTTCTCCCCACCACTGGATGTCAACGGCAACTCGGTGCTCGGTCGCAAAGTGTTCCAGCGGCTGTCTCGCGACTGGGGCCTGCACCTGATGTCCACCGACAGGCGCGGCGTACACGCGGTGCGCGAGCTCGTCCAAGAAGGAGACATCTCCTTGCTTAAACTGCAGGGAACACTCAACTTCTCCGCCGGCGAGGCCTTCTTGCACGCCATGCGTACCCGCGAGATCCGCGGGCCGCTGTTTGCGGTAGACATCTCGCGCGTGATCTCGCTCGCCCCCGTGGCCGAGCGCATGCTGCTCGAGGGATTACGTCGCGTGCGCGAAGAAGGCCACCGGGTGATGATCATCGACCCCGATTCACAAGTGGATCAGTCCTCACTCAGCGGGGAAGAGTGCTTCGAAGTGGTCACCGATATCGGCCTCATCCGCCGCTAACTGCCCGCTGCTACCGAGGCGCCGCGGCTCCGCGGCCATAGTCAGCGGGCCGTGGTCAGCCTGGAGATATGCCACGTCATCGCCAGCGCGCCAAGTGGAAAGATGGTGTAGACGAGAACGTGGTCGAGGCGCCAAACGGTCAACGCCACCGCAAGCCAGATGGTGCCGAGAGTAAAGATCTTGTGCTGCTTACTCATCGCCCCGGAACGGTAGTTGGTGATGTACGGCCCGAGCTGCGGATGGGAGAGCAGCCAGTCGTGCATCCGTGGCGAGCTCCGCGCAAAGCAATAGGCTGCGAGGAGCAAAAATGGGGTGGTGGGAAACAGCGGCAGCACCACGCCAATAATTCCGCATCCGGTGGCGATCACGCCGACCGCCCGCAGCATAAACTTAAGCACCCTTGCATACTAACAAGGGTGCTTTAGGCAAGGCTAATATATGCCGATCGGCTTAGGCGAGACGCTCGTCGATGAAATCCTTCACCCGCTGCGCATCATTGGGCATATCGACAACCCGAAACTCCACGTCCTCGATCCCGGCAAAACGCTCCGGCAGGGCGGGGGCGGAGCCGATAGCTTCGGTGATCGTCTCGGCGAACTTCACCGGCAGCGCGGTCTCCAAACAGATGATGGGGCAGTCGGTGGCATCTCTGTTCTGCTCGGCGGCGGCCACCCCGTCGGCGGTATGGGGATCAATGAGCACCCCATAGTCGCGGTAGACGCGGGCGATAGTCTCGAGCCGGTCGGCGTGGGTGGAGGTGCCGGCCAAGAAACCATAGTCGCGCTCGGCGCGAGCGAAGCAAGGATGCTCGCTGAGCGAAAAGCCGCCCTGCTTCACCTTGGTACCGAACAGCTCCGCGGTAGCGGTGGCGTCACGATCAAGCAGATCGAAGATGAAGCGCTCAAAGTTGGAGGCCTTGGAGATATCCATCGACGGCGAGGAGGTGGCGTGGGTCTCAGCAGAGCTACGCACCCGGTAGTCGCCGGTGCGGAAGAACTCCTCCAACACATTATTCTCGTTAGTCGCCACGATGAGCTTGTCAATGGGCAGGCCCATCGAGCGGGCGATATGGCCCGCGCAGATATCGCCGAAGTTTCCGGTGGGCACAGAAAAGGACACCTTCTGCTCATTGGAGGAGGTAGCGCGAATCCAGCAGGAGACGTAGTACACCACCTGCGCCATGAGTCGAGCCCAGTTGATGGAGTTGACCGCCCCGATCGAACGAGTGGACTTAAAATCGGCATCCGCCGAGATGTCCTTCACCACATCTTGGCAGTCATCAAAGACTCCATCGAGGGCGATATTAAAGATGTTCTCATCATGGAGCCCGAACATTTGGGCCTGCTGGAATGGGGTCATGCGCCCAGCAGGGGTGAGCATGAACACGCGGATATTATCGCGGCCACGCATCGCATACTCCGCAGAAGAGCCCGTATCGCCAGAGGTAGCGCCCACAATATTCAGCGCTTGGTCGCGCCGGGTGAGCTCGTATTCAAAAAGCTCGCCCAGTAGCTGCATGGCCATGTCCTTAAACGCGGCCGTGGGGCCCATAGATAGCCGCCCCAATAGCAAGTTATCTCCGAGCTCTACCACGGGCACAATATCCGGATCGGAGAACTTGGGAGTGGTGTAGGCGCGCTCGCAGATACCCCGCAGGTCCTCAGCGGGGATGTCATCCACAAACAGCTGCAGAACTTCAAAAGCGAGGGCGGCGTAGCCGTCGTTGTTCAGCACGCGCCGCCACTGGCTGAGCTGCTCATCGCTGAGCTGGGGGTAGCTCTCAGGCAGGAAGAGGCCGCCATCGGGGGCAAGCCCGCCGAGGAGAATATCGGTGAAGCTGTAGGGGGTGGCCGAGGTATCGCGAGTAGAAATGTAGTGCACCTCACCCAGCTTAGGGTGTTGGTGCAGGGAGCAAAACTTCCCACCCTCTCGTGGTGGGGTGCAGCTCCCCTGAAGCGGGGAAGCAGCTCGGCGGGGCGGATATTCACCCAGTGTGCGAGGGTAGAGTTAGACGTTATGCCCACACCTGATTTCATTGTTTCGCTTCGTGAAAAAATCGGCCACGAGCCGCTGCTACTACCCGGAGTCACGGCCATCGTGTTGCGCGATTCCACCACCGGTTCCTTTCTCAACGCCCCCGAGGTGTTGCTAGTCCGCCGCGCTGATAGCGGCGCGTGGACTCCGGTCACTGGCATCGTTGATCCCGGCGAGGAGCCCACCACCACCGCCGAACGCGAGGTGAAGGAGGAAACGTGTCTCGACGCCCGCGTGGTGGCTCTGCTTGGTTGCGGGGCGGTGGGGCCTGTGACCTATCCCAATGGCGATGTCACCTCCTATATTGATACGGCCTATCGCTTGGAGCTGGTGGGGGAGGCAGACCCGGCGGTAGGGGATGAGGAATCGGTGGACGTCGGGTGGTTCAGTATTGCCCAGTTACCGTCTTCGGTGGCACCGCGCTTTCGATTGTTGATTGCGGACGCGGTTGCGCAACGACGCCGCCCCCAGGGCTATAGCCCTCGCATGGGCTATCACAAACGCGATAAGCCTGCCTTCTAAACGCCTGAGAACCTCTATTCAGCTGCTTTACACCGACCGTGAGATCGCCGTTGTGTGGCCCTGTGGGGGAGGGGTCAAGCGGTGGCCAAAATAGACATAAAGGGTTCGGGTTTAGGGGTGATGGTAGGGGGTAATGGGGTGCAAAGTGACAGGACATGTATGTCTGCTTACCGATTGGTAGCTTGGGTTCAGGCATGGCGGTGATCGCTTCCCCAGGGGCGGGGGTATGGCCCGTTACGCTAGCGTAGCTTAGCCTTGGGGACATGGGATGAATTTCTTAAAACCGCAGCTAGAACTTGGTTACGATTCCGTAGTTTCGGGATTTACGATGGGGGAAATATGCACCCCGAAAAGGGGTGGTGACGCCACCGTAACTTAGCAGGTTAATGTGACTCAGGACACATCTGATGTCACATCTTAGGTGTGGGTGATCCTGCTACCAGCAACAATGGTGTTAGGTCCGATCCTTGCTTTGTCGCGCTAAGCATAAGCACCCTTTTGGGGTGGGTTGGCCGCTGTTACTCTGGACTTTGACATCAGGGCTCAGTGTCCGAGTCGATGAGAGTGTTAGAGCTTTCCTAACTTCCTCACTGTCCCCTCACATCAACCCATTGTTGGCCTCCACCGATGCGCCGAAGCTCGCCTCCACGGCGAGCACAACACGAGGCGTCGACGGGCCGGAAAGGTCGTGAATTCCTAATGGCTTCCACGTCGAAGCAAGCACTCAACCCCGAGTATTACGAGCAGTCTTGGGAGAAGTTCGGTTCAGAGAAGTTTGACGTCGTCATCATTGGCGGTGGCTCGGTTGGTGCCGGTGCCGCTCTGGACGCCGCCACCCGTGGTCTGAAGGTTGCGGTGATCGAGACCCGCGACTTCGCCGCAGGTACCTCCTCGCGCTCGTCCAAGATGTTCCATGGCGGCCTGCGCTACTTGGCCATGCTGGACTTCCGTCTCGTGGCTGAGTCTCTCCGCGAGCGTGAGCTGAACATGTCCACTCTGGCTCCGCACCAGGTCAAGCCGCTGAAGTTCCTCTTCCCGCTGACCAACCGCGTGTGGGAGCGCGTGATGATGTTCGGCGGATTCACGCTCTACGATCTCATGGGCGGCGCCAAGACTGTCCCCATGCAGAAGCACTACACCCGCAAGGGCGCACTGAAGGTCGTGCCCGCGCTGAAGGAAGACGCCGTTGTTGGTGGTATTCGCTACTACGACACGCTTGTCGACGACGCCCGCCACACCATGACGGTGCTGCGCACCGCCGCCGAGTATGGCGCCACCATCCGCACCTCCACCCAGGTGGTCGGCTTTGAGAAGAAGCATGGCCGCGTCGTGGGTGCTACCTTGCGCGATACCGACACTGGCCGCGAGACCAGCGTGCACGGTTCCGTGTTCATCAACGCCACCGGCGTGTGGAATGACGACATCCACAAGATGGCCGGTGTTGAGGGCAAGTTCTCCGTTCACGCCTCGAAGGGCGTGCACATTGTGGTGCCGAAGGACAAGATCGAGTCCGACGCCGCCCTGTGCTTCGTTACCGAGAAGTCTGTGCTCTTTGTGATTCCGTGGGGCGAGTACTGGATCGTCGGCACCACCGACACCGAGTACACCGAGGGCCGCCCGGATCCGGCTCCCACCAAGGAGGACATCGACTACATCCTCACCGAGCTCAATGACCGCGTGCGTACCCCGATCACCCATGAGGACATTGTGGGCGTCTACTCCGGTCTGCGTCCACTGGTGGCCGGTTCTTCCGACACCACCACCAAGCTGTCCCGTAACCACGCTGTTGCCCGCGACCTGCCCGGCCTGATCTCCGTGGCCGGCGGTAAGTACACCACCTACCGAGTGATCGGTAAGGACGCCGTGGATCTCGCCATCGGCGATATCCCGAAGCAGGTGCCGGAATCCATCACGGATCACACCCCGATCCTGGGCGCCGATGGCTACCACGCCCTGGCTAACCAGGTGGATGCTTTGGCTGCTCGCCACGAGCTGCCGGCGAAGACCATCGAGCACCTGCTCGGTCGCTATGGCTCCCTCTACGAGGAGGTGCTGGCCCCGGCTGCCGAGGACAAGGAGCTACTCAAGCCCATTGAGGGTGCCGAAGGCTACATCTGGGCCGAGGTGCTCTACGCCGTCACCCACGAGGGTGCGCTGCACCTGGAGGATGTGCTCAACCGCCGCCTGCGCGTGGCCATGGAGTACGACGACCGCGGCACCGTTGCCGCCGAGGCTGTCGCCACTTTCATCGCCCCGCACCTGGGCTGGGATGATGCCACCCTCAACGCCGAGCTGGAAAGCTTCCGCACCCGCGTCGAAGCTGAGCTCAACGCCGAGAAGGCTCTCACTGACTCTGCCGCCACCGACTACATGATCAAGGCCGGCGATCCCCGAACCAACATCGACGAAAGCATAGATATCTAATGATCACAGCAACCCAAGCGTTGGGCTGGGAGTTCCTGGGCACCACGCTGCTTCTGCTCCTTGGTAATGGCGTGTGCGCAGTTAACACGCTGCGCACCTCCGGTGGCCGCAACACCGGCTGGGTCCTCATAGCCATCGGATGGGGTATGGCCGTGTTCGTGGGCGCTTCCGTGGCAGATGTCTCGGGCGGTCACCTCAACCCGGCTGTGACGCTGATGCTCGCCCTGAACGGTTCCACCCCCTGGGATCTGGTTCCCTACTACATCATTGGCCAAATGCTCGGCGGCATCTTCGGCGCGGTGCTCTGCTACCTCACCTTCAAGCAGCTTTTCGACGCCAACTCGCTGGACGATAACGGCGAGAACACCGACGCCAACAGCGTCACCGGTGGCATCTTCTTCACCGGCCCGGTGCATCCGAAGAATGGCTGGAATGCCTTCACTGAGTTCGTGGCAACCTTCGTTCTGCTGGCCTTCATCGCTTGGGGTCCCGCTGGTGGCGAGCTTGGTCCGCTGACCTACTTCGCCGTGGCCTTCGTGGTGATCGCGATCGGTATGTCGCTCGGTACTCCCACCGGTTATGCGATCAACCCGGCCCGTGACCTTGGTCCCCGTATCGCCTACGCGTTCCTGCTTCCCATCAAGGGCAAGGCTGATGCTAACTGGGGCTACGCTTGGGTTCCCGTTGTTGCCCCGATGCTTGCAGCCCTCGTCGTTGGTCTCATGACCACCGTCATGTAGTCCACTTTTCCCCCATCACCCCAGTATTGGAGAACATATATGTCCACCAAGTACATTGCCGCGATTGACCAGGGTACAACCTCCACTCGCTGCATCATCTTTGATCACGACGCCAACCAGGTTTCTGTGGGCCAGTACGAGCACAAGCAGTACTTCCCGCAGAAGGGCTGGGTGGAGCACGACCCCAAGGAGATCTGGGACAACACCCGCCGCGCCGTGGGCCGCGCCTTGGCCAACCAGGACATTTCCGTCCAAGACATCCTGGCTGTCGGTATCACCAACCAGCGCGAGACCACCGTTGTGTGGGACAAGAACACCGGTGAGCCCGTCTACAACGCCATCGTGTGGCAGGACACCCGCACCACCGAGATCTGCCACAAGCTGATCGGCGATGGTTCCGCCGACAAGTGGCAGGAAAAGACCGGTCTTTTGATCAACTCTTACCCGGCCGGCCCGAAGGTGAAGTGGATCCTCGATAACGTCGACGGCGCCCGTGAGCGTGCCGAGAAGGGCGAGCTGCTCTTCGGCACCATCGACACTTGGCTGCTGTGGAACATGACCGGTGGCGCCGAGGGCGATGACGGACAAGAGGCCCTGCACGCCACCGACGTGACCAACGCCTCCCGCACCCTGCTCATGGATCTGAAGACCCTGCAGTGGGACGAGGAGCTCTGCAAGGCCATGGACATTCCGATGGCCATGCTGCCAGAGATTCGTCCCTCGGTGGGCGACTTCCGTGCCGTGCGTGCCCGTGGCTCCATGTCCGGGGTGCCGATCAAGGCCATCCTGGGCGATCAACAGGCCGCCATGTTCGGTCAGGGCTGCTTCCGTGCCGGCGATGCCAAGAACACCTATGGCACCGGCCTGTTCCTCCTGCTCAACACCGGCACCAAGCCGCAGCTGAGCGAGAACGGCCTGCTCACCACCGTCTGCTACCAGCTTGAGGGCGAAAAGCCCGTCTACGCGCTGGAGGGCTCGGTCTCTATGGGTGGCTCCCTGGTGCAGTGGCTGCGCGATAATCTGCAGCTCATTCCGAATGCCCCGGCAGTGGAGAACCTCGCTCGTGAGGCCAAGGACAATGGCGGCGTCTACATCGTGCCCGCGTTCTCTGGTCTCTTCGCCCCGCGGTGGCGTTCCGATGCTCGCGGCGTGATCGTTGGTCTGACTCGCTTCACCAACCGCAAGCACATCGCCCGCGCCGTGCTGGAGGCCACTGCCTTCCAGACCCGCGAGGTTGCGGACGCCATGGTGGCCGACTCCGGGGTGGAGATCACCAACCTGCGCGTGGATGGTGGCATGACCATGAACGAGCTGCTCATGCAGTTCCAGTCCGACATCTTGGGCACCAAGGTGGTGCGCCCGAAGAACGTGGAGACCACCGCTACCGGTGCGGCCTACGCCGCCGGTCTGGGTGTCGGCTTCTGGGAAGACTTGGCAGCACTGAAGGACCAGTCCTCTGAGGCGAAGACATGGAGCCCCTCCATGCCGCAAGAAGAGGTTGATCGTCTCTACAGCGAGTGGAACCGCGCTGTGGAGCGCTCCTATAACTGGGAGGTCCCGGAGGAGAACTAATCTCCGCACGGGACAGTGTGTGAGGGAATAGTTATAAGCCCCGTCCACGGTGAGCATTCGCACTCATAGCCACCGTGGGCGGGGCTTTGCCTTGCCTTGGTCTCCGGTGGGCGCGGTACGATATTAAACTATGCGTCCGATCAAATTGACACTCGCTGCCCTTGCCACCACCGCGCTTATCGTGCCGCTCGCAGCCTGCGGTTCTGATGCCGATAACTCCGCTGAGTCCTCCAACCCCAGCTCCAGCTCCGCTGAGTCCTCCCAGCCTGAGAGCCAGGAAGGATCAGGGGAGAAGACTGAGAACAAGAAGCAGGACGGGGAGTGCGCCCCAATCGATGGCCCCAGCGCCAAGGTGACGGTCGGAGAAACCGGCTACAGCGTGGCAATGCCCATGCCCGAGGGGTGGGAGCGGAACGAAGAGGCTGAATCGGACTCTATTCTGCTGTCCCTCAGCTCCGGACAGATCAACGCCAGCGTTGTGGGCGGCACCGTTGAGGTTGGCCCAGATGAGGCCTTCCAACAGTATGTGGACACGCTGAACATGCTTTCCCAGGACGGCGACCTGAAGGTGGAGGATGCCCCCGAGGTGTGCGGGTATCCGGCGAAGAACATGACTTACAACACCACCATGCTCGATACAAAGGTGGTGCAGGAAGCAAAGATGATTGTGGTTCCCCTCGAGCAAGGCTCGATCAGCCTCGTGGTCACCGTGATTGATGAATCCGGCGAGCCGGTTCCGGCAGAGCTGCGCGACGAGCTGCTCGAGAATATTCACATCACTGCCCCGGCCTAAGAGGTGGGGGAGTCCGGCGAGGTGGCGTCGATAAGCGTAGACGCGGCGGCGAGCACCTCGTCGGTTACATCGCGTTTAGCGGTGGAACAGAAGCCGGAATTGATCTCGTTGTAGTAGAGGCCCTCACCGAGAAGTAGCACCGCGATCGCGGCGTTTTCGGTGGGGCAGTGGAGCTTGAGCTCGGCGAGGAAGCGTTCCTGCACCATCGATAGGGCGTGCTCCACGGCACTGCTTTGGCGCGCGCCGATTTTCGTGACGGCCATGAGCGTGCGGCCGAAATAATCGTCTGTCACGGCGGAGGTGCGCAGATAGTAGTGCACGGCGCCCTCATCGGCGGCGCGCATGTTGGCAATATCGTCGCCTGTGCGGCGCTGAAGACGCTCGATGAGGCCGTCGGCGAGGGCCTGCTTGCTGGGGAAGTGGTAGAGCAGCCCGCCCTTGGATTTTCCCGCGGCCTTGGCGATGGCTTCGATGGTGGCTGCTTGATCATCGCGCTCGATGAGGAGCGTTTCATAGGCATCTAGGACAGCTTCTCGTGCGGACATGCCGCAATACTAGCGCAGCGCCACGCCATTTACCAGCGAAACTGTACCGGCTGGACGGTTTAGCTATGGTCTGTTAGATTGATTGTCGCTATGACTCAAGAACAGAAAGATAGGTGGAAGGCACTGGCCGTGCTCATGCTGCCGGTGCTGCTTGTCTCCATCGACAACACGGTCCTCAGTTTCGCCCTGCCGGAGATCTCCTCGCAGCTGACCCCGACGGGAACGCAGCTGCTGTGGTTGGTGGACATCTATCCGCTCGTTTTGGCCGGGCTACTCATTCCCATGGGCAGCATTGGCGATCGCGTGGGTCGTCGCCGCATGCTGCTCATTGGCTGCTCCGGCTTCGCGGCCATCTCGGTGGTGGCCGCCCTAGCGCCCAGCGCCGCACTGCTGGTTGCCTCCCGTGCCGTGATGGGATTCTTCGGCGCCATGATTATGCCGGCGACCTTGTCGTTGATTCGTAATATTTTTAGCAACCCCACGGAGCGTCGCCTCGCCATCGCCATCTGGGCAGCAGGATTTTCCGGAGGCGCTGCGATCGGGCCCGTCGTTGGCGGCGTGTTGCTCGAACACTTTTATTGGGGCTCGGTCTTTCTCATGGCCATCCCAGTGCTCGTTCCCTTGATTGTGTTGGGGCCGCTGTGGATCCCTGAATCCCGCAATCCGCACCCAGGCCCGCTGGACGTGCTGTCTATCCTGCTCGCCTTCTTCACCATGGGGCCCATCGTGCTGGCGATTAAAAACGTCGGCACTGCCGGCCTCGGCTGGGAGCTGCTCGTGGCCGCCGGGTTGGGCCTGCTCTGCGGCACTCTATTCGTCCGCCGCCAGCTCTCCAGTGCCGATCCGATGCTCGACATGCGTTTGTTCGGTGTGGGGCAGTTCACGGGCGCCGTGCTGGCGAATCTCTTCGCCATTTTGTCCCTGGTGGGGCTGCTGTACTTCATCTCCCAGCACTTCCAGCTGGTCAGCGGCCACAGCCCAATGGTGGCTGGGTTGCTGCTTGTGCCGGGCATGATCGCCACGATCATCGCCGGACTTTTGGTGGTCAAGGCCTCCATGCGTATCGACGCCCACCTGCTCGTCACCTTCGGCCTCGTGCTCAACGGGGTGGGCTATCTCTTGGTGCTGTTGTCTGGGCGTTCACACTCGGATGTGGGGCTCGTGCTCGCCTTTATGGTTATCGGTATTGGAGTGGGAACGGCAGAGACGATCTCTAATGACCTCATCCTCTCAGCGGTACCCCCAGAGAAGGCTGGGGCAGCATCGGCCATCTCCGAAACCGCTTATGAGGTAGGCGCGGTGCTGGGCACTGCCTTCTTGGGCTCAGTGGTCAATGCCGTCTACCGCAGCAATGTTCAAGTGCCTAGCGCCATCACAGGCTCCGAAGCTGACGCCGCCCGCGATACCCTCGGCGGGGCCATCGCCACCGCCGAGTCCTATGGCGGAGAGGTAGGAGCCGCATTGGCAGAGTCTGCTCGGGCCGCGTTCGATTCCGGTGTAGTGGTCACCTCCGCCATCGCAGTAGTGCTCATGGGCGCGACCGCAACCATGGCGTTTTTCACTCTGCGCCCCAAGGGTTAAAAGCATGGCGCCGGAGTGTGGCTGCTCACCACGAGCCACACTGCGGCGTAGTGCACTGCGGCTGCCACCACCGTGGCGGCGTGAAAATACTCGTGATAGCCGATGTAGCGGGCGTGCCGGCCAGGCCGTTTCAGTCCATAAACCACGGCCCCGAGGGAGGAGACCACCCCGCCGGCAGCGAGTAGCCCCACCACGGTCATGCTGGTGGCGGCAATCAGCTGTGGGATGATCGGCACTACCAGCCAGCCGAGGATAAGGAAGACCGCGACATCGAGCCAACGAGGATGATCAATCCACAGCATGGATAGTGCAAGCGATGCCCCTGCTCCAATCCATGCGGCGGCCAGCATCCACGTCCGAGTCGGCGCGGATACGCTCAGCACGCACAACGGGGTGTATGTGGCGGCGATAAACACCGCGATGGTGGAGTGATCGGCCCGCCGCCACCGCACCACCGTGGCGGGCGTGCGCCACTGGCCTAAGTGATACGTAGCCGAGACACTAAACAGCGCCACCATGCCCACCCCGTAGATGCCCACGCTGATCGCCTGGGTGGGGCTCAGGAATATCCAGGCGTAGGTGGTCAGCGCAGTTGCTGCGACGATACCCAGCAGCGCTGCCACCGCGTGGACCCAGCCGCGCCCGCGTGGGCGCTCGCCGCGATAGGCGAGGGTGCGATATACCGACACTGTAGGGGAATGCACGGGGGCGCCTTTCTTTTTGAGAAGGCTCAGCAGATGAGAGTAGGTACTGTATGCCTGTGCTTAGTTGAAGCCTCAGCGACCGAGGGTGGGTTCAGCTTAAACAGGGCCCCAATCGGCGGCAATGCGAGCTAGGTCACTCACAAAACTGCAGCTGAAGCGGTATTTGGCCCCAGTAGGGGGGTGGGCTATTGACACCCTTCTTCATGTCGTTTTAGCCTAAGCTCAGCTAGGTTCAATGAATTGAACCCTGTGTGTCGAGCCGCGCCCAGATCGGTGAACTTTTCTGGCGAAGCGGCACGATGTCAACCGTACCCGTGCACCCTAGGAAAGGGCTCTCATGAAGCTTTCCCGTTCCATTCTCGCTATCGCCGCCGCTGGCTCCCTGGCGCTCGCAGGCTGCTCCAGCGAGGAGGCCAAGGACACCGTTTCCTCCGCCACCGAATCTGCTACCTCCGCTGCATCCGAGGCTAGCGAGACCGCCTCCGACGCGGCCTCCGAGGCCACCGATGCCGCCAAGGCCACCCTCGCCGATTGGGATGGCACCTACCGCAGCCTCGGCAGCTACATTGACGATGCCGACATGGAAGAGGCCTTCACCAAGGCTGCCGAAGAGCACGGCGAGAGCCTGGATGAGCTCAAGGATGAGCTGAAGGAGTCCTACGGCCTGCCGTACGAGGGTCTGGTTGTTGATGGCGAGACCATCACCTTCGTCAAGAACAAGGACGAGCTGGACAGCCCCTCCGAGGAGCCGGTCGACTACGAGTTCCTTGAGTCCGTGGACAAGAGCTTCAACGGCAAGGACTTCACCTGGTACGTCTTCGAGGCCAAGGGTGACGCCGAGAACAAGTACGTTCTGCTCATGCCGAAGCACGGCGAGGAGACCCTCGAGCACTTCCACGCCCGTTTCGGTGACGATAAGGACGCCCTCCTCGACGCCGAGAACTTCCCGACCTTCGTCAACCCGGACAACGCCACCCAGGCCCAGATCGAGGAAGAGCTCCTGGAGCACGCTCACTAATTGATGGAGGTTGTGCCGTCTAGGCACGCACTGAAGTGATGAAAAAAATCCTTCTGCTCCTCAGTTTGCTTGTCGCTCTCGCCGGTTGCGCGGTTTCGCCCAGCGCATCTGTCGGCGGGGGCGACGAGTCGTCTTCAGGCCCTTCTGGTGATACCCCGCTGATCTACGCGTCGTTTTATCCCATCTACAGCCTTGTCTCCGACATTGCCGGTGATTATGCCGAGGTTCGTAGCTTCCTGCCCGAAGGCCAAGACCCGCATCTGTGGGAGCCCACCCCGAAGAACATTAAGGCTCTGTCCGAGGCCGACTTGCTGGTGGTTAACGGCGCCAACATGGAGCCGTGGTTGCCGCACATCCACGACATCCTGCCCGATCTGCCGGTGCTGCGATTGTCCGACTACGTGGACCTCATTAACTACAAGGGAGCCGCTGCGCTCGGCGAGTTCCAGTACATGGGCCATGCCTCGATCGATAACTCCAAGACCTACACCATGGTCTTTGGGCACACCCACGAGCGCTCGCTTCGTGGCGCCTTCTTCCCCTATGAGGAAGGAAAGAGCGAGCAGGACTACATCGATCAGGGCCGAGAGGTGATGAATGACAAGGGAGCACCGCTGGAGCAGCGGGCAGCTACGAAAATCACCCCTGGTCAGGTCTATGACATCCAGATGGGTCACCAATCCGGTGAAGTCACTTTCAGCTTCCCCGAGGCGGGGGAGTGGGTGTTTGTGTCCGACCGTGAGTCCGAGTCTTTGCTGGAGTACAACTTTGTGGATGATGATGGCCACGAGCTCGAGTTCACCAATGTGGTCGATGGAGGCTCCGCCGTGACCGACACTGTCAGCTTCGATCCCCATTCGTGGTTGTCGGTGGTGAACGCTAAACGCTACGCCAACGCGATCAATGTGGAGCTGGGCACGCTCATCCCAGAGCACAAGAAGGAGATTGAGAAGAACAAGTCCTCTCTCGTCGGGGAGCTGACCACGATGGAGGCGCAGTTCAAAGAGAAGCTTCTCGACGCTCCGCGCCGCGACTTTGTGACAGCCCACAACGCCTTTGCCTACTTGGCCCGCGATTATCAGCTCTCCCAGCATCCTCTCCAAGGGTTGACCACCAACTCGGCACCCACCCTGCGCGTATTGACCGATTCGATTCGTTTCGCCCGGGCCCAAAATATCGACGTGATCTACTACGAAGACGGTACTGATCCCAAGACCGCAACCGTGGTGGCCGAGGAAATCAACGGGCGCGCACTGCCGCTGAACTCCATGGAGTATGGCGGCGGCGATGAAGGCTATACGGGGTATATGCGCATGAATCTTGAAAACCTCTACGAATCTTTGGGGGAACAGCAGTGAGCACCGCCGTCATTGAAACCACGGACCTGCACTTTTCTTTTGGCCGCTTTCCCGTTCTCTCTGGGGTGAACTTCACCCTCAACGAAGGTGAAGCGGTATGCCTCACCGGCGAGAACGGGTGTGGCAAGTCCACCGCATTGAAGTTGCTGATCGGCGCGTATAAACCCTCCCAGGGCTCGTCGCTGCTGTTTGGTTCCTCGGCCACCAAGGGGGATCAACTGAGCCGCGTGGGGTACGTCCCCCAGGCCACGACCACCGAGAAGATCTCCTTTCCTATCACCGCCCGCGAGTTGGTGGCGCAGGGCCTGACTCGCGAGTTGGGGGTGTTTACCTTCACTAGAAAGAAGCAGCGGGATAAGGCAGAGAAGATGCTGCGGTCCATGGGGCTGAGCAAGATCATTGATGTTCCCTTCTCTGAGCTTTCGGGCGGTTTGCAGCAGCGGGTACTCATCGCTCGGGCGCTGATCACCGAACCCGAGCTGCTCATCTTGGACGAGCCAATTTCTGGCGTGGACGCCGAGTCCCGCGTGGAATTCCTCACCCTCATCGAGAAACTGCGTTCCGAGCGTAACCTCACGGTGCTCATCGTCACGCACGATCTCGAGGAGATTCGCCGCTATGTCACCATTGATCGCATTCACCGCATCGAGGAAGGACAGTTGATCGATGCTTGAGCTATTCTTCGAATTCGAGTTTGTGCGCCGCACCTTGCTCGTCGGCCTCATGCTGTCGATCTCTATTCCGTTGATCGGCATTGTGATGGTGGCTCGCCGCACCGCCATGATGGGCGACGCGCTCTCCCATACCTCGCTGGCAGGTGTGGCTTTAGGTCTGATTGCAGGCTTTAGCCCAGTCATCGGTGCGGTACTGGTGGCCGTGCTCGGTGCCTTTGGTATCGAGCTGCTGCGCAAAAAGTTTCCCCAATACGGCGATATGGCCACCGCCGTCACGCTGAGCGCGGGGCTCGGTGTGGCAGTCATCTTGGCGGATTTGGCCCCCAGTGGCCGCAGTTTCGAGTCCTATCTCTTCGGCTCGATCACCGCAGTCACCCAGGCTGATGTGTGGGCGACAACGATCGTTTTCGTTCTCGTGGTAGCCGCCAGCGTGGTGTTCTACGGCAGTCTGCAAGACATGGTGGTCGATCCCTTGCTAGCGCGCATCTCCGGCACCAAGGTGCAGTTGGTCAACACCGTGTTCACCGCTCTGGCGGCGGTCACAGTCGCCTTGGCCGCAAAGGTGATCGGTGCGCTGCTTGTGGTTTCGCTGATGGTGCTGCCCGTGGCGACAGCACTCATCGTGGCCCGCAGCTACAAGCAGGCTTTCCTGCTCTCGATCGCCCTCGGCATCATCTACACCATGGTGGGGATGACGCTGAGCTACAGCTTCGATCTGCGTCCTGGTGGCGCGATCGTGGTGACTGCGGTGGCGGGGCTGCTGCTTTTTGTTGCCTACCGCGCGATCGTGAAACCGGATCGCAAGCGCACTCTCAGCGAAAGTAGCGCGGTGCTGAGCCGCAGCGCCTAGGCGCTGTCCCCGCGGGCTGTGCGCTTCCGCCATAGGGCGTGTGTGAGAGCAGTGGGGTGTTGCCTAATCGTGAGCGGATCGTTATCTGGATAGAGACTACCGTCGATATTTCTCAGGTAGTCTCGGGTTCTGTTCAATTTTCTCACAGCATCAAAGGATGTTTATTTTATGAAGAAACTACCGAAGACCCTTATCGCCCTCGGCGCCGCAAGTGCAGTGGCCCTTGCTGGCTGTTCCAGCGACGAGGTCTCCGATAACGTTTCCGATGCCACCAGCTCGGTCTCCGATGCAGCCTCCGACGCTAGCGATGCGGTCTCTGATCAGGCCGACAAGGCTGCCGCTGCTTTGAAGGACTGGGACGGCTCCTACCGTAGTCTCGGCAGCTACATCAACGACCCCGAGATGGCTGCCGACTTCGCCAAGGCCGCCCTCGATCACTCCCAGAACTGGGAGGATCTTAAGACCAAGATTCTCGGTACTTATGGCGACGGCAAGGAAGGCCTGGTGATCGACGGCGATCAGATGACCTTCGTGGGCGACTACAAGGATCTCGATAACCCGGCAGACGCCCCCAGCACCTATGAGTTTGAGGAAACCGTCGACCGCAAGGTTGGCGATGACGATGACTACACCTGGTATGTCTTCAAGGCCGCCGATGACTCCGCCCCGTACCCCTTCCTGATCCTCGGGGAGAAGGAAGATGAGGACAATACCACCTACTTCCACGCCCGCTTCGGCGATAACAAGGACGAACTGCTGGACACCCAGGAGCTTCCCACCTTCGTCGACCCCGACACCGCCACCCAAGCGACCATCGAGGAGCTGCTCTTCGATCACGACCATGAGCACGCCGATGGCCACGATCACGAGGGCCACGATCACGATGATCATGATCATGACCATGACCACGATCACTAAGCTTTAACGCTGCACGCTGGCCACCTCCGCCACCTTCTCAGGTGGACGAGGTGGCCATGCTGTGTCTGCGGCGGCGGGAGGTGGCGTCGATAAGCTCAAAAAAACCGCCCGCACCACAAGGATGCGGACGGTGTTGCTGCGCGCAGTGTTTAGCAGTCGTAGTAGAGCTCGTACTCCAGCGGGGTCGGGCCCATGCGGGACGGGGTGATCTCGGTGTCCCACTTGTACTTGATGTAGGTCTCGATGAGATCCTCGGTGAACACATCACCTTCGGTGAGGAAGTCGGAATCCTTTTCCAGAGCGGCCAGGGACTCTTCGAGGGAGGTCGGCGCGGTCGGGATGGACGCGGCCTCCTCCGGGGGCAGCTCGTAGAGATCCTTGTCCACCGGAGCGTGCGGCTCGATGCGGTTCTTCACACCGTCCAAACCGGCGAGCATCATCGCGGAGAACGCGAAGTAGGGGTTCGCCGAGGGGTCCGGGGCGCGGAACTCGATGCGCTTGGCCTTCGGGTTCGATCCGGTGATCGGGATACGCACCGCAGCGGAGCGGTTACGCTGCGAGTACACCAGGTTGATGGGAGCCTCGAAGCCCTTGACGAGACGGTGGTAGGAGTTCAGAGTCGGGTTCGAGAACGCAAGCACCGAACCGGCGTGCTCCAAGATGCCGCCGATGAAGTAGCGGGCGGTGTCGGAGAGGCCAGCGTAGCCGGACTCATCGTGGAACAGCGGCACGCCGTCCTTCCACAGGGACAGGTGCGCGTGCATACCGCTACCGGCAGAATGCGCCAGCGGCTTGGGCATGAAGGTGGCGGTCTTGCCCCACTTGATAGCGGTGTTCTTCACCACGTACTTGAAGCTCTGCAGGGAGTCGGCGCTCTTGAGCAGAGTGTCGAAGCGGTAGTTGATCTCCTGCTGGCCATTGCCCACCTCGTGGTGGAAGCGCTCCACATCGAAGCCGATGCGCAGCAGGTTCTTGGCCATGGCGTCGCGCAGATCCATCGTCTGGTCGTAGGGGGCGGTGGGGAAGTAGCCGCCCTGGTGGCGGTTCTTGTAGCCCTGGTTGGGGCTGCCATCGATCTGGGTGGCAGCGCCGCGGTTCCACCAGCCCTCGCCGGAGTCGACCTCGTAGAAGCTGCGCTGCACATCGGAGGCGTAACGCACCTTATCGAAGAGATAGAACTCGGCCTCGGCACCGACGAAGCAGGCGTCTGCGATGCCGGTGGAGGCCAAATACTCTTCTGCCTTACGGGCCACGTTGCGCGGATCGCGGGTGAAGGGCTCGCGGGTGAAAGGATCGTGCACGAAGAAACGCACGTTGAGGGTCTTCGCGGCGCGGAAGGGATCGATGTAGGCGTTAGACAGATCCGGCAGCAGGTTCATGTCGGACTGGTCGATCGTGGTGAATCCGCGGATCGACGAGCCATCGAACGCCAGTCCCTCCTCCATCGCGTCCTCATCCAGCATGGAGGCTGGGATGGTGAGGTGATGCTCCGTGCCAGGAACATCGGTGAAGCGCACGTCGATAAACTCAACGTTTTCGTCCTGAATAAACTTGACTACGTCGCTCGGGGTTTCAAACTCCACGGGTGTTAGCTCCTTGGGGCTATTTTATTGGGTTGAGATCTCCTACCCAGTTTAGGTGCTCCATTGCCGTCGTGGGGCCGCTATCGCGTGTGAGTTACACGCGCTTATCGACGCAGCCCTCACGCCAATGAACACCGTCAGCTGTGAGTAGAGACGGCGCGGGCTATATTGCGATACGGCACGTGCCGCTGGAACCACATAGTACCCGAATATCTATAGCCCGAACGAAAAGGGGGGGATGGTGTGGCGTGGCCGGCTGTGCGGGCAACAGTTTCGACTTAGTCGACGCTCACCATTAAATTAGGAAACATGGCAGAAAAGAAGCGTAGCTGGCTCGATGGACCCGCGATCCCCAGTTCGGCCGACGGTGCCCACCGGCCCTCCGCATGGCCGGGTGAGAAGCTGGGTCTGCCAGAATCAGGCCCAGGCGCATTGGCCTCGGTGATGCGGCGCTCGGTGGGCGTGCTGATCGACTGGGTCATTTGTTGGGGCACCGCGATCATCATCGATCAATACTCTGATTTCTTCACCGGCGCGGCCACACTCACCTGGTTGTGCTTCTTTGTTCTCGGAACCCTCAGCGTAGCGTTTCTTGCCCGCACCCCAGGGCAGGCCTTGCTGGGAATCGGTGTTGGCCGCATCGATGAGCAAACACAGGTGGGACTATGGCGCGCCGCGGTGCGTACCGCGCTGACCCTGCTGATCTTCCCCGCCGCAATGGTGGACGAGGACGGCCGTGGCATCCACGATCGCGTCACGCAGACAGCCGTGATCTTCGGCTAGCTCTAAGGGCTGCTAGAGCAGCAGGAACACCAAAACCTGGGCGAGCACGATCTTGGCCACCATCGACACGGGATACACCGTGGTGTAGCCAATCGCTGGTAGCTCGTTTTTTGTCTGGTCGGACACGTAGCTCAATACTGCGGGGTGGGTTTGCACCCCGGCGAGTATGCCCGCGGCTTGGCCGAAGGGAATCTTCAACCAGAAGTAGCCTGCGAGGATAGTGACCACAGAAAGCGTCACGGTGATCACGAAACCAATACCGATGATCGTCAGCGATGCCGGGTCACTGAGGGCGGTTTTAAACCCAGCGCCGGCGGTGGTGCCAATACCGGCCAAAAACAGCGTGATACCGGTAGTCCGTAGAACATTGTTGGCGCTATAAGAAATCTGCCACACCACAGGTCCCGTGCGGCCAACGGCTCCAAGCACAAGCGCCACCAACAAGGGGCCGCCAGCGCTTCCCAATTTCAGCTCCGAGCCACCTGGCAGCGGGAAGGGGATGAGGCCCACCAGCAAACCCAGCGCCAGCCCCACCAGTAGCGGGAGCATGTCGGCGTTGGAAACTCGGGCATAGGAATCGCCGAAAATTCGGTTGGCACGGCGCAATGTCTTCGGATCCGCTACCACTCGTACGCGATCGCCGAGTTGCAGCATCATGTCTGGGGTAGCCACCATGTCGGCATCGCCGCGGCGGACCCGGGTGACCAGCATTCCGTGGAGCTTCGGTTCCAGCTTGGCTAGCGGTACGCCCACCACCTCGTTAGAGGAGACGAAGATGCGCCGGAAATCCAGCTCCTCATCGTGTGAAGGGCCGCCCTCGAGGGGCTGACCCAAGCGCGCAACTGCTCGATCAACCTCATCTGGCTCGCCAACGATCGTCAAAATATCCCCAGGGCGAACCCGATCGCCATATTCGGCCAACCCCTCTCGATGCCCGTGCTGGACTCGTGAGATGATCACCCGCAGTTGCCACAGCAGCGGGATATTGTCCACCGCCGGGACGTCATTGGCGATCACGAGCACGCGCTGCGATACCAACTCATGCGGTGCCACACCTGCATCGATGGCTTCCTGCTCATGGTCGATCTTGAGGAGCTTCGCCATGATGGCAATCACCATGATCACACCGAGCACACCAAGCGGATATGCCAAGGAATAGGCCACCACCGGCAGATCGAGCTCTTGAGCATCCACCACGCCGGTGAGTGAATCCACTACGGCGGCCAGCGCTGGGGTGTTGGTAACCGCGCCGGTGAACATACCGGCGCCCGTGGCGGCACCAAGACCGGTGAGACTGATCAACCCCCACGACACGCCGGTCATAAGCACGAGCACGCCGAGGATAAACGCATTGTGCTTAAGCCCGCGGGTGCGCAATGAGGCGAAAAAGGTGGGCCCAGCCTCCAGACCAATGGTGTACACAAACAGTGCCAGCCCCAGCAGATACACCACTTCGGGAAGCTTGACTCCCGGCTCTATCGTGGCGAAACCTAGGCCGACAAAGAGCACGGCGGCGACCCCGAGACGAAAACCCCCGATATTAATCCTGCCGATGATCAGCCCCACCGCCATGATGACGATGAGCGCGAGCAGGTGGTTCTCAGCAAAGATACTCACCAGTTCATCATTGCACGTAACGGCCCCAAAACATAGGACGTGTCACCCTACTCTGCGGGGTGTGTGGTGTGGTCAAGAAAAAACCTCCGATGCCCTGTGGGCAACGGAGGTCGTGAGGCAGCGCGGGTGGCTGATGAAAGCGGCGCGGCTACTTGGAGCGGCGCTGCGCGGCGCGGCGGGCACGGCGGTTCATGCCAGCCATAGATGCGCCCTTGGGCACCGGCCCCTTCGGCATACCAGCGGCCTGCATGGGATCGCGGTCCATCGCTTCGAAACGAGCAGACAAAGCGCCCAGCTCTTTCTTCTTGTAGTTGCGGGGCAGCTTCATCATTTCTTTTTGCAGGTTGCGCACCCGCACCTGGCCCTCGCCCTCGCCTGCGAAGATCTCGTAGATCGGGGTTTGGCCGGCGATACGCACAAGCCGGCGCTTATACGTGGCCATGAGGGGGCGGACTCGCTTGATATCGCCCTCGCCCACCAGCACCACGCCGGCGGGGCCGATCACTCGGTGCACAGCATCCATGTGGTGGTTGGTGGCCACCGCGGTGCGGGTGTGCCACTCGACGCCGGGGCCGCTTCGCAGATTCTCCAAAGCCCAGCCGGCGGCACCAGCCTGGCCCTCGGCGCGATCATAAACGGTGTTTTCCACGCGTTTGGTGAAGATGTACATGGCTAGGGCGAAGCCCAACACCAAGCCGAGCGGCAGCAGGAACCACTGGCCGCCAAAGAGCGAACCAATGAGGAAGAACAGCAGGCCGCCACCAATGATGGCGAGGAGCATCAGCGGAACGAGTTTCTTATCGTTCTTCGCCTGCATCTTAAAGGCCTGCCAGACCTGAGCGCGGCTCTGCTTGCGCTGCTGCTTCTTCAGCGCCTTCTCTTCCTTCGCGGCCTGCTTGGCCGCTTGCTTACGTTGTTGCTTATTAGGATCAGCCATGTGTTTTAGGATAGGCGATCGACGTGCGTACGCCCGCATTGCCTAGCCCTCGTGTCACCCTTTCGATGCGTGTGGCTTAACGACGGGCAGAGGTAACCGGAGTGTCCTTGGATGCACCATAGCGCCGAATGAGGCTCGATGCCTCTTGCGCGGTGGTGCCGGTCTCCTTGCCGAGGTGGGAGAGATTCTCCGGCAGGGCCTCGCCGCGTGCTTCCATCGCTCGGGCATAGAGCCGACCAGCGCGATAGGAAGAGCGCACCAACGGCCCAGCCATAACGGCCTTGAAACCGATCTCCTTGGCGGCCTTGGAATGCTCCACAAACTCCTCGGGCTTCACCCAGCGGTCGATGGGGTGGAAGAGCGGACCGGGCCGCAGGTACTGGGTGATGGTGAGAATCTCACAGCCGGCATCATGCAGATCCCGCATCGCCTCGCGTACTTCCTCCACCGTTTCACCCATGCCGAGAATGAAGTTGGATTTAGTCACCAGCCCGTAATCGCGGGCCTGGCGAATCACATCCAAGGAGCGCTCATAGCGGAAGGCAGGACGAATCTTTTTAAAGATGCGAGGCACGGTCTCCACATTGTGCGCAAACACCTCGGGCTCGGATTCAAACACCTGCTGAAGGGCATCTGGGTTGCCACGGAAATCATCTACCAGAAGCTCCACGCCCGTGTTGGGGTTGAGCTTATGAATCTGGCGGCAGGTTTCGGCGTAAATCCACGAGGCGCCATCGGGAAGATCATCGCGGGCAACGCCGGTAATGGTGGAATAATTCAGCTGCATTTCCTGCACCGATTCGGCGACACGCCGCGGCTCGTCTCGGTCAAGCTCCGTGGGCTTGCCCGTAGCGATCTGGCAGAAATCGCATCGCCGGGTGCACTGATCGCCGCCGACGAGGAAGGTGGCCTCGCGATCCTCCCAGCACTCGTGGATATTGGGGCAGCCGGCCTCCTGGCACACCGTGTGCAAAGACGCACCGGACACGCGATTTTTCATGTCCTTATACTCCGGGCCGGTCTTCACCTGGGTCCGGATCCAGCGCGGCTTGTTCTCAATGGGAGTCTCGGCGTTGCGGGCCTCGATGCGTAGTAGCTTCTTTTCGCTCACGTTATCCTCAATTAGTGGCCCCACCTGACGCGGGGCGCTGGTGTTGTTCTACAGCGTTAGTTTCCGGATAGCGGCCGGGGAACAAGGATCCTCGGCCGAGCCAAAACTGTGATCGGCTACCTCCAGCCGGCCTTCCAAGGCCTCGACCAACCAGTGGTAGCAGGGCTCGATCACATCCTCCACCCGGACATCAGTGTCTAGCTCCCGCGACAGGGTGGTGACCCCAGCGTCGGTGATACCGCACGGCACGATGTGATCGTAATAGTCCAAGGTGTTGTCACAGTTCAGCGCAAAACCATGCATCGTTATTCCCCGAGTGATGCGAATGCCCAGCGCGGCGATCTTGCGATCCGGTCCGCGATCATCAGCAGGCACCCACACACCAGATCGGCCATCGATGCGGCCGGCCTTGCTCACCCCCAGTGAACGTACGAGCTGGATAAGTGCTTCCTCCACTCGGCGAACATAATCCACCACATCTACTGGGTCGCGCAGTTTGATGATGGGATAGCCCACCAGCTGGCCCGGTCCATGCCAGGTGATGCGCCCACCGCGGTCGACATCAATACACGGAACGCCATTAGTGGGGCGGTCCGAGTCCTGGGTGCGTTTACCCGCCGTGTAAGTGGAGGGGTGCTCCAACATGAGCACGCGATCATTGATCTCGCCGCGGGCTCGTGCAGCCGCCAGATCCGCCTGCTCGTGCCACATATCCAAATAGTCGCGAGTACCGAGACGGTGCAGCTCAATGGGGGTATCAAGGTGTCTGATCGCTTGGCTTGAGGGGGTAAAAGGCTCGCGCGGTGCAGTCATAATGATTCAAGGGTACACGCGCGGTGTGGCGCGGAGCTCACCCGCCTCATGGTGGCGCAGGGCAGTGGTGGCTGTGGTGCGGGGTGGCGTCGATAAGCATGGAAAAACCGCTCCACACCGAGGTGTGAAGCGGCGTGGTGGGGCAGCGATTAGGAGTTCTGCTCCTCGTACTCTGCGGCATCCATGAGCTCGCCCACCTCTTGCACCTCGACCTCGAAGAGGAAGCCGGAGGCGAAGGGATCGTCATTGATGAGACCCGGGTTGTCCTCGAGCTCCTCGTTGATCGCGGTGACGGTGCCAGTGACCGGGGAGTAGATATCAGAAACGGACTTGGTGGACTCCACCTCGCCGCAAATTTCTCCGGCCTCCACGGAATCGCCCACAGCGGGCAGATCCACGAAGACGATCTCGCCGAGACGATCCGCAGCGATGGACGTCAGACCAACCTTGACGGTGTTGCCGGCGGCATTATCCGCGGCGCAATCGATCCACTCGTGATCCTCGGAGTAGGAAAAAGTGGTGGGCAGCTGGGACATGGGTGAGTCCTTTCTGTCGAGCAGTAGTACGTAGTGGGGATTAGTTTAGCCGCGCTTGTAGAAAGGGCGGGGACAAATGGTCATCGGCTGGCGCTTGCCGCGGACATCCGCGTCGATCGTGGTGCCTTCATCGGCGTACTCGGCGGCTACATAGGCCAAAGCGATGGGATAGCCCAAGGTGGGGGAGAGCTGACCAGAGGTAATCTCCCCGACGAGCTCATCGCCGACATACAGGGCAGAGCCTGCGCGGGCGGCACGACGCCCCTCGCCCCGAAGCCCCACCAGCTTGCGCTGTGGTGTGGCAAGCTCACGCAGCTGATCGCCGTAGAACTCGCCCGTTTTGTTCTTGCCTACGAGTACCCGCAGGCCAGCATCGACCGGGGTGAGATCCTGGTTGAGCTCATGTCCGTAGAGCGGCATCGCAGCCTCGAGCCGCAGCGAGTCACGGGCAGCGAGGCCACACACGGCGCCCTCATAGGCCTCGAGCTTGTCTACGATGGCGCGAAAGACCTCTGGGGCCTGCTCCTTGGATACATAAACCTCGAAACCATCCTCGCCGGTGTAGCCGGTACGTGCCACGAGGGTGTCTACGCCAGCAACGGCAAGCGGGGCGGCGGAATAGTAGCTGAGCCCAGAGAGAGTCTCCTGTGATTCAGCCGGAACCAGCTCCGCAAGCAGCTCGACGCTGCTGGGCCCCTGGACCGCGATCAAGGCGGTGTCGAGGCTCTGATTCTCTAGATGCACATCGGCCTCGGGGAAGCGCTCACGGGCGCGCTCGCTAAAGGCAGCCCACACCGCGGGCTGATTGCCGGCGTTGGGCACCACCAAGAACTCATCATCGGCCACACGGTAGGTGATCAGGTCATCGATGATGCCACCATCGGCGTTGACGATCATCGAATACTTGGCTTTGCCCACCGGCAGGGTGGACAGCTGCGAGATCAGAACGTAGTCCAAGAATGCGGCGGCATCCCGACCCCGCACAGAGAGCTCGCCCATGTGCGAGAGATCGAATACGCCGACGCGCTCACGCACGGCACGGTGTTCTTCCAACTCGCGGCCGTATTTCAGAGGCATGTTCCAGCCGCCGAAGTCGGTGAAGCTGGCGCCCAGCTTCTCATTGAGATCGTGCAAGGGGGACTGCAAAAGATCGGTCATAGTGAGCCTTTCAGGTTAAGCGTGGTCGGTGTCGATGTCGAAGGCCTCCGGCGGCGGGCAGGAGCACACAAGGTTGCGATCGCCGTAGGCATCATCGATACGGCGAACCGCGGGGAAGTACTTATCGCGGCGCAGACCAGGAACGGGGAATGCGGCCTTTTCGCGGCTGAACTTCTCATTCCACTCATCGGTGACCACACTGGCTGCGGTGAAGGGAGCCTTGCGGATCACCGAATCCTCCACGGCCACCTCTCCGTCGATGATCTCTTGGATCTCGGAGCGGATGACCAGCATTGCCTCCACGAAGCGGTCCAGCTCCGCCAGATCCTCGGACTCGGTGGGCTCCACCATGAGCGTGCCGGCCACAGGGAACGCGAGAGTGGGGGCGTGGAAGCCGAAGTCCACGAGGCGCTTGCACACATCCAACGCCGTCACACCGGATTGCTTGGTCAGTTCCTGCAGATCCACGATGCACTCGTGGGCCACCAGCCCGTTCTTACCGGTGTAAAGCACCGGGTAGGCGCCCTCAAGCTTCTTGACGATGTAATTGGCGGCCAACACGGCGTGTGCGGAAGCCTTGAACAGCCCTTCGCTGCTCATCAGTAGCAGATACATCCACGAAATCGGGGTGACACCGGCCGAGCCATAGTAGGTGGCAGAGATCGGCACACCCTCACCCACGGGGGCGTCCTCGTAGGCGTTGTCGGTGCGGGCATCGGTGGGCAGGAAGGGCACGAGGTGCTCGGCCACACCGATCGGGCCCACACCCGGGCCGCCACCGCCGTGCGGAATGGTGAAGGTCTTGTGCAGATTCAGGTGGGAGACATCGCCGCCGAACTTGCCGGGACGGGCGATACCAGCCAAAGCGTTCATGTTGGCGCCGTCGATGTAGACCTGCCCGCCTGCCTCGTGCACCAGCGAGCACACCTGGCCCACGTTTTCCTCATAGACGCCGTGGGTGGAGGGATAGGTAATCATGATGGCCGCGACATGGCCGGCGTGGGCCTCAAGCTTGGCCTTGAGATCATCGATGTCCACGGTGCCATCTTCGGCCGTTGCCACCACCACGACCCGCAGGTTCGCCAAGGCAGCAGAGGCGGCGTTTGTGCCGTGAGCGGAGGCCGGCACGATGCAGATATCGCGCTGATCGTCGCCACGAGAGACGTGGTAGCGGCGAATAGCCAGCAAGCCGGCCAGCTCGCCCTGGGAGCCGGCGTTTGGCTGGACCGACACCTGTGCGTAGCCAGTGATCTCCGCCAGCCACTTCTCTAGCTCTTCGATGATCTGGCGCCAGCCCTCAGTGTGCGACTCAGGGGCGAAGGGGTGCACATCGGCCAGATGCGGCCAAGTGATCGGCTCGACCGCAGAGGTGGGGTTGAGCTTCATGGTGCACGAACCCAGCGGAATCATGGTGCGATCGAGGGCAAGATCACGGTCCCCGAGGCGACGGATATAGCGCATCATCTGGGTTTCCGAGTGGATCTGGGAGAAGATCTCGTGGCGCAGCGGGGCATCGGCGCGCTCCAGCTCGATACGGGAGGGTGCATCGTGGTCCAGCGCCTCAGAGTCGAGACCGAAAATGGAGCAGAGCACGTTTAGATCTTCGCGGGTGGTGGCTTCGCCAAAGTTCACGCACACCCGGTCCTCGTCGAGGGCACGGATGAGATAGCCCTTCTCCAAGGCTGATTGGTACAGCTCCTCGGCGCGGCCGTCGGTGGACACGCACACCGTGTCGAAGAAAGTGGAGTGCACCACCGACAGGGAGGAGTCGGAGGAATCAATCACCTCGGCGAAGCTACAGGCCTTGTGGTGGATCTCGCGGGCGATACCGCGCAGCCCCTCAGCGCCGTGGTAGACGGCATACATGGAAGCCATCACGGCGAGGAGCGCCTGGGCGGTGCAGATATTGCTGGTAGCGCGATCGCGGCGGATGTGCTGCTCGCGAGTCTGCAGGGCAAGACGATAGGCCGGCATGCCGTCCAAGTCTTTGCTCACGCCGACAATGCGGCCAGGAATCTGGCGCTTGAGCGAATCGCTCACAGCCATGAACGCGGCGTGCGGGCCACCAAAGAACAGCGGCACACCGAAACGCTGTGTGGTGCCCACGCACACATCCGCGCCAAGATCGCCGGGGGCGGTGTGCAGGACCAGCATCATCGGGTCGGCTACCACGGTGGCGAGGCCACCGCGGTCGTGGGTGGCGTCGATAAGCGAAGAGATCTCGCGCACATCGCCTTCGGTGCCGGTGTAAGCAATCACGGTGCCCACCAGATCTTCGGCAACAAGCCCCACGGACAGATCCTGGATGTGCACCTCTAGTTCCATCACTCGGGCGCGCTCGCGGGCGATGCTCAGCACCTGCGGATGCAGGCGGCTATCCAGCACCACGCTGCGACCCTTCTTCACCTTGCGGCTCATCAGACCGATGGCTTCAGCCACCGCCGTGGCTTCGTCCAACAACGAGGCGTTGGCGATAGGCAGATTGGTGAGCTCAGAGATCATGGTCTGGAAGTTCAGCAGGGCCTCGAGTCGGCCCTGGGAGATTTCCGGCTGGTAGGGGGTGTAGGCGGTATAAAAACCAGCATCCTCGAGAACGCCCCGTCGGATTACCGACGGGGTGATGGTGGAGGAGAACCCCTGACCATAGAAGGATTTAAGCGGGATATTCAGCTCGGCGTCGCGGGAAAGAATGCGCTGCGCCTCGAACTCGGTGTAGGCCGGCGGTAGATCCAGCCGCTCGGTATTGATAATCGAGGCTGGGACGGCCTTCTCGATGAGTTCGTTCAACGAGGAGACGCCAAGCGTATCCAGCATGACCGAAGTTTCTTGAGCGTCAGGGCCGATATGGCGGTCGCTGAAAGACAAAGGTGGGCCTTTCCGTGAGGTTGAAATGCCTTAGGAGATATAAGGGCTAGAGAACGATATGTCTCCCTCATTATAGGAGCTGGGTCACTGCTTCGGATCGAGAGTGGTGGCCCCCATTCTCGGATTGCAGACATTCTGCAGTGAGGGAATGCGGGGGTAGCTGCGGGGGTGGTTGGTGGTGGGGGTTCTCGAATCATGCCGCTGGGGCCTGGACGGGGGCCGGGATGAGTGCGGGAAGACGCAGGGGGGGCAAAAGGAAGCCACCCCGCGCGGTGCCGAAGCGGTGCGCGGGGTGGCTGTGAGCGAAGGGCGAATGCTTAGCTCAGCTCGAGATCCTCGGTGAAGTCGATGCTCTCGAGGCGGTCGCGGACGGTGGTCATGAAGCGGCCAGCGTCGGCGCCGTCGATGATCTGGTGATCATAGGAGAAGGGCAGGTAAGCCATCTGGCGGATAGCGATAGCGTCGTTGCCGTTCTCGCTCACCACTACCGGGCGCTTGGTGATTGCGCCGGTGCCCACCATGGCCGCCTGCGGCGGGACCACGATCGGGGTATCGGAAAGTGCGCCTTCCGAGCCGATATTGGTGATAGTGAAGGTGCCGCCAGTGAGATCGGAGGGCTTGAGCTTGTTGTTGCGGGCGCGATCAGCCAAATCAACAATCGCCTTCGCCAGCTCCGGCAGGGACAGCTTCTCTGCCTCGTGAATCACGGGGGTGAGCAGGCCCTTCGGCGTATCGACGGCAATCGCCAGACCAACGCTCGGGTGGTAGGTGATCTCCTTAGTGTCAGCGTTATAAGAGGCGTTGACGTTCGGGTGAGAAACCAGTGCCTCAACAATGGCCTTCGCGAAGAAGGGCAGGTAGGTGAGGTTCACGCCATGAGCCTTGGAGAAGGCCGGCTTGGCCTCCTTGCGTAGCGCGGCGATGGTGGTCATGTCCACCTCATGCAGCTGGGTGAGCTGGGCGGAGATCTGCAGAGCCTCGAGGGTCTTCTTCGCAGTGATCTCGCGGATGCGGTTGACCTTCTGGGTGGTGCCACGCAGCTCAGCCTTTGCCGGATCCACCGACTTGGTGGACACGCGCGGAGTCTCTTCCTTGACTGGGGCCTTTTCCTCAGATTCCGCAGAGGATCCCTTGGCGGCAGCCAACACATCCTGCTTGCGGATGCGACCACCCACACCGGTGCCCTCGATGGCGGAGAGATCGATGCCGTGCTTATCAGCCAGCTTGCGCACGAGCGGGGTCACATACGGCAGGTTGTCGCCGGTGTTGACCTTCTCCTGCTTCTTCTCTTCCTTCTTCTCAGGCTTGGACTCGGACTTGGACTCAGCCTTCTCTTCCTTCTTCGGAGCAGGCTTGTCCTTCTTCTCTTCCTTGTCCTCGGCTGCTTCTTCAGCTGCCTCGTCGTCGGAATCCTCGGAGTCGTCGGAGTTGTCGGAGTCGTCGGAGTTGTCGGAGGTGCTGGCGTTTTCGTCGCCGATGCGGGCGATGACGTCACCGACGTCGACGGTGTCGTCTTCTTCGGCGAGGATTTCCAGCAGGGTGCCGGCGACGGGGGAGGGGACCTCGGTGTCGACCTTGTCGGTGGAGACTTCGAGGAGGGGTTCGTCGACGTCGACGGTGTCGCCGACGGACTTCAGCCAGGAGGTGATGGTGCCTTCGGTGACGGATTCGCCGAGTTCGGGCATGGCCACGTCGGTGGCTTCGGCGGAGGAGGACTTCTTCTCGGCCTTGGGCTTGTCCTTCTTCTCTTCCTTGTCCTCGGCTGCTTCTTCAGCTGCCTCGTCGTCGGAATCCTCGGAATCCTCGGAATCCTCGGAGTTGTCGGAGTTGTCGGAGGTGCTGGCGTTTTCGTCGCCGATGCGGGCGATGACGTCACCGACGTCGACGGTGTCGTCTTCTTCGGCGAGGATTTCCAGCAGGGTGCCGGCGACGGGGGAGGGGACCTCGGTGTCGACCTTGTCGGTGGAGACTTCGAGGAGGGGTTCGTCGACGTCGACGGTGTCGCCGACGGACTTCAGCCAGGAGGTGATGGTGCCTTCGGTGACGGATTCGCCGAGTTCGGGCATGGCCACGTCGGTGGCTTCGGCGGAGGAGGACTTCTTCTCGGCCTTGGGCTTGTCCTTCTTCTCTTCCTTGTCCTCTGCTGCTTCTTCAGCTGCCTCATCCTCGGAGTCGGCAGAACCCTCAGAGTCAGAGCCAGAATCGCCCGAGGGCTCTTCACCCTCTTCGCCAATGATGCAGATAACGTCGCCAACGTCGACGGTGTCGTCCTCGTCAGCCTTGATCTCGAGCAGGACGCCGGCCTTGGGGGAAGGAACCTCGGTATCGACCTTATCGGTGGACACCTCGAGGAGCGGTTCGTCGACCTCGACCGTATCGCCCACGGACTTCAGCCACGTGGTGATGGTGCCTTCAGTAACTGACTCGCCCAACTCGGGCATCTCTACGGAGAACGCCATTGTTTTTAAGTCTCCTCGCATGAAAGTAGCGTGTGAAAAATCGTCAAACGGTAACAACAAAGAGAGTACCGCTTTTAACGGTCCATTGTAGGCGGTTGCTCCCCGCATCCTATGCATAGCGTGCCCTCATCGCTGGTGCCGCTTCGCCACGGAGGAATCTTTCACCCCGAGCGCTGCCCGAGCACTGCTCGAGCGCTGCCCGTGCACCCTCGTGGGCTGGCGAGAAACCCCGCTTCGTGCCATCGGCACCACCTCTGTACCACCGCTGCACCCAGCAGCGCTCGGCCCGCGCACGCCGGAGTCGTGGGGCGAGGGCGGATTGTAGAATGGTGTGTCATGTTCAATCTCTTCAATCGCGGCCGATCGAAAAAGGGGCTGAAGGCTCCCCGCAGCGCCACCGGGTCTATCCGAGACGCCGATCTTGCCGAGCTGCGCGAGTGGATGCGTGGCCGCGGTTTCGTCGAGGGCTTTGTGGAGCCTGAAACGTTGGTGAATGAGATGAGTGTGGTGTTGGTGGATGAGCATGGGGAGTTCATCCGCCGCCGCATCGGCGGGCCCAAGGGGATTAATGACACCGCCTCTGCGCTGGGAATCGGGTTGTTCGATGTGGAGGAGACCGGTTATCCGCAGCGGATGCGTGAACGCATCGAACGTGATCGGATCCTGCGCAAGCGGCAGGAGCAGCGGCAGCGGCGTGAAGAATGGGAGAAGAGGCACCCAGATCAGGCGGGTGGCGTCGACAAGCGCCCGTAGCCCTTCCGCGCCCTGACACACATAATCCCAGCCACGATAGCGGCTGGGATTGCGTGCTCTCTGGCGGGGATTAGCCGTTAATAGAGATGTCGCGGAGCAGGTCCACCAGGGTGCGCACCGGAACGCCGGTGGCGCGCTTGGGGGTGTAGCCGTAGACCGCGGAGGTGTTGTAGGCAGGGCCGGCGATGTCGATGTGGGCCCACGGGATGCCCTCGCCGACGAAACGGCTGAGGAAGTATCCAGCCTGCATCATGCCGGCGGAGCGGCTGGTGCCAGTGTGGCGCAGATCCGCAGAGGGCGAGGAGAACTGCTCGGCGATCTCCTCCGGGATGGGCATGGCCCACGCCGGCTCACCTGCGTCACGACCAGTGGCGGCGATGCGCTCACGCAGAGTGTCATCGCCCATCACGCCCGAGGTGCGATCGCCCAAGGCCACCACCTGCGCGCCGGTGAGGGTGGCGCTGTCGATCAGGTAGTCCGGGTTGTCCTCGCTGGCGCGGACCAGAGCGTCCGCCAGGATGAGACGGCCCTCGGCGTCGGTGTTCTGGATCTCGGAGGTGGTTCCGCCATAGTGGGTGATCACATCACCTGGGCGATAGGCCTTGCCGCCGGGCATGTTTTCCGCCATCGGGATGGTGGCGGTGATGCGTACCGGCAGTTCGAGGCGCGCTGCCGCAACGATCGTGGCGATCATGGCCGCGGAACCTCCCATATCGGAGATCATGTTCTCCATGTTGGTTCCCGGCTTGAGGGAGATACCACCAGTATCGAAGGTCACGCCCTTGCCCACCAAGCCGACGTGGGTGGAGGCCTTCTTCGGCTTCCACTCGAGCCGCAGCAGGCGAGGGGTGCGGGAGGAGCCCATCCCCACGGCGAGGATGCCGCCGTAGCCGCGCTTGGCTAGCTTCTTCTCATCCAGCACGGTGGCCTGCAGCCCGATCTTGGCGGCTTCTTCGGCCACGAAGGAGGCATAGGACTCGGGGTAGAGGTGGGAGGAGGGGGTGTTCACAAGATCGCGGCACAGGGCCACGGACTCGGCCACGATCACGGCGGTGTCGAAGTCCTTCTTATCCGCGCCGAGGAAGCTCACCGAGCGCGGACGGGTGCTTTCCCCTTCGGTGTGAAGGCCGCGGTAATCGTAGGCGCCGAGCGCGCAGCCTTCCACAGCAGCGGCGGTGTTGAGCTCAGAGAGGGTGGTGGCCACCACGGCGTGGTCGGGCAGGGAGCGAATCGCGGCCCCAGCGGCGCGACGAATCGTTTCCGCATCGGCTTCATCGGCGGGGCCGAGCCCCACAGCGGCGATGGCATCCACCTTCACCTTCTTCGGGGCGGGCACGGTGTGCACGGTGCCGGCCTTACCGGTGGCGCCCACGGCAGTCAGCGCGGAGCACAGCGAGCGGGCAGAGGCTTCGTCGAGCGGCCCCAACACGGGCAGCTCTAGCTCGCGCTCGCCTTCGTAGACGGGCACGAGCAGCACGGAGGTGTCTTTCTCCAGCTTCTTGGTTCGCTTCAATTCAGGCAGATAGCCGCGCGCGGGCAGGGTGTTCGCCATGTGGTTCGCAATCCTTTCTGTACAGCGGTTAATGCTTATCGACGCCTGCCTTAGCGGCAGTGTCGCGAGTGTCTTGTGAATAAGACTTCCACTAGCCTAGCGTGAGCTAGGTACAGCCGCTGTGAGCTTGTTGCCCGAAACCTAGGGTAATCAGGGCTCGGCGTTGAAGAGAGGGAGTAACTTAGGGCCATGCAAGATTTAGAGTTCACTGTCCAAAAGAATGAGAACCCCACCCCCGCCGAGGAGATCGCCTCGATTCTGCAGGCCCCGGGGTTCGGTAAGCACTTCACCGATCACATGGTGACCATCGAGTGGTCTCAGGAGAAGGGATGGCATGACGCTCGTGTGCGCCCCTATGGTCCGCTGTCCTTCGATCCGGCCACGAATGTCTTTCATTATGGGCAGGCTATCTTCGAGGGGCTGAAAGCCTATCGCCACCAGGACGGCTCGATTGTCACCTTCCGTCCCTACGCCAATGCCGCTCGTTTCCAGAACTCCGCGGAGCGGCTGGCTATGCCCGCACTGCCCCAAGAGGTGTTTATCGAGTCCATCCGCCAGCTGGTGGACATCGACCGCGAGTGGGTTCCCGCCGCCGGCGGCGAGGAGTCGCTGTATCTGCGCCCCTTCATGATCTCCACCGAGGCCTCTTTGGGCGTGCACCCCGCCAATAGCTACACCTATGTCTTGATTGCCTCTCCCGCAGGTGCGTATTTCTCCCGCGGCATCACTCCGGTGTCCGTGTGGATCTGTGAGGACTTCGTGCGCGCCGCCCGTGGTGGCACCGGCGCTGCGAAGTGCGCCGGCAACTATGCCGCCTCCCTTTTGGCGCAGGCACAGGCCGAGGAGAAGGGCTGCGATCAGGTGGTGTGGTTGGACTCCACCGAATTGAACTACATCGAGGAAATGGGCGGGATGAACCTGATGTTCGTCTACGGCGAGGGCGAGGATGTCACGGTCGTGACCCCCGCACTGTCTGGCTCGCTGTTGCCGGGCGTCACCCGCGATTCCTTGCTCCAGGTGGCTCGCGACATGGGCTACAAGGTGGAGGAGAAACTGGTGTCGAAGTCCGAATGGCGTGACGACGCCACCTCTGGCGCCATGACCGAAGCCCTCGCCTGCGGTACTGCGGCCGTGATCACCCCGGTGGGCGCGGTGAAATCGGCCCACGGCGATTTCGAGATCAGTGGCGGAAGCACCGGTGAGGTCACTATGAAGCTGCGTAATCACCTCACGGGCATCCAGCGTGGCACCGTGGCCGATACCCACGGCTGGCTCCACACCCTGATCGAGGCTTAACTCGCCACACACATAAAACAACACCGGCGTTGTCTCCTTAACTTGAGTTAAGGGGCAGCGCCGGTGCTGTGTGTGCGTGAGATGTATCGCGTATGCGTAAAAGAGATACTTAGAGAGCCGAGAGATCGAGGGTCAGATCGAGCAGATCGGTGGGACCGAAGTGAGCACCGGAGAAGTCCATGTTCTCCAGGTTCGGCAGGATTTCCGGGGCCGGGCAGCAGCTGCTGCCGCACTCGAGGTACAGATCCTTGATGGGGCCATCAACAATCTCATTGATACATAGAACGAAGGACAAAGCGTGTCTCCCTCTTGCGTTGCCACTTATGTGGCGTCCTGAACACTTGCAAAGAGGACATTAATTGCTGGCTCAGTAAGGGGCAATAATAGAAAACCGCAGCGTGTGGCCGGAAAATGAAGGTGATATAGCCGCAGAAAATATATTCACAATTCCCGGCTTAAGGCTGATATTTTCTGCACAATGTAGACATGGCCGCGAACCGCTGTGGTGTCGCCGGTGGCGGTTACCCCCACTGGCTACCCCTTCGCTTTTAGGCGGCGAGGAGGGGCAGGCTCAGCGCGTAGGCCACCGCGGCGATAGCGGCGGTCATCTCGATGAGGGCGCCGGTGCAATCACCGTTGAGCCCTCCAAAGCGGCGGGCCATATGCCGCACCGTGGCTTCGGCACTCAGCCACACCACCAGCACGATCACGGCGCTTGCCACGGCCATAGCGGGGGCGCCGAGGGCGCACCAGCTGCCGGTCGATACCGCGAGAAACCCGCCAGCCCACGCCGCGAGCCGCCACCTAGGCACTGTGGCGATAATTAATGCGCCGAAACCCGTAGCGGAAAAGGGCCGTCTGGTCGGAGAGGAGCTGCGGCGACACACCACCATTGCCGCCCAGCGTGAAAGCACATAAACGCTGCACACCGCCAGTGCCAGTACAGCGGGGCGTCCTGCAGCTTCTGCTACACCTGCCAGGCCGGCGACTTGGCACAGCAGGGTAAGTACCACCGCCCCCGATCCGAGCGCTCCGGTGTAGCGGTCGGCGAGGATCTCGCGGGCGCGCTCAGGCGGGGCATAGGAGCCGAGTGCGTCGCCGACATCCGCTAGACCATCAAGGTGCATGAGCCTGCTCGCCAGCTGCACGACCACTACTGCCAGCACCCCGGCCAGCACGGGCGAAGCCAACGACCCCAGCATGCTGACTAGGGCGGCGAGCCCACCGAATGCGCATCCCACGAGGGGAACGCACGTCATGGCCCTACGACCGGTGGTGGTGTCAAACACGCGCGCCCCGCGCAGAGGCACCACGCTGAGCCACGAAAAGATGGTGGCTGGGCCTTCCCATAGGGGATGGCCGTGGCTGGCGTCTCCTGAGGGGCCTGCTTTACCCGACACTCTCGCCCTCTGACTTGGTGGATACTCCCGCGGAGCTGAAGGTGGCCATATCGGCCATGATGTCCACCGCTGCTGTGACGATGGGCAAAGCGGCAGCAGCCCCCGAGCCTTCACCCAGACGCATTCCAAAGTCGAGGATCGGGGTGAGATCGAGTGCTTCGAGTGCGGCGCTATGGGCGGGTTCGACGGAACGGTGTCCCGCGATCCACCACTGGCGTGCTCCAGGGGCGAGGCGGTTGGCCCATAGCGCGGCGGCACTAACCACCACGCCGTCGAGGATCACGGGGGTGCGGCGCACAGCTGCCTGGGCTAAGAAGCCCGCCATGGCTGCGAGGTCGGGAGAACCAATGGTGCGCAACACGCTGACGGGCTCGCGGTTGAGGAGGCGAGCACGGAACATGGCGTCGCGCACCGCGGCCACCTTGCGCTTCCAGCCCTCATCGTCGATACCTGTGCCACGGCCTACCACCACGACCGGCTCAAGCCGAGTTGCTAACCCAATGAGAGCCGCCGCGGGGGTGGTGTTACCGATGCCGAGATCGCCGGCGATGAGCAGATCCGCCCCACGGTCGCATTCTTCATCGGCGATGCGTCTGCCAATCTCGAGGGCGCGAACTACCTGTTCGTTGCTCATCGCATCCTCGCGGTCGATGGAACCGCAAGAGCGAGACACGCGCTCATCGCCCCACACATCATGATCCAAAGACACATCCACGAGGCGAACCTCGGCTCCGGCGGCACGGCCCAGCACATTGATTGCGGCGCCACCGTGGCGAATGTTCTCCGCCATCTGGATAGACACCTCGGAAGGATAGGCGGAGACTCCGTGAGTGGCGATCCCGTGGTCGCCAGCGAAGACCACAATGGTGGGCCGGCTGATAGGGCGCGGTGGGCACTGGTTTTGGCAGGAGGCTATCCAGATACCGATCTCCTCATAACGCCCCAGGGCGCCCACCGGTTTGGTGAGATCCGCCTGATGGGCGATCGCCGCCTGCCGAGCCTCGGTGCTAGGGGAATCTACCTTGGCAAAAAGATCGGAGGCGGAGGGCTGGGACTCCATGGGACAGCTCCTTTGCTGCACGGGAAACCACGGGCGGTTTCGTATGAGGGATCAGACCTTGACCAGAATACGACTGCACCAATCAGAATTTCATGTTTTGATCTGCAGCGGCTGGCCGGCAATGACTAAGGTGACGCTGTCGAGCACCTCGGCGAGCTGTGCGTTGAGCCAACCGAGCTCGTCGCGAAACAGCCGGCCCGCTCGATGTTCGGGGATGATCCCCATGCCTACCTCGGGGCTTACGATTACCAGGGTGGTGGAGGAGTCAAGCGCGGAGACGGCGTCGATAAGCGCGGTGCAGCGGGGACGAATGCTGCCGCGCGGCTGATCCCAGGCGGCTGCGGAATCGAGTTCATGGGTGAGCCACGTTCCGAGGTCATCCACCAGCAGCACTGGGGCGGGTGGAGTGTGTAGCAGATCAATCAGATCGGAGGAATCATCGGTCTGCCAGCGGGGATCGCGGCGGCGCTGATGCTCGGCTATGCGGGCGGCGAAATCTGTATCCCCAGGCCAAGGCCTCGCGGTGGCCACGTACAGTACTTCGGGGCTATCCGCCAGTAACGCCTCGGCATAGCCCGACTTGCCGCTGCGGGCGCCGCCCAGAATCAGATGATGCATCGGGCACCGACACGTTTAGCGCTCAACGTCGGCGCCGATCTCCACGCGCGGGCGAGGGGAGCGCCAACGGCGGGGCTGGCCGGCACGGGAGAAGGCATAGAAACCAAGACCAAAACCAGGCTCGGTGGAGCCGGGGAACTTCAGCCGCGCTGCCTTGTTCACGCGGCGACCCATGATAATGCCCTCGATGAAGATGGCGAGCATGATGATCATCGCCACCACGGACGCAGCCATCGAGATCTGCGGCACGGCATTCGACACCAGCATGACAAACAGCAGGATGAGGGCCATCGGCATCATCATGTTCGTGATGAAGCGGCGGGCATCAACCCAGTCGCGGGCGAAGGCGCGCACCTCGCCCTTGTCGCGCTCGAGCAGATAACGCTCATCGCCACGGTCCATCGCCTCTTGGATGCGGCGTTGCTCCTCACGGCGTTGGCGTTTCTGCTTGGATTTGTACTCCTTGTACTCCTCCTTCGTCATCGACTCCTTGAACTTCTTACGCCGAGCCCGAGCCTCACTGCGGGTCTCGGGGGCGGTGAAGTGCTCACGTCGCACGCCGCGCTCGCGCTCCCGCTCATTGCGCTTAGGGGTGGGGCGGCCCTTCTTAGGGGTGTAGCCCCGCGGTAGCTCCTCCTGAGAGTCAGCGGGCTGTTCCACCTCGGCAGCCGTATCGGCTTGGGGAGTGGAAGTGGTCTCGTCCTGGTTCTTCTGCCACGGTAGTTTCACGCCTAATAGGCTAGTAAAAGATTCCCCAGAGATACTCATCGGCACGCGTGAAACCCCCGTGCGTAGGTGAGGGTGTAGGCGAGGGTTACTGCACGCATGAGTAACGCCTGAGGGAATAGCGGCACTCAGAGATGTGTTTACACTCAGTACAGGCACGCGGTAGCCTTGGTGCCACTGGCGTGGCGGCAGTCTCCGCTGGAGACGGAGCCGCACCACGGTGGTGCCCGTTACAGGCCACTGCGTTGCGCATGACTCAATAACTATAAGGAGAATCCACTCACCATGACTGCACCCGAATCCGCCACTGGAGTGATCCTCACTGAGGCCGCCGCCGCCAAGGCGAAAGCCCTGCTTGAGCAGGAGGGTCGCGATGATCTTTCCCTGCGTATCGCCGTGCAGCCCGGCGGCTGCTCCGGTTTGCGTTATCAGCTGTACTTCGATGATCGCTCCCTGGATGGCGACAAGACCGATGAGGTCGGAGGCGTCACCCTAGTCGTGGACAAGATGAGCATCCCGTATCTCACCGGCGCCACCATTGACTTCTCCGACACCATCGAAGCCCAGGGCTTCACCATCGACAACCCGAACGCCACCGGCTCCTGCGCCTGCGGCGATTCCTTCCACTAAATCCCCGTCGCGGGTGCAGCGCTGGCGTCGATAAGCGTTGCCCGTGCACAGCACAAAGCCCAGCTCCCGAATCAGGCGGGAACTGGGCTTTAGTCATGTGGTGTTTTAAAGATCCACGGGATAGTCGCGCTGCTCGATCTGCGGATCGATGCGCTCCTCCACGAAGATGCCGTGCCAAACCATGAAGGCCAGCACCGTCCACAGCCGGCGCGAGTGATCAGAAGCGCCAGCGCGGTGCTCGGCGAGCATCTTCAACACCTCGGGCTTGTTGAAAATATCGTCGGTCTGGGAGGCGTTGATCGTATCCTGTGCCCAGCCGTGCAGCTCATCGCCGGCCAGCCAATGCCGCATCGGTACCGGGAAGCCCAGCTTCTTACGGTTGAGCACATGCGCCGGAACGATCTGCTCCATGGCCTTACGCAGCGCGTACTTGGTGGTGCCCTCGGCGATCTTCAGCTCGTGCGGAATGGTTTCTGCCACGGCGAAGACTTCTTTGTCCAAGAACGGCACGCGCAGCTCCAAGGAGTGGGCCATATTGATCTTGTCGGCCTTGACCAAGATGTCGCCGCGCATCCAAGTAAACAAATCTAGGTGCTGCATGCGGGCCACCGGATCCATGTGAGTGGACTCGGCATAAATCGGGGCCGTCACCTCGCGGTGGTCCCACTCGCGGCTAGCCCAGGGGATCACCCGCTGCATCTGCTCGAAGTTGAAGGACCGAGCGTTGCCGTAGTAGCGCTCCTCCATCGACATGGTGCCGCGTTCGAGCAGGGACTTACCCTTCATGCCCTCAGGCAGCACAGCGCCCAGTCGACGCAGTCCGGCGCGCAGGGGAGAGGGGACCTTCTCAAACGGCGCCAGCGACAGCGGCTCCTTATATATTGTGTAGCCACCGAAGAGCTCATCGGCGCCCTCGCCGGAAAGCACCACCTTCACATGCTTACGGGCCTCTTGGGCCACGAAATACAGCGGCACCAACGAGGGATCCGCGACCGGATCATCCAGATACCACATGATCTTCGGAATCGCGGTGGCGTACTCCTCGGGCGAGACGATCTTCACGATGTGCTCCACTCCGATCGCCTCAGCGGACTCGGCGGCCACATCCACCTCGGAATAGCCCTCGCGCTCGAAGCCCGTGGTGAAGGTGAGCAGATTCGGATTGTGGCGCTTGGCAAGGGTCGCGATGGCGGTCGAATCGATACCGCCGGAAAGGAAGGAGCCCACAGTCACGTCCGCGCGCATATGCTTCTCGACGCTATCCTCCAGCGCCCGGGCAATACGATCGAAGAGATCCTGCTCAGCACCCTTGGGCACCGCGGTGGTGGAAAACTGCGGGCGGAAGTAGCGCTGCTGCACCAAGGATCCACCGGGGTGGACCGTGGCATAGCAGCCCGACTCGAGACGGCGAATATTTTCGTGCAGCGACTCCGGCTCTGGGACATACTGCAGGTCTACGTAGTGCTCGATGGCGCGACGGTCAAGGCCTAGGTCCAGACCCAGAGCCTGAGCCATGGACAGGATCGTCTTCTTTTCCGAGGAAAATACCGTCCCGGCCTCGGTGGTGGCGTAGTACAGCGGCTTGATGCCGAACTGATCACGGGCGAGGAAGAGTACCTGCTCCTTGGTGTCCCAAATAGCGATGCCGAACATGCCTCGAAGATGCTCCACCACCTTCTCGCCCCAGTGGTGATAGCCCACGGCAATAGTCTCTGTGTCGCCGTCAGTGTGGAAGGTATAGCCCTCCTTGCTGAGGGTCTCGCGCAGCTCGATGTAGTTATAAATCTCGCCATTGAACGTCATCGAGTAGCGATCGGGCTCATCCTCCGGACCCCAGTGCAGAGGCTGGTGGGAATGTGCTAGGTCGATGATGGACAAACGGTTGAAGCCAAAGACAGCATGCTCGTCGTGCCACGTGCCCGAGGCGTCCGGGCCGCGGTGGTGCATGCACGGCAACGCCTGCTCCACAGCTTTTTGAAACTCGGCGGCATTCGCCTCGGCGGTGAGCATTCCAAGAAGACCACACATAGTCGGGCAGATTCCTCGATTCCTAGGAGATAAATAGGAGGGCTATAGATATTAAGGACGTAGCGTACAGTGCAGATTCCACGGCGCCATGGTCATTAGGGCGACCGCACTGGGGCCACGGCGCTTCAACCGCCACAGTGGGCGTTTGTGCGCAGGCCGCTACAACGCCCCCAATAGTACAGCCGCGATGGTGCCGAGCCCTAAGCGTTGGGGATGGGCCACACCGACTGCTCGCGATCTCGCCGAGCGTGGGCGCGGCAGGGTCCCCGAGGGCACGGCGGAAGCGGCTACGCCCGAACGGGGGAGAGCGGAACTCGAGCACGCCGGTGACTTAGCGCACAATATTGACGTGCGTCGCTCTCGTTGTGGCAGGAAGTGCCGAGTACAATACTCAGAGAATTTTCAGGAATCGGCCCGATCCTTAAAGAACCATGACAAACGACATGGAAAAACGGCCAATATGCAGTACTCTGCTTAGTTAAGAGAGTGTCTTAGGACGAGCTTGTAGCTCTGGGCACTCACAAAGTTTTTGTGTGGACAGGAAGGCAGACACACGTGGAACAGCGTAAAAAGCGTGGTATTTCGCGCAAGGCGATGCTCGCAGGCGTCACCGGTGTCAGCGCACTTGCGTTGACTGGTTGTGACGTCACCCCACCTGACAATGGCTTTTTCCATGCACTGCGCATGGGTTGGCCCGAGGGTGTGACTCCCGAATCGTACGAGATCGGTAACTTCTGGGTCTGGGTCTGGGTTGCTGCCTGGATCATCGGCATCATCATGTGGGGCCTGATGCTCTACTCGATCTTCGGTTTCTCTGCGAAGCGCGCTAAGAAGGCTGGCAAGGACGAGTTCCCGCGCCAGACCCAGTACAACATTCCGCTTGAGCTGGTGCTCACCGGTGTGCCGATCATCATCGTGATGGCACTGTTCTTCTTCACTGTGCAGACCCAGGATCGCGTCACCGCGCTGGACAAGGATCCGAAGGTGACCGTGGATGTGACTGCATACCAGTGGAACTGGAAGTTCGGTTACCAGGAGGTGGACGGCCAGTTCACCCCGACCGGCAACCAGTACCAGGGCATTGACGAGAAGCGTCAGGCAGCAGCCGAAGAGTCCGCTGAGGATCCCGAGGGTGTGAAGAACGCGAACCCGATTCACGGCAAGTCCCTGAACGATCGCTCCTACCTGCACTACAACAAGATCGAGACCGTCGGCACCACCGAAGAGGTTCCGGTTCTGGTCCTGCCGACCAACACCGCGATCTCCTTCCAGCTGGCATCCGCAGACGTCTCCCACTCCTTCTGGGTCCCGGAGTTCCTCTTCAAGCGCGACGTCTACTCCCACCCTGAGGCCAACAAGTCTCAGCGTGAGTTCCAGATCACGAGCATCGATAAGGAAGGCGCCTTCGTGGGTCGCTGCGCCGAGATGTGCGGTACCTACCACGCCATGATGAACTTCGAGGTTCGTGCGGTCTCCCCGGAGAAGTTCAAGCAGTACCTCGAGTACCGTATGAATAACCCGCAGGCCACCAATGCGGCTGCACTGGAGTCCATCGGCGAGGCCCCCTACGCCACCTCCACCGCACCGTTCGTCTCTGGCCGTGAGGACTCCCGCGATGGCGGGAACTTCCTCGACAAGCCCGGCGCAAACGCGGGCAACTAGGAAACGAGGTCAAGAAACATGAAGGTCAGCTCCAAACTCATGTACGCCCTCACCGCCTACATTGGCGCGGCGTCCATCATCTACATTTTCGCGACCATCTTTGTCGATGACTCCGGCAACGTGAAGGGCGGCGAGTGGATCGGTATCACCATGCTGGTGATCTCCACCCTCATGACCCTGATGCTCGCGGGCTACTTCCACTTCACCGAGAAGCGCCAAGATATCCTCCCGCAGGACTGGGAGGAAGCAGAGGTTGAAGACGGTGCCGGTACCTATGGCTTCTTCTCCACCAGCTCCATCTGGCCGGCAGTGATGTCCGGTTCCATCTTCGTTCTCGGTGCTGGCATCATCTACATGCACTACTGGATGATTGGTTTCGGTGCGGTCCTCGTTATTTGGTCCACCACCATGCTCAATCTGCAGTACGGCATTCCGAAGGAAAAGCACTAAGGCTTGTCCTTCAGGGCACAGGTTAAGCGTGCGCCCAGTGTGTAGGTTGTCTGCTTCTTACATGCGGCCCGCATAACTCACAAAAACTTTCAACGCGGCACTCGGCTCAACATCAGTTGGACCGGGTGCCGCGTTCGCTGTGTCTTTGTATCCTGTGTCTCTGTCGCGATCCGCGTTAGTGCTCGCAGAGAATCAGGGCAGAGGTGCACAAGCCGTTCATCCGACTTGGTGTGATCCCACTTTCGTGCCGGCGCCGCCGCTGGGGTGGGAGCTCCCACGGGGGAGTGTGGCGGGGGAGTGGGAGTCATGCCTGAGGCTATGTGAGATGAATCTCCGCTTTCTTAGGGTGCATTTATGACGATTAATATCGGGTGATCGGCTAGCATAAACACATACTTTCTTCCCGCGCATGGGGTGTGGCGGCGAAGGGGATCCACCGCACGCTGCAGGGATGTGGTTGGGCGGAGGAGCGGGCCCAGGTGGGGCTGAACTGAGAGGTGTTGGACGGGCTTCGTCGGATGCGGTTCCGAAAAGTTCCCGGCTCATCGAAAACTTCTCAAATTCTTAGAAAACCCTTGATAGCGAGCTGGGGAAACGGAAAAAGTTGGCGCTATATCGGGGGTAGATGATGAATCTTCCTTAGGAATCAGTCATACTGAGAGGCGTGACGAGCGCAGTAAATAACTCAGGAACGGCAGCAACACAGCGCGTTGCCGCACTGAACCGACCCAACATGGTCAGTGTGGGAACGATCGTGTTCCTGTCTCAGGAATTGATGTTCTTCTGTGGTCTGTTCGCCATGTACTTCGTCTCCCGAGCCAATGGCCAGGGAGTGTCGTGGGACGAGGGAACCGACCACCTCAACGTCCCCTACGCGATGGTGATCACGGCGATTCTTATTTCGTCGTCCTTCACCGCACAGTGGGGCGTCTTCGCAGCAGAAAGGGGTGACGTCTTCGGTCTCCGCCGGTGGTATGCACTGTCCGCACTGTTGGGCGCGGTCTTCCTCGTTGGCCAGGCTTACGAGTACTACCACTTGGTTGAGCACGGTCTGACTATTCAGAGCAGTGTCTACGGCTCGGTCTTCTTCATTACGACCGGCTTCCACGCAGCCCACGTCCTCGCGGGCGTGCTGGCATTTGTGGTTGTCCTGCTTCGTATTGCGAAGTCCAAGTTCACGCCGGCACAGGCAACCGCAGCAATGGCAGTGTCTTACTACTGGCACTTCGTCGATGTTGTCTGGATTGCCCTGTTCGCAACCATTTACTTCATTCAGTAGGCCGTATCGGTCCGGCGTTGTTTCCTCGCCCCAGTATGTTCCGCAGCCTGTGACAGGCAGGCGCTCATGCGGTGGGGCAGATGAGGAAGGACACGGATCAACAGCCCTTCACTTTCCGAAACCCGAAAAAGGAAAATGATGGATACCACACCACACGATGTTTCTGCGGCCAAGTCCGCAGAGGCAAAGAAGACCCGGACGCGGCGCAAGGCGCGCCGTTCCGTCGCGGGTGCTCTTGCACTCACGGTGGGTCTAACTGGCGCCGGCCTGCTGGCTCACGCACTGACCCCCGATGCACAGGTAGCAACCGCCCAAAAGGATGATGCCGCTCTCGTTCAAGAGGGTAAGGACATCTACGACGTCGCCTGCATCACCTGCCACGGCACCAACCTCCAGGGTGTAGAGGGACGTGGTCCCTCCCTGATTGGTGTCGGTGAGGGCGCAGTGTACTTCCAGGTGCACTCGGGCCGTATGCCGATGCTGCGTAATGAAGCACAGGCTCAGCGCAAGACCCCGCGCTACAACGAGCACCAGGCACTGGCGCTCGCCGCATACGTGGACGCCAATGGTGGCGGCCCGGGCCTCGTGAAGAACGAGGACGGCACCATCGCCATGGATTCCCTTCGCGGCGCTCACTACGACGGCACCATCGATCCGGCCGACGTGGCCCGCGGTGGCGAGCTGTTCCGTCTGAACTGCGCTTCGTGCCACAACTTCACCGGACGCGGCGGCGCTCTGTCTTCCGGTAAGTACGCACCGGTTCTGGACCCAGCCAACGAGCAGGAGATCTACCAGGCCATGCTCACTGGCCCCCAGAACATGCCGAAGTTCTCTGATCGTCAGCTCTCGATGGACGAGAAGAAGGACATCATCGCGTACATCAAGTCCACTAAGGAAACCCCCAGCCCCGGTGGCTGGAGCCTCGGCGGTCTCGGCCCGGTGGCTGAGGGTATGTTCATGTGGCTTGCCGGTATGGCAGCGCTCATCGCTGCAGCTCTGTGGATTGGATCGCGCTCATGAGCAAAGACAAAAAAGACTACACCTCGAACGAACTCGCTGCGATGAGCAACGAGGAGCTCGCCCGCCTCGGAACCGAGCTCGATGACGTGACGGTGGCGTATCGCAAGGAACGCTTCCCCATTGACAATGACCCCGCCGAGAAGCGTGCAGAGCGCTCGGTTGCCTTCTTCTTCATTGCAGGCACCATCCTCATGCTCGCCTTCATGGCTATCTACCTCTTCTGGCCGTGGCAGTACAAGGCACTCGGCCAAGACGGTTTGTGGCTCTACACCTTCTACACCCCGCTGTTGGGCCTGACCGCCGGTCTGGGCATCATCTCCATGGGTATGGGTGTTGTCACCTATGTCAAGAAGTTCATCCCCTCGGAGATTTCCGTGCAGCAGCGTCACGACGGTGGCTCTGCTGAAGTGGATGCCAAGACTCTCGGCGCTCTTCTGAACGACGCATGGGAGACCTCCACCCTGGGGCGTCGCAAGATGCTCAAGGGAGTTATGGGCACCGGTGCTGTGGTTGCCGGCTTGGGTATCCTCGCTCCGCTGGGCGGCATGGTGAAGAACCCGTGGAAGGCCCACGAACTGGGCATCCAGGGCGATGGCACCCTGTGGACCTCCGGCTGGACCCTCTCCGAGCACGGCACCAAGCTCTACCTCGGCCGTGACACCGGTGTGACCGCTGAGAAGCACGATGGTCACTACACCACCCAGGGCATGACCCGCCTGGTGCGCATGCGTCCGGAGGATCTGCTTGCTGCCTCTATGGAGACTGTGTTCCCGCTGCCAGAGGAGTACGTCAACGATGGCGACCGCTACGACAAGCAGGCCATGGTCTACGAGGAGCACATGCACTCGATCCACGGCCCGCGTAACGCCGTCATGCTGATCCGCCTCCGCAGCGCTGACGCCGCCAAGGCTATCGAGCGCGCCGGTCAGGAGGACTTCCACTACGGCGACTACTACGCCTACTCCAAGATCTGCACGCACATCGGCTGCCCGACCTCGCTCTACGAGGCTCAGACCAACCGAATCCTGTGCCCCTGTCACCAATCGCAGTTCGACGCTCTGCACTACGGCAAGCCGGTGTTCGGCCCCGCCGCCCGTGCACTGCCGCAGCTGCCCATTACCGTCGATGAAGATGGTTACCTCGTCGCCGCTGGCAACTTTATTGAGTCTGTTGGACCGGCATTCTGGGAGCGTAAATCATGAGCAATAAACTAGCTGAGCGCGCAGAAGCCATTGACTCCCGCTACAGCGGAGCAGGCTTCTTGCGCACCCAAATTAACAAGGTGTTCCCGACTCACTGGTCCTTCATGCTCGGTGAGATCGCGCTGTACAGCTTCATCATTCTGATCGTTACGGGTGTCTACCTCACCCTGTTCTTCGATCCGTCTATCTCCAAGGTCATCTACGACGGTGCCTATGCACCGCTCAACGGTGTGGAGATGTCCCGCGCTTATGAAACCGCGCTGAACATTTCCTTCGAGGTGCGCGGTGGTCTGTTCATTCGACAGATGCACCACTGGGCTGCCTTGGCATTCGCCATCTCGATCATCGTTCACATGATGCGCATCTTCTTCACCGGTGCGTTCCGTCGTCCGCGTGAAGCTAACTGGATCATCGGCTCCGTGCTGATGCTCCTTTCCATCGCCGAGGGCTTCTTCGGTTACTCCCTTCCGGATGACCTCCTCTCTGGTGTGGGTCTGCGCATTATGTCCGCCATCGTGGTGGGGCTGCCGATCATCGGTACCTGGATGCACTGGCTGATCTTCGGCGGGGATTTCCCCTCCGACATCATGCTGGACCGCTTCTACATCGCCCACGTGCTGATCCTGCCAGGCATCATCTTGGCCCTGATCGGTGCACACCTCGCGATCGTGTGGTTCCAGAAGCACACTCAGTTCCCCGGTGCTGGCCGCACCGAGAACAACGTGGTGGGCGTCCGCATCCTCCCGGTGTTCGCTCTGAAGGCGTCCGCCTTCGGCATCATCACCGCTGGTGTGCTCGCGCTGATGGCCGGTATTACCACCATCAACGCAATCTGGAACATTGGTCCTTATAACCCGGCTCAGGTCTCCGCTGGTTCCCAGCCGGATATCTACATGCTGTGGACTGACGGTGCGGCTCGTGTCATGCCGGCGTGGGAGCTCTACATTGGCAACCACACCATCCCGGCAGTGTTCTGGGTGGCCGTGATGCTGGGCATCCTCGTGGTACTTCTCTTCGCCTACCCGTGGATCGAGAAGAAGATCACCGGCGACGATGAGCACCACAATCTGCTGCAGCGCCCCCGCGACGTGCCGGTGCGCACCGGTATCGGTGTGATGGCACTGGTCTTCTACGGACTGCTCACTGTCTCCGGTGGTAACGACCTCTTCGCTTATCACTTCGATATCTCTCTGAATGCGATGACGTGGGTGGGTCGTATTGGCCTGATCCTGCTTCCGCCGATCTCCTACTTCATTACCTATCGCATCTGCGTTGGCCTCCAGCGTGCTGACCGCGAGGTGCTGGAGCACGGTATCGAAACCGGTGTGATCGTGCGCCTGCCGCACGGCGAATACGTAGAGGTTCACCAGCCCATCGGCCCGGTGGACGAGCACGGACACCAGATCCCGCTCGAATACGCCGGTGCCAAGGTGCCGACCCAGCCGAACCACCTCGGCTTCGGCGGCCACCCCGGCCGCGGCCTGTGGAAGGCCGACAGCGAAGACGTGGCCCGTCGCGCTGCCGACATCGAGCATGCCAACGAAGAGGAAGAGCGCGTCATGCTCGAAAACCTCAACGAGGCCAACCGCCGCGCCGACAAGGATGCCGGCCGCGAGTAACCTCGCACCCGAAGTACACATTCAGTACTGAGACTGCTGCGTCATAGAGTCAAGGGCCCTCACCGTGACGGTGAGGGCCCTTCTCCTATATCAAGCACCGGCGTATCACGCACCGCATAGTGTCTAAGCCTATATTCGGGGCGCAACGATGAACCAACCTGAGCACAGCGGTGGAGGTCTGGCACTCTGCGCGCAACCACCCACAGGCCCAATGTACGCACGCACCACGGGAACTGAGAGGCGCCCGCGCAGGCTAGTAAGAGGCCGCTCAGGGGCCGTGGCGGCGATTAGACTGCGTTCGCGCGCACCTCTGCGGCAGCCACTGGGCTACGAGTGGACGGGCTAAACAATGATCCAATGCGGTGCGCCTGGTGTGCCTGCGTGGTCGAAGGGGGAGCGTCTCGATGGCTGGCTGGGGGAGAAGCCGCCGGGTGGATAACAATCGTCCACGTACTTCAGGCACGATCGTGCGGTTACCTACTCAGGGAGGCGTTGTCTGGTGCGTGCTATGAGTTCTCTCAGATAACATTTCGGCCACGGTTAGGCCCCTCAGAAACGAGGTGTGTGGAAGGTCACAAAATCCCGTTCTGGCCCGGTGTTGGAAGTTGGGTATCGCCCACTGTCAGTGCTGGATGTAGTAAAAATATGTACAAAAGCGCAGGTTATATGCATGTAAATTGATGGGCGGCGCCCACGGCTTGTGTAGGGCTCCAGTGTCACTACTTGGTCACCGGATGGTCACAACTCGATAACAGTGGCGCGATTTTGCTGAAAGCTGGACAAGTATCGTTGCCGTTTCGTAACCTAAACGAGACTTCGCGGGACGAAGCAGAGAGTAAGAAAAACGATCTGGTCGCCACCGACGAATATCTACCGAAAAGAATAAGCCAGACCTAATCCGGCACACGCTCTGATCAATCCGCTCAGTGGGGTGCCGCCGGAGCCGGGGAACCACCTAACAATCTGGGGTGAAATTCTCGCAAGAGCGCTCGAGTGTCGAGTGCGGCGCGAGGATGGGAGGCCTTCCGGATGCCTAGCCCGTCAGCTAACCCGGCCGGTTCAAACAAGGAAGACGTGGAAAAGTTTCAAATGGGTAATCACAATCGTCGTAGCGCAAGCCGTATCGTTCGTAACGCAGCAGCCGCCACCGCTGTTGCCGCCGGTGCCTCCGCCGCACTGGCCACCCCGGCCCAGGCCCTCGACATCAACGTGCCGGTTGTCGGCAACGTGTCCATCCCCGAGGTTCCGGCAGTGCCCGGGGTTCCCTCCGAGATCAACAACATTGTTGACCCCGGCCAGCTGTCCGCTCAGCTTCCGGTTGAGGTTCCCGGCCAGGCTCAGCTGAGCCAGACCATCGCTCCGGCTTCCTCCAACTCCGTTGGTCAGCAGATCGTGAGCGTCGCTCGCTCCAAGACCGGTGCTCCCTACGCTTGGGGCGCTTCCGGCCCGAACGCCTTCGACTGCTCCGGTTTCACCTCTTGGGTCTACTCCCAGGTGGGCAAGTCCATCCCGCGTACCTCCCAGCAGCAGGCCGCTGCCGGCACCAAGGTTCCGCTGTCCCAGATCCAGCCCGGTGACATCGTGGCTTACTACGGTGGCGCATCCCACGTGGGCATCTATGTGGGCAACGGCACCATCATCGACGCCCTCAACTCCGGCACCCCGGTGGGCGAGCGTCCGCTCGACTTCATGCCGATCCACTCCGTGGTTCGTTTCTAAGAAGCGCCCGACTGTTTCGGCCGAAAGCTAGCACCGCAGACCAGTACGTGGTCTGCGGTGTTGTCGTTGCTGGGGGCTTGCTCTAGCCGCGAGGGTGTGGGTATCCGAGGTGGCGTCGATAAGTGCACTACCCCCGATTCTCACGGGGTGGGGTGGCGGCTCGCGCTGGCACAGCTAATAACTTTCACCACTGTTATTCACTCTAAGCCTCACTAACCACAGTCGAGTTGGCATCAGCAAATTTTGCGCTAAACTAACCCGTTAACTGGGCGTTTGTTGGCCGCTTAGCGCGCCAATGATAACGCTACACGGCGGCCACTCCGCCGCCCTCGCTTTCACCGACCTTGCCGTAGCATCAGCGCCGGCACATTCGATCACGCATTTGGAGAAGATGTGAAGCTCACCAAGCTCGGGCTCATTACCTGCGCCCTAGCCCTTACCACTAGCGGCATCGCTGCTCCTCTGGCCAGCGCTGACCCCGCCGAGATGGATAGCCTGATTAAGGAGATGGACTCCGTCTCCCACGAGGCTACTGCCAAGAGCGAAGAGGTCAAGCAGCTTTCTATCGACATCGATAAGAGCAACGAAGAGGCCGCTCGTCTCACCGATGAGTTCAAGCGCGCCTCAGCTGCTGCGCAGGCCGCTGCAGATAATGCCGAGAGCATTCGCGCGGACGTCAATCAGGTAGCCAAGGCGCGTTATCGTGGTGCGAGCCTCGATCCGCTCTCCGGTATTTCTTCGGCGCACAACCCGCAGGATGCGATCGATCGCACCGCCTATATGAGCGCCCTGAGTCAGCGTAACCAGCGCATCATCGATGAGCTGCAAGAGTCTTTGCGTCAAGCCGCGCAAGAACACGAGCGCGCCGCCGCGGCGAAAGCCGTCGCCGATTTCCGTCTCGGCGATCTCAAGGCGCAGCGAGCCAAGCTCGAGCGTGAGCAGGATGAGCTGAACAAGCGTACCGCTGATCTCGAAGCCCGTATTGACGCCCTAGAGCCCACCCTGCGTGAGGCGTGGCAGAACAAAAACGGCCCCATCGAAGGATTCAATCTCGACGGCATCACTAGCTCCAATCCGGGCGGGATGAATGCTGTGAACGCCGCGATGAGCAAGCTCGGCGCGCCCTACGGGTGGGGTGCTACCGGCCCCGATGCCTTCGACTGCTCTGGGCTCATGGTGTGGTCCTACGCGCAGCAGGGCAAGTCCATCCCGCGTACCTCGCAGGCTCAGATGGCCGGCGGCACCCCCGTGTCGCGCGATCAGCTGCAGCCGGGAGACATCGTAGGTTACTACCCGGGTGCAACCCACGTGGGCATGTACATCGGTGACGGCAAGCTGGTTCACGCCTCCGATTACGGCATTCCGGTACAGGTTGTGTCTGTGGATTCGATGCCCTTCTACGGCGCTCGCCGTTACTAGTCCTAGCAGCTAGACTGCCACCACCGCCGCGTTCGCCAGATACCAACGCGGCGGTGGTGTCGTATCTGCAGCCGCGAGAAACGGTGGCATCTGTGTGTTCTGATCTAGGTCTGGTGGGGTAGCGATCGGTAGAATGTGGTGACTATGGGCCGCACGCTGCTTGTTACTAATGATTTTCCGCCTACGGTCGGGGGGATTCAGTCCTATCTTCGTGATTTCGTGTCCTATCTTGACCCCTCGGAGATTGTGGTGTTGGCCTCCACCCAGGACGCTGAGGCTGCTGCGGAGTGGGATTCTCAGGTGGAGTACACGGTGGTGCGCTGGCCGCGCAAGGTCATGCTGCCCACCCCTCAGTTGCGGGCAGAGATGGTCCGGCTGATTGCCCGCTACGATATCGAGACCGTGTGGTTCGGGGCAGCCGCGCCCTTGGCGGTGCTTGGCTCCGCGGCGCGGGCGGCTGGGGCGCGTCAGGTAGTGGCCACCACGCATGGTCATGAGGTGGGGTGGTCGATGATTCCGGGCGCCCGGCAGGTGTTGCGCCGCATTGGCCAGTCTGCGGATGTGGTCACCTACATTTCCGAGTACACCTTGGGCAGGATTCGTCCCGCCTTGGGAAGTCACCCGCGTTATGAGGCCCTACCCTCGGGGGTGGATCCAACGCTGTTTCGTCCTCTCAGCAATGAATGCCGGTCCGCGGTGCGCGCCCGTTTTGGTTTCGGCGAGGAGCCGTTGATCATCTGCATTTCCCGCTTGGTTCCGCGCAAAGGCCAAGATCAATTGATTCGCGCCATGCCAAGAATCCTTGCCCGCCACCCCGAGGCACGGTTGGTGCTAGTGGGCACCGGCTCGTATGAGAAGAAGCTGCGCGCGCTTATCGACGCTCACCTGCACACCAACGATCGCATTCACCTCATGGGGCAACTGGACTTTTCGGACATGCGTCAGCTTCTCGCTGCCAGCGATGTCTTTGCCATGCCGGCTCGCACCCGCGGCAAGGGACTCGACGTTGAGGGGCTTGGCATTGTCTATCTGGAAGCCCAGGCATGCGGGGTGCCGGTGGTGGCGGGGGCATCGGGTGGTGCCCCTGAGACCGTGACGGAGGAGACTGGGATCGTGGTTGATGGTCGGGACGGCGACAGTCTGGTGCGGGCGCTGACGCGGCTGCTTGATGATGCCGCTCTGCGCAGCACAATGGGGGCGCGCGGCCGGAGTCACGTGGTGCAGAACTGGACGTGGTCGATCATGGCGGCGCGGTTACAGCGTATTCTGTCCTCGTCCGGCGATTAGATTGGCGCAGTCTAGCGCATATATACTGGGTGAGTTTTAACGTCTAGAGACGGGACCTGTAGAGCCTCTATTATGTCTGCCACCCACTCCATCGGTTTCGATATCGGCGGTACCAACCTTCGCGGCGCGGTCGTGACGCCCGAGGGGCGCATCATCGATTCGACGCAGGTTCCCACCCCGTCCACCCCACGTGGACTCGACGAGGCGATTGCGTATGTGGTCAGCTCTTTGCGCTCTCGACACGAGGTTGGCGCGGTGGGACTTGCTGTCGCGGGCTTTATCGATCCCGAGTGCGAGACGGTGCGCTTTGCCCCGCATCTGCCGTGGCGCGATAAGAACGTGCGGACAGACATCGAAGGGCTCATCGACCTGCCGGTGGTGCTGGAGCATGACGCCAATGCAGCCGCGTGGGGTGAGTATCGTTTCGGGGCCGCTCGTGACGCCCAGACGTGGGTGCTCTTCGCTATCGGTACGGGCATTGGGGCCACGCTCATGCACGACGGCGAGATTTACCGGGGTGCTTTCGGCACGGCTCCTGAGTTTGGCCACATCACTGTGGTGCCAGATGGGCGCCGCTGCCCCTGCGGTAAACGGGGCTGCTTGGAGCGGTATTGCTCCGGTACGGCATTGCCGGATTTCGCCAAAGAGATCATCGGCTCTGGGGAATTTGAGGATTCAAGCTTTGTGCGCCGATTCCGCTCGCAGGCGGATGAGCTGACCGGCCGGCGCATCATGCAAGCCGCCTGCAATGGGGATCCGGCTGCGCTGAAGGTAGTGGAACACTTCAGCCACTGGCTGGGGGAGGGACTGGCCATGGTGGCCGATATCTTAGACCCCGAGCTCATCGTGGTCGGCGGTGGCGTGGCCAAGGATTCGCCTCTCTACCTAGAGGCCGCGAAGCAGCGCTTCGCGCAGCGTATCGTTGGTGCGGGTCATCGCCCGCTCGCCGACATCAAGACGGTGGAGCTGGGTTCGGATGCAGGAATGATCGGTGCCGCTGATCGGGCCCGTACCCGCTTTCTCACCCCGGTGGAGTGATACTTTGCCCACCCGCTGTTGTGTAGAGGCTGAAACCTCGGGACGCGGTGGCTTGTATCTACTAACCTATAGTTAACGGTCCTCGTGGAGGACAGATCACGCATTCACCGGCGCCGAGCCCTGACGTGCCTACGAGCGAGGCACACCACCTGCGGCGCCCCATCTGCTAGGGAAGTCGCACATGAATAACAAGTGGTACTGGGTGTTTAAGCACATTCTCATTGGACCCTTCCTGCGGGTGTATAACCGCCCGGAGATCGAGGGCAAGGAGAATATTCCCGCTAGCGGTTCTGCGATTGTTGCTTCCAGCCACCAGTCCGTGATGGACTCCTTCTTCTTCCCGCTGCTGTGCGATCGCCAGCTGACCTTCCTCGCCAAGAACGAGTACTTCACTGGCACCGGCATCGTGGGCAAGATTCAACGGTGGTTCTTCACCTCGCTGCGGCAGGTGCCCATCGACCGCACTTCTGAGGATGCTGCGGCCAATGCCACCGCTGCGGCCCGGAAGGTGTTCGACCGCGGCGATCTGCTCGGCATTTATCCGGAGGGCACCCGTTCGCCAGATGGCCGGATCTATCGGGGAAAAACGGGCATGGCCCGCACTGCCCTCGAATGCCAGCAGCCCATCGTGCCGGTGGTGATGATCAACTCGCGCAAAGCCAATCCCATTGGTTCGTGGATTGTGCGTCCCGCAAAGGTGTGGATGAAGGTTGCCCCGCCCATTGACCCGATTGCTTTCGTTCGTGAGCGCGGGCTCGAGCCCGATAGCCACGAGGCTGCCCGGGCGCTGACGGATCACATCACGGCACTGTTCTCGGAGATGTCTGGATATCCCTACGTGGATCTCTATGCGGCGGACGTAAAAAATGCGCTCGCAGCGGGCGAGGGGTATCCCGAGGGGGCGGAGCTTCCCCTGAACTGGGAAGGCTAAAGCCTATTCGCTTAGGCTATCCTGAGGCAAGGTTTTTTAACTTTTTTCAGCGGCGTCGATAGGGTTATGAAGGTCCTTTAAGGTCCCCCTTCGGTGCCGCTTATGCGTGCGCAGCCGAGGTGGTGCCGGCAGCTGAGCGTCGATAAGCGCGCTCGATGACCATCTTGGCGCGAAGGAGAAAGTGAAAGGGCGCATGACGCACAACAAGCCTGCAGCGCGGTATAACGCCGCCGATGTGGAACACAGCGTGGAAGCGGATGGCGCCGGCCACGGGAAGGTTCACGTGCAGGAACATAAGGTCGTGACCGAGCGCCTCAAGTGGCCCGATGCAGCGAAGGGGCTGTCCATCGTGGGGGTGGCGCTGCTGCACGTCTGCCTCGAGGTGCCGCACGGCATGGACACGTGGCTGGCCGGGCTCAACCATCTGCTCGACCCGCTTCGTATGCCCCTGTTCTTTTTGGTGTCGGGTTACTTCTCCGTGAAGGTACTGCGCTTTTCCCTACGCGAGGTGCTGAGCAAGCGCATCTGGTTTTTCTTCCTGCCCTATCTGGTGTGGATGCCCATCTACCTGTTCATCAAGGAATTCGAGATGGTGCGCTTTGCTGATTTCACCCACCGCGGCGCGGGCTGGGTGGCCATGAGCGTGCTCAGCGGCGAAGGCATGTACTGGTTCCTCTACTGCCTGGCAGTGTTTTGCCTCTTTGCGTGGGCTACCCGCTCGCTGAGCAATCCAGTGGCGGTGGCGCTGTCCTTGACCCCGCTGCTGCTGCAGCTCACCCCCGTCAGCGCATCCATCGTGCTGCACTTCGGGCAGTATCTCCCCATTTACATGATCGGGCTGCGCTACCGCTCAGCGATCACGTGGCTTGCCCGCAGCTGCACCCGATCGGGCTTCATTGTCACCTATGTGCTCAGCGGGCTCGCCGCCTATACCGCGCACCACTGGTGGCAGGAGTCGCTGCGCGGAACCGCCCTCGCGGGCCTGCCCGGCCGCGGCGAAGGCAGGTGGGGATGGAGTTCCGATTTCTTCGACCTCATCGAGGGGCTTGTGTGGCGGCTATGGCTGCTGCCCACGGCCGTGCTGCTGGCAGTGGCACTTGCGAGCGTGCCCTTGGTCTTCTCCGCCTTGGCTTTCGTGGGGCGCCACACCTTGGTGGTCTATATTGGCCACCCTATCGCGCTATCCGTGCTCTTCGGCATGCTGCTGCGCTACCGCGAGGGGGTGCTCATCGAGCCGGGCAATGGGGTGTGGGCGAGCCCCTCGCTGTGGGTGATCGGTGTGTTTATCGTGGTGATGATCGCCTGCTACGGCTTTTACCTGCTGTCGCGGGTTCCGGTGATCGGCTGGACTCTGGCGCCGCCGGCCATCGATCACCTGTTGCCTGGCGCTGCTCAGAGAAGCGCTGCAACCTCGCACCAGCACAACACCAGCTCTGCCACGCCCACTTCAAGCGCGCCGAAGCGCCCTTAGTCGAGTGAGTATTATTGCCCGCCGCTGGGAGAGTTGTACCCCCGCTCAGCACGGGGTGGGGCTGTGTGCTTAGACTGAAATAACATTTCGAGTACGTCCGTCCCCTGGTGCGCTGTGCGCGGTGGCTCTCCCGCCGCACCGGCCACAGGTGGCCACGCTCGCGCCGGGGCAACACACGTTTCCGGGGCGTAGAAAGCAAGCAGACAACACCGTGCGATTCTTCTACGACACCGAGTTTATTGAGGATGGGACCACCATCGAGCTGGTATCTATCGGGATAGTGGCCGAGGATGGCCGCGAATACTACGCGGTGTCGAGCGAATTTGATCCGCGCTCGGCCAATGAGTGGGTGCGTGCGCATGTACTCGACAAGCTGCCGGAGCGAGGCAGCAGGGAGTGGAAAACCCGCGCCACCATCCGCCAGGAGGTCTTCGACTTCCTCACCCATGACGGCACTCGTCCCGAGCTCTGGGCGTGGGTGGGCGCTTACGATCACATTGTGCTCGCTCAGTTGTGGGGCGATATGCGCGGACTGCCGCCGCAGCTGCCGCGCTTTACGCGCGAGCTCAAGCAGTATTGGGAGATGGCCGGCAAGCCTCAGCTTCCCGCAGTACCCAGCGCAGTGCACGATGCGCTTGTCGACGCCCGCCATAACCGGGCCAAGTTTCTCATCTGTGCCAACGCTTTGCCGCTGGGCCTTGATGGGGCGGCCCAGTCGCTCCCGCGCCGCAAGTAGAATCCGCCGTCATAGCCCCGGGGTGGGCAGGGGGAGGGGAGAATAGTTCGGTGTGCTAAGAATAAACGTGTGAGTTGGAGTGTAGATATATCAGAATCCGAGCTGCCCGATCTTCCCCCGTTGCCTGCGGGAATTCGGGAGCGTTTCGACGATGTCGTGGCGCGCCCGGCCAAGCAGCAACCCTCGTGGGATGAGAAGGAAGCCCTCGCGGTACGCAAGATCCTGGAGTCGGTGCCGCCTGTGGTGTTGCCGCCGGAAATACACGTGCTGAAGAATCAGCTGCGTGAGGTGGCGCTCGGGAACGCATTCCTGCTGCAAGGTGGCGATTGCGCCGAGACTTTTGAGGCCAATACCGAGCCGCACATCAAGGCCAATGTGAAAACTCTGCTGCAGATGGCAGTGGTGCTCACCTATGGTGCCTCCACTCCGGTGGTGAAGATGGCTCGTATCGCAGGCCAGTACGCCAAGCCCCGTTCCCAAGACTTGGACGCTAACGGTCTGCCCAATTACCGCGGGGACATTGTCAACGCCGTGGAGGCCACCCCTGAGGCGCGCCGACATGACCCGGCCCGCATGATTCGCGCCTATGCGAACTCCTCGGCTGCGATGAACCTGGTGCGTGCGCTGACCACCTCTGGCACGGCGGATCTCTACCGCCTGACCGAGTGGAACCGTGAGTTCGTGGCCCAGTCTCCGGCCGGTGCCCGCTATGAGGCTCTCGCCCGCGAGATCGAGCGCGGTCTGAGCTTCATGCAGGCCTGTGGGGTCTCGGATGAGTCGCTGCGCCACGCCAACATCTTCTGCTCGCACGAAGCCCTCCTGGTGGATTACGAGCGCGCCATGCTGCGCCTCGGCCAGGATGAGAACGGCGAGACCGGATTGTACGATCTCTCCGCCCATCAGCTGTGGATCGGCGAACGCACCCGCGGTATCGACGACTTCCACGTGAACTTCGCCGCGTTGATCTCCAACCCAGTGGGTATCAAGCTGGGCCCAGGCACCAGCCCCGAGGAGGCAGTGGCCTACGCCGAGAAGTTGGACCCGAACAAGGAACCGGGCCGGCTGACGATGGTGGCCCGCATGGGACACGACAAGGTACGTACCGTACTGCCCGGGATCGTGCGGGCCGTGGAGGCCGCCGGCCACAAGGTGGTGTGGCAGACCGACCCCATGCACGGCAACACCCACACCTCCTCCAATGGCTACAAGACCCGCCACTTCGACAAGGTGCTGGACGAGGTCCAGGGCTTCTTCGAGGTGCACCGGGCCCTCGGCACCCACGCCGGCGGCATCCACGTGGAGCTCACCGGCGAGAACGTCACAGAGTGCCTGGGCGGTGCCGAAGACATCACCGATATTGATCTGCCGGGCCGCTACGAGTCCGCCTGCGACCCGCGCCTCAACACCCAGCAGTCCTTGGAGCTGTCCTTCCTCGTCGCCGAGATGCTGCGTAACCAGTAGCCTTCTCGCGATAGACTGCACCACACAACGGCCCGCCATCCCCAGCGCAATAATGGGGGAGGCGGGCCGTTGCTGTGCGTGCAGCCGGCGGTGGCGCGCACCGAACCTAGGGGTGCTAGGCGTGGACTGTGCTAGAAGCCGGAGAGCTCGATGGTGATGTCGCCGCGGGACGAGTCTCTCGTCAGGCCGGGCAGCGGGTTTTGCGCCAGTACGCGGTCCTTTTTGTCCAAGCCGGAGGCGTCGACAGCGAACCCAGCCTCGGTGAGCTGCTTCACCGCATCAGAGACGCGCTTGCCAAGGACACTGGGCACCTTCACCTTGTTGGCTACCTCGAGACTCACGCTGGCATTGTTCGGATCCACGCCGGAGCCTTCGGACGGGCTCACGCCCGCCACCTCGTCCACCACCGAGCCGGTGTGGGACACATAGCTGGCGTCGGCCACACTGATCCCCGCCTCAGCGAGTTTCTCCTTCGCCTTGTCGAGGCTCAGCCCAGTGACCTTAGGGACCTCGATGGCATTGGAGACAACGAGGATCACCGAATCGCCGCGGCTGAGCGCAGTGCCGGAGTCCGGGATGGTAGATACCGCATCGCCGGGATCCACCCCCTCGTCATATTCGCTGCGCACCTCGGAGACGGTGAGACCAGCGCGTTCAAGGGCGCTGCGGGCAGAATCCTCGCTGTCGCCCCGCACATCGGGCACCTCTACGGGCGCGGGGCCCTTAGACAAGATCACCGACACCGTCGAACCCACCTTTACCTCGGTACCAGGGGAGGGGGAGGCGTCTAGCACCTTGCCGGCTGGGACAGTGTCATCGTAGGCGGCCTCGCCGAGAGACCATTCGAGGGTGCGATCGTGAACAGCCGCCTCGTACTTTATTGGGTCGTGGTCCTGCGGGATGCTGGGAACGGTGGGCTTGCCACGGGAGAGGAGCACCACCACGTCATGGCCGCGGGGTACTCTCTCGCCAAAAGGGGGCTGGGTATTTACCGCCTGTCCGGCCTCGATGTCGTCGTCATAAACCTCTTCGGTGCGCACGGAAAAGCCCGCGGTCTCCACTGCTGCCACAGCCTGCTGCTGGTCCATGCCGAGTACTTCCGGAATATCGCCATAGCGGCCGGAGCCGAACCACCAGCCGCCCACGGCCACGGCTGCGGTGGCCAGCGCGATGACAACCAGCCAGACCCAGAACCCGATGCCGCGGCGATTGCCCGCCGGCCGGGGCGTAGAGGAGGTCCGTGCAGGGCTGGGCGCGGGCGCTTGGTGTGTCTCCGAGCCGTCGTAGGCGGTGGGCTGAGCCGCGCCCTGAGGGCCGCCAGCCGCGCCTAGCCCTCCGAGGGGATCGGCGGTGCCCACGAAGGGGCCGCCGGAGCTATCGGGAGGCACCGCGCCGAAGGTGCGGGTTTCCTGAGTGGTCGGCTGAGGCGCTGCCGCGCCGGGGGAATCAGGGAAAAGGCCCTCGCGCGGCTCGCCGCCTCGGTTGGCGGCATCCGCCGGTTCATTGGGGCCGGGGCGCATCGCAGGGCTGACCACGGTGGTGGCCCGGTGGGCCGCGCCGTGGCGGGGCACAGGCACGGAGAAGTCCGGTAGGTGCAGGCTGCGGGCGGCTTCATCGACGGCGTCGAGAAACTCTTGGGCGTCGGCGTAGCGGTCTGCGGGATTGCGGGCGCAGGCGCGGGCCACCATGTCATCAAACTCCGGCGGCACGCCGTCGATGCGCGTCGATGGCGGCGGCACATCGGACTGTAGCCGCGCATAGGCGTGGGCCATGGGGTTGTCCCCGGTGAAGGGGGTGTCGCCGGTGAGTAGCTCGAAGAGCACAATGCCGGCGGAGTACACATCAGAGGCGGGGCCCACCGAGGAGCCGTCGACCTGCTCGGGGGAGAGATAGGAGACAGTGCCGATGATCTGATCGGAGGTGTGGTGGGAGTTCGCGGCAGCGCGCACAAGGCCGAAATCGGCGAGTTTGACCTGATGGTTGCCGTTGATGAGCACGTTGTCTGGCTTGACGTCGCGGTGCACCATGCCTTCACGGTGAGCCACGGCCAGCGCGGTGAGCACACTACGCATCACGGCGGTGGCCGCGTGCGGTGGCATCGGGCCGCGCTCTGAAAGCAGCTCGCGCAGGGTTCCGCCGGTGATGAGCTCCATGATGAGGAATACGTGGTCGCCGGAGGAGTTGGTGTCATAGACGTTCACCAAGCTCGGGTGCGAAAGCTGCGCCATCGAGCGCGCTTCGCGGCGGAAACGCTCCCTCGCCACGGGATCATCCATGAGTCGATCGTCGAGGACTTTCGCTGCCACGGGGCGCCCAAGGCGCAGGTCAAGGCAACGGTACACAGAGGACATTCCGCCCCGAGCGATGAGAGTTTCCACCCGGTAGCGCTGATCGAGAAGTGTGCCGACCGCCAGTTGAGTCATGCTGAATAGTATGCCTGCATTAACCACGTTAAGCTAACCGTTACCGTCAACTCTGTAATAGATTGGGTGCCGTGAGTTCCATTCCAGTGTCCAAGGATGTTTTAAGCCCCGACGAGCCCTTGTTGGCTATTCCCGATGTAGCCGAGCGCATGGGTGTAGTGGTGACGAAGGTGCACCACCTCATCCGTGATCATCAGCTGCTTGTGGTGCAGCGCGATGAGGTGAAGTATGTGCCGGAGCGCTTCCTCAACGAGGACGGTTCGCTCAACCGTTTCGTCCCTGGGGTGATTGCATTGCTCTCCGACGGCCACTACACCGACGCAGAGATCCTCGAGTACCTCTTTACTGCGGATGATTCTCTGCCCGGCCGGCCTGTGGACGCCCTGCACGGACACCTCGCCCGCGAGGTTATGCGCCGCGCCCAGGCCATGGCGCTTTAGCCGCAGCGCGCTTGTCGACGCCGCGTCGCCGTCACACACCCTCAACCCGAGAAGTTCACCCTAGGCCCCAGTTCCAGCTGTCTGGCGCTGGGGCTGTTCTCGTTCTGCCTCGGAGAAGATGTAGCCGGTGGCGAAGTAGGCGGCGATCGTGGCTGGGACCATCCACACAGGGTTGTAGAGCTGGTGGTTGCCGCTGCCGGTAAAGGCCAGCCCGATGATGATGGACAGCAGGGTGGTGGCCTTGATGACCTTCATCGAGGGACGGAAGGTGCCGATAACGTTGAGCAAACTGGTGTAATACCAGGGCAGGGTCACAGCATTGAACACCACGGCGCAGCCATAGGCCACGGTGATGCCGATAAGGTTGCGTCGATCGTCTTGGCGATAGAACCACCAGGCCGCCGCGATGCCGATGAGCATGATGACACCGCAGATAGGACGGGTGATCGCCAGCGCGGTGTTATAAGAGAAGTCATCGGTGATGAACAGGATCACGGGGGTGATGAGATCCGCGATCAGCGAGGGCAGTGCTAGCGGGTTAATCACCTTGGAATTGCCCGAGATCTGCGAGACCCAGCCCCAGTTCGACCCAGACGCAGCGGTGATCGCGACCATGACGATCGCGAACTCCACCACCATCCACGCACCTGTTATGACAAACGCCGCTACGGAGCGGAGCGTGGCGGCGAGGGATGTGCGCCGTTCGAGGAGGGCGGCAAGGTGGCGGGAGCCCATCCACACGAGGAAGGGAAGCGCCAAGGCGGCGGTGGCCTTGAGAGAAACCGCAATCGAGATCAACGCAACGGCAGAGACAAAGCGGCGACGCAGTGCGCACAGCAGGCCGACGCTCACCAGCCCCACCATCAGGGACTCGTTGTGCATCCCGCCCACCAAGTGCAGCACCATCACGGGGTTGGCAACACCGAGCCACAGGGCAAGGGCCGGGGAGCCGCCCAGGTTGTGCGCGATCTTCGGAGTGGACCATGCGATGGCGATGAAGCCGATAATGGAGACCACTTTGTACAGCAGCACCCCCAGCGTGACATTATCGCCCACGACGCTCGTGATGCCCTCGCCGATCCACAGGTGCAGCGGCCCGTAGGGGGTGGTGGTATTGCGCCAGTCGTGGCTTACTTCCAGCAGGAAGGGGCCGGGATTAACCGCGGCACCTTGGGTATAGGGATCGAAGCCATCGCGAAGCATGGCACCTTGCATGAGATAGCTGTAGACATCGCGAGAAAGAATCGGCGCGGCCAGCAGTAGTGGTGCGACCCAGGTGATGAGACAGGTGCGAATGTCGGCGGCTTTGCGCGAGTCATCGAGCCGAGGATTCCACATCACCTGCCTGCCCAGCAGGATCCAAGCGGCCACAATGCCCATGATGCCCAGCCACACAATGGTGTTGGACACCCCGGCGCCGTGGCCGTAGCTCATAAAGTCCAGCCCGAGTGCCTCGAGCACTCCACCGCGGTTGCGAATGGCGCCGCCGCCATAGGATCCCACGATAATCAGCACAGCGGCGACGAGGCCGACCCAGCGTGCATGCGCCCACCTCATGGTCACTACATCCTCCGCGCGGTCGCGCGCTCCGCAAGCTCGCCGAGAATGCCCTCGACGCTCGGCACAGCGCTGATTGCGCTGAGTGCCTGATTCTTCAACTCCGTGATGTGTGCTTCTACCTCATCCACGGCCCCCGATTCGGCGATGATATCCGCCAACTCGCGAATCTCGGCGGGGCTATCTACGTGGCCGAGGCCTTCGCGCAAGCGTGCTGCGCGCTCAGGGGCGCGGGCATCAAGAATCTTGAGGGTGCGTGCCACCAGCACCGTGCGCTTTCCTTCTCGGAGGTCATCGCCTGCTGGCTTGCCCGTGATGGCTGGATCGCCGAAGACTCCCAACACGTCATCGCGCAGCTGGAAAGCAATGCCCACGTCGTGGCCGTATGCCCGGTAGGCGGCGATGGTGCGCTCATCGGCACCGGCAATAGCCGCCCCCAAGTGCAGAGGACGTTCGATGGTGTAGGCGGCCGTCTTATAGCGATTAACGCGCATGGGGGCCTCGACCCCCTCGACGCCCTTGGACTCAATGGTGATATCGAGGATCTGTCCGCCGATCACCTCGTGGCGCATCGCCCGCCACGGCTCGCGGATCCGGCGCAGCGCCGCGTCCGACAATCCCGAGTCCATCACCATGTCATCGGCGTAGACCAATGCCATATCGCCCACCAAGATGGCCACCGACTCGCCGAAATGACGGGCATCGCCAGAGAAACCATGCTCGCGGTGATAGGCCTCCACCCGTCGGTGCACGGTGGGGAATCCGCGCCGGGTATCCGAGGAATCAATGATGTCATCGTGGATCAAAGCGCAGGCTTGAATGAACTCCAAGGCCGACAGGGCAGTGGTGACAGCCTCGATGTTCTCGCTGCACTCGGGGGTGTGGGCCCCCATGAAGCCGGTCCAGCCAAACAACGGGCGCATGCGCTTACCGCCGCCGAGAACGAAATCCTCCAACACTGCGGTGCCGAGGTGGACGTGTTCGTCCATTGCGAGGGAGTCATGATTACGCTGCGCGCAATAGCTCACTAGATGTTCACGCACGACCGGCGGTACGGCCTGAATGGGGTCAGTGAACAGCTCCATGTGTGTCGACATCACGGTCTCTCCAGATCGATAGGGTGCGGGGGCCGGCACGGCCCCAACCGGCGGCAAGGAGGGCCTAGGTTGTATCTATGTTGACTCTAGCGTGTACCCCAGACACGCGGTGCGTGCGCCCCAGCGCGGCAGTCCGCCCGGTGGAATCCATGCGCGTCCGGTAACAGTGATTTCGCCCAAAAATGAACCGCTCTGTTCACTTTTGGGGGCAATTCACGCACAAAGCGGTTTGTCTGTGCTTTAATGCACCACCATGTCCACTACACAGCCGCAGCACCGTTCGGTTATCGACGCCATCACCGCCCCGCGCGATTCCCGCGTGGCCTTCTCGGTGGAATTTATGCCCCCGCGCGACGACGCAGCCGAGCAGCGCATGTGGGATGCGGCGAGCACCTTCCACGACCTTGGGGCGGCGTTTGCCTCGGTCACCTATGGGGCGGGCGGAACCACCCGCGAGCGCACCGGCCGCATCGCGCGCCGGCTGTCTCAACACCCCCTGACTACCTTGGTACATCTCACACTGGTGGAACACTCTGCCGCACAGCTGGAATCCATCCTGAAGGACTATGCCTCCCTGGGCTTGACGAACCTTCTGGCCCTACGCGGCGATCCACCGGGGGACCCGCTCGGGGAGTGGGTTCCCACCGAAGGTGGGCTCAACTACGCCATCGATCTCATCCGGCTCACGAAATCAATCGAGGAATGCCGCGACTTCACCATCGGTGTCGCGAGCTTCCCCGAAGGGCATTACCGCGCCGAGAACCTTGAGGCCGACACCCACTGGACTTTGGAAAAGCTTCGCGCCGGGGCTGAATTCTCCATCACGCAGATGTTCTTTGACGTCGAGCATTTTCTGCGGCTCCGTGATCGACTTGCCGCCGCGGATCCGGTGCATGGGGTGAAGCCGGTCATTCCTGGGCTGATGCCGATTACGAGCCTGCGTTCCGCGCGTCGCCAGGTCGAGCTTTCTGGCTCCTCTTTGCCCTCCTCACTTGAGCGGCGCCTGCGTTCGGCGAAGACCGATGAGCACGTTCGGGCCGTGGGTATCGAGGTAACGTCTGAAATGGCCGAGAGGCTTATCGACGAAGGTGTGGAGGATCTGCACTTCATGACGATGAACTTTGCCCGTGCCACCCAAGAGGTTTTGCACAACTTGGGCATGGCGCCCAAATGGCAGGCTGCCGCCTAGCCTGCGGCGCCGGTGTCGCGAGGCAGGTAGAGCACCGCAAAGGGGCGAGAGTCGCCGAGGAAGCGGAAATCGCGCAGGAGGTCCTCAAAGCCGAGGGAACGGTAGAGGCTAAAGGCGCGGTTATTTTCCCCGGCGGTTTCTGGGGTCGAGAGGAGAATGTGCGTGGGGGCGGCGTCGATAAGCGCTGTGATGAGGCGACGGCCGATGCCGCGGCCCTGATAGGCGGGGTCGACGTGGATCTCGGAGAGTTCGAAATAGTCGGCGAGAATATCGAGCTGGGGGCTCTGTGGCCCATAGCTCTGGCGAACACCGTGATAAACCTGATTAAACCACCACTGGGTGGTGTTGCTGCGGAATCCATAGGCCACTCCCACAACGGCACGGTCGCGCACTGCGGCGAAGGCATGAAAATCGCGATTGCGGGAGTTGTGCCTCCACGCGGAAATCCGGGAGTCGGACATGGCGGGGTCGTAGCCCATCGCGCGGATATAGATGTCCACCAAATGCGGCGCGAGCATACAAAATTCGACTGTGTTGAGCTCGCGTATTTCCTCCACGGTCATACCTACTAATCCAACCATTTTTCGCAGACGTGCGTAGGTGGAATCAGTCGAACAGTAAACTCGCACACGTGTTCGAACATATCGGATGGGGTGTCCCCTGGGCGGCCTAGTGTCACAGATGAACGTACACAGCAGACGCACATATTTAAGGAGCTAGCTATGGCCACCCCGATCGTATCTTCCACCGTTTCTCCTCTTCGTCCCCGCCCTCCGCACAAGGTTCGCCTTTTTCAGAGCGGGGTGGATAATTATGAAGCCGCTCAGCAGGCGCTGCAGGATGGCAAGCTGCTCGACGCACTCGAGTACGGCTACCGGGCGGCATTGCGCCTGGCGGGCGCGAGGGTAGCCGATAGTCCTGTGGGGAAGAGGCGGCGTCTGCCACGCTCGGCGTGGGATCAATTACGGCTAGTGGACAAGAGGGGAGCGGAGTATGCGGACCTCTTTGAAGGCTTCTCCCGGGTGCGACAGCGTGCACTTAATGGTCTTGATCGGCACATTTCTCCAGCCCGTGTTGGTACCCTGATGCGGCTGGTAGAGTCCTTTCTAGACGAAGTCGATGAGCAGCTACATCCCACCTCTACGGCAGCCTAGGCAGCTCGATCGCCTCCACCGCCCCGCGGCGCTTGTCGCACAGGGGTGGTAGTGGCTCAGTGGGGGTGGAGATATCGCGGCGAGAGTGTGGGCGGAACAATTCTCGTCGGTGGCTCGTTGTAGTAGTTTGAAGACCCCATCACCGCAGGCGCTCTGCCGATAGAGCCCAGCCACACACCCGCCCGGGAGGAACAGTGTCGCTTTCAGAGCAGGAGCAAAAGCTTCTCCGTGAGATTGAGCAGTCACTACTTGCAGATGATCCCAAGTTTGGCTCCTCGATTGAGGAGGAGTCCGGTTTCGGTGGTGGTTCGGGGGCTCTGAGCCTACGCGGAATCGCCGTTGGTGTGATCGGCCTTCTTGTCCTAGTTGGTGGTATTGCCCTGAGTCAGACCAACCTGTGGTTCATTGCACTCAGTGTCGTGGGCTTTCTCATTATGTTCGGTGCCGGGCTGTGGATGCTGCGCGGCGGCGATGATCCTACCGCTGCTCCCGCAGGGCCCAAGCTGCGCACCGTCGGCAGCTCCCGCCCCTCGGCGGCCCCAAGTCGGGATAGCAGCTCGATGGAAGATCGATTCCGACGTCGTTTCGGTGATCGCTAAACCGTAGCCCTTTCCGCTTAAGGAGCTCACACAGCTTCTACTTCAAATACTGCGCGCGCCCTCTGAGGGTGCGCGCTTTTTTCTGCGCCTTGAACCGAGCCTCGCCTGGGTTGCGGCCGTGGGGGAGGGATTGGGGCGCGCGGGGTTGTCTTTGGTCTGTCCGCAATTCCCCACTTTCTCCCACCGCGATCCCCCACTACGCCCCACCTGTGAGGGTGGGGGAGTGTGGGGCGAGGAGATATCGCAGTTGAAAAGCGGAAAGGTAGCTGTGGTGAGTGTGGGGATGGTGGGAAAAGGGCGCACTCTAGTCGTCTCCAGTGCGCCAGTGTGGCGAAAAAATCCAGCTTCTCTTGGCCCGTCTCCCACTGTCTCCCACCGAAAAATATGCCTGTGAACTGTGCATTTAGGAAAGCGAAAAAGAATTACGCGCCGCTAACTGTCAAAAGTGGGGGAAAGTGGGGTATTGTGGGGCCTAGGTCAGCCGGCCGGCCCTGATGTGGCTGCTCGGCGGGCAGGAAATTGGATATCGAAGGCATACGAGATGCGCACCTGAGTGCCGCGTTGACTACGCATCCCGCATCACTGGGTTTCGAGGTGACTGACACGCTAAAAGGAGGCCAATTAACCCATGTTTCTTGGCACCTACACCCCGAAGCTCGATGACAAGGGGCGCTTGACGCTGCCGGCAAAGTTCCGCGAGGAGCTAGCGGGCGGCCTCATGGTCACGAAAGGCCAGGACCACAGCTTGGCGGTGTATCCCCGAGAGGAGTTCGCTGCCCGAGCACGGAAGGCGGCGGCGGTGTCTCGCACCAATCCCAAGGCGAGGGCGTTTATTCGCAACCTCGCTGCGAGTGCGGACGAGCAACGCCCCGATGGCCACGGCAGGATCACCCTGTCTGCAGCGCATCGCGAGTACGCGGCCTTGAAAAAGGAGTGCGTGGTGATCGGCTCGGTCGACTTCCTAGAGATCTGGGACGCCGAGGCGTGGGCTGCGTACCAAGCCGAAACGGAGGATTCTTTCGCTGAGGCGGAGGATGACGTCTTGGACGGCTTCATTTAGCACAGGCTCGCTGCCGATACGCCCATGCGCGGTGTGTGTAGACCTCCGGCTGAGGTTGAAGTTCTGGTGTACTTCCCCGATACCAGAATGTTCCCTCGGACGGAGCTCTATATGCACCGCCGACGTATCCGGTGAGAGCACACATCTATTTACCTGCACGACTCACAGCGAGAGGGGGTGCGATCGCACACCATGACGGCACAGCACACACAACAGGAACGTGACGTGGATACACACAGCGCCCAGGCCCAGGATCTAGCGGCCAATCATGGTCATGTCCCTGTGCTGCGCGATCGTGTCACCGAGCTGCTGGCCCCGGCGATCGAGGCAATCGAACATCCTGTGATCGTGGATGCCACTCTCGGCGCCGGTGGTCACACCGAACACTTTCTTTCGAGTTTCCCTCATTGTTTCGTTATCGGCGTGGATCGCGACGCGCGCTCTCTAGCGGAGGCGACCGAGCGCTTGGAGCGCTTCGGCGCGCGTTTCTGCCCGATTCACGCGCGTTTTGATGATCTCGGCGCTGAGATCGATAACTCCACGGCCCCGGCCGCTATCCGTGCTCAGCAGCACGGAATAGCCGGTGCCTTGGCTGATCTCGGGGTCTCGTCCATGCAGCTTGATCAGATTGATCGGGGCTTCGCCTACAAGGTGGACGCCCCGCTGGACATGCGCATGGATAATACCCAGCGGCTCACAGCAGCAGATGTGCTCAATACCTACACCCACGGCGATCTCGCGCGCATTCTCAAAACCTATGGTGATGAGCGTTTCGCGGGCAAGATTGCCAGCGCCATCGTGCGAGAGCGTGAGAAAGAGCCCTTCGACTCCTCCGCCCGCCTCGTGGAATTGCTATACGACGTCATCCCCGCGGCCACCCGTCGCACCGGAGGGCATCCAGCCAAGCGCACCTTCCAGGCCCTGCGCGTGGAAGTCAATGCCGAGCTGGAGGCGCTGAGCAACCTCATCCCGGTGTTGGCCGGGAGACTAGCCCCGCGGGGACGGATGGTGTTCATGAGCTATCAGTCCCTGGAAGACAAGATCGTCAAACAGGCGCTTGCAGAGCTCACTACCTCTACAACGCCACCGGGGTTGCCCATGGATCTCCCGGGAACCGCGCCCTCGTTCCGTTTACTCACCCGAGGAGCGGAGAAGGCGTCCCAAGAAGAGATCGAGGTCAATCCTCGCGCAGCATCGGTGCGGGTGCGTGCCGCGGAAAAAGTATCGGAAGAAAGGCTCTAACACATGACCCTCACTGCAGGAACTCCTGTGCGGCGTCCCCGCCGTGCGGCGCAGGACGGCTCGAGCCAGCGAGGCCACGATGCTTATCGGCCGTCTCCGCGGTTTTCCGATTCTTCTCACCGTTCGCGCGACTACAGCACGAGCACCTTGTCGAGCGTAGATACCCTCGAACGGGAGCCGCGCTCTGCTGAGCGGAACTCGCTGAGCACTCGCTATGGTCACCGAGCTACCACGCTGCGCCCCCAGGCCCCGGCCGCCCCGAAACCGCGGCGGAAGTTTCAGCGCAAGCTGGGCAGTCAACAGGTTGTCTCGGTGCGTGGTCGTCGGGTGGAATCCCCGCGGCCTGACCAAGCCGTGGTGCGCACGCTCGTGTTCTTCCTCGTGCTCAGTGTGCTGGGCGTGGTGGGAACGATGTCATTGTCTGGGCTCAACACAGAGCAAACCTTCACCATTCAGCGGCTGTCGCAGCAGGATGCCCAGCTGGGTAATCAGCTCGAGACCCTGCGCCGCGATGTGGAGCAGTCCCGCGCTGTTGCCGACGCTGCCGCAGTGGCTGCCGACCACAAAATGGTCATTCCTGGGCAGCCGGGTGCTCTGGCTGTGCACCCCGATGGGGCGGTGGAGGAAAAGCTCGCGCCGAACCCGAGCGAAAACTTGCCGATCATCGACGTTAACGGTGGACAGGCCCGCCCCAACCGGGCTAGCAGCGATCCGCACCGCACGGACGAAATGCGTGACCGTCTGGAAACTGTGGCTCCCCGCCATAACTCGGTTAACGACGGGGTTGCAGAGACCCGAGAGACGCCGAACAGCGAGCAATCGGGTGCGCCGCTCCCGTACGCGGGGCGCTAGGCGGTTTAGACTGAAGCCGACCTCTACAGACAGGGTACTAGCTTTCGTTTTGAGGCTATAAGCCCTGTCTTATTTGTTCCAGGGCCAGTGAGAATTCAAGGGTAGTGTAAGGAGACTCGGTTCGTGAGTGAATCATCCAGGCCGCGCCGCGGGCAGCCCCGCCGCCCGGTTCGCCGCGAACGCGGTGAGGCGGGGGAGTTCTCTGCGCGCCAGCCCCGTCGACGCTCCTCGGTGGGCGATACTCCGCGCGCGCCGCGCGAGAACCGCGCGCCGCAGCCCTCCACTTCCTCGTCGCGGCTGTGGACGTGGCTCAGCACGAGCGCGCCGGTGAACCTGAAGAAGCGTTTCGGTTGGGCGCAAGTGATCGCGATCGTCATCGCGGTGGCGCTCATCGGCCGCCTCGCCCTCGTGCAAATCGTGTGGGGGCCGGAATTCTCTGCCAAGGCAGAAGCCCAGCGCAGCCGCCTCTATGTTGATCCAGCACGTCGCGGCTCCATTGATGATCGTCATGGCCACAGCCTTGCCTCGACCATGCAGGCGCGCTCGCTCACGGTGTCTCCGAAGCAGTTCCGCGAGGAGGAACACGATCGCCAAGACTACAAGCTCTACGAGGCTGGTGGCTATAACGATATGAGCGAGGAGGAGCGCTCGAAGATCATCGAGGATAACGTCGACAAGCAATTGGACACCATTGCGAAGGAGATTCCTGCCACCATCAAGGAGGCCGGTGCCAGCGCTGATGACGTAAAGCCTGAGGACATTCGCAAGAAGCTTGACTCCGACTCCACCTATGAGATCCTCGTGCGGAATGTGGATCCAGATGTCGCTGCCGAAATCGTGGACACCTTCCCAGGTATTGCTGCGGACTATCAGGAGATCCGTAATTATCCCAATGGTGCCGTTGCGCAGAACGTGGTGGGCAAAACGAGCATGGATGGCGAAGGCCAATTTGGGTTCGAGCTCTATGCAGATGACAACTTGGCCGGTACTGACGGCTCCTCGAAGGAGGATGTTTCCACCAACGGCCAGGCCATCCCGGGAACCTTGCGCGATGTAGTGCCGGTGCACGACGGCTCCAGCTACGAGCTGACCTTGGATCTGGATCTGCAAACCTATGTCCAGCAGCAGGTGCAGCAAGCCAAGGACATCTCGGGGGCCAATAGCGCCCAGGCAGTGGTGCTGGATGCCCGCACCGCTGAGATTCTTGCCATGGCCAACTCCGACACCATCGACCCCAATGGTGATATCACCAAGCAGCTGGAGGAGGGGAGAAGCTTCACCAACCCCACTATCTCCAACCCCTTCGAGCCGGGCTCGGTGGCAAAGATCATCACCGCCTCGGCGGCGATCGATAATGAGCTCACCACCCCGGACGAGGTGCTCAGCGTGCCCGGATCCATCGATATGGCCGGGGTGACTGTGCGGGATGCGTGGGAGCACGGCACCGTGGGATTCACCACTACCGGTGTGTTTGCAAAATCCTCCAACGTGGGCACCCTGATGCTTGCCCAGCGAGTGGGGGAGGACCGCTTTAATGATTACCTCCATCGCTTCGGTCTTGGTGAGGCTACTGGTGTGGAACTGCCCGGCGAAACTGCCGGCCTGCTGCCCGCCCGTGAAGATTGGGGCGGCGGTACCTTCGCTAACCTCCCCATTGGTCAGGGTATGGCGATGTCGCTGCTGCAAATGGCGGGGATCTATCAAACCATCGCCAACGACGGTGAGCGCATCCCGCCGCGCATCGTCAAAGCCAAAACGGATGCCGAAGGCAACGAGGTGCCCATGGACGCCCCTGAGAGCGTGCAGGTGATGAAGCCCGAGGCGGCCAAGGTGGTACGCGACATGTTCCAAGGCGTGGTACAGGGTGCCGATGGCGGCCAGTCCGGTACCGCCCCCGACGGGGCAGTCGAGGGCTATCAGATCTCCGGCAAGACCGGTACGGCACAGCAGATCGACGAGAACACTGGCGCCTACTCCAATTCGGACTATTGGATCACCTTCGCCGGAATTGCCCCTGCCGATAACCCCCGCTATGTCATCGGCATCATGCTCGACGATCCCGAGCGGGGAGTGCACGGTGGAGGTGGCGGCTCCGCGGCCCCGTTGTTTAAAGACATCGCACAGTGGCTGCTGGCGCGGGATAATGTTCCGCTCAGCCCGCCGCGCGAGGGCAACCTCGTGCTCCAGGCCTACTAAGGCGGGGCGTGCCCGCCACGTACTGCGCAGCGTTGGCGGGTGCGGCATTGGCCCATGGTTGCGCTTAAAGTAGAGCGCAATCGTGTGTGCACGATGGTGCCGACCGAGAAGCTCGGCACCGCATAACTACATAGTGAGAATGATGATGAGACCTATATATAAGGAGGAACCGCGCGTGGCACTGAACTTTTCTGAGGTCGTTACCCTCAGCGGCGGCAGCGTGATCAATGAGCCCAGCGAGGCTGTAAGCCTGAGCGAGATTGGACTGGACTCCACCCAGTTGCCCGAGGGTGCTGTGTTCGCGGCGCTGCCCGGCACAAAGGTGCACGGCGCTACCTACGCCCAGGGCTGCGAGGCTGCGGTGATCCTCACCGATCACGCCGGTGCGGATATCCTCCGCGAGGCAGAAGAGTCACGCCCGATCATCGTGGTTGATGATGTTCGAGAGATCCTCGGTCCGGTCTCGGCTGCGATCTACAACAACCCCTCCGACAAGCTCACCATCATTGGCGTGACCGGAACCTCCGGTAAAACCACCACCAGCTACATGCTGGAAAAGGGAATGATGAAGGCTGGCCACCGGGTGGGTCTCATCGGCACCACTGGCACTCGGATCAACGGCAGCCCAGTGGCCACCAAACTCACCACCCCCGAGGCGCCGACCCTGCAGCGGCTGTTTGCCACCATGGTGGACGAAGGTGTTAGCCACGTGATCATGGAAGTCTCCAGCCACGCCCTCGTGCTGGGGCGCGTCGCCGGCACCCACTTCGCGGTGGCGGGATTCTCCAATCTCTCCCAGGATCACCTTGATTTTCACCCCACCATGGAGGACTACTTCGAGGCGAAGGCACTGTTCTTCGATCCCTCCAGCGAACAGCACGCTGCCCGCGCGGTGGTCTGCATCGATGACGACTGGGGTGTGAAGATGGCAGAGGTCGCCGGTGACTCCGTGCTGCGGGTAGCCACCCACGGCCGGAGCGCCGAGGTCACCACCTCCGACATCGAGGTGTCTGCCACCGGCGCCCAGCGCTTCACCCTCACCGTCGAGGGCACCGAGCACTCTGTACAGCTCCCGCTGCCGGGCCGATTCAACGTGGCGAATGCCGCCCTGGCCATCGCCTGCGCCCATGCGGCAGGTGCCGATGTGGACAAGGTGGCAGAAGGTATTGCCGAAGTGGCAGTGCCGGGTCGTATGGAATCCATCGATGAGGGCCAGGACTTTATGGCCGTGGTGGACTATGCGCACAAGCCGGGCGCTATCGCCGAGGTGCTCGATACCGTGCGGGCACAGATTTCCGGCCGTATCGCTGCAGTGATCGGCGCCGGCGGTGACCGTGACGCCACCAAGCGACCGATCATGGGTGCTGAGGCTGTTAAGCGCGCCGATTTTGTGGTGATTACTGATGACAATCCGCGTTCCGAGGAGCCGGCCGCCATTCGCGCCGAGGTGGTACGAGGCGCTACCGAGCAGCAGGCCTCCACCTCCGGGGTGGAGGTTAGCGAGGTCGGGGATCGCCGCGAGGCCATCATCACCGCCATCAACTGGGCACAGCCGGGTGACGCCGTGGTGGTCTGCGGCAAGGGCCACGAGACCGGCCAGCTGATCAAGGGCGTTAACCACCACTTCGATGACCGCGAAGAGGTCCGTGCCGCGCTTCAGCGCCGCGCCTCCGAGAGCAAGTAAGGCCAGCTAATGAAGAAGTACACGCTCGCGCAGATCGCCGAGACCACCGGCGGGACGCTGTCTGCCAGCGCCGATCCGGAGATTAACGTGACCGGACCGGTGGAGTTCGACTCCCGCAATGTCGCCGAGGGATCGCTGTTTGTCGCCCTGCCGGGGGCGAATGTGGATGGCCATGATTTCGTGCCTACCGCGCTCGAATCCGGTGCAGCCGCGGCGTTGGTAGCCCAAGAGGTTGAGGGACCCGCGATCGTGTTGCCGGTGACTGAACTCGACCGAAGCATGGAAAACGCCTATGCCTTCGCTGTCGATACCACCGGCCGCACCCAGGCAGTGGTAGCGGGATTGGCGGCGCTGGCACGCCGTAACACCGCTGAGCTGCAGCAGGACCACGGGCTGAAGGTAGTGGGCATTACCGGCTCGGCCGGCAAGACCTCCACCAAGGACTTTGTGGCCACGGTGCTGCGTTCGGTGGCAGAGACCGTGGCCCCACCCGGTTCTTTCAATAACGAGATCGGTTTGCCCTACACCGCCTTGAAATGCGATGAGCGGACCACCTATCTCATCAGCGAGATGTCGGCCCGCGGTATCGGCCATATCCGGCATCTCACCGAGATCACTCGTCCCGATATCGGGGTGGTGCTCAATGTCGGCAGCGCCCACTTGGGTGAGTTCGGCTCTCGGGACAATATCGCCCAGGCCAAGGGCGAGCTGATCGAGGCAGTGCCGGCCAGTGGGGTCGCCGTGCTCAATGCAGACGACGGGCTGGTGGCGCAGATGGCGGAGAAAACCGACGCAACCGTGTTGCTCACTTCGGCGGCCCTTGACGGTCGTGCCCCGCACGCGGATGCCAGCATCACCGCCACCGACGTGAGTGTGGATAAGCTGGCACGACCCCACTTTGTGCTCACCACTCCGAGCGGTAGCGCCGAGGTGCAGCTGCAGGTCAGCGGCGAGCACCAGGTGTACAACGCGCTTGCCGCCGCCGCGGTAGGCCACGCTGTGGGCCTCGAATGCGCGCAGATTGCTGCGGCTTTAGGGGCGCATACTGCAGCCTCGGCCAACCGCATGGCCATCATCACCCGCAGCGATGGAGTGGTGATCATCAACGACTCCTACAATGCCAACCCAGACTCCATGCGCGCCGGTATTAAGGCCTTGGCCTCTACGGCGGCTGCAGCCGGTACGGGCAGCTGGGCGATCTTGGGCCAAATGGCTGAGTTGGGCGATGATGCCATCACCGCCCACGAGGAGTTGGGGCAGGTGCTGCTTGATAGTGGTATCGACCACCTCATTACTGTCGGCACCGATGTCAATACCCACGCCCTAGCTGGGGTGGCCGAGGATTTAGGTATTGACACCCACATCGCCGAAGGTGTGGACGGGGCGTTGAACATCATTGCCGCTGGCGTCCAGCCGGGCGAGGTGGTGTTGGTCAAGGCATCCAATGCCGACAGGCTGTGGTATGTCGCCGAGCAATTGGCGCAGCTGAGCAAGAGCCGCTAAAAGCGCACACACGATACGAAGGTATAGAAAGAAACGCACGGGTAGATTACGTCATGACGCAGATCATCATCAGCGGGGTAGTGAGCTTCCTCATTGCCATTTTCCTCACCCCGGTGCTCATTCGTCGCTTCTCGGCCGAGGGGCTGGGCCAAGAGATCCGCGAGGATGGGCCGGCCTCGCACCTCCGTAAGCGCGGCACCCCCACCATGGGCGGTATCGCTATTCTCGCCGGCATTCTCGGCGGCTATGTGGTGGCCACGATCGTGGGCGTGCTCACTGGTTCCACCGCCTTTACCGCCTCCGGGATTCTCGTCTTGCTGCTCACCCTCGCCCTCGGCGGGCTGGGCTTCGCCGATGATTACATCAAGCTGGCGAAGGGGCGCAATCTGGGCCTGAACAAGAAGGGCAAGCTCTTCGGCCAGCTGGCCGCGGCCGTGCTCTTCGGTTTCTTCGCGCTGCGCTTCGAAAACGATTCCGGTATCAGCCCGGCCTCCACGCACCTGTCCTTCATTAGGGATATCGACACCGTGGATCTGGCTTTTGGCGGCGGGATCCTGGGAACCGTGGTGTTTCTCGTCTTCATCTACTTTTTGGTCTCCGCCTGGTCGAATGCGGTGAACCTCACCGATGGTCTGGATGGTTTGGCGGCCGGATCCACCGCCATGGTGATGGTGGCCTACACCACCATGACCTTCTGGCAGTTCCGAAACTCCTGTGATGTGGCCGTGCAGCCCGGTTGCTACTCGGTGCGCGACCCGCTGGATTTGGCGATGCTCGCCGCCGCCGGTGCCGGCGCCTGCGCTGGGTTCTTGTGGTGGAACGCCGCGCCCGCCAAGATCTTCATGGGCGACACCGGTTCTTTGGCCCTCGGTGGCCTTGTGGCCGGGTTGTCTGTGACCTCCCGAACCGAGCTGTTGATGATCATCGTGGGTGCACTATTTGTGATTGAGGTCGCCTCGGTGGCCATCCAGATCATCGTGTTCAAAACCCGCGGCACGCGCGTGTTCCGCATGGCCCCCTTCCACCACCACTTCGAATCTGGTGGATGGGCCGAAACCACCGTCACCATCCGTTTCTGGCTGCTCGCAGCCATGGCCTGCACCGCAGGCATGGCGTTGTTCTACAGCGAGTGGCTCACTAGCGCAGGGGTATAGCCTTTCATCATGTCTGCAGATCAACACTCCCGCCCGTCCCACGATGTCCCCACCGCCCTGCCGGACTGTCTCTCCGGCCCCATTCTGATTACCGGAGCCGGCGTCTCGGGAGTGGGCTGCGCGAAGCTCGTGCGCATGCTGGGCGTGGAGATGGCGATCGCCGACGATAACCCTGCCTCCGCTGAGGTCATCGCCGAGCTCGGCGCCGAGGCGCTCACCACAGCGCACGCGCGCGAGCGCATCACAGAGTTTTCCTGTGTGATTACCTCCCCCGGTTGGCGTCCCGACTCTCCCGTGCTTGTCGACGCCACCTCCGCGAACATCCCCGTCCTCGGCGACGTTGAAGTGGCCTACCTCGTGGACCGCGCCGAGCTGCTCGGCCCGCGTCGCACATGGCTGGCCATCACCGGCACTAATGGCAAAACCACCACCACCGCCATGCTGGCGGAGATGATGCAGCGGCATAATCCCGCCTCGGCGGCGGTGGGCAATATCGGTACCGCCATCCCAGACGCGTTGCTGGCAACCCCGCGGGTGGAGGTGCTGGTGGCAGAGCTTTCTAGCTTCCAGCTGCACTGGACCCACGAGTTCACCCCAGACTGCGGCTGCGTACTTAACCTTGCTGAAGACCACATTGATTGGCACGGCAGCTTTGCGCACTACGGTGCGGATAAGGCGCGCATTCTCCGCGGCGCGATCAACGTGCTCGGGGTGGATGATGAACACGTGCGTGCCATGGAGCCTCAAGCGGCGGGGCGCACTGTGGGCTTCACCTTGGCCGAACCTGAGCCGGGCCAGGTAGGGGTAGCTGAGGGCTGGATCGTTGATCGCGCCTTCGTGCCTGAGTCGGAGAGCTCGGGGCCGGGCATTCGTATCCGTCCTATCGAGGGCATCTCCCCAGCGGGGCGCGCCGGCCAGCTCGATGCGCTGGCTGCTACGGCGATGGCCCGCTCACAGTCGGTGGCGCCGGCCGATATCGCGGCTGCGCTCGACAGCTTCGGGGTGGCCGCCCACCGTGGCCAGGTGGTGCACCAAGTTCACGAGGCGGCAGGCACAATCACTGTGATCGATAATTCCAAAGCAACCAATCCGCATGCCGCCGACGCTGCTTTGAAGGGATTCTCCTCCATTCTGTGGGTGGCCGGTGGCCAGCTCAAGGGCGCGGATGTCTCTGAGGTGATTCGCACCCACGGAGAGCGCATGGTGGCCGCAGCGCTCCTCGGCGTAGACGCCCCGCTCATTGCGGAGCATCTCGGCTCCCTCTACCCGCAGCTACCGGTGTTCGTCTCCACCAGCACTGATAAGTACGAAGCGATGGCCGAGATCGCGGCCTTCGCCCGCGAACACGCCGTAGCTGGTGTTGACGTAATCTTGGCCCCCGCTGCGGCATCATTGGACATGTATAGCGGCATGGGTGAGCGCGGCGATATCTTCGCCGAGGCCATGCGCGCCGCATTCGGCACAAGCGGAGGTGGCGATGTCTAAGGTGAGCACCACAGAAGAGGGCGGCCGCCGGCAGTATTTTCACGTGGCCCTTCGGCCCCTGCTGGATTACTACGCCATCGCCTCGATCGTGGTCATCCTCGCATTCTTCGGCATCCTCATGGTGGCCAGTTCCTCGATGACATGGTCGGTGCTCGAGGGGGCGTCGGTCTTCGGCACCGCCATGCGCCAGGCTGTCATGGTCGGCGTGGGCTTTGTGGCCATGTGGCTGTGCCTGAGGATGCGGCCGGTATCGATCCGCTGCCTCGCACCGTGGCTTTTGGGCGCCTCAATTGTGTTGCTGATTCTCGTATTGGTTCCCGGCATTGGTACCGGTATGGAAGAGGTGGGATCTCAGTCGTGGATCGTTGCTGGCCCCATCCGCCTGCAGCCCTCCGAGCTAGCCAAGGTGGCTATCGCGGTGTGGGGTTCTTCGTGGTTGGCGGATTTAGCCCCTGAGCACAAGAAGCGCCGCTTCACCGTGTTCTGTGGCGTGGCTGCCGTGATGCTGCTGTTGATCCTGGCAGAAAAGGACGTGGGCATGGCCTTGGCCTTCCTCGTGGTAGTGGGAGTGACACTCGTCTTCGCGGGATTGGACATGCGCTTCATTGTGTTCACTGCCATCGGCACCTTGTTCGCGCTGGGCATCGCAGTGAAAAACTCCTCGGGTTTTCGTTCCGATCGCATTTCTGTGTACAAAGATGCCTTCTTTGGCCACTTCGAAGACACTCGCGGCGCTGCCTTTCAGTCCTATCAGGGCTACCTTTCGCTGTCGGATGGATCCTTCTTCGGCGTCGGCCCAGGACAATCCCGCGCCAAGTGGTTCTACCTGCCAGAGGCGAAAAACGACTTCATCTTCGCCATCATTGGCGAGGAGACGGGCTTGGTAGGCGCCACCATGGTCATCGTGCTCTACGCTGCGCTGTGCGTACTCGGCTTCCGCACCGCGCTGCGCAGCAATGATCGTTTCCTGTCGTTGTTGGCGGCGACCCTCACCGGCTCCATTGTGATTCAGGCGTTCATCAATATCGGTTACGTGATCGGGTTGTGGCCGGTCACGGGTATCCAGCTGCCTTTGATCTCTGCGGGTGGCACCTCGGCGATCATCACCCTGGCGTCGATGGGGCTGTTGCTCAATTGCGCCCGCCACGAGCCAGAGGCGATTTCCGCACTGCAGTCTCATGGTCGCCCCTGGTTTGATCGACTCTTCATGCTGCCGGAACCCACAGTGACAGGGGTGTCCGTGCGCCAAGGACGTGGCGAGGAAACTCGCCGCGGGGTCGAGCGCGAGCAGCGCGGTGCACAGCCGAATAAGCGTCGTAAAGAAGCGTTGAGCCGACACACCGAACGCGATCGCGTGCGCCGCTACGGTGAACCAGTAACCCATGTGCGCAGTCGCCGCACCTCTCAGAACCGGCAACGGTAGAAAGGCCTCATGAGCGAGACAACCCTATCGGTAGTGGTAGCGGGCGGTGGAACCGCCGGCCACATCGAACCAGCCCTAGCTGTCGCCGATGCACTGCGGGCGCGCGACGAGCACGTGCGCATCACCGCCCTCGGCACCACCCGCGGATTGGAGGTGGATCTGGTTCCTGAACGCGGCTACGAGCTGCGCACCATTCCACCGGTGCCGGTGCCCCGCAAGCCAGGGCCGGCACTCGCCACGCTGCCGGTGAAGGTACTCAATTCCGTGCGCGCGACCATCGCGGTGCTTAAAGACGTAGAGGCCGATGTACTCATCGGATTCGGCGGCTATGTTTCCGCCCCTGCGTACTTGGCGGCACGCCGGCTCGGCATTCCTTTCTTCGTTCACGAGGCCAATGCGCGCGCCGGAATGGCCAACAAGTTGGGCGTACGCCTCGGCGGCACGGGTCTGAACGCGGTGGCCGACTCGGGCATCGCAGGTGATGTGGTCGGCGTGCCCATTCGCAGTGTGCACTCCCAAAACCGCAGCGAGCACGCCCAGCAGGAGGCCCGAGCCGAATTCGGACTTGATCCCCACAGCCCGACGCTACTGGTCACTGGCGGCTCCCAAGGGGCACGCTCGCTGAACCGTGCCGTGGCCGAGGGGCTCGAACAGCTGCGCGCCGGGGGAGTGCAGGTGCTGCACGCCTATGGCAAGAAGAACGAGGCGCCCGAAGCGGGCGAGGGATATGTGCCGCTGCCATATATCAGCGAAATGAACAAAGCCTATGCCGCGGCGGACATTATCTGTTGCCGTGCTGGTGCAATGACGGTGGCCGAGGTGAGCGCCTCGGGCACGCCCGCGATCTACGTGCCGCTGCCGCACGGCAACGGCGAACAAGGGTTAAATGCCCAGCCGGTGATCAGCGCTGGTGGCGCGACCCTCATCGCGGATGCCGAGCTCACCGGCCACAGCCTCGCCACCCAAGTGCTGGCGATTCTCGGGGATGAGCAGCTCTACGAGGCCATGGTGCACGCCACCGATCAGGCAGGTTTAGGCAGCGCCGCTGAAGACATCGCCGAGCGTATTGTTCGTAGCGCACGCGGCTAACATCAACCTTGAAGGCGCGCCGCGCCGCCGAAACGGCAGGTGCAGTGGGGCGAGGTGGCGTCGTTGAGAAGCACACACACAGACACAAAAATGAGGAGAACAGTGGTGAGCGAGCAGACGGTGGACGCGGATCTGACCCGAGTGCACATGATCGGCATTGGCGGTGCGGGCATGTCCGGCATCGCCCGGATCTTGTTGGCGCGAGGATCCGAGGTGAGTGGCTCCGATGCCAAGGATTCGCGCGTGGTGCTGGCGCTGCGCTCCATGGGGGCCGACATTGCCATTGGCCATGACGGCGCCAACATTGACCGGGAAGGCCACCCTCCGACCGCTGTGGTCACTTCCTTCGCAGCGATCCCGCAGGATAACCCTGAACTGGTGCGCGCCCGTGAGCTTAATATCCCGATTTTGCGCCGCTCCGAGATGCTCGCGTTGCTTATGGACGGCCACGACCAGGTGCTGTTTGCGGGCACGCACGGCAAAACCTCCTCCACATCGATGGCGGTGGTGGCCATGCAGCAAGCGGGGATGGACCCGAGTTTTGCCATCGGCGGCCAGCTGAACAAGGCCGGCACCAACGCCCACCATGGCACTGGCACCTGCTTTGTGGCCGAGGCCGACGAATCCGATGCCTCGCTGTTGCAATACCGCCCCAAGGTGGCCGTGGTAACCAATATCGAGCCGGATCACTTGGACTATTTCAAAACTCACGACGCCTACTTCACCGTCTTCGATGATTTCGCGGCGCGGCTTGTCGACGCCGGCACGCTGGTGGTGTGCCTCAACGATGAACACGCCGCGGCGTTGGGGGAGCGGTGCGTAGCCAAGGGCACCACGGTCGTTGGCTATGGCACCCGCGAGGCCTGTTCCATGCACCCCGATGTGCCAGCTGGGGCGATTATTGAAGAGCGCACCACCACCGTTTATGGCACCAGTGCCCGGATTCGCGTGGGCGAGAACGTAGTGGATGTCACCATTCATGTCCCTGGCGAACACATGGTGCTCAACGCTGCGGCGGCGCTTGTGGCAGGTGTGGTTGCCGGCGGCGATGTGCTCGCCCTGGCCGATGGCCTGAGCGAGTTCACCGGCGTGCGGCGTCGCTTCGAATACCACGGCACCGTCTCCGAGGGGCCTGCGCTGGGTGTGAGCGTTTTCGATGACTACGCACACCACCCCACCGAGGTGTCGGCCGTGGTCGGTGCCGCCCAAGACAAGGTGGCAGCGATTGGCCGCGGCAAAGTGGTGGTGGTGTTCCAGCCGCACCTATATTCCCGCACGATCGAATTCGCCGAAGAGTTCGCCCAAGCATTGTCCAAGGCAGATGCCGTAGTGGTGCTGGATATCTTTGGCGCGCGTGAAGAGCCCGTGGAAGGGGTGGACGGGCGCATCATCGCCGACAAGGTGAGCGCTCCCTGCCGCTATGTGGACAGCTTTGCGGAGGTGCCTGGTGTTGTCTCTGAGCTGGTGGACCCGCACGACATCGTGCTCACCATGGGTGCTGGGTCGGTGACCATGCTCGCCGACGAGATCCTCGAGGGGCTCGACGCCTCCAGCGATGCACCAAAGGCGGCGGATTAAGTGAGTCGCAGGAGGATTCTCCGCACCGTTGGCGCGGTCATCGCCCTAGCTGTGGCGGCGATTCTGCTCTGCCTGTTTGTCCCCATCATCACTGTCAACTCAGTTACCGTCGAGGGCAATCGGGAAACCTCGAGCGATGAGATCGTTGATGCCGCCGGCATTGCCGAAGGGGAGAACTCGCTGCGAGTCGATACCGCCCAGGCGGCCTCTCGTGTGGCGGAGCTGCCCTGGGTGAAATCGGCTACGGTCGGGCACTCCTCACCGCGGGGGATTGAGGTGAAGGTGGTCGAGCACGAGCCTTTCCTCTATTCTGAGCAACCCGACGGCGCACACCTTGCTGACCGCGACGGCGCTCCCTTTGTGATCTCCGATGATCCCCGCGGGGCGGTGAAAATCGTGGGCATGAGTGATGACAATCCCAAGATCTACGCCGCCGTGGTGGATGCCGTGAACGCGTGGGAAGACATAGCCGGCGATCGCCGCGATCAGCTTCGCTATGTGGAAGCCCGCAGTCCTTTCGAGCTGACCCTGCACTTCGAGAGCCCCGAGATGGGCAAGAAGGCTGTGTACTGGGGCTCGGCCGAGGATGCGGCAAATAAGGCCCGCGCCACACGCGCGGTGCTGACCCGCGAGGAGGAATCGTGGAACGTCACCAACCCCAACATGGTCACCACACGTTAAGCGAAAGCGCACGTCAGAAGTCTAAAGTTGAGCTTTAGGGTTAAAGACACGCCGCGTGAATGTCACGCGTATTTGCGTGGCGGTCGACCATGATGGACTTACATTGTTTTGACAGTCTGTGGACTTTGAGAAAAACGCACCTACAACGTGCACCACACGAGAAAAATCCGAAAGGCGAGCCTTATAACCATGACCTCACCGAACAACTACCTCGCCGTCATCAAGGTCGTCGGTGTCGGCGGCGGCGGCGTTAACGCCGTCAACCGCATGATCGAAGAGGGCCTGGCGGGCGTTGAATTTATTGCCGTAAACACCGACTCCCAGGCTTTGCTCTTCTCGGATGCGGACGTCAAGCTCGACATCGGCCGCGAAGCCACCCGCGGCCTCGGTGCCGGCGCTAACCCTGAGGTGGGGCGCACCTCTGCCGAGGACCACAAGTCCGAGATCGAAGAGTCTCTCAAGGGCGCCGACATGGTGTTCGTGACGGCTGGTGAGGGCGGCGGTACCGGTACTGGCGCCGCCCCGGTGGTGGCCAATATCGCCAAGAAGATGGGCGCGCTCACAGTGGGTGTGGTTACCCGCCCGTTTAAGTTCGAAGGTCGCCGCCGCATGCGCCAGGCCCTCGAAGGTATCGAGGCCCTGCGTGACTCGTGTGACACTCTCATAGTGATCCCGAACGATCGCTTGCTGCAGCTGGGCGACGCCAACCTCTCGATGATGGAAGCCTTCCGTTCCGCGGATGAAGTGCTCTACAACGGTGTCCAGGGCATTACCCAGCTGATCACCACCCCGGGCATTATCAACGTGGACTTCGCTGACGTCCGTGCCGTGATGTCCGATGCCGGATCCGCGCTCATGGGTATCGGCTCCTCGCGGGGCGATAACCGAGCCGTGGCCGCCGCGGAACAGGCCATCAACTCCCCGCTGCTGGAGTCCACGATGGAAGGCGCCAAGGGCGTGCTGCTGTCCTTCGCGGGCGGTTCCGATCTTGGCCTGCAGGAGGTCTACCAGGCTGCAGAGATGGTGGAGAGCCAATCCGATCCGGATGTGAACCTCATCTTCGGCACGATCATCGACGACACCCTCGGCGACGAGGTGCGCGTGACCGTGATTGCCACCGGCTTTGACGACGCCGCCTCCGTGGCCGATAACGACAACGTACGCAAGCCCGCCGAGCGCCCAGCAGCCGCCAGCCCCACCCCGGCACCCCGTCAGGGCGAGGGAATGTTCGGAGCTAGCGAACGTGCAGAGGGCTCCGAGTGTGCCGCCGGTGCGGAGCGCGCTGAGGAACCGGCCCGTGAGCGCCGCGCCTATGATGACCGCGCTCACCAGGCGCGCCACCGACTGGGCAACGACCGCTCGCCGGGGCTATTTACTCACAACGACTACGAGGAGCGCTCCGAACCGCGCCGCTCGGAGCCGCCGGTAGATGACCTCGACATTCCCGATTTCATGCGTTAAGGACTGAAGCAGTTACGTGAATATCGATACCCGCCCCGTCCGCAAGGTTGTGACCAGCCGAGCCGGCGGGGCTTCGGCCTTCCCATACGACAGTTTTAACCTCGGCGATCACGTTGGCGATGATCCGGCGGCTGTGGCCGCAAATCGGCAGCGACTCGCCAGCATTATTGGGCTTAGCCCCAGCAACATAGTGTGGATGGAACAAATCCATTCGCCGACCGTCACCGTAGTGAATGAAGCCCCATCAGCACCCGTGCCGGCCACCGATGCGCTAGTGACCACCACTCGCGGCTTGGCGCTCGCAGTACTGGTGGCCGATTGTGTTCCGGTGCTGCTGTCCGACACGACCGCTGGAGTGGTGGCTGCTGTCCACGCAGGCAGGATGGGTGCTCGCAATGGCATCCTTCGCCGCACCGTAGAGACGATGATGGAACTAGGGGCCACGCCCGCATCCATCCACGCACTGCTCGGCCCCGCGGCCTCAGGTCGACGATATGAGGTGCCGCCGGAGATGGCTGCGGATGTGGAAACGCATCTGCCGGGCAGTCGCTGCCGCACCGAAGCGGGAACCACCGGACTCGACATCCGAGCTGGGCTGGTAAAGCAACTACACTCGCTGGGAGTGCGCGCTATCGACGTAGATCCCCGCTGCACCATCGAGGACGACTCGCTGTTTTCCTACCGTCGTGCCCAAGGCCCCACTGGCCGCCAAGCGGGGCTCGTGTGGCTGCCGCGCAAGCAGACGCAGGATGGCTAATGTGCGCCACTGGGGCGGTGCGAGCGAGATCTAAGAAAGAAAGGAATCGGTGATCATCATGACCGCACGACGCGAGGAGCTTGCCGAGCGCCTCGACCGGGTGCAGGCAGCAATCGCTGAGGCCGCTGCTAAAGCTGGACGCGAAGCATCGGAGATCCAGCTGTTGCCGGTGACGAAGTTTCACCCAGCCTCCGATGTGGCCCTGCTTCACGAGCTAGGGGTGACGGCTGTGGGGGAGAACCGCGACCAAGAGGGCAAGGACAAAAAAGAGGCAGTGCCTGAGATGTCCTTTCACATGATTGGTCAGATTCAGTCGAAGAAGACTAACTCGATCGCCCGTTGGGCTGAGTGGGTCCATTCGGTCGATTCGGTTGCGATCGCCGAGGGGTTGAACCGCGGGATGGACTTGGCCACCGAGCGGGGCAGCGCGCCGAAGACGAGGTGCTGACCTGTCTCGTGCAGCTCTCTGCGGACGGTGATGCCGCCCGCGGTGGTGCTACTGAGCAGGAGCTGGCAGAGATCGTCGACAAGCTTGAATCCTTGCCACGAACCCGCTGCGGTGGGTTTATGTGTGTGCCGCCGTTGGACGCCGACCCGCGTGCGGTATTTGAGCGCGGTGCCGTCGTGGTGCAGCGATGGTCTGAGCAACTCGGCCGGGCATTGGACTACTCCGCGGGGATGAGTGCGGATATGGTGCAGGCAATCGAGGCGGGATCCACATTTGTGCGTGTCGGAACGGATATCCTCGGCCCAAGGCCAGTAGTCTAACGATAGAAATTACGCGGTTGTGAGCCTCGCTCAAACTTGGTTACACCCCAATTGACCAGCACAATCCCTCCACATAGACGAAGAAGAGGAACACTACACGATGTCGAGCTTGAACAAGTTCAAAGAGTACTTCGGACTGGGCCCCTACACCGAAGACATGGACGATGCCTACTACGGCGACGAGGCCGGCTACCAGGAGCGTGGCTATGAGGAGCGCTCCTATGGTGAGGACCGCTACGCCGAACGCTACGGTCGTCGCTACGAGGAGCCGAGCCGCGAAGCCGAGAGCTACTACGAGCGAGATCGTGACCGCTCCTACGCCTGCGCAATTGTGCCTGTGGACATCTCCAGCTACACCGAGGCTGCTCGCATCGGCGAGCCGTTCCGTGATGGTGACGCGGTGGTCTTTGATATCAGCCGCATGAATAGCGATGATGCCCACCGAGTAGTGGATTTTGCCGCCGGTTTGGGTTTTGCGCTGCGCGGCACCATGAAGAAGGTGGCCCCGCGCGTGTTCGCTCTCATTCCTGATGGGGCGCACGTCTCCACCGCTCAGCTCGAGCGCACTGCCCGCGTGTAACTCAGCGGCTTAAAGAACGTGTGATCAACGCCCGCCGACGCTCCTCTTTTCGTCGGTGGGCGTTGTGCATGTAATCCCCGTGACATGGTGTGAATTGGTGGCATTGAGGCGCCTATCGGGCCCGCGTAGCCTATGACTTTCAACACAATAAGCGGCGGGGAATCGTGCCACGCGGGGTTAGATATATCTCCGCCGCGGACTAGAAATAGGTTAGGCTGTGAACCCGTGACTACAGCTTTGCTAATCCTGCTTTGGGCGATCCGCATCTACCGATACGTGCTCATCGCCCGCATCTTGATTGAAATGGTGGTGTCGTTCTCGCGGAACTTCGCCCCGCCACGATGGTTCTACTACATCGCGGAGCCGATCTTCATGGTCACGGACCCGCCAGTGAAGGCGCTGCGAAAGATGATCCCCCCAATCCGAATGGGGGGAGTGGCGCTGGATGTGTCCGTGCTGGTGCTGTTCTTCGGCCTGATTCTGCTCGAGTACATCCTTGTCGGCGTGTTCAACGCGGTTATCGTCTAAACGTGGACGTCCACACATCCCACCCCGTACGCTTGGGATATCCGGTCTCACGGCAGTGAGACTGGGCCTAGGCTGCGGGGTGGTGGTGTCTCCGCCAGATGCCCAATCGGATGCTGAGGTGTGGCATGTGGGGGTAGCCCGCAGACGGGGGTCCTCGCGGACTCGGCACCAAATTGCGTAGACATCCGAAATCAAACCCGTATATTGTGTTAAGGTGCAGTGCACCTTGAGGGAATCTGCGTAAGATAGCGTAATAAGAGAAACATAGAGATAGATTCGACGGAGGCAGATCCGCCGTCGGTCTCGAAAAATTTTCAAAGCTGCGAAAGAGTGTCTGAGCATCTTGTGCGACGCCAGAGTGGCTGAGAGAATTTTTTAAGATAGAGAAACTAACGCGAAGGGAATCGTCAATGCCGCTGACTCCAGCCGACGTGCACAATGTTGCCTTTAGCAAGCCGCCGATCGGCAAGCGAGGCTACGCTGAGGATGAGGTTGACCAGTTCCTCGATCTCGTCGAAGACACTCTTGGTCAACTCCAGGACGACAACGATGCGCTGCGTGCGCAGGTAGAGGAGCTCCAGTCCGAGCTCGACTCCACCGATAACGTCCGCGGCGGCGCAGCTGCTGCCAGCCCGGCGGTCAACGAGGCCGAGCTCCGCAAGCGCATCGAGAAGGAGCTCTCCACCAAGTACGAGTCCCAGCTCGCAGAGGCCAAGAAGCAGGCAGAGTCCGCCCGCAAGGAGGCCGAGGAAGCCCGCAAGGCAGAGGCTCAGGCTCGCCAGAACGCTGGCGCTCAGCAGCAGCCGCAGCAGGCCGCCGCTTCCGCTGCAGCCGACGATCAGACCGCATCCCCCGAAACCCACATGCAGGCCGCTCGCGTCCTGGGTCTGGCTCAGGAGATGGCCGATCGCCTCACCAACGACGCCCGCAACGAGTCCCAGTCCATGCTGGACGAGGCCCGCGCGACCGCCGAGAAGACCATCAACGAGGCCAACGAGACCTCCCGTCGCACCCTGGGCACTGCGAAGGACCAGGCCGCCAAGACCATCGCGGAAGCCAACGAGAAGTCCGAGCGCATGCTTTCCGACGCCAAGCAGCGTTCCGAGACCATGATCCACGACGCCACCGCGCAGTCCGACGCCAAGGTCAAGCAGGCCGAGCAAAAGGCATCCTCCTTGCAGTCGGAGGCTGATCGCAAGTACAGCGAGACGATGGCCACCATGAAGCAGCAGCAGAGCGTCTACGAAAACCGTATCGACGAGCTGCGTGTCTTCGAGCGCGAGTACCGCACCCGCCTCAAGAACCTGCTGGAGACCAAGCTGCAGGAGCTGGACACCAACAGCACCTCCGCTCCGAACCCGCACAACGGTTCCAACAACTAAGCGGTAGTACAGCCCTTCGAGGCCCCACACACTTCGGTGTGTGGGGCCTTTGGCGTGGGCAGTGCGGAGGATGAATCTCCCGGATGAGTCTCTGCGGGCGGCAGCTGGAAAGAGACGGCATATAGCCAAGGGTGGCCCTGCTGTCGGAAAACATGAAAAACGGGCCGCTAGGTCAACGCGAAACCACGTGCCGCCACTGCAGTCGGGAAAGAACAAAGACAGTAGGACTCAGGTGGGTGTTGGGGTTTGGCTAGGGTGCGTCGCGCAGCACACAATACCCACTCACCCTCTACAATCCTGCCTATGATGCTTCTCGCGATCGTGCTCGCTCTCGCAAGTTTCTTCTTGCTTGTTCTCACCGTGCAGACCGAGGAGATCATCTTCGCCTACCTGCTTATCGCAACGTCCATTGCAGGAATTGTGGTGTGGGGAATCGATACGTGGCGACACACTCGGCACCCGCAAGGAAAGAAGTAGCAGTCATCGAACGGCAGGTAGTGCTTACGCAGGGGGAGTAGTGCTGGAAGCGAAAATTTCGATATAATCTCCTGCGAGCATCACGTGAGACGTCAAACCTCCACGCGACGCACACGATAGCGTTGATCCGGCAATCACCGGGGAGCTGCTGGAAGAACCCCGCCTAGGCGGAAAGTAGAACCAGCCGACGAGGGTCGATAATCCTTACACAAGACAAACGAAGAGGCGCGCATCCTGCTCACAGAGTGCGCGCAAATAGGGTGGTACCGCGGGTGCCCCGGAGCAGACATGCTTTGGCAATCTCGTCCCTAGGCGAATAACACCGCACGATCGAGTGCCCAGAATTGTCTTTGTAAGGAGCCCACATATGAGCACAGCCGATAGCTCTTCAAAGAGCAACGTAGGCGGAGTGTATCCCCGCGTAGACATGTCCGGAGGCACCAGCCGGTTCCCCGACATGGAGAAGAACGTTCTTAACTACTGGAAGGACGATCGAACCTTCCAAGCCTCCGTAGAACAGCGCGAGGGCGCCGAAGAATTCGTATTCTACGACGGTCCGCCCTTTGCCAACGGCCTGCCGCACTACGGTCACCTTTTGACCGGTTACGTCAAAGACATCGTGCCGCGCTTCCAAACGATGAAGGGTAAGAAAGTTGACCGCGTCTTCGGCTGGGACTGCCACGGCCTGCCCGCCGAGATCGAAGCCGAAAAGCAGCTCGGTATCACCGACAAGGGTGAAATCGAAGACATGGGGCTGGCGAAGTTCAACGAGTACTGCGGTAGCTCTGTGCTTGAGTACACCGAGGAGTGGAAAGAATACGTGACCCGGCAGGCCCGCTGGGTGGACTTCGACAACGGCTACAAGACGATGGATCTCGACTACATGGAATCCATCATGTGGGCGTTTAAGACTCTCTACGACAAGGGCCTGATCTACCAAGGGTTCCGGGTGCTGCCTTACTCCTGGGCTGAGCACACACCGCTGTCTAACCAGGAAACCCGCCTCGACGACAGCTACAAGATGCGTCAAGACCCCACGCTGACGGTGACGTTCCCCATCACCGCCGCTGAGGGCGACGCAAACTCCGATCTGGTGGGCACACAGGCGCTTGCCTGGACCACCACGCCGTGGACCCTGCCATCCAACCTTGCGCTCGCAGTACACCCCGAGGTCACGTATGTGCGCGTCCGCGTCGGTGAAGATGGCATGGAAGAATTCCGTGGAGCAGAGTTCCTGCTCGCCGAAAACCTCCTAGGCCAGTACACCAAGGAGCTCGGAGAAAACCATGAGGTCGTGTCCACCCATTCCGGTAGCGAGTTGGTTGGCCTTCGCTATGAGCCCATCTTCCCGCACTTCAAGGACCACCCCAACGCCTTTCGCATCCTTGGCGCCGATTATGTGACGACCGAAGACGGTACCGGCATCGTGCACCAGGCACCCGCCTTCGGTGAAGACGATATGAACACCTGCTCGGCCAACGGAATCGACGTGGTCATTCCCGTAGATATGGACGGTAAGTTCACCCACGCCGTGCCCGAGTACGAAGGCCAGCTCGTCTTCGACGCTAACAAAAACATCATCAAGGATCTCAAAGCCATCAAGCGGGTGGTACGCCACCAAACCATCGAGCACTCCTACCCGCACTCGTGGCGCTCAGGGGAGCCCCTTATCTACATGGCGCTGCCTTCCTGGTTCATTGAGGTCACCAAAATCCGCGACCGGATGGTGGAACTCAACCACGACCAAATCCGCTGGGTCCCTGAACACATCCGTGACGGTCAGTTCGGTAAATGGCTGGAGGGTGCGCGTGATTGGAACATTTCCCGCAACCGCTACTGGGGATCGCCCATCCCGGTGTGGGTGTCCGACAACGAGGATTATCCGCGTGTAGATGTCTATGGTTCCCTCGATGAACTCGAGCGGGACTTCGGGGTGCGTCCTACCTCGCTGCACCGTCCTTACATCGACGAGCTCACCCGCCCCAACCCTGATGACCCGACCGGTAAGTCCACCATGCGGCGTGTTCCAGAAGTTCTCGACTGCTGGTTCGAGTCCGGCTCTATGCCGTTCGCGCAAAAGCACTACCCGTTTGAGAACAAAGAGTGGTTCGACACTCACAACCCGGCTGACTTCATTGTGGAGTACTCCGGTCAGTCTCGTGGATGGTTCTACACCATGCACGTTATCGCTACGGCGTTGTGGGACAAGGCTGGCTACTCTAACGTTGTCGCCCACGGCATTGTGCTGGGCAACGACGGGCTGAAGATGTCGAAATCCAAGGGCAACTACCCGAACGTGAACGAGGTCTTCGACCGTGATGGTTCCGATGCCATGCGTTGGTTCCTCATGTCTTCGCCTATCCTGCGCGGCGGCAATCTCATTGTCACTGAGCAGGGAATCCGCGAAGGTGTGCGCCAGGCTCTTCTGCCGATGTGGAATGCCTACAGCTTCCTCCAGCTTTACAGCTCTACCCCAGCGCGCTTCGATACCACCTCCACGAATGTTCTGGACCGCTACATCTTGGCGAAAACGGGTGACCTCGTTGAGACGGTGGACAAGGCTCTCACAGATCTCGATATCGCTACTGCCTGCGACGAGGTTCGGTGGTTCTGCGATGCGTTGACTAACTGGTATGTGCGCCGTTCGCGTGACCGGTTCTGGGCCGGCGACCAGGAATACCCCGAGGCGTTCAACACTCTCTACACCGTGCTCGAAACCCTCACCCGAGTGGCTGCACCGCTTTTGCCTATGGCTACTGAGGTGATCTACCGGGGACTGACTGGTGAGCGCTCGGTGCACCTGACGGACTTCCCTGAAGCGCAGCAGTTCCCGCGTGATGAGAAGCTTGTCCAGGCTATGGATGAGGTTCGTATGGTGGTTTCTGCTACCTCCTCTGTGCGCAAGTCGCACAAACTACGCAATCGTCTGCCGTTGCCGAAGCTCACCGTTGCGGTACCGCATGCAGAGCGTTTGGAGCCCTTCGTTGACATCATTCGTGATGAGGTCAATGTGAAGGAGGTCGAGCTTACTGATGATGTGGACGCTGTGGGGCGCTTTGAGGTCGTGGTGAATGCCCGTGTCGCAGGTCCGCGTCTGGGTAAGGACGTGCAGAAGGCCATCAAGGCAGTCAAGGCTGGCAACTACTCTCGTTCTGGCGATGTTGTGGTGGCTGATGGCGTCGAGCTGCAGCCTGGGGAGTTTACGGAGAAGCTAGTCGCAGACAACCCTGAGTCCACCAACCAGATTGCTGGCATGGAGGGCCTCGTGGTGCTCGACATGACCCTCACCGAGGAACTTGAGGCCGAGGGCTGGGCTAACGATGTTATTCGTGGCATCCAGGATGCCCGCAAGGCCGCCGAGTTTGAGGTGTCTGACCGAATCACCGCCGTGTTGTCGGTGCCAACTGAGAAGTTGGACTGGGCGAACCGGCACAAGGACACCATCGCTGGTGAGGTGCTGTGCACCGACCTGACGATCACCGACGACGCTGTGGAGGACGGTCATCCTGTGCTCGACGGTGTGCGTGTTACGGTGACGAAGAACTAGCCGCGCTCCTTCTTTTGCTAGCCCCGCTTCGGCGGGGCTAGCACTGTCTTCGGCGACGAGATTAGCTGGCGTAGCGTAGCTCTGTCGTTTCGGATTCGGCGTGCTCGTGCTCAGGCCATTGCTGTTTGCGGATACGAGCCCCAGCTGATCGCTGAGCGTCGGGGGAGTCGTTGAAGTTAATCGTGGGGGTTGGGTTAGTAGTTGTAGCAGGGTAGGTGACACCTACTCGCCCAGTCTGAGGATCGCGTACGGCGTGGGTTTTGTGGGGGTTTCTCCGAGAATCGTCATTGTCACTGTGGTGCTCTGGGCATAGCAGCGTGAGGTTTTGTAGCTCGGTTTTCCCTCCTTGCTTCCAAGCCAGTAGGTGGTGAACCTGGCATCGGCTAGCTGGTTCGGTGCAATCAGGGTGCGAACACACCAATTCAGAGGCAAGCAGTGCGATGCGGTCACGGAAGTTCGCGAGGCGTTCCACCCGGTGGACACTCTGTGTTTGGCCCGTCTCGGGGTCGTGAATGCATACGAAACCGTATTTGTGTTCGGCAATTTTAAGAACATCCGCGGGGCGAAGCGTTACACCGGTATCGGTGGGGAATTCGATGTTGGCGGCGCGGTAATCCTCTATTTCGAAATCTTTAGGCGAGATGGAGATAGCGAAGACCCCCGTGGTGTGGTGGGATCCAATCGCCGAGTCGAAGGCATCAGCCATGAATTGGTTAAGGCTGCGGGTGTCGTCCTTATCGCGGGTTGTGCGTAGGTGTTTATCCATGTGGGTTAGCAGTTTGGCGGTGGTACGCGGCGGTAGGTAGCCGTGAATGCGTTGCCCACCATGCTTGTCAGGCTTGGATAGGGTGATATAACGGTTGCGTTCGGCGTGCTCTTTATCTGGAGCGAGGGTGTCGTTGAGTGAATTCACCCGCTCACGGAGGAAAGAACGCGTGGCGTTAAGGCTATGGCTAGCGGCATAGTCGATAGCTTCCGCCCGTAGAGTTTCTGCCTGGAGGGAGTTGCGTGCCATAAGGTTGAGCAGCTGCTTATCGATGAGAGTGCGTTTTTCTGCGCTGATGTGGTGCGTCAGTAGCTTCCTGCGCGAGATCGTGCGCAGGTCAGTGGCCAGGCTGATATCTGCCTTCACCTCGGCCTCAAGGGCAGGATCGGTTTCTGCCGCTTCGGCTCGGGCATCTTCTACTGGGCTGTATAGCCGTTTCGCTTCGCCAAGCGCCGCAGTGATACGTGGGCCCGACCAGCCCAGGTGCTCTCGCAGAACTCGGCGTGGTTTGTTCGTCCCGGCTGCTTGAGTGAGGTTTTCTTTCCCAGCCAGGTGGCAGATAAGGATGTCTAGATGGGCCTGGACGGCCTTGTGCTTCTCTAGCTCGATGAGTGCAGGAAGACTCTCCGCCAAGCTCAGCGAGCCGCCTTGATCGAAATCGAAGAGCCCGGCGAGCTCATCGTAGGCGTCGCCGATGGTGCGAATTAGCTGCTTACAGCGTTGTACAGTCACGATTTTGTTCTCCTCACAGTGCATAAGTCAGGTGCAGGTGTAGGAGGAGGCTAATGCTCTGGCGAGTGAAATATCGTGCGTGCGACAACACGCCTGTGGAATACTCGGCGTGGTTAGGCGGTTATGCACAGCTGAGGTAGGTGCTCTCGCCTTTGGGGTGTTTAAGACATAGGGTTTGAGGGTTGGGCCTTGTAGCCCGCGACGGTTTTTGCATAAGGGCGTCGTCGATAAGCGCACTAGGAAGATCTGGAAAACTCGTAGACATGAGACGTTGGGTGCTGCACATCGACATGGATGCGTTTTATGCATCCTGCGAACAGCTGACGCGGCCGACATTGCGAGGTCGTCCAGTTCTTGTCGGTGGCGTGCACGGGCGCGGTGTGGTGGCGGGGGCATCCTACGAGGCGCGCGCGTTTGGCGCGCACTCGGCAATGCCCATGTTTCAAGCCAAAGCGATGGTGGGATTCGGCGCGGTCGTTGTTCAGCCACGCCGGGCTGTGTACAGGGCTGCGTCGGCTCGGGTCTTTGAGATCGTGGCGCGTCGTGCGGGAACCATTGAGCAGCTGTCGATCGACGAGGCGTTTCTTGAGCCACACGAGGTGCAAGGTGAACAACCTGAAGTTGTGAAGCACTGGGCTGAGCAGCTGCGCGCCGAAATTCGGGCAGAAACCGGCTTGCCGGCATCGATTGGGGCGGGCAGTGGTAAACAGTTCGCGAAAATTGGGTCAGGAGAAGCGAAGCCTGACGGGGTATTCGTGGTGGCCCAGGAGGACGAATCTGCCATGTTTCACCCGCTCGACGTGGGAAAGCTGTGGGGAATCGGTCCTGTGTCCGCCGCGAAGCTACGTGCGCTGGGAGTGGAAACTATTGGTGATTTCGCTGCACTCACCGAAGAAGAAGTGGTAATTAGCCTTGGTAGGAAAGTCGGCCTAGAGCTGTGGAATCTTGCCCGGGGCCATGACCTGCGCCCAGTGAAACCGCGCGCCATCGCGAAGCAAATCTCGCAAGAACACACCTATCCCCAAGACCTTCTTACAGTCACCGCGGTGGATGCGGCAGTTGAGCGTGCTGCTACTGGGGCACATAGAAGACTTCTTCACGATGGCCGTGGGGCGCGCACCGTGACGGTAAAACTTCGAATGGCCGATTTCCACATCGAATCTCGTTCGCACACGCTGAACTACGCGACAGATGATTTCGATACCTTGCACGCGGTGGCGAAAAAGATGGTGAGATACCCAGATGAACTTGGGCCGATCAGGCTAGTAGGGGTGTCCTTTTCTGGGCTGGAGGCTGCTCGGCAGAATGTGATGTTCCCAGAACTCGATCAGCAGATCGTTCCAGCGGTGAAGTTTGACGATACTGAGGTAGGGGTGCGGGATCTTTCCACCGAGACGGCTCAATCCAGCGACATTTCATCGGAATCCGAGCCCACCAGCCCAGCTTGGATTACAACTCAGGATGTCGAACACCCAGAGTATGGCCACGGCTGGGTGCAAGGTTCTGGCCACGGGGTGGTGTCAGTGCGTTTCGAAACGCGCACTACGAAGCGGGGCGTGACGCGAAGTTTCGCGATAGATGATCCAGATTTGCAGCCCGCCGACCCCCTTATGTCCCTCGATTGGGCGGATTGGTTGGCGGACTACAAGGAGGAGATGGATTAGCTAGAACAACGTAGCCGGGTGGGCACCGGTGGCGATGGCGACGGCCAGCAGCATCCGCGCCTGGGGCGCCCGAAAGTAGTGCGAGCCGATTGCTCCTTTTTGGAGAAGAGTTGCGCCGCCACCCGCTCCGCCGTAGGAGCCGTGAACATCGCCGCGCGGAACGCGGGTTGTGATCACCACGGGCGTGCCAGTGTCTAGGGCTTCACCTACGGCAATTGCAAGTTCGCGGCCCACGTTGCCGGCCCCCATGGCTTCGATGACGAGGCCGTCGGCGCCGTGTTCAAGGGCAGCGTCGACAAGCGTGCGCGGCGCGCCGGGGTAGGCGGCGATGATATCGACGGTGACGTCCGCTAGGGCAGTGGGGGCGAGTGGCTCGGCGCGGGTGGGTTCTTCGGGGCCGTTGGTGGCGAAGGCAAGGTTATCGCTGGTGTGCCACTTGGTGGCGCCGCGGGCAGGGATCACAGCGTGTCCAAACACAATAAGCACACCGATTCCGCGGGCACTGGCGTCCATCGCGATCACGATCGATTCGAAGAGGTTGCTGATGCCATCGGATTCGGGGTGATCGAAGCTACGTTGAGCGCCGGTAAAGATCACGGGCCGTGGATCGTCGTGGAAAGTGTCTACGGCAATGGCGGTTTCTTCCATCGAATCGGTGCCGTGGGTGACCACCACTCCGGTGACTTCGGGGTCATCGAGCGCATCGTGAATGGCTGCGATGATAGCGTCCGTATCGGCGAGGGTCATGGCGGCCGAGTCGAGGCGGTTGAGCTCTCGGACTTCCAGTGCGAGTTGAGCGTTGTCGAAGCGTTGGGCTACCGGCTCTAACAGCTCGGGTCCGCTCACTGTGGGCAAAAGTACGCCGTCGCGATCCGTCGTGCACGCGATGGTGCCGCCGGTGGTAATCACAACAATTTTGGCGCCCGGAGAGGCGTCGTGCTCCGCAGTGGTCTCGGTCTCGATAGTCATGCATCTAGCGTGCCACACCCTGCCCGATCTGCGGGCAGAAACCCAATGAAACCTGGGGCCGTGGTGTTGCTCTGCGCAGCACCGACGCTACGGTCCAATCGGCTAAGCCGCCCACGCAGCGATTATCGACGCCGCCTCGGATGTGGTCATTCGCGCTGGCCCGTGTAGAATCCAAGTACCAGTTTTTCCGCCCGAGACCTGCATGAAGCGGCTCTAAGCTGCCACTGAGAAGGGGCTGAGATGATTACACCACTGTGTGATCTGTGGCATTCATGGCCGCCGCACTCGACGCCCTAGGCCGCGCAGATGTGACCGCACTGCGTGGCATGAATCCGGACGGACAACCATATAACTGACCCACACAGTCAAGGACTGAGGAGAGTAGTGAAACTTTACAAGGCACGTGCACTCGCACTGGTCACCGCCGCATCGCTGGCGCTGGCAGGGTGTGGCTCTGACGACGGAGATTCCAAGGAGTCTGATACCAGCTCCAGCACCAGCTCCTCGGCCGCCGCTGTCGAACTTCCCACCCTGGAAGAACTCAACGGCGTTCTGGCCCGGGCTACCGACCCGAACCTGCCGATCGAGGAGCGCGTGCTCACCGTGCAAAACGGCGACCAAGCTCCCGAACTATTCGACGTGATGACTCGATCGAAGGAAGAGTCCGGCGCGAATTTCCAGGTAGTGGACCCGATCCTGCCGGGCTGGACCCCGGATAGCGTGATGGCCACCATCCACTTCACCCTTCCGGATCGTGAGCCGCAGATCGCCGAAGGCGTGGAGTTCGTGAACGAAGACGGCCACTGGAAGGTGTCCCAGGATTGGGCCTGCACCGTGGTCAACAGCACCGTTGCGCCTGAAGAGGTACCGGCGTTCTGCCAGGACCTGCCGGCTCCGGCACCGGTGCCCGAGGAGAACGCCCCCGAAGGTGAAGCTCCTGCCCCTGAAGGCGCTCCCGCCCCCGAGGGAGAGGCCCCGCCGGCTCCTGAGGGCGAAGCACCGCCCGCGCCCGAAGGTGCTCCCGCTCCCTAAAACTCAAGGCTCAGCGCACGCCGCAGCCTGAACAACTAAGGCCCGCCCTTCCCAACGCTGGGAAGGCGGGCCTTTGTGGTTGTTCTACTCGGGGCGGGTGGCAGGAATGTCTATCACGCGATGCTGCCAGCGGCGTTTAATCCACCGGTCGTGCGTGGCCAACAGCAACACACCCTCGTAGCCTTCCAAAGCTTCCTCTAATTCTTCGGCCAAGGTGAGAGAAATGTGGTTGGTGGGCTCGTCTAAGAGCAAAATATCGGGAGGATCCGCAAGCACAATCGCCAAAGCCACTCGACGCCGCTGCCCGAGAGACAATTTTTCAATCGGCCGACGGGCAGCTTCTTCACTGAGCAAGCCCAGTTCGGTCAAGGTTGCGGCGCCGCTGGGCGCATGGTCGGAGTAGATATCATTGGCACTGCGGAAGGGGTCGTCCCAATCAGTATCTTGGCGCATCCAACCAACCCGAAGGTCATCGCCGATGATCACAGAGGGGTTCTCATCATCGGTTGTGTTTGCAATGGCCTCCAGTAAGGAGGATTTTCCCGCACCATTGGGGCCGGTAACGAGAACGTGCTCGCCGTGCCGGATTTTCACCGAAAGGGCGCGCTCCATGCGGCCAGGAATGCTGAAGTTGCGCAACACGAGCGCATAGTCCGAGCCCGTGGTGGTTAGGAAATGCTCCGGCAGCCCCGCAAACTCGAGACGCTTGGGTGGTGCGGGTATCTCTCGGCGTTCTAGGGCATCCAAGCGGTTACGCGCTGTGCGGATTCGCTGCCCGTGCACTTTGGCGGCTTTGTCTGAATAGAACTTCGCTGAGGAGCGGGTCTCGGTTTTGGAGTGCTGTGTGGAAAACAGGTCGGTTTCTTTCACCTGCACTCCGGCTTCGAGGCGGGCGCGTTCTGCTTCCTGAATGTTGTAGTCGTGCTCCCACCGTGCGCGAAGTTCTTTGCGGTAGGAGAGGTATTCGGAGAAACTTCCGCCAAAAACCACCCCTTGCGCGAGATCTTCGCCTCCGCCACCCTCCGGCCCGAGGGAATGGTCCAAGTCAACAATATGGGTGGCCACCTTGTCTAAGAACCAGCGGTCGTGGCTGGCGACAAGCACCGGCCCAGCGAAGGAGCTGAGCTCATCGATGAGAAAGTCACAGGCGAGGTCATCGAGGTGGTTGGTGGGTTCGTCGAGGATGAGCGCATCCACTGGGCGAAGCAGCAGCGCGGCCAGGGCCAAGCGGCGCCGTTGCCCGCCGGAGACGGAATCAATGGGGGCGTCGAGATCCACGTGCGCCAAACCGAGGCCAGCCAGGACTTCCGCGATGCGGGCGTCGAGGGTCCACACTTGGTGGCGGTCGGCGGCTGCGAGGAGATCGTCAAAGCGTTGGACGAGCTGGGCGGAATCGGGCTGGGCGGCGAGCTCTTCGGAGACGGTGATGATGTTTTCTTCGATTGCTTTGAGCTCACCGATCGCTTCGGTGATGATAGAGCGCAGTGCCGCGCTGGGCGGCCAGGACACCTCCTGGGTGAGATACCCAGTTTTGGTGGGGGTGATGATTGCTCCGACATCGGGTTCAAGGGCGCCGCTGATCAGCTGCATCAGGGTGGATTTGCCGGCCCCATTTTCTCCGATGAGTCCCGCTACAGACCCTGCGCCGACTGCGAAAGAGACGTCGGTGAGTACTCGATGCGCCCCGTAGGAAAAGCTAACACCGTCGACAGCGATGTGTATGTGTGTGGGCATGGGCTGCTCCTCCTCGGCGGGGTGGTGGTGTCTGCCTCGAGCCTTGGGCACGCCCATCTGGGCCGCCGCGCACACAAAGGGGGCGGGCGGCGAGGGAACGTGGGTGAAACTCAGTGTTCTACTTGGAAGAATACTCCACTGCACTGGTGAGATCCTGCACCACAGCCTGCTGATTGTCATCTGCTCCGTCTTCGGCGTAGATCACTCGCGTGGTGACGCCGTTTCTGCCAGTTATGCCCGCGATCGCGGACAGGTCTACCGTGAGTTCGCCCGTGGAAGTGGACTCCGTGGATACCACCGCCAACTCTGGGTGGCCATCGCCGGCGCTTAATGCACCAAGAGTGGAGCGGCGTTGGGTATCGGCGTTGAGAGTAACGGTGGAACCGTCAATCGAGGTAAGCGTGTAAGTGATGGTTTGCAGCATCGCGTTTTCCCCCGGAACGCGGCTGTTAACACTCCACTGAGCTCCTTCGCCGACGGGTTCGTCGGGGAATACCACCGCCAAGGAAAGCCAGGTAAACACCGCGGACTCCACCAGAGAGCGTGCCTGGTCAGAGGCATCCCTGGGGGCGGCGAGGCGCACCGAATTGGTGATCCCGCGGTCATTGCGCTCGAGGGAGATACTGAAACCAGTGGCGCTGGCCAAGGTGTCATTGACCGAGATATCCGAGGAGGTGGGGCTGCCAAGGCTGAGCTCAATGCGGCCATCATCGCCGCTCAAGCTTGCATCAACGGGCATGGTCAGGCTCGTGACGTCGCCTCCAGCGGGGGCGGTGCGGTCGATGTCTGCTAAAGGAGCGAGGTGCTGCTCAAAACCGTCATAAGCCACCACGGATACTGTCTCGTCTGGGGTATCAGGAGAGGCGGTGTAGCGCAGCGTGGTGGCGGAATCTTTCGCGCCGGGATCAATGACGGTGACCTTTGGGGAATCCAGCTGCAGTTCTACCGCATTGTCGCTTTCCACGGCTGCCGAATCCGATTCGGGATTATCGGCTGAGCACCCAGTGATCCCCAGAGTTCCAATGGTGCAGAGGGTGAGGAGGGTGCGGAACAAACGGTGCGATTGATTGCTGCGGCAGGAGGGTGTCATGAAGATTCAGTGTAGTGAGGCTGGGTGGGTGGTGTGAGTGCTGGGGCTGGAGGTAGCTACGGGCGAAGGTGAGCGTCGATAAGCGTGCGGCGCCCACGAAATTTCGCGCGGCGGTTCTGTTCTCTGCGCGGAGTAAGGCAAGATTGGTGGCGTGGAAACAAAGAGTAGGAGTGCAGTGAGACTACTGGTGCCTATCATTGCGGTCGTCGCTGTGGTGGACCAGGTATTGAAAGAACTAGTGTTGCAAACCGTCAATCCCGCAAGGCCTGTAGAGGTGATCGGGGAGTGGGCGCGAATCGTGCTGGTGTTCAACTCAGGTGCGGCGTTTTCGATGGGGCAAAACCACACGTGGGTCTTCACCACGTTACAGCTGGGTTTCGTGCTTGGCGCGCTCTACTTTGGTCGTTCGATGGTGCATCGGCCTCAGATCATTGGTGTGGCGCTGATCGCTGGAGGGGCGCTGGGCAATCTCATTGACCGTCTCTTTCGCGCCCCAGGATTCTTTGTTGGCCACGTAGTGGATTACATCTCCATCGGCAATTTCGCCGTGTTCAACCTAGCTGATTCCGCGATCACCATTGGCGTGGTCGTGGTGATTGCCGCGCTCTTTTTTGAGCCCGAACCATCGAAGGAGAAGGCATGAGTTCTGAACAATTTCGCCGCATGCTGGTTCCCGACGGTTTGGCGGGAATGCGTGTAGACCAAGGCCTGTCCAAGGCGCTCGGTATTTCTCGCTCCGCCGCGGCGGAGATCATTGCGAAAGGCGATGCGCTTATCGACGGTCAGCCGGTGCGCAAATCCGATCGGCTCGCCGTCGACTCAATGCTGGATGTCACCCTTCCAGGCCCGAATCAGGACCTCATTCCGAAGGAAGAACTCGTCGAGGGAATGGAAGTGCTCTACTCCGACGAGCATGTCATCGCTATCAACAAACCTGTGGGTGTGGCCGCGCATCCCACCATCGGTTGGGAGGGCCCCACCGTGGTTGGCGGGCTCAAGGCTGCCGGTTTCAGCATCGCCACCTCGGGCCCGGCGGAACGCCAAGGTATCGTGCAGCGACTCGATGTGGGCACCTCGGGTGTGATGGTGGTGGCCGTGTCCGAGCTTGCCTATTCGGTACTGAAAAGGGCCTTTAGGGAAAGGACTGTCACCAAGACTTATCACGCGCTGGTGCAGGGCCACCCCGATCCGCTAGAAGGAACAATCGACGCCCCCATCGGCCGGCATCCGTCCGCAGGATGGCGCTTTGCCGTCACCCGTGATGGCAAACCGAGTGTGACGCACTATGAAACTATCGAGGCTTTTGCGGAGGCATCTTTGCTCGATATTCATCTAGAAACAGGGCGGACTCACCAGATTCGTGTGCACTTTTCCAGCCTGCATCACCCGTGCGTAGGCGATCCTATGTACGGCTCGGATCCGGCGCTTGCACAGCGGCTGGGTTTGAATCGCCAGTGGTTGCACGCCGTGTCTTTAACCTTCGGTCACCCGGCCACCGGTAAAAAGATGACCATCACAAGCGACTACCCCACTGACCTTGCGCACGCGCTCGAGGTTCTTCGGGACAGTTAGCCCGAAACACCGCGAGGGAAAACGCAATGTCTGATGAGAACCACTCTTCGATGCTGCGCCACGTGCTGATTGCCGTAGGCGTGGCGATCATGACTGTCGCCGTGGTGTTCGCCGCCGGCCGTGTTTACACCGGCGAGCGGCCACCTAGCACGAATGGCGATATGCTTGGCCGCGAAACAGGGGAATCGGTGGATCACTATGCGCAACGTGCCGCAGCCACAGTGTCGGGTCTCGATAGCAAAGAGCCTGCTTTTGCCTTGGTGACGTTTCACAAACCAATGTCAATCACCCAGGCTGCTCGTATCGCTGATGAATTGGACGTGCCACGGATTTCGGCGGTGGTACTTAACATGTCCTCGCCCGTGGTGGTGCCCGAGCCCTCTGCGGCCGCGGATCGACGCGAGGTTTTTGCCACCGCTTTGCGCAACGACTTGGCTGCCCAGTTTTTGCTCGACGACGCCGAAGCCGCCCCCATCGAAGGAGTGGTGATCTGGGCGCCCACCCGCACTATCAAAACACTCGGTCTAAATGACGATGTCGCCTACGTGGAGGCGCTTCCCAATGACGCCGCCTGGGGGCATTTCGGAATCATGCCGGTTTATCGCGATGACTCTGCAGCCACACTGCAGCAACTGCCGGTGGCGCCGCCTGTGCCCGCGCCCTAAGACGAGGCTTTAGCCGCGGCGGGCGCGCCGCGAGCGGGAACGGTACTGCACGCGCTGCGCGCCGATATCGACGATGAAAATAGCCACCGAGACCCAAATGATGATGAACCCGATCCAGCGCACCTGATCCAAATGCTCGTGGGTAACAAACAACGCCCACAGCATCTGGATGGTCGGGGTCATGTACTGCAGCATTCCCACCGTGGCCAAAGGGATACGCTGCGCCGCCATGCCAAACAACAGCAAGGGCAGTGCCGTGACAGCCCCGGCAGAGGCAAGCAACCCCATGTGGCCGAAACCGTGATCAAAGAAAGTTCCGCGCCCGGAGGCCTCGAGCCAGATAAGAAAGGCTGCAGCGAAAGGCAACAGCACGATGGTTTCGGCCGCTAGGGACGCATGTGCGCTCAACGGAACGCGCTTTTTGAGCAAACCGTATACCGCGAAGCTGAAGGCGAGCGTAAGTCCGATCAGTGGTGGGGTAGAGCTGAACACGAGCAGCAAAGTCACCGCGATGCTGGCAGTTATGACGGAAACTTTCTGTAGAGGCCGCAGCCTTTCTCCTAAAAACACCAATCCGAGGACCACAGCGACGAGAGGATTAATGAAGTAACCCAGTGCGGCCTCGGCGACGTGGTCGGTGGTGACTGCGATGACGTAGACGAGCCAGTTGATGGCGATCACCACGGCGGCTGCGGCCACAATCAACCAGGTGTGGCTTCCGGCTCGCCACAGCTCCTTCCACGCACCTGTGATAATGATAACGATGCCCATGACTACGGCGGTCCACACGATGCGGTGCGCCAAGATTTCGAAGGGGCTCGCAGGCTCGAGCAAGGGGAAATAAGCGGGAAAAAGACCCCACAGCAAATAAGCAAGAACGCCGTAGACCATGGCAGATACCTTAGGCGTTGGCCCGCGGTGGTGGGTTGATTGGTTGCGCTAAGCGTCGATAAGCCTCGGCCGGGGAGGTTTCAGTGCCGCCGACGAGGGGCTTCGAGGCAGCAGCGCAAAGCGGTTAGAATCGTGACACTATGGGCTCATCCTTCGTGCATCTGCATAATCACACAGAGTTTTCCATGCTGGACGGCATGGCCAAGATCGACCTGCTGGCTGAGGAAGTCAAGCGCCAGGGCATGCCGGCCGTGGGCATGACTGATCACGGCAACATGTACGGCTCTGACGCGTTTTATCGCAAGATGACCGATATGGGCATCAAGCCGATCATCGGTGTGGAGGCCTATCTGGCGCCCGAATCGCGCTTCAATAAGCAGCGCATCCGTTGGGGCGAGCCGCATCAGAAATCGGACGATGTGTCGGCCTCGGGTGCATATTTGCACCAAACGATGATCGCGGAGAACGCCACCGGGTTGAAGAACCTGTTTTACCTTTCTTCCATGGCCTCCTATGAGGGGCAATTAGGCAAGTGGCCGCGCATGGATGCGGATCTCATTGCCGAACGCGCCGAGGGCATCATCGCTACCACCGGCTGCCCCTCTGGAGACGTGCAGACCAGGCTGCGGCTCGGGCAGTTCGATCAGGCCCTCGAGGCCGCCGCAATGTGGCAAGACATCTACGGCAAAGATAATTTCTTCCTCGAGCTCATGGATCACGGGCTCGATATTGAGAAGCGGGTTCGGCGCGAGCTGTTGGAAATCGGCGAGAAACTACAACTGCCGCCGCTAGTGACCAACGACTGCCACTATGTGCTCGAATCTCAGGCGAAAGCACATGAGGCGATGCTGTGCGTGCAAACCGGTAAAACTCTGCACGATGAGGACCGCTTCAAGTTCGGCGGCACCGGCTATTACATTAAAAGCGCCGAGCAGATGCGCGACACCTGGGACAATCTGGTGCCCAAGGCTTGCGATAACACTCTGTGGATCGCAGAGCGAGTGGAAGATTACAGCGAGATCTGGGAGCCGCATCCCCATGACCGCATGCCGATCGCCGACGTGCCCGAGGGCGAAACCCCGACCTCGTGGTTGCAGCACGAAGTACTCGAGGGCCTGCGGGACCGTTTCCCCGGCGGCGAGGTGCCGCAAGAATATATCGATCGCGCCCAGTACGAGGTGGAAGTGATCGATATGAAGGGCTATCCGTCCTACTTCCTCATCGTGGCAGAGCTCATCAAGCACGCCCGCTCTGTGGGCATCCGCGTGGGGCCAGGCCGTGGTTCCGCCGCAGGATCCTTGGTGGCCTACGCTCTGACGATCACCAACATCGACCCGATCGAGCATGATCTTCTGTTCGAGCGCTTCCTCAACCCCGAACGCCCCTCGGCACCAGATATTGATATCGACTTCGACGATCGCCGCCGCGGTGAAATGGTGCGCTACGCCGCAGAGCGCTGGGGCGAGGACAAAGTGGCGCAGGTGATCACCTTCGGCACCGTGAAAACGAAGCAGGCTTTGAAGGATTCGGCGCGTGTGCAATTTGGCCAGCCCGGCTACCAAATTGCCGACCGCATCACTAAAGCCCTGCCGCCGGCCATCATGGCCAAAGATATTCCGCTGGCTGGAATCACCGACCCCGAGCACGAACGCTACGAGGAAGCCGGGGAGGTGCGTTCGCTCATCGAGTCCGATCCCGATGTGAAGCAGATTTATGAGACCGCCCGTGGTCTCGAAGGAGTGGTGCGCCAAGCGGGTGTTCACGCTTGCGCGGTGATTATGGCCTCGGTGCCATTGATGGATCACATTCCGATGTGGAAGCGCTCCGACGGGGCGATCATTACCGGTTGGGACTATCCTGCCTGCGAAGCCATCGGTTTGCTCAAGATGGACTTTCTGGGGCTTCGTAACCTCACCGTCATCGGTGACGCTTTGGAAAATATCAAAGAAAACCGCGGTGAGGATCTCGATCTTGAAAACCTCAGCACGGAGGACGAGCCCACCTACAAACTTCTCTCCCGGGGCGACACCCTAGGTGTGTTCCAGCTGGATTCCTCCGGTATGCGCGAATTGCTCAAGCGCATGAAACCCACCAACTTTGACGATATCGTCGCCGCTCTTGCGCTGTATCGCCCAGGACCTATGGGTGTGGGCGCGCACTTGGCATACGCGGATCGTAAAAACGGCCGCAAGCCCATCGAGCCTATCCACCCGGAGCTCGACGAGCCGCTCAAGGAAATCCTTGCCGATACCTATGGTCTGATTGTTTACCAGGAGCAGATCATGCGTATCTCGCAAAAGGTGGCCAACTATTCCGCCGGCCAGGCCGATAGCTTCCGTAAGGCCATGGGTAAGAAGAAGCCCGAAGTGTTGGCGAAGGAGTTCATCACCTTCGAAAAGGGCATGAAGGAAAACGGCTACTCCTCAGAAGCGATCAAGGCGCTGTGGGACACCATCGAGCCCTTCGCGTCCTATGCGTTCAACAAATCGCATGCCGCAGGCTACGGCCTAGTGTCGTTCTGGACGGGCTACCTCAAGGCGAACTACACCTCCGAGTACATGGCGGCCTTGCTGACATCGGTGTCGGATAACAAGGACAAGTCGGCGGTATACCTCGCTGACTGCCGCCACCTCGGCATCCACGTGTTCCCGCCGGATGTTAATGACTCCAAGCTGAATTTTCAGTCGGTGAATAAGGACATCCGTTTCGGGCTGGGTGCTGTGCGTAACGTGGGTGAAGAAGTGGTGGATTCCATCATCGCTGCCCGTGAAGAAAAGGGGAACTTCACCTCCTTTTCGGACTATTTGGACAAAATCGACACCGTCGCCTGCACCAAGCGTGTCACCGAGTCCCTCATCAAAGCCGGAGCTTTCGACTCCTTGGGCCATCCCCGCAAGGGCCTGATGCTGATCCACGAAGAAGCCGTGGATGGTGTGTCCTCTACAAAGAAGGCCGTGGCGAAGGGGCAGTTCGATCTGTTTGCCAGCCTCGGAGACGGTGGCGAGGAGACCACCACCATTTTCGAGATTGAGGTGCCGGATCAGCAGTGGGATAAAAAGCAGCAGCTCGCACTCGAGCGTGAGATGCTTGGCCTGTATGTTTCTGGCCACCCGCTGGATGGTTTCGAGGATGCGCTTGCGCTGCAAACCGACACTGCGTTTACCGATATTTTGGAGCGCAATGTGCGCCACGGCCAGGAAGTTACTATCGGCGGCATCATTTCCAAGGTGGATCGGCGTTTTTCGAAGCGCGATGGTTCTCCGTGGGTAATTATCACGATCGAGGATCACATTGGTGCACAGCTCGAGGTCCTGGTGTTTAACAAGGTCTACGCCTTGGTGAGCGGCATGATCGCCGAGGACAGCATCGTGTTAGTGAAGGCGCATATTTCAGAAAAGGACGAGCGCCAATCCATCTTTTGTGATGATATGAAACAGCCCGATCTTGCCGGCAGCGGCAACGGCATTCCGCTGCGTTTGCGGATGCGTGCTGATCAGTGCACGATCGCTAATATTTCCCGCTTGAAGAGCGTGCTCCAAGCCAACAAAGGCGAATCGGATGTGTATCTCACACTCGAGTGCGGTGAGGAAACCACGATGTTGGTCCTCGGCGACCATCTACGCGTGAACCGCACCCCCAGCCTCATGGGGGATCTCAAAGCAGAGATGGGGCCCGGAATTTTGGCCTAGTTCTACCCTCCGCGCTTATCGACGCCACCCTCCAGGCCCATCATCGCAACCCCGCGGTGATCTTGGCTGGTGGCGTTTCGCCACGCGACTGGGGGAGGGCAGCGCAAAGCACGCAAGGCGAGGCGCTAGAATCTAGCTGCATGACGGATCATCACAGCGCGACCGACGCGCCCACGCCACTAGAGACCGCGACGCACGATTTTTCCGCAACGGACATTCATGCGTCCGATATTCAAATGGCGCAGGCACGAATTTCCGCCGTATTGGGTCCCTCGCCGCTGCAGTACAGCCCCCGCATGTCCGAGCTCACTGGGGCGGAGGTGTATCTCAAGCGAGAGGACCTTCAGGATGTGCGTTCCTATAAGATCCGCGGCGCTTATAACAACATCTCTCAGCTCGACGAGGCGCATCGGGCCGCCGGGATCGTGGCTGCCTCTGCCGGCAATCACGCCCAGGGTGTGGCCTATGCTTGCCGAACCCTCGGTATCACGGGCCGTATCTATGTGCCGGAGCAAACCCCGAAGCAGAAACTCAAGCGCATCCGGGTGCACGGTGGAGAGTTCGTGGAGGTCATCCAGATCGGTGACACCTATGACGCGGCCTCCGAAGCAGCGAAGGCCGATGCCAAGGACACCGGCGCTACCCTGGTCGAGCCCTTCGACGCCCGCGACACCATCATCGGCCAAGGAACCGTGGCCGCTGAGATCCTCGCGCAGCTCACCGCCATGGGAAAGTCAGCGGACACTATTGTGGTGCCGGTGGGCGGCGGCGGGCTACTGGCCGGTGTGGTGAGTTACCTCGCCGATATGGCGCCTACAACCGCGATTGTCGGCGTGGAGCCCGAAACGGGCGCATCGATGCAGGCGGCCCTCGACAACAAGGGGCCGGTCACCCTGCCCAGCGTGGATCCTTTCATCGATGGTGCCGCCGTCAAGCGCGTCGGTGATTTGAACTATCGCATCATTGATCGCAATCGCTCGCGGGTGCACATGATCTCTGCGAACGAGGGCGCGGTGTGTACCCAGATGCTTGGGTTGTATCAAAACGAGGGCATTATCGCGGAACCCGCCGGCGCATTGTCGGTGACGGGACTTATGGATGTCGCCCTCAAACCCGGAGAGATCGTGGTGTGCATCATCTCCGGCGGCAATAACGATGTGCTGCGCTACAACGAGATCGTGGAGCGATCTTTGGTGCACCGCGGGCTGAAGCACTACTTCCTTGTTGATTTTCCGCAGGAGCCTGGTCAATTGCGCAGCTTTGTCACCGACATCCTGGGCCCTGATGATGACATCACACGGTTTGAGTACCTCAAGCGCAACAACCGCGAAACCGGCACGGCGCTGGTTGGTTTGCAGCTTTCCCACGCCAGGGATCTTGATCCCCTCCTCGAGCGCATGGATGCTTCGCGCATGACGTGTACGATGCTCACCCCAGAATCGCCGGAATACCAGTTCTTGGTGTAGCCGCGACTGCTTTTATAAGGACCTGAGGGCGTGCTCGTAGGTTGTAAGCAGCTCGCTCGCGTGCTCAGAGTTGTGAGAGGAAGCTAGCGTATCGCGGATATCTGCGATACGGGCGGTGAGCACCCGCGTGGCTGCCTCCTGGTAGCTCAATGCATGGATGGGGCACTGGCAGTTGTGTGCTTTTTGTAACGCTCGATAAACGCTACAGCGTTCGTCCGCTGTGGCCTCGAGATGCGGATGGCTCAATAGGGCAAGCTCGTCGAGGGCGCGCGAGCCATTGCCGCCGTTCTCCCAATTAACAAGCACGGCATCAGTGTCGGTGACAATGACCGTGTCAGGGCTGACGTTGCCATGGGAGACCGCTGGGCACGTACAGATCTGAGCGCACTCGTGTGCGTAGTGAGAGGCACCCACGGCTGGAAGATTCGCTTCTACCCGTGAATCGCGCTGACACAGTTTCGCAAAAATGCCGTGCTGCTCGAGCATGCTCCACCGGTAGCAAGGCTCTACCTCTGATAAAGCGGTACCGTCGATGAATTCCGATTCGATGCGATCATTCTCCCAGCACAGTACGCGCGGGTGGGGAAGGCCCGAGGCTGCAGGGGCGTGCACCGCCGCAGCAATCATGTGCGTGGAAAATGCGGGGTAGGTCTGCTCGAGCCACGCGGTGCTGTCATGACCGAGTATCGTCACGCGGCGGGTGAGCGTGGCCTTGCTCTCGCCGTATGCCAAGGGGATCGCGAGCCGAGTGTGCATGCTGAGCGCAATCAAAGCGGGTATGACGATGCACAATAGTTGCAGCGCCATGCGCCAGATGAGCTCAGATTCCGAGGGATCGTTCACCACAATTGCAATGTTTATGATCGATGACACAAGGCTGGAAAACATACCGGTCAACGACAACCAGCGGGCTTTCCAGTGGGCGGCCGGCAAGGTCTGCACGGCGAGAGTGGAAAATAGAGGTCGATAGACTCCCTTCATCACTCCCATCAAGACCGCGCCGAAAATAATCACCGGCAGCACACCACTGTTGATGAACATCAAAGAGGCGAGCGTGCCCACCGTGAGCGCAACTAATGTGGCACACAACCCGTGCCTGGAGCTGAGCCGACGAGCGCGTTGGCCTAGGCCCAGCGTGGCCAACACGTTCGTGATGACGAGAACACCAGCCACAGTCCACAGTCGGTCGATTCCGGGAATGCTTGCAGCAGCCACCACGATCTGCAGACTGCGATTGAGTAGTTGGTTAGCTGCTTCAAACTCACCTGCAGTACAGCACACGGCGACCACGACGGCGACCCACACGAGCGTCGGCGAGATCCGCCAGCGCCCACCGATACAGCACCGCCCCGATTGGATATCCTCGTGGCTTCTTGGGGTCCTATCAGCTGTGGGCGCTAGCGTAGCAACAATCGCGCCCGCAGCAATAAGACACAATGCCTGCACCGCGAAAAGTAAGGTGGGAGAAACCAGATACAGCGCCACTCCCACAGGAAACAATCCACTTGTGTAGAGATAAAAGCGGCGATTCAATTCAAAAATCTCGAGTGAGAATCTCTCTTTAGCGAGCTCCAAGAGCAGGGCTGTGTCCGTACCAGAGATCAGCGCGCCGGCGAGGCAGATTCCCACGAGATAGGCGACAAAGCCCGCGAAGCCACCGATAGCCGAGGCTACAAAAGCAAGCGCAAACATCCCGAGGCCCACCGCATAAGGAATTCGGGGTTCGGTCTTGTCACTCCAGAACGACAAAGGAAAATCGATCAGCAGAGACACAATGCCTTGGATAGCCATTCCTGCGAGATAGACAGACAGCCCCACGCCGGTCTGCTCGCTCCACCAAATGGGCATAATCGGCATGGTGAGCGCCGTGGATTTTAGATAAAAGGCAAGGCGATATCGCCGAAGAGACTGCTGTGCCATCGGCACCTTTCTTCTACGCGCTTAGAGGTATCAAGGAGCGCAACAGGCGCTGAGTTTTCTTTCAGCGCAGTGGACGCGGGGGTAGTCAGCACTACTAGTACTGCCGCGCGGGGGCAGCTCTTCGAGCGGCGCCGCGGTGGAGCTATGTGGTAGTCGGCTTGGTTGTGATCAGGGCGAATTCCCAAGGGCCGAGGTCGGTGTGGGTATCGCTTACTGTCGGGGAGGTGAAGGAGTAGACGAGTGTGCCGCCGAAGGGCACACGGGTCTTGTGCGCGGAGTAGTTGCCCACGAAGATGTAGTCGCCGCGGTCCATGGCCACCCACTGCTCGTCGTGGCTGACTTGCATGTGCTCGAGCCACGGATCGGCAAGTCCGCAGGAACGGCGCAGGCGCAGCAGGGTGCGATAGGCCTCAAGGATGCTTTGTTGGGTGGCATCGAAATCCCAATCCAATCGTGAGCGCAGGAAGGTCTCTTCTTCCGCGGGGTTCGGTACATCCTCGGGGTCCCATCCAGCGCTGGCGAATTCTCGCAGACGGCCTTCGGCGGTCAGCCGCAGCAGTTCTTGATCCCCGTGGGATACAAAGAACTGGAAGGGGGTGGTTGCGCCGAACTCTTCCCCTTGGAAGAGCATCGGGGTGTAGGGCGAAAGATAGATAGTGGCGGCTTTCAACACCTGTTGGACAGGGCTGAGGTTCTGGCTAGGCCGGTCACCTTGGCATCGGTTGCCCACCTGGTCGTGGGTGGTGGTGTAGGTGACAAAACGGTTTGCCGGAATCACATCGGTGTGGAGGTGACGGCCATGGCGCTTGCGGCGGAAGGTCGAGTGCCAGCGGGTGTGTACAAAGACTTCCTCAAGAGCATTCGCCAGGGTGGCTGTGTCACCAAAATCGGTGTAGTAGGTGTGCTGTTCACCGGTGACGAGGGCGTGCAGAGCGTGGTGAATATCATCAATCCACTGCGCATCAAGCCCGTAGCCGCCGGCCTCCTTCGAAGTCACCAGCCTAGGATCGTTTTGGTCCGACTCTGCGATCATGAACCTTGAAATTCCGGTTTCGGCTTCCACACGGCGGGCCACTTCGGAGATTTCCTCCAAAATGGGAACTGCGCCGGGATCGTTGAGAGCCTGCACTGCGTCGAGCCGCACCCCGTCGATGTGGTAGTCCCGCAACCACTGCTCGATAGCGTCGAGCACATACAGCCGCACCTCGTCGGAGTCTTCGCCGTTGAGATTGACTACCTCACCCCAGCCGGTGGATCCGCCCGAGGTGTAGGGGCCAAAGGCTCCTACATAATTGCCCTCTGGGCCGAAGTGGTTGTACACGCAGTCGAGCACCACGGCGATACCTCGGCGGTGGGCGGCGTCGACAAGCCTCTTAAGTCCTTCGGGGCCGCCATAGCCGGCGTGGACCGCGTGCAGCGACACGCCGTCATAGCCCCAGTTACGGTTCCCGCCGAAAGGCTGCACGGGCATGAGCTCGATCGCCGTCACCCCGAGATCGACAAGGTGATCGAGTTTTTCAATCACTCCATCGAAGGTGCCCTCGGGGCTAAAGGTGCCCACATGCAGCTCGTAGAGCACCTGGCCCGGCAAGCTGCGACCAGTCCACGCCTGGTCGCCCCACGGATATTCATGATCCACCACGGCGCTGAGCCCATGCACCCCATCGGGCTGGGATTGAGAGCGTGGATCGGGAAACGGCCCATGCTTGTCGACGCCACCTGCCGAATCCTCACTGCTTTTTTCAAGCAGAAAACCATAACGATCCCCCGGGCATGGGCGAACCTCCGCGGTAGTGAAGACATCCGCGCGGTCAGGATCGCGCTCCAAGTCGATGATGCGCTCGCGTGAAGAATCACCACCGGGGTGGAGAAGAAGAGACACTGCCTCTGCGTAGGGGGCCCATACACTAAAAGTTTTCATGCTTGTCCACTGTAGCAATCGGATGCTGCGCTCTCGCCGGCTTTTATAGAGCGCTGCGGGATGCGCTAATGCGGTGTGCGGGCATTGAGAATGACACAATGTCAGCTATGTACCAGCTACCAGCAGAGAGCATCGACGCGCCGGCGGTGGCGGAATTTGAGGAAAAACGCTCCCGATTTATCGGCCTGATCGCCCGGGCCAGTAGCGAGGACGAAGCCCGCGCGTTCATCGCGCAATGTGTCTCGGCCTATCCAGATGCCCGCCACCACTGCCACGCCTTCATCCTGCACCAGGAGGGGGCACAACCAATAGAGCGGTCCAGCGATGACGGTGAGCCATCTGGGACCGCCGGTATGCCGATGCTCGATGTTGTGCGGGGCAGCGGATTGCTCAATGTTGTTGCCGTCGTGGTGCGCTATTTCGGGGGAATCAAACTTGGCACCGGCGGGTTGGTACGCGCCTATGGGCATGCGGTACAGCTGGCGGTGGAACAGGTCAGCGTGGTCGATCGCGCCAAGCGGCTGCTGCTTCGCCTTGAGTTGGACCACGCCAGCGCGGGCAAAATTGAGTCCGAATTGCGCCACCCGCACGGCTTTGAATTAGCAGTATTAGAGCCGGACTACACTGCCCGCGGTGTAGTGCTCACCCTCGCCGTAGACCCTGCCGATGAAGAACGCGCCACGGCACTAATTTCCCAACTCAGCGGTGGCACCGCGAGCGTTAGCAGAGGCGGGGAGATGTGGGTAGACACCCCACGGAAGAGGTAGCCACCGAAGCACCCTGCCCGTATCCCTCAGGGGGCCAGCCAAGTGGGTACTATAGATCTCCATGAGCATGCAGCGCTACCCCTCAAATCCCATCGAACGGCGCAAACAAGCGGTTCGTAGATACTCTCGCAACGCGGCCCTGTGGGGCGTTGGTGGCCTCGGAGGCGCTGCGGTGGCGGGGATCGCTGTGGGCAGCCCCGTACTCGTGATCCTGTGTCTGGTGTGCGCGGTTGCGGGAGTGGCATTCAACGCCTCGCGGGTACGCACCATTATCAACCACCGGGACTTGAATTAGTCGTGACGGCACCTAGTAGCGAACCGGTGCGGATCGACGCCTGGATCTGGGCTGTGCGTATCGTCAAAACTCGCACTCTTGCCGGGGCTACCTGCAAGGCCGGGCATGTAAAGATCAACGGCAGCACCGCGAAGCCCTCCCAACTCGTCGCGCCGGGTGACCGTGTGAGCGTGTGGGTCGAGCATCGCAACCTCGAACTCGAGGTGACACATACCCTCAAAAAGCGCGTGAGTGCTGCGGTCGCACGTACCTGCTACGTGGATCACTCTCCGCCGCCTCCGCCGCGCGAAATCCTTGCCTCCCAGCCGCGGCGGGACCGCGGAGCGGGCCGGCCGACGAAGAAGGAACGCCGCCAGCTAGACCGGCTGCGCGGCCGTGGCGAGGAACTCTAGAATCCCACCACAAAGCTAAGCGCCGCATCGAACACTGCGTGAGGACCAAGATGTCCTGAGTCACGCGCATTCGATGCGGCGCTGCTGCCGGTGGGCCGAGCCTAGAACTCGATGCTGCCCACGACGGCGTCGAGATCGTCCATGCCCCAGTCCGCGGGCGGGACATCAATGCCGAACTCGCGGAAGAAATCAGCTGCCCTCAATGCCCATACGTGCACTGCGTCGGCGGCCACGGGGAACTGCTCTGCAAAGCTATCCATCTCGATCGTCTCCTCGAATCATTCGGACGTGGTGTTCTACAGCAGCCACAAGTCTAACTCACCGGCGCGGCTGCGTAGAAGCTAGCGCTTATCGCGGCGCAGGCGCTTCAAGCGTCGGGCCAGACGTTGAGGACGCTGGGCAGCGCGGTTGCCGGTGGAGTCTGTACGGGCGATGTGCTGTTCACCGAAGCGGTCCAGCAGCAGATCATCCACGATGCGCACTTGGCTCGGCTGGAAGCGGTAGCCGAGCCGGCGTCGCAGACGCGCAATCGCCGGCGCTGTCACCAACTCCTTGAGCTCAGCGACGGTGGTGACCCCGTTGCGCTTGAGCAGCTCCTCGAGCCAGGGGTAGTGCTCGGATTTCGAACGGGGAAACTCCGAGCCCAACAAAATAGCGAGCACACCGGGCAGAGTGATGGCGGTGAGAGACACATCGTCGCCAGGATCCGGGGAGGGGTTTTGGATACTCGCGATTTGGTCGAATTGCTGGTCTGCCAGCTCGATCAACCCAGCAGCCAAGGTGAAGGCGCGATCGACCCGCGGATCTACACTGGCGCCAGAGGCTTTATAGCGAATATCGTGCTCGAACTCCGCCCAGGCGTGCTGGAGCACAGTGCGCAGCTGCACCTCGAAGGTCAGGCCCTCGAAGTCTCCCAACTCGTCATGATCGGCCGGCACCCGCACCACCAGGTGGTGGCTGCCGTAGCCGAAGCTACCGCTAACTCGGGTTTGGGCGGTTTTATCTACCGAGCGCAAAACATCGAAATGCCCGCCGAGCAAATCAATCACAATGGGGATCTCGGTGGAGTGGAACGTGGTTACGCGCACGCCGAGAATATCGTGAATATCATCCCACGGCTCCGGATACACCCACGCACCCTCGTCGTCTCGCTTGTAGGCCTTCGCCTCGAGCGAGGGCCATTGCTTCACGCGAGCCACCACTCGGTCGTAGGTGATTCCGCCGTCGGTGAGGAGATCTTCAATCACATCTTGGAAGCGCTCACTAGCGTCGGGGTGGTGAGCACACCACTGCACATAGGTGTCGTTGAGGGCGGAGATGTGCGCCGGGGCATGCACATACTCGCCCTCGTGAACCGCTTCGGTACTCACGTGGGTCTAGATACCTTCCAACAACGAGATGGGCAGGGTGGCGAAAAGTTCGGCCACGGCCACGGTGCCCTGCCACTCACGGCCGGTGAAACGATCACGCCACTGTCCCTCGGGCAGGGTGATGGTGGTTTCGCCCCAGCCGCCTTCGTGCTCCAGCAGGAGCGGCGTGCGGGTGGCGAGAGCAATCACGTCTACATTGCGTTCCCCATCGCCGCGCGCCATACCCACCAGATGGTTTTCTGCCGGGCCCTGAGCGAACACAGACTGATAGTCGGCGTCGATGAAGTATTCGGGATGCTCGCGGCGCAGCGTCAGCGACTCGTGGACCACGGCGAGTTTCACCATATCCGGGGTGGCGTCGATAAGCGCTGCATCCCCTTGGGATACAAGCCCATCGTGGGTCAGAGTGTGCAGATACTGGCCGCGCTTGGTGTAGTCCACGAAACGGCGGTTGTCTGGATCCACGAGGGAGTCGTCGAAGAACTCATTGCCCTGGTAGATATCTGGGATGCCGGGGCCAATAAGCTGCAGCAACTTTCGGCCCACGGACAGCACTCGTGCCGAAGGGGCCAGCTGCTGCACATAGCTGGTGATCAGCGGGGACGCGGGGCCGTTGACCAACGCGTTGATCCAGTTGTGGATGGAATCCTCAAAGTGCGCATCTGGGTCGGTCCACGTGGTGTGCACGCTAGCCTCGCGCATGGCCTTTTCCGCATAGGCATGGAAGCGTTCCACCAAGGACTCGGACACCTCGCCATCTTCCGGCCAGATGCCCAGTAGGTTTTGCAACAAGAACAGCCCGGTTTGGGAGTCCGGCGCGGGGGTGAGCGCCAAGACCTCGCGCACCAGCTCTGCGAACTCGGTGGGAGTTTCAGAGATCGACAGAATCCGAGCGCGCACATCCTCGCCGCGTTTAGTGTCATGGGTGGTCAACGTGGTCATAGCTTTGGGCCAGAGCACGCTGCGTTCCTGCTGCAGCAGATGGAACTCGGCAGCAGAAACACCGAAACGACCCGGGGCGCCACCTACCTCCTGCAAAGGAACAAGACGGCAAGCGCGATAGAAGGTGGTATCTTCCACGCCCTTAGCCATCACCGCGCCGCAGACCTGGGCGAAACGAATCTTGGCCTCGCCATCGGCCAGCAGCCCCGCGGAGATGAGATCGAGGGCGTTACGACGCGAAGGGAAACGCCGCCCCATATCGGCAACAATGGTGGCGGTGACACGCGACAGCGACAAATAATCTGCGCGGTAAACCGGCATGGCGGCCACCAGATCCACGATTGTGTCAAACAGCTCCTCATCGGAGACCCGGCCACCGACGGTGGAGAAGTTATCGCGCCGCAACGCCCGCGCCAAACGACGCACCTCGGCGGAAAGCTCATCGGCAGCCACATCACGTTTGAGCGTGTGCTCTGTCGCCTCGATGGCGGCCTCGTTCCACGTCGAGCCGGACTGCTCTAGCGCCAACATAGACAGCGCATCTTCGGCGCGGCGATTAAGAAATACCCCGTCGAGCTCCCGCAGAGCGTCATAGCCGGTCGTGCCGTCGGCGGCCAGGCGGGCATCGAGTGGCTCGTGCACGTCGAGGATCTTCTCCACCACGAGCCAGCGATCATCGCCAATGACATCCCGGAGGCGCTTGAGATAGCCGAAGGGATCAGACAGGCCGTCGGGGTGATCCACCCGGATACCGTCGATAAGCCCCTCGGCGCACAGCTGGCGAATCACGCGGTGGGTGTGTTCGAACACCAGTGGATCTTCCTGGCGGATGCCGGCGAGTCCATTTACGGAGAAGAATCGGCGGTAGCTGATCACCCCGTCGCGCCAGTACATCAACTTGTAGTGCTGCTGGCGGTAGGTGGTGAGGGGATCATCGCTGAGAGTGCCTTCATCGATGGGGAAGATGTTGTCGTAGTAGGCGAGCACGGTCTCGCCATCGACCTCACGGAACTCGAGCTTGTCCTCGTCGCCCTCGGCACCAAGAACCGGCAGGCCCAGCTTGCCTTCCGCGCCATTATCCTCGTGCCAATCGATATCGAAGTAGGACTCGAATTCAGAGTCCTGGCCCCGCTTGAGTACATCCCACCACCAGGCGTTATCGCGGGGATTATCAATACCCACGTGGTTGGGCACGATATCGATCACAAGACCCATGCCGTGCTCGTGGACCACATCAGCTAGTGCACGAAAGCCCTCGATGCCACCGAGCTCAGGGTTGACGGTAGTCGGGTCGATCACATCGTAGCCGTGGTTCGATTCTGGGGCTGCGGCCAGAATCGGGGAACAGTAGACGTGGCTGACGCCAAGCTTGTGCAGATAGGGCACGATCTCAGCCGCTTCAGCAAAGCCAAAAGCGCGGCCCTGCGCATCGGCCTTAGGCCCGCGCAGCTGAATGCGATACGTGGAGGTAATAGGGGTACGGGGCATGAGACATCAGTCCTCAGGTTTATCAATCGCACGGTGCAAAATGGTGTGCGCGGCCACGCCGCGAGCTGAATCTCACGCGACGGCGGGGAAAGGATCGTCTCCCCGAGCGGATATAACCCGCCCTATGCTCTCGCGAGAGAGTGCAGCCTGTGGCGCACGCGCGCGCACACATGTGCCCTTCGAGTGTAGACCTGCTCGTGTCCTAGGGGACAGAATCAACCCTGTGGACCAACCCTGTGCGCCCTTGCCCGCTGCCGGCAGACTGCCGCGGTTTATCCGGCCTCGGTGCCCATCAGTGGAATCGGGTGACGCCACCGCGTCGAGGGTGGAGGAAGGGGCGGGCTGCTAGGCATCTGCTGCGGGTTGAGCTCGCGCGGGAATCCGGCTTGGTAGAGCAGCACGTGCGGGCTGAGTGGCTGCGGGGTGCGGCCAGCTACCTGCGGCAGGTGAGTGCGCGCCAAATCGGCGATCCAGTCGGTGGTGAAACGGGAGGCAACACGGAAAGGGACAGCGAAGAGATGGTCATCGGACAACGCCACAAAAACCACATCCGTGCCGAGCAGGGTGGTGAGGTGTTTATCGAGAATAGTGAAGGTGGTCGGGTGTGCCAGCCACGCAGTGGGCGAGTGCCCGAGGGTGCGGATCTGTGTCATCTCGCCCACGCGGCGGGTGAGGAAACGAAGGCCGCGCCGGGTGCGTGCAGCGTTGATGAGGTTGGTAGCTGCCAGACCCCACGCCTTGGAGACGCTGATATGCAGATTATCGATGTCTCGCTGGTTCAGTGGGGTTCCATCGTGGCAGAGCGTGGCGGCAAGGGTGGGGCAGAGGTTCACCACCGGTGCCGAGGAAGCGAACTGGGCGCTGTCGAGGCGATCCCGGCGCACCAACTCGGAGGGTCTAAGAAGCGGTGTAATCAAATGTGGTTGAAGAGTCATAGTGATGTGGACTCCGCCGCCACCGCTAAGGTTCCCTTTGGGCGGGAAACTACCCCCCTTTGGGGCTAAAAGGGTGGTTGTTCATCCAAGCCCAGCACCTGAAGTAACTGGGGCTGATCCCAGAACTCGATGTCTTGGCCCTGCTCGCGGTATTTCTCCGCCTTCTTTTGCTTCGAGGTGATGCCATTCCACGGGCCGCACACCAAGATCGTGGTCTTTTTAGTCACGTTCTTTCCTACGGTGGCGCCGCAGTCGGCGATACGCTGCCACAGTTGCCCCTTATCGAAGGGGGAGAACTCGCCCGTGAGGGTGACATTCTGGCCAAAGAGCGCATTGTTTTTGCTGGCGTTGGGGTTCGCCTCAGGAACGGAATCGGGTGCTTGCACCTTTGCCCACACCGGAGGTGTCGCGGAGCCGGAGCCATCCGCGTGCTCTGCGGGGGTTGAGCTTGATGCTGCCGAGCCATCCCCTGCAGCCTTCGTCTTTGAGCGGGGCGTGCCGCGGTGAGAGGCCGAGATGAGACGATCACGCACCACCGGCTCTACCTTGCCTTCGGCGGTGGAATGCCCCAGCCGCAGAGAAGCGGCAGCCCATAGGGCTCGAAGATCGCTGGGATCCTCAGCATTAGCGGTGGCGGCGCCCAGCAGACTAAGCGTGTCGGAGATGGTGGCGCTCAATGTCACTCGGCGCCCGCCGTTTTCAGCGGAGGCGGCTTGGGCGGAGGCGGCTTGGGCGGAGGCTAAGGCGAGCACGCACCCGAAATCACAGTCCGGCGCCTCGACACCGTGGGCGCGGGCTGATTGGGCAAGCCCCAGCATGAGTGGCTGGGCGTTATAGGCCACCAGAATGTCTTGGCCGAGAAACTCGGTGAAACGCGGGATAATCTCCTCGCCTTTCAGCGTGGCGTCTTGTGCTATCTGGCCATCGCGCACCCGAGCCAGGCTGAGGGATACGAGCTGACCTGGATCACCGTGGGCGAACTCGGCGGAGGCGAGCACACAATTCAGCCCTGGGATAGTCATTCCCTCGCCCGTGGCGATACCACTAATTACTCGCACCAGATCCTGAGCCACGGCAGCCTGGTTGGGCGCTAGGGTCAGTCGCACGCTATCCCCACCTGAGCGCACTGTTAGTGAGCCGCAGCTCAGCGCGGTGGGCTCGTCGAGTTCCCAGGAACAAGAGGAGTCAAGGGGCAGCTCACACGCCTGCACCCGAAGCGCGCGGGCTAGCTCGCTGGGCCGAAAGGTGAGCGTGGTGCCCACAAATTCCACATCTCCGCCATGAACCGCTACCACGTGTACTGCTCCTTAAATCCTCGCCACAACGTCGCCATATTTTCACCGTACAGTCGCCATATCCTCGCCATACGGTCGCCGTTTCTTCGCCCCGTTCCCACGACAGCCACCACGGCGGGAGGTGATACCCACCGCACATGGCAACGCCGCGGCTACGAAAGTGGTCGCTATCTGTCACGATCATACGCAGTCGCGGCGTGGGGGCCGGATGGGGTATCGGGGAGTACTTAGTCGGTCTTGTTGTCCTCGACGCGTTCGGCGGTCTCGCGGCTTACCTGCGCTACCTTGTCGTGGGCGCGCCTTTCCGCCTCGGCCAGTTCTTCGGTGCGGTCGGTATGGGCGCGAGGCTCGATACCGTCACCAGAGGTGGTTTCATCCGACTGCTGGTCGGCGCTGTCTGCCTCGCCGTTGGCACGCTTCTCCGCCTCGGCCACGATGGCTTCGGCCTCAGACTTTAAGGCCTCAACCTCGGCTTCTTCCATGCCTTCAGCGGCATCGAGCTTCGCCTTGGTGCGCTCGAGCTGTGCCTTGGCTTCTTCCGGGTCGGTCTCAGCGAGCTTCGCCAGCTTCTCCTGAGACTGCTTGATGCGGCGGTCGCGATCGCGCAGGGCTCGCTCGAGGCGCTCACCGGAGTAGTTGGTGCGCTCGGAGCCGACATTCACAGCGTGCAGGCGGCGCGCGTACTCATCATCGCTAGCCTGGTTCTCCTCGGCCTCTGGGGGCTCGATTTGCTTGAGAATCGAGGTGGAGCGGGCGGGAACAACGAAGGTCTGGCCAGCTTGCACCACTTCCTCCTCCAGCGGATAGCCGGTGGCCTCGGTGGTGTCCACGATCAGACGCCAGCTCTTGCCGAACTGCTCGTCGGGGGCGGTGAACTCGATGTCTTCGTGGTAGGCATTGAAGCACAGGATGAAGGAATCATCGTGGATCTTCTCACCGCGATCATCAGGCTCGGCAATGGCGTCGCCGTTGAGGAACACCATGAGGGACTTGCCGAAGGCAAAGTTCCAGTCCTCTTGGCTCATCACCTTGCCGTCCGGCACGAGCCAGGCAATATCGCGCTTGGCTAGCTGAGCATCTCCAAGCGGGCCGCCAGCGAGGAAGCGTCGACGGCGGAACACTGGGTGAATAGCGCGGATATTCAGCAGCCGCTTGGTAAAGGCCACGAGATCAGCGTTGGTCTCGGCCTGCTCCCAATCCATCCACGCGATCTCGTTGTCCTGGCAGTAGACGTTGTTATTGCCGCCTTGGGTGCGGCCCATCTCATCACCGTGCGCCAGCATCGGGGTGCCTTGTGAGAGCAGCAAGGTGGTGAGGAAGTTGCGTCGCTGCTGGGCGCGTAGCTGCAGTACCTGGGCATCAGAGGAGGGGCCTTCCTCGCCGCAGTTCCACGAGCGATTATGCGATTCGCCGTCGTTGTTGCCCTCACCATTGGCGTCGTTGTGCTTGTTGTTGTAGCTCACCAAATCGTTCAGGGTGAAGCCATCGTGGGCGGTCACGAAGTTAATGGAGGCGGTGGGGCGGCGACCATTATTGGCGTAGAGATCCGAGGAGCCGGTCAGGCGGGAGGCGAACTCACCCAAGGTGGCGGGCTCACCGCGCCAGAAATCGCGGACGGTGTCGCGGTATTTACCGTTCCACTCGGTCCACAGCGGCGGGAAGTTGCCCACTTGGTAGCCGCCTTCGCCCACATCCCACGGCTCCGCGATGAGCTTGACCTGGGAGACGATCGGGTCCTGTTGCACCAGATCGAAGAAGGACGACAGTCGGTCCACGTCATGCAACTCGCGGGCTAGGGTGGAGGCGAGGTCGAAGCGGAAGCCATCCACATGCATCTCCGTCACCCAGTAGCGCAGCGAATCCATAATTAGCTGCAGGGAGTGCGGGTGCCGCACGTTCAACGAGTTACCGGTGCCGGTGTAATCCATGTAGTGGCGGCGATCGCCATCAACCAACCGGTAGTAGGCGGCATTGTCGATACCGCGGAAGGAGATAGTTGGGCCCATGTGGTTGCCCTCGGCGGTGTGGTTGTACACCACGTCGAGGATCACTTCGAGGCCGGCTTCGTGGAAGCTGCGCACCATGCCCTTGAACTCGGCGACGGCGCCACCCGGCTCGGAGGCGGCGGCATAGCCCTCGTGCGGGGCGAGGAATCCGAAAGTGTTATAGCCCCAGTAGTTGCGGAGACCGAGCTCGCGCAGGCGATCGTCTTGGAAAAATTGGTGCACCGGCAGCAGCTCGATGGCGGTAACACCCAAGTCCTTGAGGTAGTCGATGATGGCGGGGTGCGCCAAGCCGGCGTAGGTGCCGCGAAGGTTATCCGGAATATCCGGGTGAGTCATCGTCATGCCCTTGACATGGGCTTCGTAGATGACGGTCTCGTGATAGGGGATCTTCGGCGCCCGATCTGCGCCCCAATCGAAGAAGGGGTTAATCACCACCGAGAGCATGGTGTGGCCCAAGCTGTCCTCGGTGTTACGGGCGTTTGGATCGTCCGGGTTGAAGATGTCATAGGAAAACAGCGAGGGGTCGCCGTCGTATTCTCCCGCGAAGGCCTTCGAATAAGGATCAACCAGCAGCTTGCTCGGGTCACACCGGTGCCCATTGTTGGGATCATAAGGGCCGTGCACGCGATACCCGTAGCGCTGCCCAGGCTGAATGCCGGGAAGGTAGCAGTGCCAGATGTGGGCATCTACTTCTTCCATATTGACGCGAGTTTCGTTCATATCCGCATCAATGAGGCAGAGTTCCACTTTGTCCGCAATGTCGGAAAAGAGGGCGAAGTTGGTGCCGGCGCCATCGTAGGTGGAGCCCAAGGGGTAGGCGTCGCCAGGCCAAACTTCAAAGGGTAGATCAGAAGTGCTCATAGGGAACGATCATAGACGGTTCTCCGAGTTAATACCCTTAACCAGCAGCTGGGCGCCCAGTTCGAAGCGGGCGCTGTAGTCCACCTCCTGCAGGTGAGCGCCGGATTCATCCACCGAGCTGGCCAGCTCTGTCAGCGCCCGCGTGGATTGTTCCGCGAGCACGGCGCCAATAACGTAGTGCACGAACACTGCCGCCATGTCCGCGCGTTGCTCCGCGGCGACGTCCGCGGGCAAATGGGCGCTAAAGATCGCCCCGGCCTGGGCCGCGAGTTCGGGCTGGGCGAGGGCCGCACTGACGATTTCTGCACCATCGCGGTGGGCGTTGAGGCAGGCGCGCAGCCGATCCGCCGCGGTGAGCAGGTGTATTGCGCCGCGCTTATCGACGCCACCCTCGGGCTCTTGCACGCAGGCCGGCTCGAGGATCTTCTGGGCAATCTCCGCAATCAGTGCCTGCTTGGAGGGGACATGCCAATACAGGGCCCCTGGGGCGACCCCGAGATGCTTGGCCACGCGCCGCATGGTCATGTCGGCTAACCCGAAGGTGTCCAAGATGGTCATGGCCGAGTCAATAATCGCCTGTTTCGATAGCTGCACAGCGTGTAACTCTAGTGAACCTTGGCGAGAGGGTGGCGTCGATAAGCCTTAAGGAGGGTGTTTTTTAGCGGAGTCTCGGTGTGGTCTGGGCGGATTCTCATATCCCTGTCAGGTGCGTTTGCTACGGTTGACCCAGCACTGACCCGCGGGATGTGTTCACCTGCGCGGGTAGTAGACCTTTATTTGAGGAGAAGTTGTCTATCGTGTCCATCGCGTCTCTGTCCACAAAGAGTGTCGTTGCAGCGCTGCTGGTGTTGCCGCTGACCCTGAGCGCCTGTAGCCGCGACGAGGGGGACTCCGCCCAGAGCTCGTCCTCGAGCAGCACCAGCCCATCCACCACCACAACCACCTCTACCTCCACTGCAGACACGAAGGAGTCTGAGGAGAACAAGGACGACAAGGACGCAGACAAAGCGGCCGAGAACACCCGCGAGGAAAGCGAGCGCGAGCAGGCGCCAAGGACCGAGCAGGAGCAGCTGGACGCCGCCCAGCAGGCGGCACAGCAGGCCGCGCCCGCCGCAAACCAAGAGCCCATTGAGGGTGGCCATCCCGCCAGCGCCCAAGATAAAGAGGAAATCGAGCGATTGGTGCGTGGATGGGGCGAGCAGACCACGCTGCGTTCGTTCATGGAATACGCCAATAACAACACCTGCCGACGCGTGATTGAGAGCAATGGCGGTTATGCCGCGAGCGATCCGTCGAAGGTGCCGGATGTGTCGCTGGAAAATCAGTCCAATCTCAACCTCGGGGTGGAAAGTGTGAGCGATATCCAGGTCAACGGCGATTCTGCGAGTGCCAGGGTGACACCCACCGGACCGAACCCAGAGACCAGCACCATGCGCTTTTTGCGCGAGGATGGCCGCTGGACCATGTGTAACTAGGTGGACATGGCAGTATCTGAGGCCGCCGAAGCTCCCAGTCGGCGGCGTCTGCATGTAGGGGCCACGGCCCGCACCGCGATGGCTGTGTTCGCCCTCGCGGTTGGAGCGAATGTGGCGTGGGCTGTGCCGTGGGGGCTCCTGCGGCCCGCGCAGCGCGTGAGCATCGGCCCAGATGGGCAGGCATGGAGCGATGCCGCCGCACTTGCTGTGCAATTTCCGCAGTATGCACTGTGGGTGATTGTTAGCTCTATCGTGGCGTTTGTCGTGAGCATAGGTGCTTATCGACGCAGCCTCGCCGCCCGTAACCTGTGGACCATGGCAGCCGTGGTATTCAGCGCAAGCATCGGAGCCTTGATGGCCTTCGACCTCGGCAACTGGCTATCAACTGTGGCCCATCCCATGCCGGCCCCGCAGGACATCGAGCCAGGAGGCAGCGTGGAGATCGCCCTCGTGCTGAGCGGGCGGGTCGGAGTGCTCGCGGCCGCGGGCATCGCCGCATTGTCGTATTGGGTAAGCGCTTGGGTCACTGAAAGCGAGTCTGGCGAAGACTCCTAATCATTCCGAGCGCGCGCACTTTCTGTGGTCTCTCGATTTAGCGCTCGGGGCTACCTGCTGTCTGGACCTACACCTGTATGGGCCTACAATGCTGCTAGTGTGCTGCGGGCTTTCTACAATATGTCCACCCGCCCGCTTAGCAGCCGATAAATGAACGAAAGATGTGTGTAAGCGATGCTGCAGATTACTGATCTTCGTGGAACCACCCCTACCACCCGTGAGCTGCGTCAGGCGTTGCCGCGCGGTGCCACCGATGTGGGGGCAGTGATGGACACCGTCGCGCCCATGGTGGCTGAGGTTCAACAGCGCGGTGCCGCCGCGGCTATGGAGTACGGCGAGAAGTTTGATGGAGTGCGCCCGGAATCGGTGCGGGTGCCCGAGTCCGTGATGCGCGAGGCCACCGAGTCACTCGATCCGCAGGTGCGTGCCGCCTTGATCGAGGCCATCGAGCGTATCCGGGTGGTGCATGCCGCGCAGGTTCCGCAGAGCAGCACTACCACCTTGGCAGATGGCGCCACGGTGACCGAGAAGTTCATTCCCGTCGAGCGGGTCGGTTTGTACGTTCCTGGCGGCAATGCGGTCTATCCTTCCTCGGTGCTGATGAACGTAATTCCCGCCCAAGAGGCAGGGGTGGGAAGCCTGGTGGTGGCCTCCCCGCCGCAACACAACTGCGGCGGCTGGCCGCACCCGACCATTCTGGCCGCGTGTCAGCTGCTGGGGGTCGAAGAGGTGTGGGCCGTGGGAGGCGGCCAAGCCGTGGCACTGATGGCCTACGGCGATGACAGCGCCCAGCTGGAGCCGGTGGACATGATCACCGGCCCGGGCAATATCTTTGTCACCGCCGCCAAGCGCTTGGTGCGCGGAGTGGTGGGCATCGATTCCGAGGCTGGTCCGACCGAGATTGCCATCGTGGCTGACGACAGTGCCGATGCGGTGCACGTGGCCTATGACTTGATCAGCCAGGCTGAACACGATGTGATGGCGGCATCTGTGCTTATCACCGACTCGGAGGAATTCGCGGCAGCCGTCGATCGTGAGGTCGAGCAGCGTTATGCGGTCACCCTCAACGCCGAGCGCGTAGCCGAGGCACTGCGCGGTGCCCAGTCCGGAATTGTTCTGGTCGATTCCATGGCCGAGGCGCTGCGCGCCGCCGATGCCTACGCGGCCGAACACCTCGAAGTCCACACCCGCCAGTCGCGGGAAGACGCAGAAAAGATTCGCAATGCCGGTGCGATCTTCGTGGGCACGTATTCCCCCGTGCCACTAGGCGACTATGCGGCTGGATCCAACCACGTGCTGCCCACCTCCGGAACGGCGCGGCACAGCTCGGGGCTCTCCACCCACACCTTCCTGAAGGCCGTCAATCTCATCGACTACAACGAGCGGGCCCTCCACGAGATCGCCCCGACAGTCATCGCCCTAGCCGATGCCGAGGCCCTTCCCGCTCATGGCGAGGCGATCAAAGCCCGCACCAGCACCGAGATCAACTAATCAGAAAGAGACGTGACGTTTCATGGCAGCTTCTCACCCTTCGCTGAACGATCTGCCCTTGCGCGATAGCCTGCGCGGGCAGTCTCCCTATGGTGCGCCGCAGCTCGAGGTGCCGGTGGCGCTCAATACCAACGAGAATCCTTATCCGCCCTCCGATGCGATCATCACCGAGCTGCAGCAGCAGCTCGCCGCCGATGCTGCGCGATTGAACCGCTACCCAGAACGCGACAGCGTGGAGCTACGCACCGCCCTCGCCGACTACTTTTCGCGCCAGACCGGGGTGGAAGTGAGCGTAGATAATGTGTGGGCGGCCAATGGCTCTAATGAGGTGCTGCAGCAGCTGCTGCTCGCCTTCGGCGGGCCGGGTCGATCCGCCCTGGGCTTCCAGCCGAGCTACTCGATGCACCCGATTCTTTCCGAGTCGACCATGACGGAGTTTCTCAACTGCCCGCGCGATGAGAACTTCAACATCGATATGGACCGCGCCCTCGAGGCGATCGCCGAGCACCGCCCGAACGTGGTGTTTGTGACCACCCCGAATAACCCGACTGGTGGGTTGACCTCCTTGGAGGATATTTCCACCATCGTCGAAGCTACCGACGGGGTGGTGATCGTGGACGAAGCCTATGCCGAGTTTTCGGATCAGCCCTCGGCCGCCACCCTGCTGAAGAGCTATCCCAACAAGCTCGTGATCTCCCGAACGATGTCGAAAGCCTTCGACTTTGCAGGTGCACGGTTGGGCTACTTCGTGGCCGCGCCCGCCTTCGTGGAGGCCGTGATGCTCACCCGCTTGCCCTATCACCTGTCGGTACTTACCCAGAGCGCGGCGATCGTGGCGCTGAAGCACTCCGAGGACACCTTGGCCACCGTGGCCACGCTCGCCGCTGAGCGCGACCGAGTGTCTGCGATGCTCAAGGACATCGGCTACGACGTGGTCGATAGCTCCTCTAATTTCATCTTCTTCGGCCGCTTCGCAGACGCCCATCAGGTGTGGCAGCAGTTCCTCGATAGGGGAGTACTCATCCGCGATGTCGGGGTAGAGGGATTCTTGCGTGTCTCCGTGGGGTTGCCGGAAGAAAATGACACCTTCATCGCCGCCGCGCGCGAGATTCACACCAGCTAGCCGATTCTCCCTTTTCGCGCCGGCATCTTGCGGCTCACGCGAGCTAGCCGGCGCCCCGATCTTTCCTATAAGGAGCCACCATGGCAGATCTCAGCCACAGCAGGGATCAGCGCATTAGCGCAGAGACCGCCGACAAGGAGCGGCGCGCCCGCATCGAGCGCGCTACCCAGGAATCCACCATTTCGGTGGAGTTGAACCTCGATGGCATCGGCAAGGCGGATATCTCCACCGGGCTGCCCTTCTTCGATCACATGCTGCACGCCTTTGCCAGCCATGGTCGTTTTGACCTCCAGGTACACGCCAAGGGCGATATTGAGGTCGATGCCCACCACACGGTGGAAGACACCGCGATTGTGCTCGGCACGGCTTTCGCCGAGGCCTTGGGTGATAAGTCCGGTATCCGGCGTTTCGGCTCTTGCCAGCTGCCCATGGATGAAGCGCTGGTGGAAGGCATCGTGGATGTATCCGGCCGACCCTACTGCGTGTTTACCGGTGAACCGGAGCAGATGATCTCGGCGGTGATTGGCGGGCACTATGCCACGGTGATTAACCACCACTTCTTCGAAACCCTAGCCTTGAACGCGCGCATTGCGCTGCATGTGCGCTGCCACTACGGACGCGATCCCCACCACATCACCGAGGCCGAATACAAAGCCGTAGCGCGGGCGCTGCGTCAGGCCGTGGAGGAGGACCCGCGGGTGACTGGGGTGCCCTCGACCAAGGGAAGCCTGTAGATGCTCAGCGCAGTGCTCGCCGAGCCTGAAATGCCAGGCGATACTGGCCAAGCGTGGCTGGTGTATCTGCTGTTCATGGTGTCCGGATTGCTGGTTGGTGGCGCTATCTCGGCCTATAGGGCGGAGCGAAAAGCCCTCACGATAGTCTTAGGTGTGTTAGCCCTGATCGGCGTCGCCGGTGGGGTGATGTGGATGATTGGAGAATTAGGAGCCTAGATGAGTACTCGGGTACTTTCACGCGCAGAACTCGAACAACTGCCCAGCATGTGGAAGTCGCCCGGGTTTATCGCCACGCTCATCGCCGTGGGGTCGGCCTTCGGGGCGTTTTCCATCCTGCTGCCCGTGGTGCCGCTGGCCGTGATTGAAGAAGGCGGCTCTGATGCCCTTGCCGGCGCCACCACAGCCGTGTTCATGGCCGCTACGGTGCTCACTCAATACTTCACCCCGCGGGCCATCCGCGCGGTCGGTTATCGACCGGTAATGGTGGCCTCAGCGTTCATGTTGGGTGTGCCCGCACTCGGTCACCTGCTGGGCATGACGGTGGTGCCCGCCCTGTTGTTCTCTGCGTTGCGCGGGGTTGGTTTCGGCGCGATCACCGTGGCCCAAGCGGCCCTCATCGCAGAGATCGTGCCGCTGCGTTTCCTGGGTAAGGCCTCCGGCATGCTTGGGGTGTGCGTGGGGCTGTCGCAGATGGTCTTTCTCCCCATCGGGCTTGCGGTAGCAGACAACATCAGCTTTACGGTGGTCTATATCACCGCCGCAATTATCGGGGTGTCTGGGGCGGCGCTGTGCGTACTCATTCCGCCGGTGCGTCCCAATCCCAACACCGACAGCCAGGAGGAATCGGAGGGCTTCACTCAGCGCGTAGCCACGTGGAAGCTCATTACCGTACCGGCGATCGCTATTTCCACCGTGGCCATGGGCTTTGGTGCTGTGTCCTCCTTCCTGCCGGCCGCGATCCGCGATATGGATCCGCGCTCTGGGGCGTTCATCGCCGGCATTGTGCTCTCGGTGGTGGGCGGTGCCCAAATGGTCTTCCGCTTCCTCTCCGGCATGGTGGCGGATCGACGCGGCGAAGCCGGCGCTACGATGCGTCCAGCCCAGATCGTGTCGGCACTCGGCCTCGTGGCAATCGCGGTGATCATTATTTTCGAGTGGCCTAGCTGGCTGCTGCTGCTCGCTGCCCTCGCTTTTGGTGGAGGTTTTGGCGCGATCCAGAACGAGGCCCTCTTGGCCATGTTCAACCGGTTGCCGCGTTCGAAAGTCTCCGAGGCCTCCGCGCTGTGGAACATGTCCTATGACACCGGCACTGGCATGGGCTCGTTCGTTCTCGGTATCGTGGCTGCCCGCGCCGCCTACCAAGACGCCTTCATCGTCGGAGCCAGCTTGGTCGCGGTGGGGCTCATGATCAACTACGCCGATGCCGTCATGGGGCGGCACCGCATTGCCGAATACGGCAATACCCGCGCCCAGCTACGCCAGGTGCCCGTGGCCCGCAAGGCCGTGTACGGCATGCGAAAGATCCGACGCGTTGGCGCCAGCGCAGTGCCGGTGGAGGCACTGCTGCGCCGTGCCCCGCGGCCCGGCGGCTGGAAGCGCGGAAACAAAAACACTAAGCGCGGCTAGCTGTTTAAGGCCCCAGACTACAATTTTTGAATGCGCCATTGCCTGATGCGTGAAGGTGGCGTCGATAAGCACAGAACAAGGTGGAGACAACCTCATGACAACAACAGTGGCAATTTTGGATTATGGCGCCGGAAATCTACGATCGGCGCACCGCGCCATCGAACGCCACGGTGTGACCACGCTGGTAACCAACGATCCGCGCGAGGTCCTCGCGGCCGACGGTCTGCTCGTGCCTGGGGTGGGCGCCTACGCCGCCTGTATGGACGGGCTGAAGAAGGTGCAGGGGCCGCGGCTGATCGGAGAGCGCTTAGCCGGAAGCCGTCCCGTAATGGGCATCTGTGTGGGCATGCAGGTGATGTTTGCGCGCGGCGTGGAACACGGGGTGGATGCCGCCGGGCTCGGAGAGTGGCCCGGAACCGTGGAACGCCTTGAGGCGGAGGTATTGCCGCACATGGGGTGGAACACTGTGGATGCGGACGAGGACATGCGCATGTTCGACGGGCTGGATCCGCAGGAGCGCTTTTACTTCGTGCACTCCTACGGGGTCCGGTCGTGGGAGTTGGAGGTGGAGGAGCCTTTCGTGCCGCCGAAGCTGGCGTGGAGTGAGCACGAAGGCGGTCGCATTCTCGCCGCCGTGGAGAACGGCCCGCTGTGGGCCACCCAATTCCATCCGGAAAAATCCGGCGATGCCGGCGCCGAACTGCTGCGCAACTGGATTGCTACGCTCTAAGCTAGTGCCGCCACAGCCCACCACCGCGTTTAATCTTTAAGGATTCTTAGCTGCCATGAGCTTCACCCTCATCCCCGCTGTCGATGTTGTCGATTCCCACGCCGTGCGCCTCCACCAGGGCGAGGCCGGTACAGAAAAAAGCTACGGCAGCCCACTCGACGCCGCCCGCACTTGGCAGGAACAGGGCGCTCAGTGGCTGCACTTTGTGGACCTCGATGCCGCCTTCAAGCGCGGTTCTAACCATGAGCTCATGTCCGAGGTGATTCGGGAGCTTGACATCAATGTGGAGCTCACCGGCGGCATTCGTGACGATGCCTCCCTCGAACGCGCTTTGGGCACCGGTGCCGCCCGCGTGAACATCGGCACCGCCGCGCTGGAAAACCCCGACTGGGCTGAAGACGTGCTCGCCCGCTACGGCGAGGCGGTGGCGATTGGGCTAGACGTCAAGCTCATCGACGGTGAGTGGCGCACCCGCGGCAATGGCTGGGTCTCCGACGGCGGTGACTTGTGGGAAGTGCTCGAGCGCTTCGACGCCGCCGGCTGCAGCCGTTTCGTGGTGACAGATGTGTCCAAAGACGGCACCTTGGCCGGCCCGAACATCGATCTATTGCGGGATGTTGCGGCAGCCACTGACGCCCGTATTGTCGCCTCGGGCGGCATCTCCAGCATCGAGGATGTGCTAGCCGTAGCCGAATACCGCGCAGAAGGCATCGACTCCGTCATCATCGGCAAGGCCCTCTACGAGCAGCGCTTCACCCTCGCCGAGGTCCAAGCGGCTGTGGATGCCCTGGACTAACCTCGGCGACAAGGCCTTGGCGCGATGTGGTGCTGGCGGCGCGATGTGGCGTGGTACAGCTAGCGGCGCGGGCGGTCCGGGAGTATCAGGAAGGGGCGGAAAGGAACACCATGGTGGACACACCTGACACGGAGTATGACGCCCAACAGCTCGAGCAGCTGCGACGTAGCGCGGAACGCATCCTTCAGCCACTTCTGCCGACCTTCCGCGGTGGACTCGGCTCCCCGCCGGCGGTGAAGAAGGCGCCGGGCGATTTTGCCACCGCGGTGGATCTGCAACTTGAGCGCACCCTCAGCGAGGAGCTGAGTGCCCAGACCGGCATCAGTTGCGCGGGCGAAGAATTCGGCGCGGTGCGTGACTACGCATCAGCCCACACCACCCCGGCCCCGCAATGGGTGATCGATCCCATCGACGGAACCTCCAATTACTCCGCTGGTAACCCACAATGCGCCATCTTGGTGAGTCTCATCGCCCAAGGCTCCGCCGTGATCGGCCTGACCGCACTGCCCGCCACCGGCGAGCTACTTTCCGCCACAGTGCATTCTGGGGTGTATCTCAACGGAGTGGAGGCCCTCGAACCGCCGGAGCATGTGCGCTCTATTACCCAGTTCGGTTTCGGCTCCATCGTCTCGCCGAGGGATTCTCGTTTCCCCACCGAGCTGCGCCATCGACTACTCGGGGAACTCATCACGCGCTTCCCGCGGCTGCGCATCACAGGTTCAGTGGGCGTGGACTTGGCTTATACCGCACTGGGGCGCTTCGGCGGCGCTGTGAGTTTTAGCCCCCACCCGTGGGATAACGCCGCCGGATGTGTGCTCAATATCGCGGCCGGCAATGTGGTGACCGATTTAGCCGGCACCCCGTGGCGGCCGGGTGGTATCGGCATGGTGGCCGCCACCCCGCGTATCCACGAGGTAGTCATGGATGTTATCCGGCAGGCGCAGTAGCCGCCCATGTGGTGCTGCGGGGCGTCTACCCTCTATGCGGTGTGGGCGCTGGAGCGTGGGAGACTGGTAGCGAGACTTCAACTACAGTCAACATTCTTAATTTCAGTGTGAACAACAATCGTGTGTAAGGACGAACAATCGTGGGCGTAGCAGTGCGTGTGATTCCGTGTTTGGATGTGGATCAAGGACGCGTGGTAAAAGGCGTGAACTTCCAGGGACTGCGCGATGCCGGTGACCCGGTTGAGCTCGCGGCCCGGTATGACGCGGAGGGCGCCGACGAACTCACTTTCCTCGACGTCTCTGCCTCTACTGCGGGGCGTGGCACCATGCTCGATGTGGTGCGCCGCACCGCCGATCAGGTGTTTATCCCGCTGACGGTCGGCGGGGGAGTGCGCAGCGTTGAGGACGTGGACCAGCTGCTGCGCGCCGGTGCGGACAAGGTGAGTGTAAACACCGCCGCGATTGCGCGTCCCGAGTTACTCACCGAACTTGCCGAAACTTTCGGCTCCCAGTGCGTAGTGCTCAGCCTCGACGCGCGTCGAGTCCCGGAGGGAGGAACCCCGCAGCCCAGCGGTTTCGAGGTCACTACCCACGGTGGGACCCGCTCTGCGGGGATTGATGCCATCGAGTGGGCTAAAGAGGCCGAACGTCGCGGCGTGGGCGAGATCCTGCTCAATTCCATGGACGGCGACGGCACCAAAGCTGGCTTCGACACCGAATTAATTGCTCTGGTTCGCGCGGAAGTATCGGTCCCCGTGATCGCCTCGGGTGGTGCCGGCAGCGCCGAGCATTTCCCGCCTGCCGTACAGGCTGGGGCGGATGCGGTGCTCGCCGCCAGCATTTTCCACTTCCGCGAAGTCAGCATTGCCTCCTGCAAGCAGGCGCTTATCGACGCCAACCTCGAGGTGCGCACCAGCCGTGACCACGCCAGCGCCCCGGCGGAGCTGCCAAGCACAGCTGAAGGGGGAAGCGATGCCGAGCACTAGTCCAGCAGACTACGAACTGGATCCCGCTATTGCCGCGCAGGTGCGCTTCAACGCCGATGGGTTGGTGCCCGTGGTGGTACAAGACGCCGAAGACGGGGCAGTGTTGATGATGGCGTGGATGGACGCGCACGCTATGGCTTACACATTGGCCTCGCGCCGCGGCACCTACTATTCCCGTTCCCGACAGGAATATTGGATCAAGGGGCTAACCAGCGGGCACGTGCAGCAGGTGGTTTCACTAGCAGCGGACTGCGATGGCGATACCCTCCTCATGCGCGTGTACCAAACCGGTGCGGCCTGCCACACCGGCACCCGCACCTGCTTCGATGGCCGAGAATTCAGCTTCGGCTGCGAGCGTGAGGATAGGCAAGGAGATCAGCAGTGAGTCGAGTCAGTTCAGCCACCAGCTCCACGCGATATTGGATGTCTGTCGCCGCCATTGCCCTCGGCGCGGTGGTGACATGGGTATCGACCCGCATGGTGTGGGTGAGCGTGGAGAGTTTCGACGATAAATCCGGTGCTGCCTCCTATGAGATCGTCGGTGCAACATGGTCCACAGAACTCACCGCCATCGCGTTGCTCTTTCTGGCCTCGGTTGTTGCCGCTACCGTGTTGCGGCCGGCCGTGCGACGGGTCATTGGTGGCGTCGTAGCCGTCGCTGGGGTGGTAGGCGGCTACGCCCCGCTGACTGTACTCGGTCGAGAGGCCGATCCTGCCCGCGCTCGGGCACTGCTGCTTGCGGACTCTCACGATGCCGGAGCGTCCGCGGCAGGTACTAGCCAACAGGTACAAAAGCTCACCGAATGGGCCAGCATCCAGGCTGTAGACAGCTCCACCCTTGGCCCCGCACTGGCGCTGCTCGGGTGTGCCTGCGCAGTATTCGGTGGTGTGGTGCTGATGCTGAAGCCGGGCCGGGCACGGGCTGCAGCGGCTAATAAATACGAAAAGCGGGCGGCACGGCGAGAGAATCTTGAAGTGGATCTGCGGGAGTCTCCCGACTCTGGGCGCGTGATGTGGGACGCCCTCGATGAGGACATCGACCCCACTGAGGCCTCGGACTCGGTGAACCGCAGCGATGACGTAGACAACACAACCGAACGTTAAATGCCCTGAGACACCGCGACACTAGGCGGCTGTGAGCTGCGGTGATGCCCGTGATTTAGGGATAACCCCCGCTAGGTTATAGCCTAAAAGAGTTAATCGCAGGGCGGTGGTGTGATCGTTGTGGGGTCCACCACAGCCGCCGGACACACTCTAAGGACACGGCATGGTTTCGGAGATCGAGCGCATTCTCGCTGGTGTCAGCGAGGACGTGAAGGCGCGCGAGAACCAGGTGTCCTTTAAAGAGATTAAAGAGCTGTCCTTTCATGCCCCTGAGCCGCGGGACGCTCGAGCGGCTTTGGCTCAACCGGGGTGCTCGATCATCGCTGAGCTCAAGCGCGCTGTCCCCAACAAGGGAGAGCTCGCTGCCATTGAACATCCTGCCTTGCTGGCGCAGCAGTTCGAGCGCGAAGGAGCGCGCATCATTTCGTGCCAAACAGAGCGGCGCCGTTTCAATGGTGATCTCCGCGATGTGCGCGCCGTTAAACAGGCCGTGGATGTGCCAGTGATGGCGAAAGACTTCATCATCGATCCCTACCAAATCCACGAGGCACGCTATTTCGGTGCGGACGTGGTGCCGCTCATCGCCGCGATCTTGGATCAACACCGGCTCGAGGCTTTGCTGGACCGGATCGAATCCCTAGGTATGACCGCCCTGGTGGAGGTTAATACCCGCGAGGAGGCGAGCCGAGCCGTACAGGCGGGGGCAACAGTGATCGGCGTTAATGCCCGCTCCATGGACACTTTCGAGCTCAACCCCACGGCCTTTTCGGATATCGCCCCGGGCCTGCCTAGTGGGGTAGTGCGCATCGCTATGTCGGGTGTGGATACCCCGCAACAGTTGATGACTTACGCCGGCTGGGGCGCCGATGCGGTTATTATTTCCACCTCCTTGGTCACCCATGAGGATCCGGCAGGGCTGTGCCGTAAACTGGTGGCTGCCGGGCAGCACCCGGCTTGTCCCTCCACCCGCTAGCAATCTAACGAAGCGAGATCTCCCACGGTGCTAGACCAGTTCGTTTCCACCGGACTCCCGCATGCCTTTGTCCTAGCTGACCTCCACGGCGTGGGCGCGATGCTGACCCGCGCTATTCCCTCACCGCCGCAAGGCGTGTGGCAGCTGGGCCCAATCCCCATCCGCGCCTATGCGCTGTGCATCATTGCCGGCATCGTGGCGGCGCTGCTTCTTAGCAAGAAGCGCTATCAGGACCGCGGCGGCGATGGGGAGGTGGTCTACGATGCCGCCCTCGTGGCCGTGCCCAGCGGCATCATCGGTGGCCGACTGTATCACGTGATCACCGATCACGATAAGTACTTTTGCGATAGCTGCAATGCAGTCGATGCGCTGAAGATTACCAACGGCGGGCTCGGTATCTGGGGCGCTATCGCTCTGGGCACTCTCGCCGTGGCGCTATATTTCCGAATCAAGAAGATTCCACTCGGGCCCTTTGCCGACGCCGTGGCCCCGGGCATCATCCTCGCTCAAGCCATTGGGCGTTTGGGCAACTGGTTCAACCAAGAACTCTACGGCTATCCCACCGATGTCCCGTGGGCGCTTGAGATTTACGAGCGGGTCGATGATAGCGGGATGCTTGCTCCCGTCACGGGCCGATCCACGGGGGAAGTATTGGCCACCGTGCACCCGACATTCCTCTACGAACTGGTGTGGAACCTGCTCATCTTCGCGCTGTTGCTCTGGGCGGATAAGCGTTTCTCTCTCCGCGGCGGGCAGGTATTCGTCCTCTACGTTGCGGGCTACACCGCTGGGCGCTTTGTCATTGAGCTCATGCGTTCGGATGCAGCCACCCACATCTTTGGCTTGCGCGTCAATACCGTGGTCTCTGCTGTGGTGTTTGCAGCGGCGGTGCTCACGTTCATCATCATGCGCGCCCGTCAGCGCAGCCGAGACACACAGTCCCTTGGATCTGCCGCCATCGAGCGCAGCGATTCTGCGGCCGTGGAATCCTAGAGTCCTCAACGAGCCGGCGCCTGTCATCACCGCACTCACCACTGGTGGGTGCGGTTATGTGTATCGGGGACTCAAGGCACCGAAGAATGGCGCCTAAGGCGGTGGTGTGATCAACTTCGCCAGAACGTGGCCGTGTGGCCTCATCTCGCATGGGGTGCGGCGGTGTGCTCTCGAATGGCAATGTTGGTTTATGCCTGTTTATCCAGCATTTGTGTGGTTTTACGGACGTTTCTGTGGATAAAACAACAGGGTGGTGTGGGGTTGTTGGGTGGCGTCACCGCGCCTTCCAGCGCTTTCTTTCTTTCGCGGCGTGTAGCCGGATTGCGTATTGAGCACTACAGTGGGAAAGCGTGAATAGGAGAACGAAAATCGTATGTACCCTCGGTCCGGCCGTTGCTAGTGAGGAGGGCATTCTTGAGCTCGTCAAATCTGGCATGGACGTGGCTCGCCTGAATTTCTCGCACGGTGATCACTCCGACCATGAGCAGAACTATCGGTGGGTGCGTGAGGCCACCGATAAGACTGGTCACGCTGTCGGCATCCTCGCCGACCTGCAAGGCCCCAAGATTCGCTTGGGTCGCTTCATCGACGGCTCCACTATGTGGGAGACCGGCGAGACCGTCCGCATCACTGTGGACGATGTGCAGGGCACCCATGACCGCGTGTCCACCACCTACAAGAACCTGGCTCAGGACGCCAAGCCCGGCGACCGTCTGCTGGTTGACGATGGCAAGGTTGGCCTCGTCTGCATCGAGGTCGACGGCAACGATGTGGTCTGTGAGGTCACCGAAGGTGGCCCGGTGTCGAATAACAAGGGTGTGTCGCTGCCTGGCATGGACATTTCCGTGCCGGCCCTGTCCGAGAAGGACATCAAGGATCTGCGCTTCGCCCTCAAGCTGGGCGTGGACTTCATCGCCCTGTCCTTCGTCCGCTCCCCGGCTGACGTGGAGCTGGTGCACAAGGTGATGGATGAGGAAGGCCGCCGCGTTCCCGTCATCGCCAAGCTGGAGAAGCCCGAGGCCGTGGAGGCACTCGAATCTGTGGTGCTGGCCTTCGACGCCATCATGGTCGCCCGTGGTGATCTCGGCGTGGAGGTGCCCTTGGAAGAGGTGCCGCTGGTGCAGAAGCGTGCGATCCAGATCGCCCGCGAGAACGCCAAGCCGGTCATCGTGGCTACTCAGATGCTCGACTCCATGATCGAGAACTCTCGCCCGACCCGCGCCGAGGCCTCCGACGTGGCCAACGCCGTGCTGGACGGCGCCGATGCTGTCATGCTCTCCGGTGAGACATCCGTGGGTGTGGATCCGCACAACGTGGTGCGCACCATGTCCCGCATTGTTCGCGTGGCGGAGAAGGATGGCGATGTGCCGCAGCTGACTCACGTTCCGCGCACCAAGCGTGGCGTGATCACCTACTCTGCTCGCGATATTGCACAGCGACTCAACGCCAAGGCTCTCGTGGCCTTTACTACCTCCGGCGATACCGCTAAGCGCCTGGCCCGCCTGCGCTGCCCGCTACCGTTGTTGGTCTTCACCCCGGATCCTGCTGTGCGCTCTCAGCTTGCACTGTCGTGGGGTGCCGAGACCTTCCTCACCGATGATGTTCATGACACCGATGAGATGATGATGACCGTGGACGAGGCCCTGCTGTCCATGAGCGAATATGAACGCGATGATGTCATGGTGGTTGTGGCCGGTACTCCTCCCGGAATCCCCGGTAACACCAACATGATTCAGGTGCACATGCTCGGCGATAACTCCCGCGCCGCCAAGGCCGAGGAAGCGTCGACAAGCGGCACGAGCACCGCAACCGCCAAGTAGGCGCGAACGCTACGCATCGTTCTCGAGGGCCCCAGCCGCAATCACCGCGGTTGGGGCCCTCGCTGGTTTCTCAGCTGTATATAGAACGACCACCGATTCCTTTCTTAGTTAGGAGAGGGGATCGGTGGTCTCTGCATGCGACCGATAGCGGCCTAGGGGGTTACTTTCGCAGCTCGTGGGCGCGGTGGGCTGCCTCGGCATCGGGGAGGTTGGCCGATTCCACCACGGCCTCGGAGCGTACTTCGGTGGGATCCGAGGGGAGATCCTTGGGCAGGTTCGCCTCGTGTGGACGCTGGGTGGTGGCCTCGGAGTTGTCGTCGACCAAATAGGTCAATACCGCGCACAAAGCGGCCTTGGTGGAGGCCTCCACTGAGGGCTCATAGTCCGGCAGGAAGTCGCCGGCGTGGTTGACTGGAACATCCTCGATTCGGTCCTCAGCGAGTGCCTTGTTCCACTGCTCGCGGGGGGTGATGCCCACCAGCCAGAAGAAGTAGGGGGCGCCAAAGGCGCGGGGAATGTTGGTGAAGTCCTCCGAAGCGGTCCAACGCTTGGCGTCCACGCTTTCTTCGCCGAAAACCTCGTCGAAGGTGTAGCGCACATGGGAGTAGACCACCGGATCGTTATCGGTGAGCTCGCCGTGGTTAGAGAAGCGGAACTCGGGGGCACGCTCGCAGCCGGAGGCTTGGCATTCGCCGTGCACCACGCGCTTGATGGCCTGGTAGGTCTTGCGCTTGACCTCGTTGTCATAAAAGCGGCAGTTGAGCACCAGTGTGGCCTCGCCGGGCACAGTGTTGTTGGTGTGGCCGGAGATGAGCGAGCCCACGGTGATCACAGCAAAGTCATTGGGGTTGATCTCGCGTCCTACGATGCCTTGGAGGCGCACCACGATCATCGCCGCCAAATAGGTGGGGTCGATGGAGTTGTGGGGCATAGATCCGTGCGCGGACTTACCGTAGAGTTTGATGGTGATGGTGTCGCAGGCGGCCAACGCGGCACCTGGGCGGGAGAGAATCCGGCCGGCCGGGCCGGCGATCACGTGCTGGCCGAAGCAGACATCGGGCTTGGGGATGATATCGGCCAGTCCATCGTTGACCATCGCGGCCGCGCCGACCGAGATTTCCTCAGCTGGCTGGAAGAGTGCGACGAAAGTTCCCGACCAGCTGTCGCGGGTGGCGTCCATGACGGCGCAGGCCCCCAGCAGGGCGGTGGTGTGCATGTCGTGCCCGCAGGCGTGCATGATCGGGGTCTCCACCCCGGATTCGCGCACGCGGGTACGGGTAGAGGCGTAAATAGCGCCGGAGGTTTCCTTCACCGGCAGGGCATCGAAGTCGGCGCGAAAAAGGGCGGTGGGGCCGTCACCATTGCGGAAGATAGCGACGATTCCGTGGCCACCGATGCCCGTGTGAACCTCACAGTCGAAGTGACGCAGCTGGGCAGCAATCTTGCGCGCGGTTTCCACCTCGAAGCCGGACAGCTCCGGATTGGCGTGCATATCCTGGTAGAAGGCCTTCTGCCAGTCGAGTTTCACCCCGTGATTCTCAATGATCGTCTTGATAGTCCGGCTCTTATCGCGCGCGTGCGCCGAGGCGGCTGTGGTGTCATTCACGGGGGTACTACCTTGTTCCTTTCGCAAAAATGCGTGCAGTGGATATGTCATGCCCGAACAGCGCTGTCCTACCTCACTGCAGCTAGGCCCAGAATGGGCGAGCCAGTGGGTGGGAAAAACAGCAAACGCTGGGCGTCTTCAACCCTAGAGGCGCACTTAGCGTGGCACAAGGGCTTGGCGTTGTGCCTATACCCCTGATGTCGAGACGCTCGGGCTGGAGCTGGTGGCGGTGAGGTGGTGTGCTCGCAGTAACCACCGACCGGTACCGGCGGCACCTGCTGTCGCCAGTACGACCAGTGTCCACGCCGCAGCGGGAATCCCAGCGTGGCTACCCACGAGCCCTGCGGCTGGATAGGTGAGCAGATAGCAGGCGTGGGATGCGCTGAATTGGGTGGCAAACACCGCGGTTCTCGTGGTGGAGTCGCTATGGCGGCGCAGGATCCGCGAGCTCGGGGTGGCGATCAGCGCGCAGCTCGAGCCGAGTGCGAACCACAGCAGACATATCAGCCACCAAGGGCGGACATGGTTGAGCGCGAGTGCGCTGAGGCTGAGAAGGAGCACAGCCGCTATGCATCCGGTGGTGATCACTGCGAGGTCTGATGCGTAATGCAGCAGCCTGGGTAAGACGACAGCCACCACCATGGAGCCAGCGCCGAAGAACGCGAGCAGCACGCCCAGATCTCCCTCGGGTCGGTGGTAATGCTCGCGCACCACCACGACGCTGGTGATGATCACCATGGCCATCGCTGAGGCCACGGCGAGGTTGGACCAAGCTACGGCCCGGAGTTCGGCGCTGCAGCGAAAGATGCGGGCTCCACTGAGAGTGCGGTGGAGAAAGGATTCGTCCTGTGGGGCGTTGTGGTGGCGTCGATACGCATCGATGCGCGCGCTGAGAACGAGGACCGCGGAAGCGCAGAAACCAAAAATGGTGCCGATAAACAGCAGGTGGTAGCTCATCACCGTCAGTAGCGCGGCAGCGAGCAACGGCGAAAGCACAGACTCCAGGTCATAGGCCAGCCGCGACAGAGAGAGGGCGTGGGTGTAGTCCTCTTCATCACTAAGAATCTCCGGAATGAGAGCCTGGAAGGTGGGGGTGAACGTGGCCGATGCCGCCTGCAGCACAAAGATCACCACGTAGATCTGCCAGGGCTCGTGAACAAAAGGCAGCGCGCAGGCCATGAGGGCGCGAATACCGTCCGCGGCAACCAGCACCACGGTCGGATTCCGATCAGCGAGCAGCGCGGTGATCACTGGGGAGAGTGCAACATAGGCAATGATTTTGATGCTCAAAGCTGTGGCCAGGACACTAGCGGCGCGGCTGCCTGCGATATCAAAGGCGAGAAGTCCCAACGCCACCGTGAGCAGGCCCGTGCCAACGAGGGCGATCACCTGGGCAGAGAACAACCGCGCGTAGCGACGATGGCCAAGTATAGAAAGCATGAGCCAGTCTCTTAGTGCTGATGGGGGCGTGCCAGCCCATTGGGGCTGACGGCGTGTTCGGCTTGGTTCATGGCTTCGCTGATGAGCTGGATGGCGTGCTCGTCCGTGAGGGCGTAGTACACGCTGGTTCCTTGGTGGCGGGTAGTCACCATGCGGGCGAGGCGCATTTTGGCGAGGTGCTGAGAGACTGTGGCGGGGCGCTTGCCAACGGTGGCGGAAATCTCATTGACGCTAATCTCCGCAGCGCGGCCCAAGGTGAGAATGATGCGGATCCGGGTGGGATCCGCGAGTAGCTTGAGCACCTCTGCGGCGGCGAGCTCGAGTGCGCCGCTTTCGGTAATGGCGGGAACGTGCACGTGATCGCTGGGGGTGCGGGAATGAATCTGATTCGCTAACCGCTTATCTTCGTGCATATGAAGATAATAGGATTAGAGTGACGCGGCGGTCAAGGGACGTAGGAGGTGAGGTGCGCCTAGAGTAGTGGCTATGACCACACTCACATCTGAGGCGCTGCACACCGCCGGCATCAGCGCCGAGCCCTACTCGGCACCGGCCCAGCGTTCCGCTTTCGTGCTTGTCGACGGCCAATATGACTTCGTGGAAGGAGGCGCCCTCGGGGTGGAGGGAGGAACCCGCGCCCTCGCCGGGGTGGCGGAGTTTCTCGCCGCACACGCCGCCAACTACGCGGTCTGTGCCGTCACCCGTGACTGGCACATTGATCCCGGGGCGCACTTTTCCGAGCAGCCAGACTTTGCAGAAAGCTGGCCGCGCCACTGCGTGGCAGGCACCACCGGCGCTGAGCTGCATCCCCAGGCCCTCCGGGCGCTTGATAACGCCGCGGCCGCTCACCCAGGCCAGATCCGCATCGATGTGACCAAGGGGGAATACAGCGCTGCGTACTCGGGTTTCGAAGGGGCCACCGCCGGCGGCACCAGCTTGGCCGATGCGCTGCGTGGGCACGAGGTGGCGAGCATCGACGTGGCAGGAATTGCCACCGATTATTGTGTGCGGGCCACCTGCCTCGACGGCCTCGCCGCAGGCTTCGAGGTGCGTCTACTTGTACCCCTCAGCGCTGGGGTGGCCGAGCCTAGCTCGGTGGAGGCACTCGCAGAGATCCGCCGGCGCGGCGTCCACCTGCTAGTCGTTTAAGAGCTAGCCCTAGGGCCTGCTAGGCGGGTTACCTGCTAGGAGTTCGGGGCGAAGGCTCGGAGGATCGCGTCATTGAAGGCGGGAAGATCCGCTGGGGTGCGGGAGGAAATGAGCGTGCCATCAACGCACACCTCCTCATCCACCCACGTGGCCCCAGCGTTTACGAGGTCAGTCTTCATCGAGTGATAGGAGGTGAGGGTGCGGCCACGCAGCACGTCGGCGTCGCACAGGATCCAGCCGCCGTGGCAGATCACCCCCACCGGCTTGGTGGCCTCAACGATCTGCTTCACGAAAGCCACCGCCGGAGCGTCGGTGCGAATGGAGTCCGCGTTTGCGGTACCGCCAGGCAGCAGCAGGCAGTCATAGTTGGCGGCGTCGGCCTCGGCGGTGGTTCGGTCCACCTGCACGGTGGATCCCTTCTTGCCCTCGATCGTGCCGCTATCGGGGGAGAGCACATGCACCTCGGCGCCCGCCTCGGTGAGTGCGGCGATCGGGCTAGAGAGCTCGTCATCTTCGAATCCGTGTGTGGCTACCACGGCCACGGTGATAGAGCTGAGAGAAGACACTATGCACACGTCCTTTCGGTTCATCTCATCATGCGGCTAGGTTGCGGCCCCAGCCTAGAACAACGCGGGACCTGGTGGCCACCGTTGAACGCGGTACCGCCGGTGCAGTCGGGGAGAGTAAGGCCCCGCGGGCCACTACAACTACACCCGCGGGCAACAATGAGCTGTCGCGCGCGGGTGAGCGTTATCTACTGAGAAGGTGCTGGATCTACTTCTTTTCCAGCTTCAGCAGGATGTCATCGTCGGCCTTAGGATCGGTGCCGAGAAAACCGGAGGTCTCATCGGGGTGCTTCATCAGCTGCACGCTGAAATACACCAAGCCGCCCCAAATGATGAGGATGAACAGTGCCATCATGATGATTGCGGTTCCGGTCATGATTAGTGCACCTCCTTGGTGTCAGCGGCCTTGTGTAGGTCCGCCTCGGGGCCGTTGTCGTCAATACCGCGGAAGCCGAGTGAGTGATCGACCGCCACGCCAAAATCTGAGCCGGGAGGGCCATCGAGGGTTTGGTTGCCGCGCCACGGCAGGATTGTCAGGGCCATGCAGCCGACGAAGATGATGCCGATCACGCCCCAACCGTAGATACCCAGCTGAGAAGCGGAGTAGCCCTCATAGGGCTCGGCGATAAGGTTGGTGATTTCCTGGAAAAGGATGATGGCTAGCACCACAGGGGTGATGTTGGCGACGAAGATACGCCAGGTATTGCCCACACGGAAGGAGGAGACGGCGTTGAGGTGCAGCGCCAGCTCATCGGTGCGGTGCAAGATCCAGTCCACCACGATAATCGCGGCGATAGCCACGGCGACGATGCCGATGTTATTGGTGAACTTATCCACGATGTCCAAGGTGACCAGGCCAGAGGTGGTGGGGAAGAAGACCATGGCGATTAAGGCCATGGAGCCGCCCACTACCAGCACAGCCTGCACACGCGGCAGGTCGAACTTGTCCTGGAAAGCGCCGATAACTACCTCGAGCAGGGACTGCAGGGAGGTGATGCCGGCGATCACGAGGCAGGCGAAGAACACCACGCCGAAGATTGAGCCCCACAGTCCACCCATTTCGGAAATTACGGTGGGGAAGGCCACGAAGGCCAGGCCGGGACCAGAGGAGGTGACCTCATCCACGCCCACTCCGGCCTGGGTAGCCATGAAGCCGAGGGTGGCGAACACGCCGATGCCGGCAAGCACCTCGAAGGAGGAGTTGGCGAACGCGGCCACCAGCCCAGTGCCGGTGAGGTTCGAGCGCGGCTTGAGATAAGAGGAGTAGGTGAGCATGATGCCGAAGGCCACCGAGAGCGAGAAGAAGATCTGGCCATAGGCGGCGATCCACACCGTTGGGTTGCTCAGCGCCGACCAATCCGGTGTGAAGAAAGCATTGAGGCCGGTGGCCGCGCCGGGCAGGGTGAGCGAGTAGACCACCATGCCGATGAAGAGCACAGCCAACACCGGAATGGCCCAGGTGGACAGGCGGCCAATGCCCTTATCCACACCGAGTGCCAGCACTGCGAGGACTAGCACCCACACCACGGCGAGCACGATGGCGATCGGCCACACGAAGTCGAGGCTGTTGATCGAGGTGGCGTCGATACGCAGGAAGTCGTTGAAGAAGTACTCCTCGGCGTTATCGCCCCAGGACTTGCCGATGGAGCTAAAAGCGTAGATGGCTGCCCACGCGATGATCACCGAGTAGTAGATGGTGATGAAGAAGGACACGCCCACTTGGAACCAGCCCACCGGCTCGGTCCAGGACTTCAGGCGGCGAAACGCCTTCGGGGCGGAGCCGCGGAAGCGGTGTCCCACGGCGAAGTCGAAGAACAGCAGCGGAATACCTGCGGTGATGAGCGCGACAATATAGGGGATCAGGAAGGCGCCGCCGCCGGATTGGTAGGCGACATAAGGGAAACGCCAGATGTTTCCCAGGCCCACAGCGGAGCCAATGGCGGCGAAGAGGAAGGCCTGCCGCGAAGAGAATGTCTCGCGACCCTGCGTGGCCTCTGCGCTACCTGCGGTGCTCGTGGAGGTAGACATGTCTCGGTCTCTTTTCTACTGGGTCGGTGCGCGGCGCAGGAGCGGGGCACCTAACGACAGAAAGTAGTTTCACATCGTGAGAAACTTGGTCTCACCATAACAGAAGGGGCGCCATATAAGAACACGCTGGGCTTTGCTTAAGAAAACTCCCAGCAGGGGCGGTGTGTCCAGCTCAGCGAGGGGAATGAGAGGCTATGTTCTACGCCTATCTGGGGGTAGGTGGGTGCTGGCTGGGGCCGCCATAGGCCGCAGGCATATGCAGAATTCAACGAAATGAACTAAAGATCAATGGTGATCTATATGGTGCTTGATCGAGATTTCGACACCACAGGCACTGCGCCACGTGGGCAAAAGATGAAAGAGGCAGAATGAGTTCCTTTGCGCTCGCGATGCTGGTCTCCCTAGGGGCAGGGCTGGCAACCGGATTGGGTGGTGTGATCGCCGTACTCAAACGCTCCCCGGGGCCGGTGTTCATGGCCTCGTCGCTCGGCTTCTCTGCTGGGGTGATGCTCTATGTCTCCTTGGTGGAGATCCTCGGCGAGGGGCGAGACAATCTTGCCGAGGCGTGGGGCGAGCAACAAGGAACATGGGCCGCCATCGCGGCCTTCTTTGGCGGGATTGCTCTTATCGCGGTCATCGACCGGCTGGTGCCCGAGCCCATTAACCCGCACGAGTCCACGAAGAGCGATCCCTCGCTGAGCGTGCGCCGGCAGCGGATGATGAAGACTGGCGCGATGGCGGCGCTAGCCATCGCCATCCACAATTTCCCCGAGGGCTTCGCCACCTTCATTGCCGCCTATCAGGACTTCTCACTGGCTATCCCCATTGCGATCGCGATCGCCATTCACAATATTCCGGAGGGAATCGCGGTGGCAGTGCCGCTGCGCGAGGCCACGCAGTCGCGTCGCACGGCCATGGTGTGGGCAACGCTTTCTGGGCTGGCCGAACCTGCGGGCGCGCTCATTGGATATCTCATTCTTGCCCCGTTCATTGGCCCGTCCGCCTTGGGGCTGTCCTTTGCCGCAATTGCCGGGATCATGGTGTTCATCTCTCTCGACGAGCTGTTGCCCACCGCCCAAGCCACCGGCCGGCACCATGCTGCCATCTATGGACTCGTCGCGGGGATGGCCGTGATGGCCATCAGCCTCGCGCTTATGATCTAGGGGCGCCTCGCACCGAGCCAGCCTGTAGTGCTTAGTGAGTGCGCTTGAGCGGAGAGAAGTGGACGGCGGTGGCCAAGATCGTGCCGATGATCGCGCCCACTACCAGCGAGCAGCCGGTGGTGATCAGCCAGCCGAGGAAGCCGTGGTGGTCGCTGGTGAGGGAATGGACGAACTCCTCGGGGGCGTGGCAGCCCAGCTCGGCGGCACCGTGAAGGATGATGTGCCCGCCGACCCAGAGCATGGCGAAGGTGCCGATCACACCAATCACGGCCAAGACTTTGGGCATGGCTGCCACGAGACCGCGGCCGAAGGCGGCGGTGCCGGAGTTGTCTGCTGCTGCGAGCTTGAGGCCGAGATCGTCCATCTTCACCAGCAGTGCCACCGCGCCATAGACGAGGGCGGTCAGCCCTAAAGCCACCAAGACGAGCGCGGCGGTGCGTACCCCGAAGCTGAGGTGTGCCACCTCATTCAGGGAGATCACCATGATCTCGGCGCTCAAAATCAAATCGGTGGCGATGGCGCTTTTTACCAGCTGGTCCTCATCGGCTGTGTTTCCGGCTGAGGCGGCCTCGTCCTTGCTATCGGCGCCGGTGAGGCGTTCGATGACCTTTTCCATGCCCTCGAAACACAAAAAGGCGCCGCCGAGCATGAGGATGGGGTTGAGCAGCCACGGCGCCAACCAGCTCAAGAGCAGTGCCAGCGGCAAAATCACGATGAGTTTGTTAAACAGTGAACCGCGGGCGATGCGGAAAATCATCGGCAGCTCGCGCGAGGGGCTGATACCTTCCACAAACTTTGGGGTGACGGCTGCGTCATCGACCACCACGCCGACGGCCTTGGTGGAGGTTTTGGCGGCGTGGGCGGCCACGTCGTCAATATTGGCCGCAGCGGCCCTCGCTAGCAGGGAGATGTCGTCGAGAAGCGCTGCAAGCCCACCGGCCATGAGGAGGTCCTAACTAGATGTGAGGAATGAATACAGAAATATTAGTTGCCTACGCTGAGCACACCCCGCTACTCTTGCAGAGGCCGCGCAGCGGCGCCAACCCCACGGGGCCTGCACAGACACCTTGAGTGGCCTGTGTGTACCGGCTGGGGCGCCGCGCCGTCGCCTAAGCATACTAAACAGAGTCGCTACCGCGGGTGCCCGCGCGCGTGCATATGTCACGCTCCGGGGCTGAGAACACACCGTGTGAACCTGATCCGGGTCATTCCGGCGAGAGGGAGAGTACATCATTATGACTGCTAAGACCCAGCGCGTGACCGCGAGGTGGCGGGTCGTAGATATTGTGGTGGCCGCCGTGTTGGGCGTGGCTACTGGCCTGATCTTTTGGATCTGGAACTCGATTGGCTACGCCTGGTACACCGCCGCCGATGCGCTCACTCCAGGCCTGGGCGGAATTGCCGCGGGCGTCTGGCTGCTGGGCGGTGTGCTCGGCGGGTTGGTGATTCGCAAGCCCGGCGCAGCAGTGTTTGTGGAGTTGCTCGCGGCCGCCGTGTCGGCGAGCTTGGGCAGCCAGTGGGGGCCCGAGACTCTCTATTCCGGCTTGGCGCAGGGCTTGGGCGCGGAACTGATCTTCCTTCTCGTCGCTTATCGACGCTTCACCCTAACCGTAGCCATGCTGGCCGGCGCCGGCGCAGCTGTGGGTGCTTTCCTGCTGGAGCTGGTACTCAGCGCCAACTACGCGAAGTCGCTGGCCTTTAATCTCACCTATGCGTCCACGCTCATCGTCTCGGGCGTGCTACTGGCCGGAGTGCTCGGCTATGTGTTGGTGCGTGCCCTCGCCGCCGCCGGTGCCCTAGATCGCTTCGCGGTGGGCCGCGAACACCGCGCCGAAGTATAGGCGCGTTAGGCCATGGACACCTCCGCCCACCAGCACGGCGATGCCGCTGTGCGGCTGCGGAATTATTCTTGGCGGCACGGCGGCCGTAAGAATCCCACGCTGCGCTCCGTCGATCTTGATATTGAGCAAGGGGAGAGGGTGCTGGTGCTTGGCCAGTCGGGCGCCGGCAAATCGACGCTGCTGCACGCCATCGCGGGGGTGCTCGGCGGCGAGGACGAAGGCGATGAGCACGGCAGCGTCAGCATCGGTGGGCGCCGCCCCGAGCAAGCCCGCGGGGTGGTGGGCATGGTGCTCCAAGACCCCGACTCCCAAGTCATCAGCTCCCGGGTCGGCGATGATGTGGCCTTTGGTTGCGAAAATCTCGGCCTTGACCGTGACGAGATCTGGCGCCGAGTCCCAGATGCCCTCGAGATGGTAGGACTGCGCCTGCCGCTTGAGCATCCCACCGCGGAGCTTTCTGGTGGGCAAAAGCAGCGTCTGGCGCTGGCCGGGGTGATCGCCATGGGGGCGCGGGTGATCGTCCTCGATGAGCCCACCGCCAATCTCGACCCGGCGGGAGTGCAGGATGTGCGCGATGCGGTGATCGCGGTGGCGGAGCGCACCGGGGCCACACTGATCGTGGTGGAACACCGCGTGGACATCTGGCAGCACCACCTCGAACGTGCAGTGGTGGTGGGTGCGGAAGGATCCATCGTGGCCGATGGCCCCTTAGACACCATCATCGCCGAGCAAGGCACAACACTTGCCGAGCAGGGCGTGTGGGTGCCGGGGGTGGAGCTGGATCTGCCCAACGCCCGATCGATTCCGGCAGGGCAACGCCCTGCGCTAAGCGCGAGCGAGTTGGTGGTGGGCTGGCAGCGCCACCACCCGATTGCGGGGCCCATCGACCTCGATTTCCCCGCCGGCTGTTCCACCGTGATCACTGGGGACAACGGGGCAGGCAAATCCACACTCGCGCTCACCGTCGCCGGTTTGCTGCGGCCGCTGGACGGTGAGGTGTGGGTGCATACACACCAAGGCAGCGTCAGCCCGCATCGCATGCGCTCGCGGGCTCTCGCCCGCACGCTGGGCTATGTGTTCCAGGATCCCGAACACCAATTCGTGGCACGCACCGTGCGAGAGGAATTGTTGGTGGGCCCGCGGGTAATCAGCGGTGATAAGCACATGCGGGAGCATCCGCGCGTAGACGAGCTGCTGGAACGCTTGCGGCTAAGCCACCTCGCAGAAGCTAATCCTTTCACCTTGTCCGGTGGGCAGAAGCGCCGGCTGTCGGTGGCTACCGCCTTGGTGTCCGCCCCACAGCTGGTACTGCTCGACGAGCCCACCTTCGGCCAAGATCGACGGACCTTCGTGGAATTGGTGCATCTGATTCGTGAACTCGCCGATGACGGCGTTGCAGTCAGCTCCATCACCCACGATGACCTCTTCATCCACGCCTTGGGAGACCACCGGATACACGTCGATAAGCGTGGTTCTGTGCAGCGCGGGGAGGATTGCGCATGAGCGGCAGGATCAATGTTTTGCGCGGCACCAACCCGGTGACCCGCCTGCTGGGTGTGCTACTTCTCACCACGCCGCTGCTGATCAGTGTGGATCGCGTATCTGCGTCGGTGGCCCTAGCGTGCACCCTTGCCGTGACACCGCTGTGCGGAATGTCCTGGCTCCAGCTGGCCCGGCGGGGCTGGCCGATTCTTGCAGTAACCCCCATCTCCGGTGTGTCCATGGCGCTCTATGGCCGGCCGGAGGGCACTGAATATGCCGGCTTTCTCTTTGCCCACATCACCGACAACTCTCTCGAGCTGGCGCTGGCGATCATGCTGCGCGTGCTCGCGATCGGCCTGCCGGTGGTGATCGTCTCCCACAAGGTTGATCCCACTGACTTCGGCGATGGCCTGGCGCAAGTGCTCAAGCTTCCCAGCCGTTTCGTGATCGGCTCGGTGGCGGGGGTGCGCTTGATGAGCCTATTTCAGCGCGACTGGCGCGCCCTAGAACGCGCTCGGCGCTCCCGCGGCCTCGGCGATAGCGGCAGGATCCGGCGTTTCTTCAGCCAGGTCTTTGGCCTGCTCGTGCTCGCGCTCCGCCGCGGCTCAAAGCTCGCCACCGCCATGGAAGCCCGCGGCTTCGGCAGCGAGCAGGAGCGCACGTGGGCACGTACATCCACGCTCAGCGTCCGCGACTACGCGGTGTTGGCCGGTTGTCTCGCCATCTCGCTTGTCGCCCTCGGGGTGTCCATCGCCAGCGGCGAATTCCGTTTCCTCGGGGCTTAAGATGACTCGCACCGTGCTTATCGACGGCCGCTCCGGGGCAGGAAAAACCACCCTGGCACGGTGGCTAGCCGAGCGCACCGGCTTCCAACTGATACACCTCGATGATCTCTACCCCGACTGGACAGGCCTACGCGCCGCTGGCGAGATCGTGGCCCGCGATGTCCTCGCCCCGACCGCGGCTGGATATTACCGCTGGGACTGGGAGCAGCATCAGCCTGGGACGTGGCGCAGTGTGGACGCAGCGGCACCCATGATCGTAGAAGGCTGCGGGGCGATCACCCCGGCCACGGTGGCAGCGGCCCGCGCCCGTGGGCTTGTAGCCACGCTCTTTCTTGATGGCGATCCTGCCCTTCGCAAAGACCGCGCCCTGCGGCGCGATCCCGACTATGCGGCCTTCTGGGAGATGTGGGCGGCACAAGAGGATGAGCACATTCGCTCAGTTATTCCGTGGCGAGATGTGGACTTTTCCCTCACATGGCCGCCAAATACCCCCGCGCAGGGGTGATTTCTGGGGATCTATAGAAAACCAATCTGGCCCCCACATGAGGTGGAAAGCAGGATAGTGGGCGGTTCTTCGCTCAAGAGGCTGAGAGTTTTTAGTTTTTGCTCCTGAGGGAAACTAAGATGTGACGTGCCCCAAAGGCAATCGTTTTTACACGATGAGATCACCATATGCCTGACCTACCTCGATGGGAGAACAATCGCCATGTCGCTGAAGAAGTCGCTGGCCATCCTCGGCGCCGCGTCGCTCACTCTGGGCCTCGCCGCGTGCTCGGATGATAACGGCTCTGGAGGGGGAAGCGGAGCTGATTACATCCGCGCCAACGGATCCGAGCCGCAGAACCCGCTGATTCCGGCCAATACCAACGAAACCGGTGGTGGCCGCATTATTGACCTTATTAACTCCGGTCTCGTCTACTACGACACCGAGGGTGAGGTGCACAACGAGCTCGCTGACTCCATTGATCTGGAGGGGGATAAGACCTATCGCGTGAAGCTCAAGGAGGGCAAGAAGTTCTCCGATGGCACCGAGATCAAGGCCGAGAACTTTGTGAAGGCCTGGAACTACGCCATGGAGAACGAGCAGCTCTCCGCCTACTTCTTCGAGCCCATCAAGGGCTATAAAGAGGGCGAATCCGAGATGGAGGGCCTGAAGGTAGAAGACGACTACACCTTCACCATCGAGCTCGAGCAGGCCGAGTCTGACTTCCCGCTGCGCTTGGGCTACTCCGCCTTCTTCCCGCTTCCCGACGTCGCCTTCGAGGATATGGATGCCTTCGGCGAGTCCCCGGTGGGCTCCGGACCCTACAAGCTTGAAGAGTGGAACCACCAGCAGGACGCCCTCATCGTGCCGAATGAGCACTATGACGGCGAGCGTTCCGCCCAGAACGACGGCGTGCGCTTTACCTTCTACCCGCAGCAGGACGCCGCCTACGCCGACCTGCTCTCCGGCAACCTGGATGTGCTGGACGCTGTGCCGGATTCCGCCTTCTCCACCTACGAGGACGAGCTCGGCGACCGCGCCGTGAACCAGCCTGCCGCCGTGTTCCAGTCCTTCACCATCCCGGAGAGCCTTGAGCACTTCAATGGCGAAGAGGGTGCGCTGCGTCGCCAAGCTATCTCCATGGCGGTCAACCGCGATGAGATCACCGACAAGATCTTCCTCGGCACCCGCACCCCGGCCAAGGACTTCACCTCCCCGGTGATCGACGGCTACGACCCGAACCTTGAGGGCGAAGAGGTGCTGGAGTTCAACCCGGACCGTGCCAAGGAGCTGTGGGCTGAGGCCGACGAGATCGCTCCCTTCGAGGGCACCTTCGAGATCGCCTACAACGCCGATGGTGGACACCAGGCGTGGGTGGATGCCACGGCGAACTCCCTGAAGAACGTGCTGGGCATCAATGCTCAGGGCAAGCCCTACCCGGACTTCAAGTCCCTGCGCGATGAGGTCACCAACCGCGAGATCACTACTGCCTTCCGTACCGGCTGGCAGGCGGACTACCCGGGTCTGGGTAACTTCCTCAGCCCGCTGTACGCCACCGGCGCCAGCTCCAACGATGGTGACTACTCCAACAAGGAATTCGACGCCAAGCTGAAGGAAGCTGCCGGCGCCGGCTCCGTGGAGGATTCCACCCCGCTGTACAACGAGGCCCAAGAGATCCTGCTGAACGATCTCCCCGCGATCCCGCTGTGGTACTCCAACGTCACCGGCGGTAGCGCCGACACCGTAGAGAACGTGGTCTTCAACTGGAAGTCCGTGCCGGTCTACGAGCAGATCACCAAGAAGTAGCCTGCTTACAGTCCAGCACTCATAACCGCACAGCACCCCTGTTGCCACGACAAGGATGATCGTTTGTGAAACAACGTTGCGCTTTGCCCTTAGACATAGTCCACATCGTTGTTTCAGATCTACCCCAAGCGACTAGGGGTGCTGTCGCGTGTCAAGCTTTGGTATTTTAAAGCGATAGTCTCGCCAGTCACACTGCAACGCGGCCTTTTTGTCTCATCACAGGGCGAAGAGGCCGCGCCCACAGTGGGGCGTGCGGGAGGAACATGCGTCTACCGCGCTAACTAAACCTAGAAAGTCCTCGCCTATGCTGCGCTATGTGGGGCGCCGCGTTCTGCAGATGATTCCGGTGTTTATCGGAGCGACTCTGCTGATCTATGCGCTCGTATTCCTCATGCCGGGTGATCCTGTGCAAGCCCTAGGCGGTGACCGTGGACTATCCGAATCCGCGGCTCAACGCATCAGGGAAGAGTACAACCTGGATAAACCCTTCCTCGTCCAATACCTGCTCTACATCAAGGGCATCTTTACTCTCGATTTTGGTACGACCTTCTCCGGCCAGCCTGTGTCCTCGGTGATGGCGAATGCCTTTCCGGTGACGATCAAGCTCGCGTTTATGGCTCTGGCCTTCGAAACGATCTTCGGCATCCTTTTTGGTGTGATCGCCGGCGTACGCCGCGGTGGAATCTTCGATTCCACTGTCTTGGTTCTGTCTCTGCTCGTGATCGCAGTCCCCACCTTTGTGATCGGCTTCGTGCTGCAGTTCTTGGTGGGCGTGAAGTGGGGGCTGTTGCCCACCACCGTCGGGCCGCGCGAAACCTTCGAGGCGCTGCTCATGCCCGCGATTGTGTTGGGCGCGGTCTCCTTCGCTTATGTGTTGCGTTTGACGAGACAGTCCGTGAGCGAAAACCTCACGGCCGACTATGTGCGCACCGCCCGCGCCAAGGGGCTTAAAGGCGGCACCGTGATGAACCGCCACGTGCTGCGCAACTCCCTGATTCCCGTGGCCACCTTCCTCGGTGCGGACCTGGGAGCGCTGATGGGTGGCGCTATCGTCACCGAGGGCATCTTCGGCATCAACGGTGTCGGCGGCGCCATCTACCAGGCCATCCTCAAGGGTGAGCCCGCCACCGTGGTGTCCTTCACTACCGTGCTGGTGCTCGTCTACATTGTGGCCAACCTGATCGTGGACTTGATCTACGCCGTGCTCGATCCGAGGATTCGCTATGCCTAAACCATCTCCTGCTCACCTCAATCCTGAAAAGAACCTGCAGGGCCCCGCCTTCGAGAGCAAAAGGGGCCAAGAGCATTTTGTCGATGCCGTGGACGAGACCGGCCTCGGCGCCGTGGACGCGGTGGCCGACGAGTCCGCCCCCACCTCGCTGTGGGGCGAGGCGTGGCACAACCTGCGCCGCCGGCCGCTGTTCTGGGTCTCCGCTGTGTTGATGCTCGCGGCCATCGTGCTCGCGCTTGTCCCGCAGCTATTTACCAGCGTGGATCCCCAGGCCTGCGAGTTGTCGAACTCGCTCAACGGCCCCACTGATGGCCACCCCTTCGGCTTCGACCGCCAAGGCTGCGATATTTTCTCCCGCACCATCTACGGGGCCCGCGCCTCCGTGCTGGTGGGCGTGCTGACCACCCTTTTCGTGGTGGTTCTCGGGGTGCTCATCGGTGCAACCGCTGGCTATCTCGGCGGCATCGTGGACTCCATCTTTTCCCGTATCACTGACGTCTTCTTCGCCCTGCCGCTCGTGTTGGCTGCCATCGTGGTTATGCAGATGTTTAAGGAGCACCGCACGGTGATCACCGTGATTGTGGTGCTCGGGCTTTTCGGCTGGACGTCGATCGCCCGCATCACCCGTGGTGCCGTGATGAGTGTGAAGAATGAAGAGTTTGTCACCGCTGCTCGGGCGCTGGGTGCCTCGCGCACCAAGATCCTGTTCAGCCACATTCTGCCCAATGCGGCTGCGCCGATCATCGTCTACGCCACCGTCGCCCTAGGCACGTTCATCGTGGCGGAAGCCACCCTGTCCTTCCTGGGCATCGGTTTGCCGTCCACGGTGGTCTCGTGGGGTGGCGATATCTCGCGCGCCCAGGCCTCGCTGCGCACCCAGCCGATGGTGTTGTTCTACCCGGCTGTGGCATTGGCGCTCACCGTGCTCAGCTTCATCATGATGGGTGATGTCGTGCGCGACGCCCTCGATCCGAAGGCTAGGAAGCGATAACTATGACGAAGACTACGCACCCTACCGGCACCGACAACTCCGCTGAGATGGATCGCTCTGTGCCGCTGTTGACCTTCGAGGATCTGAAGATCTCCTTCGAGTCCACCACCGGCACCGTGGATGCCGTGCGGGGCATCAACCTAGCGGTCTACCCCGGACAATCCGTGGCGATCGTGGGTGAGTCCGGATCGGGCAAGTCCACCGCCGCCATGTCCATCCTCGGGCTCTTGCCCGGCACCGGCAAGATCACCGGCGGTTCGATCACCTTCGACGGCCAGGACATCACCCATGTCTCCGAAAAGGAACGCCAAGAGTACCGCGGCAAGATGATCGGCCTTGTTCCGCAGGATCCGATGAGTAACCTCAACCCGGTGTGGCGCATTGGCACTCAGATTAAGGAGTCGCTGCGCGCAAATAACGTGGTGGATCCGAAAGACTATGACAAGCGCGTCGTCGAATTGCTCGAGGAGGCCGGCCTACCTGATGCGGAGCGCCGCGCCAAGCAGTATCCGCACGAGTTTTCCGGCGGTATGCGCCAGCGTGCGCTGATCGCCATGGGGCTTGCCGCCCACCCCAAGCTGCTCATCGCCGATGAGCCCACCTCGGCGCTGGACGTGACGGTGCAAAAGCGCATCCTGGACCACCTGGGCACCCTCACTGAGGAGCTCGGCACGGCCGTGCTGTTTATCACCCACGATCTGGGACTAGCCGCCGAGCGGGCCGAGCACCTGGTGGTCATGCACCGTGGCCGAATCGTGGAATCCGGCCCTTCGCTGAAGATCCTGCGCAACCCGCAGCACCCCTACACCCGCCGGCTGGTAGACGCCGCGCCTTCGTTGGCATCGGCGCGTATCCAAGAGGCGAAGCAGCGGGGCGTGGAGGCTGCCGACAAGCTCAGCAGCGATCACTCGCAGGCGGAGGAAGAGGTGATCCGCGTGGAAAACCTCACCAAGATCTTCGATGTGCGCGGCGCCCGTGGGGCCAAGAAGGAACTGCGCGCCGTGGACGATGTCACCTTCGGCCTGCGCAAGGGCACCACCTTGGCGTTGGTGGGCGAGTCCGGCTCGGGCAAGTCCACAGTGGCGAATATGGTGCTCAACCTGCTCGATCCCACCGAGGGAAAGGTGTTCTACAAGGGCACCGACCTCTCAACTTTGGGCCGGAAGGAGCTTTTCGATATGCGGCGCAAGCTGCAGGTGGTCTTCCAAAACCCCTATGGCTCGCTGAACCCGATGTACTCGATCTACCGCTGTATCGAGGAGCCGTTGAAGGTGCACAAGGTCGGTAGCCGTTCGGAGCGGGAGAAGCGCGTTGCTGAGCTGTTGGATGTGGTGCAGCTGCCGCGTTCGACCATGCGCCGCTATCCCAACGAGCTCTCAGGCGGACAGCGTCAGCGCATCGCCATCGCCCGTGCTTTGGCTCTGCAGCCGGAGGTGATCGTGCTGGACGAGGCCGTTTCAGCCCTCGACGTGCTCGTGCAGAACCAGATCCTGCAGCTGCTGGCCCAACTGCAGGACGAGTTCAACCTCTCCTATCTGTTCATCACCCACGATCTTGCTGTGGTGCGCCAAACCGCCGATGACATCGTGGTGATGCAAAACGGCAAGCTCGTGGAGCATGGCAGCGCCGATGACATCTTCGATCATGCGCAGCAGGACTACACCCGCAACCTCATTGAGTCCGTGCCTGGCTTGGGCATCGAACTCGGCGTAGGGGAGTAAGAACAGAGGGCTATAAAGAAAACCCCTCACCTGTTCCCACTTCACGCTTTGACGGCCGCCGCATCAATCGGTGCGGCGGCCGTCGGCGTTGCTCGAAGCGAAAAGGGGAGTGGCTGTATGAGCGCAGCGGGAGAAACCGCTCGTGTCAGGCGGGGTCGATGATCGCATCAAGGGCGTCTGTGGGGCGGGCAATCACCACGCCACGGGCACTACGCACAAAGGGGCGTTCGATGAGCCGGGGGTGGGCGAGCATGGCCGCAATGAGCTCATCGTCGCCGGTATCGGGGCTTAATCCCAGTTCGGAGTACTCGGCCTCGCCGGTGCGAATGGCATCGTGGGGGCGGAGTCCAGCGTCGGCCAGCAAGCTGCGTAGTGTCTGCTCGTCGGGGGTGTCATCGAGATAGCGCACGATGGTCGGCTCGATGCCGTGCTCGCGCAGATACTGCAGGGCTTGGCGGGACTTGGAACACCGTGGGTTGTGATAGATCGTGGTCATGCCGCCTAGGCTACCGGCTGGGCTCATGGGCGAGTGGCTGAGGAGCCGGCGGGAGTGAGGCTGACGGCCTCAGCCCACTCGAGAGTGATACCGCAGGAACGCAGCCAACGGTGGACATCATCGCCGTAGCGAGTGATGCCTTCCACAGCGGTGAGCGTGCGCTCAATCGCCCGCTCGGACTCGGACGCGGTGATGAGCCCCGCGGAGGTGGCGGCGGCGAGCTCGTCGATATCGAGTACATCGATCGGGGTGCCGGTGGTAGCCACCAAGTCCACATAGAGGTCCCGAGTGGTCCACGTGCTGCCCTCGTGGTGGATGTCCGCAATGTCGATGTAGAGCTCTTGGTCTACATCGACTCCCGGGCGGAAGTGGAAGATATTGGCGCGCAGGCCCAGCTCGGGAAGGAGCCAGGATTCGAGATAGCCGAAGCGGGGATGATCCGCCCCGCGCGCCATGTACAGGCCGAAGTCAGTTTCGGTGTAGGTGTCCACGTGACGCAGGTAGCCCTTGGGGTCGGTGTTGGTCAGCGCGCGGACATCGAAGGTCTCTTGCTTCACGGGATGGAGATCCACCGTGGAGTCACCCTCGTTCGCGCGTGGCCCAGACGTAGACATGGGATACCTGCTCAGCCGCGTTTAGACGTTGAAGATCGCGGCGGTGGGCGCGAAGTGGCAGGCGGTCTCGGAGGTGTTTACAGTGCCCTCGAGAACCGCGATGATGGTGCCCTTGCCAGTGGCGGCTGTGCCATTGAGGGTGGCGGGGCCGTCGGGGTTGAGGCCACCATTGCCCAAGCGGGAGGTGCCAAACTGCAGGGTGTCAATGTTGAGCCAGTGCACGTTGAGTGCGTCCTGCTGCTCGGCTGCAAGACCCGGGGTGCCGAGCGCGGTGAATACGAAGCCGGCCTCGTTCTCGGCAACGCCCGGCAGCGGCAGGGCGGCAGGCCCTGGCACGGCGATGGCGGTGCCCACGGCAGCGTGCTCGCCGCCGATGCAGGAGCCGGAAATGGTGGGCCAGTAGAACTGGGTGAAATCCGGAGTGTTTTCCGGCTTGAGCAGCGGAGCACCCGCGGGGGAGTGTCCGCCTTCGTAGAACTCCACGGCGGCGATCACAGCGTCGCGCAGCTGCTCGGGAATGAAGGGTTGGTTGGCGAAGGCGCGGGCCTGGGCCAACACCTCGGGGGTGGGGCGGCCGAGCTCGTCGATGAGCTGCGGGTTGGTGATGACCGGAACGGTCATATCGGAGCTGGACTGTGCGGTGGCCAGCGGCGCGGTGAGCGTGGCGCCAACGGTGATGGCTGCCGCGCAGGCCACGGCGATCGGGGTGCGGAGTTTCACGGGGCTTCAGTGTCCTTTCTTGGAAGCTGTAGATGCGACGGGGCACAAAGCTCTAGTCCACAGACTTCACTTAAACCACATTAGTCACAACAGCCACAACGTTAATACATTTCTCAGCTTCAGGCTAGACCCTTAAGCCGCCGGGTACGTGCTGTCTCTGCCGAGTACGTCCGTGGTGGGGCGAGGTGGCGTCAATAAGCAAAAGCGGGGCTGGTAGAGGTCGGTGTCCTTATATTCTTAAGAGGGAGTGCATAGAAGTTGCGGCAGCGTTGGAGTAGAGAGGTTTTTGTTGCCATTTCGTTACAATCTACTCTAGAAGATGGGGTATCGCCTGAAAAGGGGGTACACTCAGCTAGTCGTTGCCCGTGTGTTGCACGCAGGCAACGGGCGCGTCCTTCTTCACTATCGTCTGCGCCCGCGATCATTTTCTATATTTCAGGAGTACACACAAGCCCGTGAGCGAAAACACCACTACCGCGCGCACCGAATTCCGAAACGTCGCCATTGTCGCACACGTTGACCACGGCAAGACCACCCTCGTCAACGCGATGCTGGAGCAATCCGGTGCCTTCGGTGACCACGGCGAGATCGCCGATCGTGTGATGGACTCCGGTGATCTGGAGAAGGAAAAAGGCATCACCATTCTGGCCAAGAACACCTCCATTCGTCGCGCCGGCCAGGGCAAGAACGGCGAAGACCTCATTATTAACGTGATCGACACCCCCGGCCACGCCGACTTCGGTGGCGAGGTGGAGCGCGCGCTGTCCATGGTGGACGGCGTGGTGCTGCTTATCGACGCTTCCGAGGGCCCACTGCCGCAGACTCGCTTCGTGCTGGGCAAGGCATTGGCTGCGAAGATGCCGGTGATCATCTGCGTGAACAAGACCGACCGCCCCGATGCCCGCATCGACGAGGTTGTCGAAGAGGCGCAAGACCTGCTGCTGGAGCTCGCCTCCACACTCGAGGATGAGGAGGCCCAAGAGGCCGCCGAGACCCTGCTGGACCTGCCCGTGCTCTATGCCTCGGGCCGTGCGGGCACCGCCTCCACCGAGAACCCGGGCGATGGCAATGCGCCTGCTGCCAAAGACCTGCAGGAGCTCTTCGATGTGCTCTACGATGTGCTGCCCGAGCCCTCGGCTGATATCAATGCCCCCTTGCAGGCGCATGTGACCAACTTGGACTCCTCCTCCTTCTTGGGCCGTATCGGTCTGGTGCGCGTGCACGCCGGCGTGCTGAAGAAGGGCCAGCAGGTGGCTTGGATTCACTACGACGACGAGGGCAATCAGCACACCAAGACCGTCAAGATCGCCGAGCTGCTGGCCACCGAGGGGATGCAGCGCGTTCCCGCTAAGGAAGTGATCGCCGGTGATATCGCTGCGATCTCCGGTATCGATCAGGTGATGATCGGCGACACCCTCGCTGATATCGACAACCCCGAGCCGCTGCCGCGCATCACCGTGGACGAGCCGGCGATCTCGATGACCATTGGTGTCAACACCTCGCCGATGGCCGGCCGCGGCGGTGGCGATAAGCTCACCGCCCGTGTGGTTAAGGCCCGCCTCGAGCAGGAGCTGATCGGTAACGTCTCCCTGCGCGTGCTGCCCACCGAGCGGCCGGACGCGTGGGAGGTGCAGGGCCGCGGCGAGATGGCGCTGTCCGTGCTGGTGGAAACCATGCGCCGCGAGGGCTTCGAGCTCACCGTGGGTAAGCCCCAGGTGGTGCCCAAGACCATTGACGGAAAGATCCACGAGCCCTACGAGCACATGGTGATCGACGTGCCCGCCGAGTTCCAGGGAGCTGTGACGCAGCTGCTGGCTAACCGCAAGGGCATCATGATGTCCATGGACACCACCGGCACCGATTGGGTGCGGATGGAGTTCGATGTACCCGCCCGTGGCCTCATCGGTTTCCGCACCGTGTTCATGACGGACACCAAGGGCACCGGTATTGCTAACCACTACTCCGATGGCTACCGCCCGTGGGCCGGCGAGATCAAGGATCGCGCCTCCGGCTCGTTGGTGGCCGATCGCTCCGGCCAGGTCACCGCCTATGCCCTGATGCAGCTGGCCGATCGCGGCCAGTTCTTCGTGGAGCCCGGCATGGAGGCCTATGAAGGCATGGTGGTAGGCCAGAACAACCGTGATGAAGATATGGATGTCAACATCACCAAGGAGAAGAAGCTCACCAACATGCGCTCGGCCACTGCCGATGCCACCGTCACCTTGGCCAAGGCGCATGTGTTGTCTTTGGATGAGGCGATGGAGTTCTGTGGCCAGGACGAGTGCGTGGAGGTCACCCCAGAGCGCATCCGCGTGCGCAAGGTGATCCTCTCTGCCACCGACCGTGGCCGCGCCCGCGCCCGGGAGAAGGCCCGCAACAAGTAGTGTCCCCATCGCGGCCGCAGGGCCCTGGTTGGTAGTTAAAGAGGGTGATCAATGTGGCTCGCCGTGGTGTGCTGAGTTGCGCCAGCGCGGCTATCGCGCTGTGCGTGGCTAGCTGTGTCGCCAACCCGGGGCCGCCGCCGGTGGAGGATGTGGAGCGGGCTACCACCGCTAGCGAGACCTCCACGCAGCCCGATGCGCCGGAGGAGAACGATCCGGCGGAGCGTAATCAGATCACCGTGGGCATGGACCCCTTGCTTAATGGCTTCAATCCGCACCTCATCGCTGATGCCACTCCCTTTGTGGAATCGATGGCGGCCCTTGTGCTGCCCAGTGCCTTTGTGGACGGCGAGATCAATTCCTCGCTGCTGACCAAGGCCGAGGAGATCGAGCCCGAAGGTGATGCGGTGCAAACGGTGCGCTACCAGATCAGCACTGCAGCGCAGTGGTCTGATGGCACTCCTATTACGGGGTCGGATTTCCAATACCTGTGGGAATCCATCGTGAGCACGCCGGGCACGAATGCCACCGCCGGCTACGAGCAGATATCGGGCATCCGCATCTCCAATGGCGGCAAAACCGTGGCGGTGGACTTCTCCCACCGTTTGGAGCAATGGCAAGAGCTCTTTACGCACTTGCTGCCCAGCCACATCTTCCTCACCGGAACCGATGGTTTCGATCGGGTGTTGGCCAACACCATGCCGGTCTCCGGCGGGCGCTATCAAGTCTCATCCATTGACCGGCAGCGCGGCGAGGTGGTGCTTTCGCGCAATGACCGCTACTGGGGCACCCAGCCTGCCACGATCGAAAGACTCGTTTTCCGCGAGATTCGATCCGCCGGCAGTGCCGCTGAGATGATGCGGCGCAGTCAGATGGACTTAGCTGACCTCTCGCTTGAGGAGACGACCGAACCGGCACTCGATCTCGTGCCTGGGGTAGACACCGCCACGCGGGTGTATCCGCGCCGCCTCGATGTGGTGTTCAACACCGCGGCTCCTGCGCTGGATACTCCGGCGAAGCGGGCTGGATTCATTGGGCTTATCGACGCCAAGCTCGTGGCCAGCCTCGCAACCGGCCGCAGCACCCACCTCGGCTTGGCGGACCCGAGCGAATTTCCCCAGCCAGAGGTAGAGCCAGAGGCGCTGCCGGAGAACACCGAAGTGACTTTAGGGGTGGATGCCGCCGATGATGAGGCGGTAACCGCCGCCCGGTCCATCAGTGATCTGGCCGCCCAGCGAGGAATCGTGGTGAATGTGGTTCTCACAACTACCACCGAGCTTTTTAGCACCCTCATGCCGCAGGGGCGCATCGATGGCATCGTCTCTCGCTCCCGCACTGAAAACGCCCCCATCGAGGTGGCTACCCGCTACATGTGCCAGGTGGCGGTCTCACAGCTGTGCGACGAAGAGCTCGATTCCACCCTGCGCGGCTATCTTGGCGGTTCGGTGGATTCCGCCACCGCCCAGCAGGCGGTGCAGGCGGTAGAAAACCGTGAGATCATCACCTACCCGATTTCTTATACCATTCGCCTCGACGCGGCGGGCTCGCGGATCACCGGCCCGGCCGCCGAGTTCGCGGACTGGCCGATCGATCCCTATGCCGGGCGTCTCGCCAGTGCTGCCAGCTGGAGTGTGCGCGATGGCTTGGGTCCCAGTCGTATCAGCACCATCGAAGGAGACTAACGACCTCTCATGAGCACCACAGTGCATGCGATAAGCCCCCTCGACGGGGTCACCGTCATGGCCGTTCACGCCCATCCCGATGATGAGGCGATCTGGACCGGCGGGCTGCTTGCTCATCTCGCTCGCCGAGGAGCGAATGTCATCGTGGTCACCTGCACCTTAGGTGAGCAAGGCGAGGTGATCGGCGAGCCTTATCAGAACCTAGTGGCCGATCACGCCGACCAGCTCGGCGGTTTCAGAATCCGCGAGCTCAGCGCGTCCCTCGCAGCCCTCGGCGTGCGGGGAGTCCACCTCGGTGCGGTGGGGCAGTGGCGCGACTCCGGCATGGCTGGGGATCCTTCGGCGGATCACCCTCGTGCTTTTGTGAACAATCTTGATCAGGCCACCGAGCAGCTGCGGGCGCTCATTGACGAGCACCGCCCCGATCTACTCGTTACCTATGGTCCAGACGGCGGCTATGGCCACCCAGATCACATCGCCGCCCACACCATCACCCATCGCGCCGCCCCCGCCGACACCCGCATTCTGTGGGCTGTGACCCTCGAGGAAGACCTTGAGGCCGGTTTCGCCGGAATCCACAGCATCCCCGATACGTGGCGCCGCGCCGACGCCGAGATCGCCCGGGTGGCGACCGCGGATCTTCGACTGACACTCAGCCAAGAGGAGCTGGCGTGCAAGGTAGCGGCGATGAAGGCGCACGCCACTCAGCTATGGATCGCCGATGGGCACACCAGCGCCACCAATCCCATTGCCGCCTACGCCCAGGCAGAAACGCCAGTGTTCGCCCTGTCTAATCTCATTGCTCAGCCGATCACTGCCTCCGAGGCCTACCAGATTGGTGCCGGCCCGCAGCTGCCCGCGGGCGCGAAAGATCTGCTCGATGGGCTTGGATGTGCCGAGGAGGGTGGCGTGGTGGCGTCGATAAGCGCACAGCATGAGCGGGAAAAGGAGTAAGGGATGAAGTGGAGCCATCCGGAGAAATACACCTACTCGCAGCACAGCGCGGGAGAAATCGCAGTTGGGGTGCTGTGGCTATCGGTGGGATCGATCGTGTCGGTGCTGCTGGAGGTGGTGTATCTGAGCACCTGGATCACCCTGCCGGGTGGCACGAAGTTTCCCTTTCCCTACACCATTGTGATCGCGTTCTTCTTTACAAGGGCGCTCACCCGGACGGCGCGGCTGTGGACAGAAAACCTCCTTGTGGCCGCGATTCCCGCCAGCGTGTGGGTACTGGGTTATTTAATCCTAACTTTTTCCGTCTCGGTGACGGGGGATATGCTTGTCGGGTCTAGTGTGCTCTCGGTGGTGCTCCTATTCGCTGGAATCGCGGGCGGCCTCATGCCGCTGTTTACACCCAGCCCTAGGCCGCCGCGCCCCGAGGCACACCCCACACATCCATAGTTCTCACACATTTTCAGGAGTTAGCTCACATGACGTACACCATCGCCCAGCCTTGCGTCGACGTGATGGACCGGGCGTGCGTGGAAGAATGCCCGGTGGACTGCATCTACGAGGGCAAGCGTTCCCTCTACATCCACCCGGATGAGTGCGTGGACTGCGGCGCCTGCGAGCCGGTGTGTCCCGTGGAGGCTATTTTCTACGAGGACGACGTGCCGGATGAGTGGATCGAGTACAACGACGCCAACGCTGCGTTCTTTGATGATCTCGGCTCGCCCGGCGGCGCTGCTAAGCTCGGCGCTCAAGACTTCGATCCGCCGCTGGTGGCTGAGCTGCCGCCCCAGGCTTAAGCCCACGAGGGAGGCAATCGCAGTGACCGCGCGTTCTCGTCAGCCCCTGGCCGCCCGACTTCCCGCCTTCCCGTGGGATAGCCTCGGCCCGATCATCGAGCGCGCCCACGCTCACCCCGATGGCGCTATCGACCTCACCGTCGGCTCGCCGGTCGATCCCGTAGCCGAGCCGATCGCAGCCTCCCTCAGCGCGCACGCCAACCATCCGGGCTATCCGCCGACTCTGGGCACGCCCGCGCTTATCGACGCCATCTCGCAGTCCTTGCACCGCCGCTACGGCATTAGCGCGCTGCCTCACAACGCGATTGTGCCGGTGGTGGGGACCAAAGAACTCATCGCGCAGCTACCGTGGCTGCTCGGGCTAGGCCCCGATCACCGCATCGCCGTGCCAGCCATTGCTTATCCCACCTATGACATCGCCGCTAGGCTATGCGGGGCTCGGGCGGTAGTGGCCGAGGAAGTGGAGGAGATCATCGCCTCGGATGCGGATCTCGTCTACATCAACTCCCCGTCTAATCCCACGGGTCGTGTGCGCAGCGCTGCCGAGCTGTGCGAGATTGTGGCATGGGCCCGCGAGACAGGGGCGATCATTGCCTCCGATGAGTGCTATCTCGGCCTAGACTTCTCCGGGCGCGCGCGCTCGATCGCCCACCCCGAGGTATGCGGGGGATCGCTGGACAATCTCATAGCCATCCACTCGCTGTCCAAAACCTCCAACATGGCCTCTTACCGCGCCGGCTTCATCTTCGGCGAGCAGAGCGCCATGTCTGAGGTGGCCGAGGTACGCAAACACTGCGGCCTCTCGCTGCCTTGGGCCGTGCAGCACGCTATGGTGACAGCGCTGAATAGCGACGAGCACGAGCAGGCGCAACACAAGGTGTATCGCCGCCGCCGGGAGCTACTACGCAGCAGCCTTGAGGCGGCGGGACTGCAGGTGGATTACTCCGAAGCGGGGCTGTATCTGTGGGTCACCCAAGACCGCAGCGCCGAAGAGACGATTGCAGCCTTCGCTGATCTTGGGATCATCACCGCTCCTGGCACCTTTTATGGCGACAATGAGCAGTGCCGTAGCCATGTTCGGCTCTCCATTACCGCCAGCGACAATGCGATCGAGGAGGCCGCCCGGCGTCTCGCCGGAGGGGTGGGCTGCGCGCCCAGCTGAGCGCATACAACGTCGCTCCGGCGCTAGTGGTGAGACGTCGGATGATTCCAAATCCGTGCGGCGCACCGAGTACACTCTGGATGAACACCAGCGGGCATCATTGCGCGCTGTGCCCGTAATCAACTAGGCCTTCGCTAGGGGAGAAAGTAGTGAGTAACCACCAGGTAGCCCAGCCGCTCGGCGGCTCGGGGTCCGCGCGCTATCGCCGCAATCTCCGCCAGTTTGTGAAATTCGGCATCGTCGGCGCCTCGGGTGTGGTGGTGAACTTTGTCACCGTGGTGGTGGTGAAGAAGATCCTCGATGGAGGCTTCGGTATCCATGAGGAAGACGCCGCGATGAACCTCTTGGGCACCCAGTTTCACCTCCGCTGGTTCCACATCATCTTGACTATCGCCTTCCTCGTGGCCAACATGTCGAACTTTCAGCTCAACCGGATGTGGACCTTCCGTAGCTCCCACCGTCCCTCGTGGCTCAAGCAATTTATCCCCTTCCTCATTGCCGGACTCGGCGCGCTGGTAGTCACGCAGGTGGTCAGCACCCTGCTCATCAATCCGGAATCCCCACTGGCATTGCCTTCTGATATCTTCGACGGCTCCACTGGGCTGCGCACCAAGCTCTATTGGGCGGCTCTGGCGGGCACGGCGGTGGCGATGCCCGTGAACTTCGTGGTGAACAAGCTCTGGACGTTCAGGAAAACCCGGGTGGTCATCGAACAGCCGCCGATCTAGCCCAGCCCTTCCGCGGGGGCATGTATGTTGCCCGCATACGCTCACACCCCGAGAGACCAGTGAAAACTGGTGTCTCGGGGTGTGGTGCGTGCGGCATAGGCGGCAGCGATGGTCACTGCCGCACTCTGCTGCGTAGTGCGACGTAGCGTCAGCGGGTGCGGGCCGAGCTGCGGGTGAGGAAGGACAGGCCGATCAGGCCCACCGTCAGCACCGTCACGGAGGTGACTTGGGGGCGGGAGGAGGCGTCGAAAAGCATGAGGATGGTCAGCCCAGCCAGCATGGCGAGGGTGAGCCAGCCGAGCCACGGATAGCCCCACATACGTACCGAAATTTCCTTATTGCGCTCCATTTCTGGGTGCAGCTTCAGGTAGCTGGCCACGATGAAGCCCCAAATAACGATGAGGCAGCCGCCGACAGCGTTGAAGAGGAACTCCAGCAGACCGGCAGGGTTCCACCACTGCAAGGCGACAGAGCCGAAGGCGAAGACCACCGAGAGGATCACGGCGAGCATCGGCACCTGGTTGCTGCCGCTGAGAGAACGAAACGCCTTCGGGGCGTAGCCACGCTGGGCGAGGGAGTAAACAAAGCGCGAGGTGGCGTAGATCTGGGCGTTGAACGCGGACAGCAAGGCCAACACAATCACGGCCTCCATGAAGCCCACGGTGCCGGGGATGTTCGCCATGCTCAAAATGATGGTGAAGGGCGAATCTGCCGCTGAGTCGGCGCCGCCGATGCGGGAGTAGGGAAGCAGGAAGCAGATCACCAGCACTGCGCCCAAGTAGAACACGGAGATGCGCCAGATCACCGAACGCACCGCCACCCGAATGGACTCGCGAGGCTTCTCGGACTCGGCCGCGGCGATGGTGACGATCTCAATACCGCCGAAGGCGAAGGCCACGGCGAGCAGGCCGGCAGCAATTCCCGAGATGCCATTAGGGGCGAAGCCGGAATCGCTGAAATTCGACAGCCCCACAGCCTCGTGCCCAGGCAACCAGCCGAGGATCATGAGCACACCCACGACGAGGAAGAAAATGATCACGGCCACCTTGATGAAGGCGAACCAGAACTCGAACTCGCCGAAGCCGCGCACCGCGGCCAAGTTCACGACCGCGAAGAACACAACGCAGACCAGCGCAGGAATCCACGGAGCCACACCGAACCAGGCGCCCATGATGGCGGCGGCGCCGGTCATCTCGGCCCCCATCACCATGGTGAGCATGAACCAATACATCCAGCCCAAGGTGAAACCGGCCCAGTGTCCGAAGGCCATCTCGGCGTATTCGGAGAAGGAGCCCGAACGCGGGCGCGCAGCGGAGAGCTCGCCGAGCATCTGCATCACAAACACCACGATGATGCCGGCGACGATATAGGCCAAAAGCACCGCTGGGCCGGCGGCCTTGATGCCCACTCCGGTGCCAAGGAAGAGTCCCGCACCAATGGCGGAGCCAAGCCCCATCATGGTCAGGTGACGGGTTTTTAAGCCTGAGCCGAGTTCATTCTCAGCTGTGTCCACGGTAGTCATGGTTAGTTAGCGTATTACACTCCGTACCGCTCGGTACAGCATCCGCCTGTTGCTGCATCACATAGGGGGAGGACGCAGCCGTGGATGATGCCGGTGGTGAGGCTAATAGATACCTGAAAATTCGCTGTTATAGCCCGGCGGATCCTGCTGTGGGGCCTGAGAAGCCACGATCGTTCCAGCACTGGCCGCGCAGCGCACCGTCCAGTTATTGCCGCCACCCATATCGGCGGCGGTGCCCCACCGGCCTTCGTCGATGGGCTCGCCGGGCTGGGGGAGAGCACCGTCGAAGAACAGCACCGGGGTGTGCGGCTCAAGCACCACGCCATTGCCGATGCTGCAGTGATCGCCCAAATCGAGCCCGATGACCCCGGCGCTGACCCCAAGGGTGCAGCTTTCGCCGATGCTGGTGGGCACGCGCGGATTGGTCTCGCTGCGTCCGGCCATCACGATGGCGGCCAAGCCCACTCGAGTGTTTTCCCCGATGACGGTGCCGGAGGACATACGGCCCTCGATCTTGGAAGGGCCGAGCGAACCTGAGTTAAAAGAGACGAAGCCTTCCCGCAGTACCGAGGTGCCGGGGGCGAGATAGGCGCCGAGTCGCACCCGTTCGGCCTCGGCGATGCGCACCCCAGAAGGCACCACATAGTCCACCATGCGGGGCAGGCGATCGACGCCATACACGTGAATCAGGCCGCGAGAGCGCAAGGAGGTGCGCACAAACTCGAAATTATCGGGCAGGCAGGGGCCCTTGTTGGTCCAGACCACGGTGGAGAGAAGATCGAGCACCCCATCCATGTTGATCTCGTGCGGCCGCACGATCCGGTGCGAAAGCAGGTGCAGGCGCAAAAACACATCGTGGGCATCCAAGGCCGGCTGAGAAAGATCACGGATGGTGGTGGACACCGCGACTTGCTCCACCATGCGGTCTTCGTCAATACGCACAAGCGAGAGCATTTTCGGGGTGAGCCGGTGTGCCCCGAGACGAGTGGTACCGGAGGTGGCAGGCACAGCGGGAGAGTCGAGATCTATGACGAGCTCAGGGTGTGGATACCAGGTGTCGAGAACAGTTCCATCCATCGCGATATTTGCAATTCCCACTGCAGTGGCACCATGTGTGAGCATGAGTCTCATCCTACCTACCGGCCAGGGGCGAGATAGACACGGGTGGAGCTGGCAGCGGAGGTGAGCGCCCTGCTGGCGGCAGCCTGCAGGGCGCACGTGGCGGGGAGTAGCCTTGAGCCTCGCAGTAGTGGCGTGGCTTCGCTCAGGTGCCGCTTTGGGGGCGGCCGCGCAAACGCTAGTGTGAACAGCAGAAATACCCCGCGTATGGAAAGAATGGATTGAGCTAGATGACCCGTGAGACCACCCCCGCTTCCAGCCGAGCCCGCGGACTCCGCGGCCCAGTGCTGATGCGCCAGAACGCTCCGCAGGATTCCACCACCGACCAGCGTTTGCTGGATCACTGCGCCGATGCCGATTGGCTGCATACCGACCCGTGGCGAGTGCTGCGCATTCAATCCGAATTTGTCGAAGGATTCGGCGCTTTGGCAGAGCTGCCGCCGGCCGTTACGGTCTTCGGCTCTGCCCGCACCGCCCCTGATCATCCCTACTACGCATTAGGGCGCGAACTCGGGGCGAAGCTCGCCGAGGCCGGCTACGCGGTGATTACCGGCGGCGGACCTGGGCTGATGGAAGCCACCAACCGTGGTTGCAGCGACGCCGAAGGGCTAAGCGTGGGCCTCGGCATTGAGCTGCCTCACGAGCAGCACCTGAACGAATGGGTCGATCTGGGCCTCAACTTCCGTTACTTCTTCGTGCGCAAGACGATGCTGTTCAAGTACACCCAAGCCTTCGTCTGCCTGCCCGGGGGCTTCGGCACTCTTGATGAGCTTTTCGAAGCGCTCGTGCTTACCCAAACCGGCAAAATCACCAACTATCCGATCGTGCTCATCGGCACCGAGTTCTGGGCCCCGTTGAAGCAGTGGATGCTGGACCGGGTGATCGAGGAGGGCTTCATCGACGAAGACGATGTTGACCGTTTCATCATCACCGACGACATCGACACCGCCGTACGTCACATCACCTGCGCCCACGGCGAGCCTGGTGAACCTAGTGCGCCGCAAGCCTAAGCCTCGGCCCGCTGCCCTGTACCCACCTCCAGCAGAAAACACTGTGTGAGTTTTATGCCCTCTCTATCTTCCGCCTTTCGGCCCGGTCCGCTGCCGGCAATCATGGCGATCATCAATCGCACTCCAGATTCTTTCTACGACAAGGGGGCAACGTTTAGTGATGACGCCGCTCTCGCCCGCATCGACCGCGTGGTAGAGCAGGGGGCAACGATTCTCGATATCGGCGGGGTGAAAGCCGGGCCTGGCGAGTTCGTCTCGGCGGCGGAGGAAATTGACCGCGTGGTACCGATGATTGCCGCCGCTCACCGGCGCCACCCTGATGTGGCGATCTCGGTGGATACGTGGCGCACCGAGGTGGCGCGGGCGGCCGTGGAGGCTGGTGCGAGCCTGATCAATGACACCTGGGCCGGGGTGGATTCCGAGCTGGTCGAGCTCGCAGGGGAGAAGAAAGCGGGATATGTCTGCTCCCATACGGGCGGTCAGCGCCCTCGGACACGGCCGCACCGGGTGCGTTATGACGATGTGGTTGCTGCCGTCATCGCCGAAACCAGTGCTCTTGCTGAGCGGGCCGTGGACTGTGGGGTACCGGAGGATAAGGTGCTCATCGATCCCACCCACGACTTCGGCAAAAATACCTACCATGGCTTAGAGCTCTTGCGGCGTATCGATGAGATCGTGGCTACCGGTTGGCCGGTGCTCATGGCGCTGTCGAACAAGGATTTCGTGGGCGAGACCACCGGCCGTGAGGTGGATCAGCGCGTGGCGGGCACCCTTGCCGCCACCGCTCATGCCGCGGCCCACGGGGTGGCGGCCTTTCGAGTACACCAAGTGAGCGACACTGTGGATGTCACCCGCATGATGGCTGCGATCGCGGGGGAGGTGGCCCCACTGCGAGCCCAGCGAGGACTGATCTAAGTGCTCGATTAAGGCCGGAAAATCGTGTGTGTCTGGCTGATCCTGATATAACGACTTGTATGACACCGCCCGCAGATCATCCCCATGGTGCCCGCCACGCCGGCGAAAAAGAGGTGTCGGTGGTGATCCCCGCGCTCAACGAGGAAGCCACCGTGGCGCACGTGGTTGAGGCTGTGCGGCAAGATGATCCCGCTGAGATCATCGTGATTGACTCCGATTCTTATGACCGCACCGCAGCCAAGGCCAAGGCTGCGGGGGCCACGGTGCTCAATTGGCGCGAGGTGCTGCCCGAGATTCCGCCGCATGCCGGCAAGGGCGAGGCGCTGTGGCGCGGGGTTGCCGCCGCCCGAGGCGAGTATGTGGTGTTCGTTGACGCCGATCTGCGTACCCCGCCACCCAATATTGTGAAGCGGCTTGTTGCGCCCCTGGCGGATCCGGCCCTCCATTTGGTGAAAGCAACGTACAGGCGACCTTTGGGCGACGACCCCCGAGGCGGCGGGCGAGTGACTGAGCTCACCGCCAAGCCGCTGTTGCGGCTACTGCGCCCAGAGTTAAGTTGGCTTTCTCAGCCGCTCGCCGGCGAGTACGCATTGCGCCGTTCGAGCGCTCGGGCGTGCCCCTTCGTTGTGGACTTTGGGGTAGAGATGGGGCTAGTCCTCGATATTGCCGAACGTTTCGGGGCTACCGCCATCACTGAGGTGGACCTAGGGGTTAAACACCATAAACACCGTCCGCTCAGCGAGCTGACACATACCGCCGACAGCATTGCCACGGTGCTGCTGGATCGTCAGGCATGCACCTGCCGACCGCCCCTGGACTCGCTCGACAGGGGTGCTTTGTCTGCTCCGAATCGTGCGCGCTAGCGCCGCATTCACCGCCCGAGAACGTGAACCCTTCAGAGCGGCGCAACCAGTGCCTTAGGGGTTAAAACCCGCGCACGCCCTGTGTGCACGGCGTAGGATGATGGGTAGTTGTAACTAATTTTTAGTCATAGTGGAAGGCTTATCGTGGCTGCTCAAAAACCGCGCACGGGGAATGGACCATTGGAAGCTGTCGAAGAAAACCGAAAGATCGTGGTGCGGATCCCCGCCGACGGTGGCGGCCGATTGGTGGTGGAGATGAGCAAGGATGAAGCGGCCGAGCTCGGCCATCACCTGCTCGACGTGGCGGAGGCCTAGTACTCAACGTGGCGCCTGGGCGCGATGGGCCAAGGCGCGCAGGCCGTGAAAGAAGGGGCCGACTCATTCGCCGCCGCGCCCGTGCTCAACACGACTGCGGGTGAAGTTTGGGCGCGTGTCCTCCGAGTTGTACCATGGGCCAAAAATATCCTGTGTCCAGTGCAGCAAGGAGGATTCCTTGTGCCGGACACCAGCACCGCCGAGCGAGTGCGGTGAGCCACGGTTGGTGGTGTGTGGGCGCAGGTGATTCTCCACAAAGATTAGATAGGCGGTAGCCGTGCTCGAAGATGTAAGTGATCTCCTCGCAGACCCGGTGGATGGGACAGCGCTGTCCTCTCAGGACGGTTACCGTAGCTTAGTTTCTGCCCAGGGGCGCAGCTATGAGGTGTGTGCCGACGGCTTCGTTACTCTCGCCGCCTGCGAGACGCTCGCCCACGATGGTGATGATGCCCAGATGGTGGCCGATCGCGAAACCTTCCTCTCCCAAGGGCACTATGCCCCCTTTGTAGAAGCCGTCACTCAAGGAGTACACGATGCCCTCGATGACGCTGGGGTGGGCAATGACATCGCCCCAGCCCTCTGCGAGATCGGTGCTGGTACCGGCTACTACCTGTCCCACACCCTTGACGCAGTGGATGATTCCCGCGGCGTAGGCATCGATGTCTCTTATCCCGCTGTACAGAAGCTCACTACCTCGCACTCGCGCGTTGGTGCGGTGGTAGCCGATGCCCTTGAGCGCCTGCCGCTGCGTGATGAGTGCATTCACGCGCTCACCGTGATCTTCGCCCCGCACAATTCGGCAGAGTTCGCCCGGGTGCTGGCCCCAGGCGGCAGCGTGGTGGTACTCAACGCCGAGTCTGGCCACCTGCGCGAGTTGCGCGAGCCCCTCGGCATTATGGATGTTGAGCCAGGCAGCACCGAGCGCATCATTGAGGACATGGCGCAGTACTTCGTGCCTGTGCAGGCGCCTCAATTAGTGGAGTTTAAGATGCGGCTGGATCAGCCCTCGATCGCTGCCCAAATTGGTATGAGCCCTTCGGCCCGCCATATCGAACCGGAGGTGCTGCACCAGCGCGTGGCCACCCTGCCGGAACGCATGGACATCACCGCCCGCGCCAGCATCACCCGTTTCGTGCGGCCCGCCGAGTAACAGCCCCAGCGGCTATGGGCAGCATGGCCACCAACCGAGCCACGGGCCCAACCGAGCCAATAAGGGCGCCCAGAGCGATAGGGCGCCCAGTGCAATAAGAGCAACCGAAGCCACCTGAGCCATCATGGCGCACGGTGGCTGTTGCGCTATCTCGGCCTAGATACACTGCCGGCCCGCCCCCACGCTGAGTGTGTGTCAGTGCGGGGCGGGCCGATCACTGCGAGGCGATGGACAGCGAGCGATTGCTGCGAAGCGATTGCTGCGAAGTGATCGCCGTGCGCTGCTAGAGTGGCTTAATTTCCATGGTGGATTCCACCCGCGCACCATTGCGGGCGGTGTAGGTGATGGAATGGCAGCCGCCGTCGAAGTACACCCGAGAGGCCATGGCGATCAGACCGCCGTCGGCGAAGACTTCCACGGTGGAACCATCCACAACCAGAGAGAGTGCTTCGGTTTCCTCGCTCTCGCGCTCAGCCACCGCAGGGGCACTGTCGGCGTGGTGGGGGTTCATGCTGCGATCGAGGATGATCTCCTCGGAGGAGTAGGACACGCGCGCCCCAACCGCTCCAGATGCATCGCGCAGTTCGATATCCACCACGGCGTCATCGCTCGGCTGGGCATCGAGGCGGGCGATGAAGGCACGGGCGTGCTCGGAGGCGCGGATGGCGTCGGGAAGCCCAGCTCGTGGAGTTTGATACAGTCTGCCGCCTTGGAGAGTGACTCGCCGCGGCAGAGTGAGGCAATTCGCCCAGTCCTCCTGTTGCAGGCTGAGGTGGGTGGTCGGGTCATCGCCACGGCCCACACCATTCATCAACCCGAAGATCGTGCCCGCGGCGTAGCGGGCCGCTGGGTCTGTGTTGAGGGTGGCCACCACGTTGGTGTTGCGGGGCCGGGAGAAATCGTGGCCGCGGTCGAGTCGGGTAAACGGAGTAATCACGGTGAACTCCGAGTCGTTCAACGTGCCTACCAGGTAACCGGAGATATCGCGGCCTTCGGTTTCTACGGTGAGAAGCAGCACATCGTAGACTTTTTCGTCGACCTCGTCCTGCAGGCGGATCAGGCGGGGGGAAACGATGCGCTCATAGTGGCTAACCCCGCTCGGCTCGCCCACGCAGCGCAGCGGGCCGACGAAGTTCCACTCGCGGCGATCATCCGATTCAAACACCACAATGTCGGGGTTGTCCGAGGAGCCGGCGACGGCCAGCATGACCCATCCGTGGTGGTCATCGCGTTGTGTAGAGCGCCAATCCGGTACGACGCACGGGGAGCGGAAGTGGGAGTAGCCGTGGCAGTCGGAGACCACCGTGTGCACATTGTCCACATTCCGGTCGAGGTGGGTGATGTCATCAGCGACGGTCTCGGTGGTGGCGTCCGCATCGGCGATTTCTGCCACCTTGATGGTGGTGGCGTCGGCGGAGACTGCCGTGAAGAAGATGTCGATGCCCTTGCCCACAGGGATCACGGAGCCGGCACGCAATTCCACCTCGTCACCGTGGGTGGCGAGCACATCGTCACAAACATCCCAGTCGTAGGGCAGGGCGCGGGAGGCCTGGTGTCCCCAGCGGGAGCTGGCCTGCGCGCTCGGCTTGTACTGGTTGAACACGTGCCAGACGTCGTCGTGAAGCAGCACCCCAGCGGGGGCGGCAAGAATGCCTTCTTCGGCGGTGACGTGTAACTCGGGGCGGTGGCTCATGGCGTACCTGCGTGTTTCTCTCGACAACATTTTCGGGCACCTATCGGCGGCTGCGCGTGCCCGAATTTCGCAGCGGGCGAAGCGTAGCGGCGTCGATAGTACTTAAGTTTTCACTTCCGTGGTGTGGATCTGCTCATCGAGGTTCTCTGGAGCAAGGTCAGCGCGAGAGAAATCCGATGACAGTGGCAGCCGCAGGTTCAGCTCCGTCGCGGGGCACAATTCAATGATTGCGTCCTTCACCCGAAAATCCAGCACATGCCCACCGCGGCTTCGTGCATCATCAATAAAATGCACGTGGCAACCGGGAACAGAAATGCCTTTTTCATACACGGGGGTGCGGAACCCGCCGATAATGCCGGACACATTGTCAAAATGTATCTCGGTATCATCTGCCGTTGCCTCCACCATAGGTCGATATGGTTTTTCCTGTCGCGTGACAGTGCGCACAGCAACGTCGTGGAACTGTCCGCTAATACGCACCGCATACATGTAGTTCTCGCTCGGTTGCAGCGAGTCGATATAGTCACCGAGATCGCTACGCGACATGTCATTGGGAGCATGTGCACTAATGCGCGGCACAAAATTAGTGACCACGGTAAAAGGAGAGCACTGATCCAGTCGCGCCGGGCGGGCCGAGCCGTCCCCGCGCACCTGATAGCACTGGCCGTCGACGATAATCATTTCCCCATCCAGGGCGTCGAAAGTGCCGATGCCGAAATTTCCTTGGCCTAGCAGTTCGCTCACCGTTATGTCGCCGTCGTAAATGCCATCGAGCAGCGCCGTCATCAACGAATTTTGAAAAATGGAATGCCGTTCCACCGGCGCGAGCTGAGTGCTGTCTGTGGGATAGTGGCTCATAGCCTCCCAGCGTAGTCGCAGACAACGGCCGGCTGCCGCGCGCTTACCGACGCCACCTCCCAGCCCCTCAGCCCTAGCACCACATAGCCAACGTCCCGCCCGCAACACGTGGCTGCAGACGGGACGAATACCGCATATGTGGCGGGATGGAGATGTAAGGAAGGTGGCTACATCAGGCTGCGGTAGACCTCGATGGTCTGCTCGGCGATGGTGGCCCAAGAGAACTTCTCCACGGCCCGTTGACGGCCCTTCTCGCCGATCTCCTTGGCGCGGCTACGATCGGCCACCATGTCGTTGACGGCGGCGGCCAAGTCCCGCTCGAAGGCCTCGGGATCCTCGGAATCGTAGTGCACCAAACTGCCGGTGACACCATCGTTGACCACCTCGGGAATGCCGCCCACATCGGAGGCCACTACAGCGCTGCCGCACGCCATGGCTTCGAGGTTCACGATGCCGAGCGGCTCGTAGATGGAGGGGCAGACGAAGGTATCGGAGGCGGTGAGGATCTCCTGGATCTTTGGCTTGGGCAGGAATTCCTGTACCCAGAACACGCCTTCGCGCTGTTCGCGTAGCTTCTGAACGAGTGCCGCAGTGCGCTCGCCGATTTCAGGGGTATCGGGGGCGCCGGCGCACAGCACCAGCTGCACACCCTCATCGAAGTGGGCTGCGGCCTTGACTAGGTGCTCGACTCCCTTTTGTCGGGTAATTCGACCCACGAAGGAGACGATGGGCTTGGCGGGATCCACGCCGAGCTCGCGCAGAATGGAATCTTCGTTGTCGTCGAAGGTGGGGCGGGGGTGCCATAGTTGCGGATCGATGCCGTTGAGCACCACGTGGATGCGGCTATCGTCGATCCGCGGATAGGCGTCCATGATCGCATTTTTCATCTGCGCCGAGACGGCGATCACCGCATCGGCATATTCCATGGTGTTCTTTTCTGACCATGAGGACACCTCGTAGCCGCCACCGAGCTGCTCCCGCTTCCACGGCCGGTGCGGCTCGAGCGAATGCGCTGTGGCGATATGGGGGATGTCGTAGAGCCGGGCGGCCAAGTGCCCGCCCAGACCTGAGTACCAGGTGTGGGAGTGAACCACGTCTACGTTGTTCGCGGCGGTGGCCATGCGCAGACCCGTCGAGAGGGTTTGAATAGCGGGGTTGGCATCCTCGAGGGCCGGATCCACGCCGTGCACATAGACGTTGTCTTCATCGCGGGGCTGTCCCATGCAGTGAACATCCACGTCAACCAGCTCACGCATGAAGCGGGTGAGCTCCGCCACGTGCACGCCAGCGCCGCCGTAAATCTCCGGTGGGTACTCCTTGGTCATCATTCCAACTCGCATAGTCACCACAGTAGTGTGACCTTGTGGGTGAGGGGGCTGAAAGTGTGTATGGGGTAACCCACTTTTCCGGCGCGTCTAAACAAAAGCGGTTAAATTGGAAACCGTGAAACGCCAACCACATGTTCTAGCAATTGTCCTTGCTGGCGGCGAAGGTAAGCGCCTGTATCCCTTCACCGCTGACCGCGCCAAGCCAGCCGTTCCCTTTGGCGGCACCTATCGGCTCATCGATTTCGTGCTTTCCAACCTTGTCAACGCGGGGTTCATGCAGATCTGCGTGCTCACCCAGTACAAGTCGCACTCGCTGGACCGCCACATCTCCCAATCGTGGCAGCTCTCCGGCCTCGCCGAGCAGTACATCACCCCCGTGCCCGCCCAGCAGCGCCTGGGTAAGCGCTGGTTCACCGGTTCGGCAGACGCCATTTTGCAGTCGCTGAACCTGATCTATGACGAAGAACCGGATTACGTCATCGTCTTCGGCGCCGACCACGTCTACCGCATGGATCCCGCCCAGATGGTGGACGAGCACATTAAGTCCGGTAAGTCCGTCTCGGTAGCGGGCATCCGGGTGCCCCGTTCCGAGGCCACCGCTTTCGGCTGCATTCAGTCCGACGAGGACGGCAACATCACCGAGTTCTTGGAGAAGCCCGAGAACCCGCCCGCCACCCCAGATGACCCAGAGGTCACCTACGCCTCTATGGGTAACTATGTCTTCACCACCAAGGCCCTCATTAAGGCCCTGCTGGAGGACGAAGAAAACGATGACTCCGACCATGACATGGGTGGAGACATCATCCCTTATTTCGTCGAGCGCGGCGATGCCCATGTATATGACTTCATGGCTAACCAGGTGCCCGGCTCTACCGAGCGTGATCACGGCTACTGGCGTGATGTCGGTACCGTGGATGCCTTCTACGAGGCCCACATGGACCTCATCAGCGTTCACCCAGTGTTCAACCTCTACAACAAGCACTGGCCCATCCACACCTCCGAGATCGGCAACCTCCCGCCGGCGAAGTTCGTGCAGGGTGGTATCGCACAGTCGTCGATGGTCTCCTCCGGCTGCATTATCTCCGGTGGCACGGTGCGGAACTCGGTGCTGTCGAACAACGTGATTGTGGAAGATGGCGCCACCGTGGAAGGCGCGGTGCTGATGCCTGGCGTGCGTATCGGCAAGGGGGCTGTGGTTCGCCACGCCATTTTGGACAAGAACGTTAAGGTTAGCGAAGGCGAGTTCATCGGCGTGGATCATGAGCGCGATAAGTCCCGCTTCAAGGTCAGCCCTGGCGGCGTGGTCTGCGTGGGTAAAAACGAGATCGTCTAGCCCTGTGAAGCGCACACGCGCCTGATCACATCCTCTTCACGGAGGTGATCAGGCGCGTGTTTTATTGTGCGGCAGGCGTGTCGACGCCACCGCGCAACCTAGGCAGGCTTGCTGATGATGGTGAGACCACCGGCGAGCGGCAGGCGGGTGACGAGCGCTTCGTGGTATTCGCGCAGCTGCTCGTCCAAGGCGCGTGCGGCGGCAGTGTCGCGGTCGGTGCGGGACTCATCGGCCACGGTGCCATCGAGCAGGCTGGCAGCCACGACAACCATGCCGGAGGGGCGAATCAGTGGCCACGCGGCGTCGACAAACGCCTGCATGTCTTGCGGGGCCACATCGCCATAGACGATGTCATAGGACTCTGTTGCAAGCCGCCCCATCACTTCGAGCGGCCGCGAGGGTAGGAAACGGAAGCGGGAGGCGGCTATGCCTGCTTCAGTGAAGGTGCGTCGCGCCAGCTTCTGGTGCTCGAGCTCGGGGTCGATGCAGGTGAGGTGGCCGGCCGGGCCCATGCCCTCAAAAAGATGCAGGCCGACAACGGCGGCGGCGGGGGTGACCGCAATCGCGCTCGGCTCCGCGCCGCGGGCGGCCTGGGATCCCAGCAGAGTGAGTACGGATCCGCTGATGGAATCGAGGGTGGGGATGCCGAATTCCGCTGCGCCTTCAGTGGCCGCCTGCAAGCTGTCGCTCGTCACGGCGGTGGAGCGGATGTAGTCAGTCAAAGCACGGTATGCAGTCTCAGTCACGCGCCTTATTCTAGGGTCGCTGTCGTGACGGCTTGGGTAACAACGCACCGGCAACGCCAAAGCTGTGACTGCTGTGGCTTAAGTGTTGCCTAGGGTGGGGAAGTGGGTGTGCTGCACAGCTGATCTCCAGTGGAGCGTTACGGGATTGTTGTGCGGAATTCAGATATTTCTTATCTCAATGCGGCACAATGGCCTTCATGACTGAACGTCCTGCCCCCGCTTCTCTCTCCGCTGCAGACGCTGTTTCATCCGCAGCCAGTGAAGAACCGCTTCAAGGCACCGCTGCCTTCGATGCAGGACAAGGATCGATGCCCACGTGGGCGGAGCTTGTGGAGGAGCACGCCGATAGCGTTTACCGCCTCGCTTTCCGCCTCTCCGGCAACCAGCACGATGCCGAGGACCTCACTCAAGAGACCTTCATGCGCGTGTTTCGCTCGCTGAAGAACTACCAGCCCGGCACATTCGAGGGCTGGTTGCACCGCATCACCACCAACTTGTTTTTGGATATGGTGCGCCACCGCAACAAGATCCGCATGGAAGCACTGCCCGAGGATTATGAGCGAGTTCCCGGCACGGATTTGACTCCTGAGCAGGCATATCAGGTGGCTAACCTTGATCCCAGCCTGCAGGATGCGCTCGATACTTTGTCCCCCGATTTTCGCGTGGCGATCGTGCTCTGTGATGTTCTCGGGATGTCCTACGATGAAATCGCGGACACTCTCGGGGTAAAAATGGGAACTGTACGCAGTAGGATTCACCGCGGCCGCACCCAGCTCCGAGCGTCTCTGGAGCAGGCCGCCGCCGCGGATGATGAAAACGCTAAGCTGTTGGTCCCGCACCACAGCTAATGAGCGCTTGGCCGCCGCTGTGGCGGCCGTGACCGCAGCAACCCGATGACGATGATGGCGAGGTGATCGACCGGATGATCAGCGAATACCGCGACGAGACCGATAGCTTTGATTCGGTCGAGCACCTAGGCCCCGAGGCTATCGCCGCCTATGTGGATAATGAGCTCAGCCCCGCCGCCGCTGATCGTGCGCGAGTACATCTGGTGCACTGCCCACTGTGCCGCCATGAGGTCCAACGCCAGCGCCAGGCCGCGGAGTCTGTGCGCCAAAGGGTGAACGATGGGCTGCGGGCCCCGCGTTCGCTCATAGCCAAACTGGCCCAGCTTGAAACCTCCTGCCCAGAAGGTCCCGGCGCCGATGAAGTTCATTGCGGCAGCAAACCCAGCCTGATGGATCGCGTCGAGGTGTTTTGTCGCGCGGTGCGCCACGTACAGGGACGATAGATCGCGTATCTGCCCTCGGGTGGGTTGTCCCTATGCCGAGGAATGTGGCGGGCACGCTAGAATCTGATAGCGGCAGTGTCGTGCGGTTGTCAGTTGCTGCGAACAAGAAAGAGGGACTGGTGTTTTCTAGCATTGGCTGGGGCGAAATTTTCGTCGTATGCGTCGTCGTCCTCATCGTGGTCGGCCCAGACCGGTTGCCCCGCGTGATCCAAGATATCCGCGCAGCAATTATCGCCGCCCGTGACGCAATCAACCGCACCAAGCAGACATTGAACGAGGAAATTGGCCCCGAGTTCGAGGAGGTCGCTCGCCCCGTTCAGGAGTTCACAAAGTTCACCGCTATGGGCCCGAAGGCTGCGCTCACCAAAGCGCTTTTCGATGGCGATGGATCGTATCTGGATGCTTTCGATCCGAAGAAGATCATGGCAAGCGATACCCAAGGTGAGGCCTATCGCGAACAGGGCTCAGCTACCCCGTCGTCGGGCTCGACGGTGGTGCCCAACACCCACAGCCCATCCACCGGCGGCAGTGCGCAGCAGCCGCAGCAGCCGCAGCAGATGCCACCCAGCGGGCCACAGAACCGCAATTTCAGCTGGGATGACATCACTTAGCAGGCATATAAATTGACCACAACCCCGCATTCCGTGCTGGCCGGTAGCCAGGGAAGCGGGGTTGTGGCTTATCACTCGCTTAGCGAGTGGGGTTTACCCCCAGTTGAACGCCGCTTAAGGAGCCTTCGCGGCGAAGAAGCTGATCCGCGATCGCGGTGACCGCTGCGCCGGAAGGGCTGGCGGGATCGTGCAGGGCGATAGGCGTGCCTTGATCACCCTGTTCGCGCAGTGCCGGATCCAGTGGCACCGATCCGAGCAAGGGCACGCTGGTGCCAAGTAGCTCGCTGAGCCTGGTGGCGACGGTTTCGCCGCCGCCGGTGCCGAAGATGTCCATGGTGCTGCCATCGGGAAGCACCATGGCTGCCATATTTTCAATCACACCGCGCACACGCTGCCGAGTCTGTTGGGCGATGGTGCCGGCGCGCTCGGCAACCTCGGCGGCTGCGGCCTGCGGGGTGGTCACGATGAGTAGCTCCGCGGTGGGCAGCAGTTGAGAGATCGAGATGGCAACATCCCCAGTGCCGGGCGGGAGATCGACCAGGAGTACGTCGATATCTCCCCAGAAGACATCGGTGAGGAACTGGGTGATGGCGCGATGCAGCATCGGCCCGCGCCACACCACAGGCGCGTTGCCCTCGGTGAAGTGAGCGATGGAGATGTGCTTGATGCCATGTGCCTGAGGAGGCATGATCATGTCTTCCACCATGTTCGGCGCCTCGGAGCTACCGAGCATGTGCGGGATAGAGTGGCCGTAGATGTCGGCGTCGAGAATGCCCACGCTGAGACCACGCGCCGCGAGGGCGGCGGCGAGATTGACCGTCATGGAGGATTTGCCTACGCCTCCCTTGCCGGAGGCCACCGCGAAGACGCGAGTGGTGGAGTCGGGCTGGGAGAAAGGGATTACCGGATCATCCTGGCCGCCACGCAGCCGCATACGCAGGTTGCGGCGCTGCTCATCGCTCATCACATCAGTACTAACCGTGACCTCGCCAACGCCGTCGATCTCCTCGATGGCGGCGCGGACGTTGTCGGTGATCGTGGACTTCATGGGGCAGCCAGCGATGGTCAAATAGATCACCACTGCCACATCAGTGCCGGTGATCTCCACGGACTTGACCATGTCGAGCTCCGTGATGGGGCGACCAATTTCGGGATCCTCGACACGAGACAGAGCCTGGAGGATGTGGGACTGTTCAATATGAGACATCGGGATGCGGGGTTTCCTGACTGAACGCTTTAGTTGTGGGGGCGGTGGTGAGTATCCACCACATCGCCTTGGGTGGGCTCGTGGAACTCGGACGACTGGTGTCCGCCGTGCTCGCCATGCTCGCGGGCGATACGAGCTGCGGACTCATCATCCAGCTTCGCCTCGATACGCTCGAGCAAGCCGGAGAGCTCCTCCATCTCACGGCGCAGGTAATCGCGGGTGACGCTATCGCCCAAGGCGAGGCGTACCGACGCCAACTCGCGGGCGAGGAATTCCGTATCGGCCTTGGTTTGGGCAGCACGGCGGCGATCCTCGCTCAAGGCAACACGGTCGCGATCCTCTTGGCGGTTTTGCGCCAGCAAGATCAACGGCGCCGCATAGGCGGCCTGGGTGGAAAAGGCCAAGTTCAACAGGATGAAGGGGTAGGGATCCCACTGCCATTTCCACGCGCCCAGGTTGAGCACGATCCACGTGATCACGAAGATGGTTTGCCAAAACAGGTATTCACCGGTGCCGAAGAAACGGGCGACGTTTTCAGCCATGGCTCCCACAGCATCGGCGTTGATCCGGAAGCGGCGTCGCCGCGTGGCCATAGGCGTATCAAGGCTATTGCGGTAATCGCTCATGAGCTAGGCCTCCTGTGCGGGCGTGGTGGTGGCAGGCTGGGCGGGGCGAATGCCGGTTTCGCGCCAGTCCTCGGGCAGCATGTGATCGAGCAGGTCATCGACGGCAACGGCGCCGAGTAGGTGGCCGTCATCGTCCAACACCGGTCCACACACCAAGTTATAGGTGGCGAAATAACGGGCAGCGGTTTCTTGCATGTCATCGGCGTAGAGCGGCGGCAGATCTGGGTCGAGCAAACCACCGATAAGTTCTGAGGGCGGTTCGCGTAGCAATTTCTGCAGGTGCAAGCATCCCAGATAGGTGCCGGTGGGAGTGGCCGTGGGGGGACGCACCACAAACACCATGGAGGATAGGGAAGTAGGCAGATCAGGATTGCGGGCCATAGCGAGCGCCTCGGCCACTGTGCGCTGGGGAGTCATTACCAAAGGATCGGAGGTCATGAGCGCGCCGACGGTATCGGGTTGGAAGCTCATCAGGCGGCGCACGGGGGCGGAATCCTCAGGATCCATCAGCTCCAGCAGCACATCGGCGGTGGCGTCGGGAAGCTCCTCGAGGAGGTCCGCCGCGTCATCTGGGTCCATCTCCTCCAGCACGTCGGCGGCGCGCTCGATGGCGAGCTCCTCAATCAACTCGGCCTGGCGTTCTTCGGAGAGCTCCTGCAGAATATCGGCCAACTGCTCATCATTCATGCCGCTGGTGACTGCGCGGCGCTGGTCGGCGCTTAGGTTATAAAACAGCGGGGCCACATCGGCGGGGCGCATCTCTTCGAACTGGGAGCGCAGCTTGGCGGTTTCCTGCTCTTGGCTCGTGGCGGTCTCGCCCAGGCCGTGCACATACTTCCACGGGGTGACATAGAGGGTGGGGCGGCGGCCGAAGGTGGACTTATTGGCGCTAACCGCGATTTTGGAAATAACCCAATCCCGGGAACGGGTGCGGGTGAGCTCCACATCCGCGACCTCGACGGCTTTGCCGTGGATATTTTCCAGCTCTGGATCATCTACGTGCACTTTGGCGCCGATGATGTCCTGGGAAATCGTGGTCTCGCCTTCGCGGGGCTGGTAGGAACGCATCGATACCTGCCCAGAGGCGAGAACAATCTCCTGGGGCTCGATGGTGGCTACACGCAGCATCGGCAAAAAGATACGCCGCTTAGACGGCAAGGCCACGATGAGCCCCAAGACACGAGAGTCGTGTTCGTGCCCGTGCATCATCACTACGACGTCGCGGACACGGCCAATGGGTTCGGCGTCGGGGCTACGCACTACCATTCCAGCCAGTCGGCCGGCATATACTCTCGTCACTGCGTTCATATTTAGACAGTATATCTACTCGCCTTCTCATCGAGGCAATAAAACCAGCTCATAGACCCCTTAACGAAGCGCCGCCGCCCCTCGATCCCGCATCGATCCCGCGCGGCTCCAAGATCCCCTGCACTGCGGCGCGGGCTTGCTCCTCAGCATCCGGAAAAAGATGGGTATAGGTAGACAGCGTGAGAGCCGCGCTCTCGTGGCCCATCAGTCGCTGCACCGCTGCGACTGACAGCCCAGCATCAATCAATCGAGACGCGTAGAAATGCCGAAGCCCGTGAAAAGTGAAATCAGCCCCTACGTGCAGCACCGCTCTTCGAAGCGGCGCCGTAACCGTATTCAGCCGGTACGTCCCCCCAGAGAGATTTGTGAAAACCCACTCATCTCCCTGCTTTCCCGCGCACATCTTATCGAGCGCCATGAGCGTCTCCTCGGATACGGGTAGTGTCCGCTCACTAGCGGTGGTTTTCAGCGGCGCCAAGCCACGGCCCCGACTATCCATCTGTGCGGTGACGTGCACTCTGCGGTGTAGGAAATCCACCGACTGTACCTGCAGCCCGCATAGCTCACTGGCCCGCATGCCGGTGCCAGCGGCGCAGATCACCATCGCCGCCAGCGACGGATTGGATCGTCTCTGCACGCCTCTTTCTAGGTAGTCCGCTACGGCTCTGATCTGCTCTACGGTAGGCAGCTGGGAGCGCTGCACCGCGCGTGAACCTTTACCCGTGGAGCGTGGTACTTTCACCACGTTTTTCGTCAGTATCCCTAGTTCGACGCCATATTTCGCCAGGCTCGACAGGTGCGCGACCATCGCCCGCGCCGTCGTTTCAGACACGCCTTTATCCTGCGGGCCTCGCCATGGCCTATGTGAGAGGAGCTGCTTGTACCAGCCGTCCACGTCTACGCGCGTGAGCTGCAGGATAGGCATCTCAGCCAGGGGGCCGAGATTAGCGAGGGTCTGCTCGTACACGGACCGGCTGTTCTCTCTCATTGGCCGCTCTATCCACTGCTCCATGAGTTCTTGCACGGTGATGCGCGACTGTTTGGGATCGACCCATTCTCCGCGCCGCAGTGAGCGCTCCTGCTCCTGCAGGAAGGCTTTCGCCTCACGCTGCGTATCGAAGCTCTTGGAGTGCTCTTTGCCGGCGTGGTCACGATACCGCGCAACCCAACGTGTCTTGCCCGACTTAGTCGAGCGTTTCTGAATAGCCATGTAATATAAGTCCTGTCTTTATCTGAGACACATATGCCCCGCGCCACCTCCCACAAGGACGCGGGGCATTTTCACGCGCCTACAGCCCTAAATGCTTCCGTTTCGCGACACTGAACTCTTCATCATCCAGCACGCCTCGAGCGTGTAGATCAGCCAATCTGGATAGGTAGTCGAGACCGCCCTCTTGCTGCTCGACGCGGTCGTTCGGAGAGCCTAAAATCCCCACGATTTTCCGAGCCGACTCTTCACTTTCAGGCCCTCCAGCAGCCACAAGCTCGCCGCCTTCTGGAAGCTGAATAGACAGGTAGACGCGCTTATCACTCTTCCTAGCCATCCCGCCGAGCAGTGCACCAACTGGCCCGAGGAGGATTGCGCCCCCAACCACACGCCCAGCCGACATTCGCCCCTGCAAAGATTCCTCGGTCTCGATCCGAGCTGTCACCCCATCTACAGGCTCCCTCACGCCCTGATGGTAGACGTACTCGTCCGTGACCAGTAGCTCGCCGAACTCGATCACATCCTTTCCTTTAGCGTCTCGTTTAGCCACAGATTTAGCGATCAAATCAGCCCGAGGAGCAATCTTGTAGGGACGACGCTCCACACCTCTAGTCCGGTCGAGCACGGAATGCAGCTCATCGCGAAGCTGCTCGAACTGCTTCTTCTTCACCGCAATGTGATACAGGTCAGAAGGCCACTCGGTGGGCTTGCACTTGAAAAAGCTTGGATGGTCCAAATCGAGTGCGAGCAGATCGTGAAACATCACCGACCGCTTATGAAGCTCGTATCCCACTATGTACTCGGCGGGGATAGTGGTCTTCTTCTTCATGGTCTTCCGGTAGATCGTGACCGTCGAATCCTCATGGTTGATCACGGTGTATCCGTTGACCGCCTCGAATTTGCTCATGGCACTGTCTCCTTTAAAGAGATGTCGTGATGCTCGATGTAGAGCTTGAGAAGGGAAGGGGTTACTTCTAGGTCTGCGGCTAGGCTTCTGAAGTCGTGGCGGTGCCACAGGGCTAAGTCACTGAGCTGTTGGGGGTCTATAAGTAGCTCAGCGGCGAAGAGGTCCGCGCGCCGCTCCTGCTTGGAGTTGGTTCTCCCGCAGTCGCTAGCAACGTCTCCGTATGTGGCGTGACCTAGCTCGTGTGCGAGAACGCTGCGGTAGTCCCAAACGGCTAGGCCGCGCCGGGTTGATATTCGCCGCATTGAGTGCGAGTACCAGCCCAGCGGGCCGGCGGTGTGGTGCACGAGCTCTATTCCGAGGGTGTGGGCTAGCTCGTGCAGCTCGTGGATAGCTACCAATGGGCCTCCTTATGGCTCGAAGTCGTCTGGGGTGCCGCCCATCTCGTCGTCGTGGTAGGCGACTGCGTCTTCTGGGATGTCGTCACTGTATGAGGTGGGGGAGACACTGGGGGTAGGCCTCATCGAACGGCGCTCTTCCAGTTCGTCCACTGCTTCTTCGAGTGTCATGTCCGGCTCATCGGTGATCTCAAGGTTCTTGATGAAGTTGAAGCGGTCTACGCGGCGCTGTAGCTCGTCGAGAAGGGCATCCGCGCTTATGTCCTCGAGGTCGAGAGTGGGGGCAACCTCGCGCAGCTGCGCTTCCTTCTCAGTGATGAACTCGGCCTCCACGAGCGCTTCAAGGACATTGGCGCCGTAGGCGCGGGCGACCTTGACGACAAAATCCGGGTCGGCGCGGGCGCCATTCTTCCATCGGGTGATGTTGCTCTTTGAGATCCCGATGAACTTCGCAGCCTCGAGTTGAGTCTGGCCGCCCATAAGGCCTTGAAGGTATTTCCACCATCGTGTTTCAGTCATACATCCAGCCTAGTTCCAACCCTGCAACAGTGCAAGTCAGACCAACAAAGCAACCAAGGGTTGCAGGTGTCAAACCATTGTGCTAACTTAAGTTCCAGCAGAGGAACACAAGGTTCCAGCGAAAGAACAAAAGGAGGACGAAGTGGCAACAGTAAAGACCACCCGCGTTCGCTCCGAATGGGTAGACGAGATTATCGAGAAATACGGCACCCTCACCGGCATTGCCGAAGTAATGGGGGTGGGGAAGTCCACAGCATCTCGCTGGCTATCCGGAACGGCCGAAGCAAGCCCGCGCTGTATCGGAACTGTCCTAATGACTTTTCCGGTCGAGTTTGACGAAGCCTTCGTGGTGGTCGAAGAGGAAGCGGAGCGGCGCCGCGCTCGCGTCTATAGCCGAGCAACAGGCCGAGCCGCCGCATAAGAAAAGCCCCACCGCCGAAACGATGGGGCAAAACCAAGAACAATTAAGGAGTATACATCATGAGTAATGATCTTGTCACTATCCCGGTGCCTGGTGCTGGAGCCAGCCTGAAGGCCGTGCAGGCCGACGGGAAAGAATGGGCCAGCGTCACCCATGTTTGCGAGACGCTCGGACTCGACAGCAAGAGCCAGCGCCGGAAGCTTCATGAGAAGCCGTGGGCCTGCGGGGTCATGATGACCCTGCAGGTAGGCGGACAAGGCCGCGAAATGTTCATGGTTGATCGTCGTACCCTCACCATGTGGCTCGCCACGATCGACACCAACCGCGTTGCCGCCGAGGCCCGCCCCACACTTGAGGCATTCCAAAACGAAGCCGCCGACGCGCTCGACAGGTACTTCCACCAAGGCGGCGCGATCAACCCCCACGCCAACGAGCACCAGCAAAAAGCACTCATGTTCGAGCTGCGATCCCAGATGGAACTCGCACAGGCCGCTAAGGGACTCATTCACAGCGACTTCCTCGAGGCTAAAGCACGCATCATCCTCGCCCGAGGAATGGGAGAAGCCCCAGAGCTAGACCCCTCCACGAAACCGCTTTATGTGCAGTCGTTCCTGAAGGAGAAGGGCCTGTCGAAGAAGCAGCTCTCCGCTAAAGCTCCCGGATTCGGGAAACGGCTTAAGAATCAGTGGACGAAAAGTCATGGCACCGCCCCGCAAAAAGCGCCGATCGAGCTATCTAACGGCCGCATCATCGACGTCTACGGCTACACCGAAGCTGACCGGCCCCTCATGGAATCCATCTGGAACACCCACTACGCGGCATAAAGGTATGTAAGAACCATGTCAGTCAATTTGAGTGAATTCAATGATGCCAGCTTGATTCTCGCGGCAGCTGATGCGGTGCTCGAGGACGTTGCCGAGTTGCCGGCCTCCAGGGGTTTTGAATTTCAGGTTAGCAACGACAGTGAATTTCACGGGATTTCGACTGCCGTAGATAGCGGAATCTTCGAACATAGCAATGATCTCGCGTCTCTGGGAACGCGCCTTGCTCGTGAGTTCCGGAAAGATGCTTTGAACATCGAAGAACAGCTGAGCACCAGGGGAAACTTCGTTCTCGTGCCGGTGATAGGCGCTGAGCGGGGCTATAGCATTGCCCGAGCGCTTCGCCTCAACGAACAAGGTCAGATCGAGAGCATCGTGGGTGCCGTCGTGGGAGATCCACATTGTTCCGTCTTGATTGACGTGGAGTCTCCATTGGTATTCGAAGTCCTCGCTCGTCATGAGTATGGCTCGGTTAGCGATCGTGTTCGAGTCTTCAGCCAGCTTGTTCGCTTGTACGGCGATGCGATTCGATTCTTCGGCTTCCGTAAGTGCCCGCTCTGCGATGCGGTTAGCGTCCTTCGCGCTGCGATGCGCGAGTTGCGCGTAGAGCAGTCCGACAATGCCGGTGAAAGTACCAATGCCGGCGAAGAGAATCGCTAAATCCATGTTTCGAGTCTAGCTAGAGATAGCCCCCTAGGTGCAGTTTCCCGAGGGTTGGTGTGCCTGAAACTTTCGTCACATTTCGTCATAGCGGGGTATCTACTATGCCCGCCTAATGCGTCACAGATTTAATTCTGTGCGGCCCGAATGGTTGATCCGCGTGGTTCGATTCCGCGCCGGGCACTAGGCCCTTGTGGCCGTGTTATTTGAGATCTGAATAGAGCACAGCGCTGGTGAGATACGGCGCGCGATGGAGCGGCGAGCATGGTGAGTAGATTGCGACGACCCGCTAGATCGCGTGGCTACACCGCTGCAGGTTCGCTACCCGCGGCGAGGGAACGACCAGCGCGAATACAAATACTGCCCGAATGGTTTTTGCGCGGTTCGATTCCGCGCCGGGCACTGAGCGTAGGTGGGTTCATCTGGGTTTCTCTCCACCTTTTTGGGAAGCACAGCCATGATGCCTGTTTTGAGCATTTCGGGCTGAGCTGTTGCTGCTCGCCTGCGCTCTTCTTTTTACCCCAATAGTTAAGGCCCCGCTGGTGCTGGTACCACCGCGGGGCCGTGATTCTTGCGAAAGGAATCTGCGATGAACGATACCACGAAGTTGACCTACACGGTGAAGGAGGTGTCGAGGATGCTCGGCATCCCGCAGTCCACCCTTTACCGGCATGTGAAGGACCCCGAGTGCGGGTTCCGGCCGATTATGGCCGGATCGACTATCCGCATCCCGAAGGTTGTTGTTGACCGAATGATCGCGGGGGAGCGTTAGCGATGAGTGATTCTGTTGAGGCGTTGGCGCGGGCTACGGGGGTGCTGGTGGATGAGGGCCGCACCCCAGAGTGGCCGTGGCAAGCATGGGTTTTCGCGCTCGCCTACGGCGTTTTGATTGGGCTTGGTTTCGCCTGGGCGATCACGGGATAAGGAGACTTCAATGAAGATAACGATTTCTGTCGAGGGCGGCGAGAGCACGGCTGGTGAGCTGGCTGATCGGCTGGTCGGTGAGGTGCGCAGGTTCGCGCCCTCGGAGGAGCAGCGCGCGATGGCGTGGGATTCTCTCGCCGATGAGGTGCGGGATGGGCGGAGACGTGTCGCCGAGCTGGAGGAGCAGCTGGCCGCAGCGCACCGTGACCTCGAGATGATGGATGAGACCGCCGGTGATCGGGACGCGTTGGAGGAGCAGCGTGAGGCTCTGTCCCGTGAGGTGGATGAGCTACGGTCCGAGCTGGTCGAGTCCCACGCCGAGGTGGAGAGGCTGGAGGGCGTGTGTCAGGAGGTTGATGCTCTGCGCGCTGATCTGGCGAGACGCGATGAGGACGTTTTGTCGCTCGAGGACTATGTGGACGAGGTGAAGGACGAGCTGGCCGAGGAGCGGGACAAGTTGGATGCCCGTCTTGAGGAGGTTAGGAACCTGCGCCGTCTTGTGTCTTGGTGGACCTCGGCGTCAGTGGGGGCGATGCGGCTAGCGTGTGCAAGCCCCGACAGCAGCAATGAAGAAGAGTTAGCTGAGCTGCGCGAACAATGCAGGAGATACCGGCGGAAGCATAACGCGGACGCGAAGAACATAGCTGCGCTGAAAACTAGGCACGCTGGCCGTATCGAACGGATGAAGGCCAAGCACGAGGAACAGTTGGATGCTCTGCGGCGTGAGAACGAGGAGCTGTCCCAGCGGCTGAAACACCTCGAGGATCAGCGTTACCCGCACCAGCTACAAGTCCACGAGCAGTGGCTGCGTGAAGCGAAGGAGGAGCTGCATGCCGCCGAAAAGCGGCACCTCACAGATGTGGACGCGCTGCGGAGCCACTACCAGCGGGAGCTGACCAAGCTACGTGAGAACTCTGGGGAGCCGCTGCTGCGGCGTATCGCCCGCCAAGCGGAGAGGCTGTACCTCGACGAAGACGAGAGCGCCGTTGAACGCATCTACGAACTGACTGAACCATACCGAAAGGACTAGCCATGTATCGACGCTATTTGCACGAGCCGGAGTGGGTAGAACCCCGCGACGTGTACTGGGACGAAGAAGACGAAGAGCGTAAGCGCCGCGCCTACGACCTCTACGTTGAGAGCCGCGTAGAAGCGGCCAAGGAGTGATCGTGATGCGAATCCCCTGCGACTACACCCGCTGCTATCAGGACGCGACTCACCGACTCGAGGACCACGGCGTGCCGCTAGGCCGTTTTTGCGGCAAGCATTTCCGGAACGCAGTTGAGACGCTGTACCCCGCCTACGACCTCTCGGATTGGGACGAGTACCAGCGCGACCACTTGATAGATCAATCCACGGCCGATCACATCGCTAGCAGTGAGGATCTTCGACGCTGGCTGCAAGGCATCGGCGAGCTGCGCGAACTGACCGGCCCGCTGCCGGAGAGTATCGACAAGCGCGTGAGGCGTCTGCAGAAAGCACTGTCGATGGCGTTGCGCGCCGCCGAGGAGCGCGACATCCACGCCGCGAAAAACTACCACAACAAGAAAGAGGCAGGTAAATGAAGGTTTTAACTTTCGATGATGAGGCGGGCTGGTTGGAGGCCCGCCGTAGCTATATCACGGCGACGATGATTGCCCGGCTGGCCGCGTCACGCGCCGAGTGGCCGCGCCTGTGGCGTGAACGCGAGACCGGCGAGTCGAGTTTCCACGGTAACGCTTACACGGAGTGGGGTAAGTCGCGTGAGCCGGAGATCGCCGAGTATGCGCGGATGTTTGTGGACTCTCGGCTAGAGCATTCCTCGGATCTGTATGTGCATGACGATGGTGTGTCCGCCTGCTCGCCGGACATGGTGGCGCTGGATGATGACGGGCTGTTGGCCGAGATCAAGACGGTGAAGGCCGAGAATGCTTGGCCTGTCCCGCCGTATGGTGCTGATCCACGTGACTTTATCCCTGCGCGGTATTTCGACCAGGTGCAGTGGCAGCTGATGGTCACGGGCGCGCAGGAGTGCATTTTCCTGTGGGAGCCTCACACGGACTTCACGCCGGGCCGGATCGAGTGGTGTGTGGTGAAGCGTAACAACAAGCGCATCGAGGAGCTGTGCGCCATACGCGACGAGTTCCTTGCGGGCGATTGGCGAGACGATGAATCCCGCCCAGAGGTTGATGAGCTGCTGCAGCGTATTAAGGAGCTGCGGCTGATGAAACGCCCCCTTGAGGAAGAGGAGCGGGAAGTACTCGACCGGTTGCGGGAAGCGCTAGGCGATAGTGATGTGTCGTACGAAGGCGCGGGTTTGCGATTGTCGTACACGCTGCCGAAGCCGCGCCGCACGTGGCAGGGCAAGGAATTCGCCAAGGCGCATCCTGATTTGGCGGCCGAGTTTACCCGCGAGGTGCCGGCGACGAAACGCACGCTGCGCGTCACGGAGGTGGCCTAAATGTCAGAGAAGCCCACGATCGTAGAGGCTCTATCGGCCGTGATGAAAGACGTATCCCACGTTGCCAAAAACGATGAGAACACCCACCAGCGGTTCAAGTTCCGAGGCATTGACGCGGTAATGAACGCGTGTGGACCTGCTCTACGCAAGCACGGCGTGATTGCGGTCCCTAGTGTTTTGGATGCTCAATACTCGAGTATGCCTACACGCAATGGTGGGCAGGCCACGGTGTGCCGCTTGCAGATGAAAGTGGACTGGTACGGCCCAGCGGGTGACTCACTTTCGACTGTGGTGTGGGGGGAAGCCTTCGACAACGGGGATAAGGCCACAGCCAAGGCTCATTCTGTTGCGTTCCGCACAGCGTTTCTGCAGACGCTGTGCTTGCCAACTGATGAGCCTGATCCAGATCATGACACCTATGAGGCCATTGATCCTAGCCAGGTGAGAGCGGAAGAGTTAGCAAGGTTCAAGGATCAGTGTGAGCAGTTTGTGGCAAAGGGTGACGTCACTCCCTTGAAGACAGCTGTCGATTATTGGTCCCGTAAGGCGGACTCGGAGAAGCAGCAGATCGCTCTGGCCGCGTTGAACAGGGTGGGCGATAACGATGGATCCGCTTAGTCCGCCGCAGATCGAGTCCCACATCCGTGAGCTGGTGAATCGTATCGCTAAGGGTATTGGGGTGTTTTCCCGCGCTTATGGCGAGTTCATGGAGAAGGATCGTGTGTTTGATCGGGTACGGGCCGCTGCTTATCTCGCCGCTGAGGGCAGCGTGGAGGATCGTAAGCAGCGCGCGGTGTTGGAGACCGAGGATGCGCGCGCGGAGCGTGATGTTGCTGAGCAGGCTTATCGGCACGCTGATCGGTTGTTGAAGGCGTTGGAGCTGGAGCTGCGCGCCTATCAGTCCATCAGCGCCTCGGTGCGCGCGGCGTATGGGGTGGCTGGCCGTGGGGAAGCCTAGTATCCCGCCTGACGTGGTTGCTGCGGTGCATGTGCGCTCGAACGGGGTGTGTGAGGCGATGGTGCCGCCCGCGTGTGTGTGGGAGGGGCAGCATCTTCACCACCGGCAGCTGCGGTCTCAGGGCGGCGGCCACACCACAGAGAATCTAGTGCTGCTCTGTCACACATGCCACGAGTGGGTGCATCGACACCCTGCACAAGCACGGGAACGTGGCTTGATTGTGCCCGGCACACGGGATCCTGCCGGTGTGCCAGTGAGATATCAGAACGGGGGCTACACGCGACTGTGCGATGTGTCCCCAAATTTTTAGCCAGACGGTCTGGCTTGAGAAAGGAATGAATTATGAATCCTGTCCAAACCTATGTGGGGCGTCTCGTTGCCGAGCCGGAGCTGCGGTTCACACCCGGCGGGGATGCTGTGCTGTCGATGCGTATCGCGGTGAGTGATAGCCGTAAGAACGAGAATGGCCAGTGGGAGAACTCGAATCAATTGTTTTTTGACGCCAGTGTGTGGCGTGAACAGGCTGAAGCGTTGTCGCCGCTGGTGTCGAAGGGGCAGAAGGTGCTCGTGCAGGGCAAGCTGTATACGCGCAGCTGGGAGGATAAGGAGGGGCAGCGGCGTTCTCGGCTGGAGATGCGTTGCTTTGATGTGTGGTTGCAGCCTCACGCGCAGCAGTCGGGGCAGGGCCAGCAGTCTTCTCGTTCTTCACGGCAGGAGCGTAGCGGTTGGGCTGTGCAGGATGACAGGGGTGGGTTTGGTGGATCGGATGATGATGCCCCGCCGTTCTGATTCTCTATGCAGTCTCACGATGAGTTGAGCGCGGAGGGTATCGCGCTCTACGCGTATCGCATGAATATTCACGTCACGGCGGAGGTGGCTTACGCTATCGCCGCCGTGTGCCGGCAGTTGGAAGGAGGTGAATTTGAGTATCCACGCAGTGGCGTGGGTGAGTGACCAGGTAGATGATATTAGCCCTACTGAGAGGGCTGTTTTGTATTTTCTGGCTGACAAGGCCCGCGATCACGGCGGGAGGCAGCAGGCGTGGCCCTCCACGGTGTTCATCGCGGATCGGCTGGGGATGAACCGCAGCACTGTTCATAGGTGTCTTAAGAAGCTTCAATCCGAGGGGCTGATTGTGCGTGGGGATCAGTCTCTTGTGACGCGCCGAGGGGGTGGGCGCCGTCCTGTTGTGTGGGTACTCAACGTGCCCGAGAAGGGCGAGTGAATGTTGCACCCATGCACCATTCGGCCGATTTTGAATGTTGCACCCACGCCACATTCAATGTTGCACCCACGCCACATTCAATGTTGCACCCACGCCACATAAAGACAGTAACTAACAGTAAGGGAACCTCGAAGGTGGGGGACGGTCATTTCATTCCCTTAACCCCCCACCTTCTGTAACTGGGGCTAGCGCCCCAGACCCGAACCGGTAATGCTCCGCAACGTGGCATACGCCACCTAGCGGCCGGCGGCGGGCGAAACAACACGCCGCACACATCACCAACCCCCATCACCCACATCACGCGCCCACAACGAGCGCGCACCTAACCATGCCCACATCACCGAAAGGACAACCAATGAGTCTCACTATCCCGTATCAAGGACAACCGCCAAGCCGCGCACATCCAGGAGACGCCGGCGGGGACCTCACCGCAACCACCACCATCACCCTGCACGTCGGTAAACACGCCGTAATACCCACAGGATGCCGCCTAGCCATCCCAGAAGGCCACGTGGGGCTAGTATGCCCCCGCTCTGGATTGGCGGCGCTACACGGCGTCTCGGTGCTGAATTCGCCCGGCGTGATCGACTCAGGCTACAGAGGCGAGATCGGGGTGATCCTGATCAACCTCGGCGACAAGCCCGTCACCATCAACGAAGGCGACCGCATAGCCCAGCTTGTAATCGCCCCGCACTCCACGCCCAGCTACACGCAAGCCCCGCTCGATACCACCCAGCGCGGCGCCGGCGGATACGGGAGCACAGGCAAGTAAACATGCCCATCACAATCCTTGTTCCCGGTATCCCAGCGCCTCAAGGCAGCAAAAAGCATATTGGCGGCGGCCGTATGGTCGAGTCCTCGAAGAAGCTCCCCGCGTGGAGACGCGCCGTGAAAATCGCGGCCGCAACCACCCATCAAGGCAAAGATCCACTGGATCAGCCCTTGGCCGTGGATATCGTTTTCTACCTTCCTCGACCGAAACGACCCCGCTTCATGTTGCCGGCAACCGCGCCCGACCTGGACAAGCTATGCCGATCAACGCTGGACGGCCTCGAGCAATCCGGAGTCATCCGCAACGACGCCCGTGTCACAACCCTCCGCGCCGCGAAAACCTACCCCGAAGACGGATTCACCGGCGCGAAAATCACCATCCAAGGAGACCAACCATGACTGATCTGCATTACGAATTTACCGGCGACACTATTGAACCCGCGGGGCAGACCCTGCACCGTATCCGTGCCACCCGTGAACTAAGAAAGCGCGGCGTGAGGGCTGGTGACCTCGGTGGATGGGTCGAGTTTGAGGGAAATCTCCAAGACGAAGCGTGGGTGTCCGGCAACGCACGCGTGTACGGCGACGCACGTGTGTCCGGCAACGCGTGGGTGTCCGGCACCGCGTGGGTGGCTGGCGACGCGGAAGTGTCCGGCAACGCACGTGTGTCCGGCGACGCGGAAGTGCATGGCGAAGCAGAAATATCCGGCGACGCGGTGGCGTGCGGACAAGCGCGCGTGTACGGCAACACAGTAATGTCCGGCACCGCGCAAGTGCACGGCGACGCGGAAGTGCATATGCGTGCGAGGCTCGAATCAAAGCAAGACATTCTCATCATCGAACCTATCGGATCCGAGGACTCGACCATCACCTTCGCCAGGCAAGAAAACGGCCACCCGCAGATCATCACAATTGGGTGCTGGACCGGGCCGCTCGATGAAATGGCCGACGAAGTGCAGCGCCGCTCCGAGAAATGGGTGGGCACCGACGACGAAAAGCAGCGCTGGATCGCAGAATATGAGCTAGTCGAGAAACTGTGCCGCGCCCGAATGAAGAAATGGGCGCAGTAAACCCTCAAATTTTCTAGCCCCATCGAAAGGGAGAAGAATGACCATCACTCAACCTAAAGTGCATCTAGTTGCACACACGCAGCTGGCTTTCAGCGGCGACGAAGACCACCCTCGACAGATCATGCGCCGTGACCCCGAGGCCACTGACGCTGAGCATCTGGCCGAGTTCGCGGGCCGCGCCTGCTATCAAAGCTTCCATAAACCGAACCCCGCCACCCGCAAGAATGCCGACTACCTGCAGCGCACCTTGTTCGAGCAGCATCACTGGTCAATCGCGGAGCACGCCACCGCCACCCTGTATTTCACCGGCGTGTCCCGCGCTTTCACGCACGAACTCATCCGGCACCGGCACCTGTCCTACTCGCAGCTATCGCAGCGCTACGTGGACGAGGCCGAAGCTAGCCCAGTTATCCCGCCGGCTGTTAGTGGGCTGGAGCCATACATCGGAGACGATAAAGAGCCCTTCACTGATGGCCTGTACTGCTCTCTTACCGAAGCCATGCAGGATTGGGCGCGCGAGGCTCGACGGAGCTACAAAATCCTAGTCGAGAGACTGCTGGAAGAAGGCTTTCCCCGTAAGCAGGCCCGTGAAGCCGCACGAGCTGTTCTTCCCAATATGACCGAAACCCGCATCGTGGTGACCGGCAACCTCCGCGCGTGGCACGATGTGATCCAGCGCCGCACCGCGCCTGACGCGGACGCCGAAATGCAGCACGTCATGGAGCTAGCACGAGAGGCCCTGCAGCCCGTCGCCCCCGTGATCTTCACCAAGGAGCAGCAATGACCCCCGCCGAGGTGGCCCGCCGGTTGCGGGACAGGGCAACCAAAATCCCGAAGGACACCACTACCTGCGGGTATTTGGAAAACGCGGCGGTCACTATCGAACGCCTCGACGCCGCACTCAAAGCCACCAAACGCCATCAGCGTGACCAGCTCACCCGCATCCAATCAATCCTCAACGAAGGGGGACAGCAGTGAATCTCATCGTGTTTTTCCGGCGGCTACGTGACCGGGCCGCGCTGCGGCTACACACCGCCACCGAACACCTCAACCAGCAACGAGCACACATACAGCACGCCAAGCAAGCACGCGCCGAAAGGGGCGCCAAGTGACCGGATCGCCAACCAGCCGCGTGTGCCTCGCCGCAGCACTCGACCTACTCGACGAAAGGAGCTAGACATGCTGATTGAAGCAGACGTCAACGTGGACGAGTACCTCGACGAAGCGGACGAGGATGCTCTCATCGATGAACTCCGCTGGCGAGGCTATGTGGTGTCTAAGCCGGGTGAGATACCCCGCTACATTGACCCGCTCTACGACAGGGATACAGCTGTACAGTGCCTCATCCGCCGTATCGAGGAAGAAGCCCGCGCCTGTGAATCCCTCCAAGTACGTGGCGCCCTGCACTGGGTGATCGGGCAGATCAACGACAGTCTATGAACATCACCCCAGAGCAGGCACGTGCACGGCTGGAATCCAAGCCGACGGCCAGCCGCATCGAACGGCGCGCTTATCGGACAATCGCCGGAATGACATACGAGTACGCCGTCCAATACCTCGACGAAAACACCGGCGGGTGGGAATGGCTCGCCCCCGAGTGGGAGACCCGCTGGGGTGACTACTCGGCCACGTGCGTACAAGAGCAGCGGGATCGCTTTATCGAAGAAACACGCATCGTGCGCCGCCTAGTAGGAGAACCCGAGGTATTCGAATGAGCAGCTCCACCCGATAAGGAGACCAGCATGAACCAAATATTTTTCACCGCGGACCTGCACCTCGGCCACGACACCGTAGCCCAGCACCGCGGCTTCCCGAACGCGCCTGCCCACGACAACCACATCCTCTCGCAGCTCGCGACAACACTCGGCAAGCGCGATACCCTCTACATCCTCGGCGACGTCACCGATAACGCCGACTGGGAATACGGCCTCCACTGCCTCACCCCAATCAGGTCACTCACCGGCGCAGAGCTGCATCTCATCGCCGGAAACCACGACCCTGTACACCCGATGCACAGGAACTGGAAGAAGCACGTGGACGAATACCTTAGGGTCTTCAGCACTGTCACCACTGCTGACACAACCCGCGCCATGGGGCGCCGGTGCCTCGTCTCGCATTTCCCCTACGAAGGCGATCACAGCACCCCAGACCGGTACACCCAGTGGCGACTGCCAGATGAAGGCGCACCAATCATCCACGGGCACACCCACGCCACCCAGTCGCTCAGCCACACCAAAAGCGGAACTCCCCAAATCTGCGTGAGCGTCGACGCCCACAACTACAGGCCCGTACCCAAAGGCCGCATCGACAAGCTACTAGCGAGCCACGCATGAAACGCCGCACCCTCGCAGACATGACACCCACTGAACAGCGCGAGCACATCGGCGCATGTTGCACCCTCTCAATCGAGAACTGGGTAATCGTCAACCTGTACTGGTCTGACCAGTACAAACAGGTGCTCGCCACAGTGCTCAACCCCATCGACGCCGAACTGCTCGACGGCGTACCACTCTCCACCATCACCCCAAGGCAAGACCTACCACCCGCCTGGAACCCCGACGGAACACCAATCAAAGAAAGGTAACCATGGAACCTGTAGACATCTACGAAGACGCGCGCGAAACGATCAGGTTTTGTTTCTTAGGCGCCGATCGCGAAACCGTGCAACACGCACTCGCCGACGATGCTCTCACCGAAGAGGACACCCAAACCATCCTCGATGCGGCAAACACCATCCTCGCCCACCTGCACACCGTCAACACCACCGCACACGTCCTTCAGCTGGAAGACCCCGAGGACGGGTGGATCAACTACACCCACCCCACCACCTACACCGCCGCGCTACGCGTCTACTACACCCTGACCCAAAACGGCTGGAACCCCGAAGAACTCCGCGTCACCACCCACACCCCCTAGGAGGAACCAAGTGACCACGCCGCAAGACCTGCGGATACTCCTACGCGCCCTCGCCGGGCTAACCCACCAAGCACAAACACTGCTCTACGACTCTGGTTACGGGCAAGCCCGAAGAAACGAAACCGGAATACGCGGCAGCAACCGGCACAGCACCCCCTGCGACCAGCAGCTACTCGCAACCATCGTGGACACCATCACCCCCATAACCGCTGGGTGGGCACGCAACCTGAGCATGGATGCGCAGATACTCATCCCCACCGACGTGGCCGAGAAAGGATTCTGGTGCGCATGGATGGCGCGCCACGCCGAGCAGCTCGCCGCAATGCCATGGGTCGAAGACTGTGTCGAGGAGCTAACCGATCTCGCCCACAGACTCGCCCAGCAACTAACCCCACTCCCAGAACCAGGCGGCATCAAGCTTCCCGACTATGCCACCGCCGGGGAGATCGCGAACGCCTACAACATCACCCCCCGCGCGGTAAGGAAGTACTGCGCCGCGCATGGAATCACCGCGTGGAGAATGCCCGACGGCACAAGATACAGCACCCATCAGTATCGACAAGCCCGCAAGGACTAGTGGATAGGTTCCACCCTGTGGTATACTGACGTACGACAGAGATATGCCCCGAGGGAATGACATCCCCCGGGGCTTTATCTATGCCCACCCCGCAGGCAGTACCCCCGCGGCGGCTAGGTGAGATGCCCAAACCTGCGGCAAGCCGAGCTCGAAACAGAAGGCCTCCAAGGAACACGATTCTTTGGGGGCCTTTCGCATACCCACGAACAACCAAGGGAGGCCACCATGATCCACATCATCAGCCACCCAAGCAAGCAGCGGATACCAGCCACTATCCGATACGACGCTAGCCAACTACCGAACCCACACAACGAGCCAGCACTACGTCCACGCGACGGGCGATCGCCACAAGTACAACAATGGCTATGCGATCACGATGACTTCGCCAACGTACTCGACGCGCTCACACGCCGCGCACACAACACCGGCAAAAACAAAGACATCACCATCGCGATAGCCTGCACCGCAGGCAAACACCGCAGCGTCGCACTCGCCGAACTACTCGCCGCGAACCTCACCAACAAAGGCCACGAAGTTCGGATAGAACACACCACACTCAACACCCGCAAGCAACAGGCAGCCAAAACAAAACCACAAGCAAGCAGCACAAGCAGCGCGAAAACCACCAAACAACGCGGCTACGACCAACGACACAAACGCACCCGAAAAGCACTACTCGCCACCATGACCCAAGGCCAACCCTGCTGGTGGTGCGGCAAACCCATGTACCGCGAAGCCGAAAAAAACCACGACGGGAAACCCCTCGCCGCCGACCACATCCAAGCCGGAGGAGCATCCCGCCACCAAGCCGCCGGAAGACTACTCCACTTCACCTGCAACTCAGCACGCCAAAACGGCACACGAGACCACCTACGACCAGCACTCCAAATAACACCAAACAACCAACCCAACCCAACACCAACCAACACCCCAACCTTCCAATGGAAACCCCCACCACCCACCACACCACGAGGACACCCCACCCCCCAATAATCTCAAGGGGCATGGGGCAGGCGACCCCACTCGCATGGCCGGAGTCGCATTCTCTCTCCCCGTAGCGCCAAGCGCCCCCTAGAGGCGTTCACAGGCCCGCTGGGGCGAGAACGGGGCTTGTTGTGGGTTTGTTGAACCCCTAGCGGCTTAGATGGGCGTACGGCGTGCCGAGTTCTCGGCGGGAAGGAGTGATCCAGATGGATGAACGGCTGAACGAGGAGTATGAGCGGCTGCGCGGTGGGCGTGATCTCAACCCAGTTGATGTGTCCGCTGTTCTGGCGGTCGCTGGCTTGTCGCTGCGTGTGAAGGATGCGCAGCGCATGATCGCTGCTGAGGGGATCATGTTGGAGAGATCTGACGGGATGGTGGAGCATCCGGCGCTCATGGTTGAGAAGCGCGCGTCGGCTGAGATTCGTGGTTGGGTGAAGGACCGGCCAGATTTGTTTGGGGAGCAGAAGAAGTCTCGTCCGAGGCGTGAGAAGCCGGAGTTCAAGATCGTGTGAGGCGGTGGGGCATCATGACGGAGCTGATGGGGTGTAGGTATCCGCGTCTGTCTTCGATACCGGAGGGTGATCCTGCGCGCGGCGAGAAGGCTGTGCAGTTTGCCCGTTGGGCCGGCATGACGCTTTTCCCGTGGCAGGAGGATGTTCTGCGGGCGATGTGCACCACGGGTGATGATGGGCTGTGGGCTGCGTCTGAGTCGGTGATCGTTGTTCCTCGGCAAAACGGTAAGGGTGAGATTTTGGTTGCCCGTGAGCTGGCTGGGGTGTTCCTTTTCGGTGAGCGGGAGTTGCTGCATACTGCTCACTTTCTGGATACGGCTGTGGATGCTCGTGATCGTCTGTGGGAGATTATCGAGGGTAACGAGAACCTTTACTACTGGTGGGAGGATGATCCAGACGCCCCAGGGGTGCCGATGCTTGTTCGTACAAACGGGAAAGAGGGCATCGTGTTCCCGAATGGTGCCAAGGCTCGGTTCCGCACGCGCACGGAGAAAACGGGACGTGGGTTGTCGATTGATCTGCTGGTGTTGGATGAGTGCTTCAACCTACCAACGCAGGTGCATGCCGCGATTTCGAAGACGACGCGCGCGAAGCAGAATTCCCATACGATTTTCATTTCCTCGCCGGTGAACTCCGCTGAGCACATGCACGGCGGGACGTTCTCGGCTAAACGCTGGGCCGGCATGGATAAGGCGCCGGGCACTCTTTTCATGGAGTGGTCCGCCGATCCTGAGCAGGTGGACATCTACTCGGATGAGGCGTTGATCCAGTCGAATCCTTCCCTGACTCGTTCAGGGGTGGGCGCCCAGTACAGGGATGCCCGTAAGGATGCGGAGTCCGCGCGCGTATCTGAGGAGTTGCGGGATGCTTATCTCGTGGAGACTCTTGGCATTGGCCGGTGGGTTCCGCGTGACGGTGATGAGTCGGATTTCGTGCCGATTATTGATCTTGATGATTGGGGCGAGATGGCGTGCGATTCGCCGGCTGTGACGCGGCTACGTGAGTCCGCTATCGGGGTTGATGTGAATGTGGATGGGGCTAGCTGCGCGATGGTCGCGGCCGTGAAGACACGTGATGGTGTGCATTTGTCGTTGGCTGATCGCAGCGAGTTTGACCGTGACGCCCTGTTGTCCGATCTAGGGACGGCTGTTGAGCTGAATGATCCGCTTGCCGCTGCTATTGATGTGCGCGGCCCCGCCTCGACGATTGAGCGTGGTATCCGTGATCTGGGGGTGGAGCCGATGATTTTGCAAGCGCGGGATGTCGCGAAGGCCTACATGCTGATGCAGCAGCTCGTCCATGAAGGCGGACTGACTCATGACGGTGATCCTCGATGGCTGGAGGCGCTTTCTGTCGTGGAGGAGCGTGAGATCGGCGAGTACGGCAAAGCGGTCAAAAGGGTACGCGGCGCGGGGTGCCCGATTGTTGCGGCAACGTTCGCGATTTTGGCGCTCGAGCGCGCCGCACTTCAAGAAGTTGTTCCGATGCGGCGGCCCTCGTTTATGCCGCAAGCTATTCCGGCTGCTGCTGTTGGTGGCCGTTCAAAATTCGATTTCTAGATAGGGAGGTGACGCGCATTGGCTGAGATTGGTCACGCATCTCCACGCTCTGTGGTTGGCGGAGTGATGGAAGACAACTGGGAGTTACGCTTCCCCCAATCCACGCGGGTGTACGCGAAGATGCTGCGGCAGGACGCGCAGGTGCAGTCGATCATGAGGGCTGTGACCCTCCCTATTCGCCGATCGACGTGGAGAGTTGATCCTAACGGCGCGCCGGCAGAGATCGTTGAGCACGTCGCTGCGGATCTGCGTCTGCCCGTGTTGGGGCAGGAGAAGGGGGCTGTTCCTCGCCGCCGAGGCAGGGTGTCGTGGGACGCTCATCTGCAAAAGGCTCTGCTCGCGTTGCCTTACGGTCACATGTTTTTTGAGCAGGTGTACCAGCCGGGCGATGACGGGTTGGAGCATCTTGTGAAGCTGGCTCCGCGCCTTCCAGGCACGGTATCGAAGATCAACGTCGCCCGTGATGGCGGACTGGAGTCGATCGAACAGGTCGCCTTGGAAGGGCAGCGGGACCGGCCGGTGATTCCCGTGAACAGGCTGGTCGCTTACTGTTTTGAACCGTCGGACTCCACTTGGGTGGGGTCTTCTGTTTTACGCCCCGCCTATAAGCATTGGGTTTTGCGTGATGAGCTTCTCCGGCTGGAGCAGCAGACGCTCGACCGTAACGGTATGGGCATCCCGCTGTATAAGGCTTCTGCCACACCTGAGGATCCGAAGCAGGAGATGGAGGCGGGGCAGCGCATCGTGGAAGGTATCCGGTCTGGTGCTAACGCTGGGGTTGCGGTGCCGTACGGCGCTGAGTTTGAGCTGCGCGGCATCAACGGGCAGGTGGCTAGCCCTCGCGCTGCTATCGAGTATCACGATTCGATGATGGCAAAGGCTGTGCTCGCGCATGTGCTGAATCTATCCGGAAAGGGCGGGTCCTACGCGCTGGCAGAGACCCAGAACGATCTATTTGTGCAGTCGCTGCAGTCCATCGCGGACTGGATTATCGATACCGCTAACCAGCACATCGTTGAAGACCTCGTGGAGCTTTCTTGGCCTGAGTACGACGGCCCCGCACCGCTGCTGATGGCTGATCCTATCGCATCGAAGAAGGAGTTGACTGCTGAAGCGTTGGCGATGCTCGTCAACGCTGGCGTGATCTTTATGGATCCGTCGAGCGAGAACGAGGTGCGGCGTCGCTACCAGATGCCACAGAAAGACCCTAGTTACATGCCTGTCAGAAACGAGGAGGGTGAGAAGAATGAATAGGCCTTTTGCACTGAGGGATAGTGACGAGGGTGCTGTGCTTGAGCTTTATGGAGAGATTGGCGCGTGGGGTGTCACGGTGAAGGACGTCGCGGCCGAGCTCGCGGCTGTCGACGGTGATCTTCTTGTGCGGTGCTCGTCTCCGGGAGGTGACGCGTTTGAGGGTGTCGCATTAATGAATCTACTGCGCGCCCAAAACGGTCGAGTCACTGGCGTGGTCGAAGGCTATGCGGCTTCCGCTGCGTCAATCGTCATGGTGGGCGGCTGTGACCATTTGATCATGCGTCCGTCTGCGGAGTTGATGATCCATAATGCGTGGACTTTCGGGGACGGTGGTTCGGACGATTTGCGCCGTATCGCTGACGATCTGGATCGAATGAATAACAAGATGGCGGCGATTTACGCGGATCGAGCCGGTGGGGATGCAGATTCCTTCCTTGAGGCCATGTCCCGAGAGACGTGGTACACGGCCGAGGAGGCTGTGGCCGCTGGTTTGGCGGATGAGATTCGGGACGGGCGTGAGTCGCCGGTGTCTTCGCAACCGGCGGCTCGCGTGAGGGCCGCGTTCAAGTATCGGGGGCGTGCTGATGCCCCCGCACCTGTTTTAGGAGCTGAGATGAATTTGAAGATGTTTGCGCAGCGTTTGGGCTGCGCTGAAGACGCGGATGAGGCTACGGTGCTTGCCGCGTTGGATGAGGCTTTGGCTGAGCAGGCTGTTGAGACGCCTGTGCCCGAAGATGACTCCGAGGAGTTTGCCGAGGGTGGGCATTCCGAGGAGTCTGCGGAGGCTGAGCATGAGCAGGAGGGAACCTCCGACGATGAGCCGGCCGAGGAGGGCGAGTCGGAGCAGTGCCTCGAGTCTGAGGAGACCTCGGACTTGGTGGTGACCATTGACGCCGCCGCGCTTGAGGAGCTGCGAGAGCAAGCGGCCTACGGTGCTGCTGCTCGTGCCCGCGATGAGCAGGCCGGCCGTGAAGAGGTCATTGATGCCGCTATCCGAGATAACCGCATCTCTGTCACTGCGCGCAGCCGGTGGATGGCCGCGATGGAGGCCGACCCCGAGGGGACGCGGGAGAAGCTCTCCCGTATCCCTAAGGATCTCATTCCCCGCGCTGAGCTTGGACATAGCTCCGCTCAGGGGGATGTAACTGTCAAGAAGATCACGGCGCCGGGGTTCGGCGCCGTTCACGTTTAAGGAGGCGTGTGGATGTCGAATCCGAAGTTTGTGCAGGGGCCTGTGACTTGCAAGGTCAATGCTGAGTCCATTGATAAGTACCGTCTGGTGAAGCTCACCTCGGATGGTATCGAGTACGCCGGAGCTGAGGCGCCGGTGTTTGGCGCGGTGACTGAAGCTGGCGCGAAGACCACGGAGCGGGAGCCGGGGGATCTGCGTTTCGGCCGCCCCGATGTGCTGGCCGTGCACACAGCACCTGCTGTGGTTCCGGTGGCGTGTGATGCTCCTGAGTCCGTGAAGGCTGGGGCTGCGGTGTATGCCGCCGCCGATGGCAAGGTGTCCGATTCTGGCTCCGTGGTTGTGGGTGTGGCCCTCAGCGACGGCGCGGAGGGCGCGGCCACTGTTGATGTTCGTCTGCTCGCCCCGGTGGCGAAGTAAACAAAGGAGCTTACAAATGAATCTTTCTTCCGCTTATGACGGTGGCTCGATCACCGTATCCGATATCCTGAAGGACCCCACTTTCCTTCAGACCCGTATCACTGAGGAGCTGGACGGCGCTTTCGTCGAACAGCTCCTTTTCCGTAATGGCGGCAATAATGCTGCCGGTGTGGTTGCGTTCCGTGAAGCCGCTTCTTCGATCCTCGCGGACTCTCCCGAGGATGTTGCTGAGTTCGCGGAGATCCCCACGAGTGTGCTGGGGCTGGGTGAGCTGAAGGCTGCTTTCGCCCGTAAGCGTGCTCTGGGTGTGCGTATCTCTTATGAGATGCTGCATGAGAACAAGCTGGATCTGCTGTCGCAGCAGGTCGCGGCTCTCAACAAGACCATGGTTCGGGATTCTGTCCGTACCGCGCTGGATGCTTTGAACGCGGCGGTTGGAGAGAATGAGAAGGCTGCTACCGCCGCGTGGGCGTCTGGCGGGTCTGACATCGCTAAGGATGTTTTCGACGCTATCGAGCGGGTGCAGGGAGCAACCGTTGATGGTAGCCCGAACGAGTACTTCGGCTACGAGCCTGACGTTCTGCTCGTGCACCCCGTAGTGCTGTCTAAGCTGCTGCGTGACGAGAAGATCATCAAGTCCTATGTGGGTGACATCGCCCACGAGAACCCGATCTACAAGGGACTTAAGCCCACCCAGCTGTTCGGACTGAACGTCGCCACGTCGCGGTTCATGCCCCACACTGAGGCGTGGGTGCTCGAGGCCGGCACTGTTGGTTTCTATTCCGATACCATCCCGCTCACCGTGACTGAAACCTACGCGGAGCGGGGAGACTCCACCTTGGGCGGCGCCACCATGTCTTGGCGTACCGACGCGGTGATCAAGCGCGCCGTGGCCGTGGACAACCCGAAGGCCGTCGCGAAGATCACCTCTATCGGCGAATAGGGGTGAACGTCGTGAGGATTCGTCTTGTGCGCGGCAGCTGGGATCAATGCGTCGCGCCATACGAGTACGTCACTCACCGTGTAGGCGACGAGGTGGACGTGTCTGAGGAAGAGGCTGCTCGCCTGATCGGTGGTGGCACCGCCGTGGACGCCGATGCCGAGGCGCGGGACCCGTACGCGGGAAGGGCTGATTCGGTGCCGCTTCCGCCCGCCCCAGATCTTAAGAAGAAGCCGGCGCGTGAGATCCCGAAGAAGCCGAGGCGCGCCGCCTCTAAAAGTGAGTGGGTGCGATATGCCGAGAAGATCGGTGTAGTCACCAAACGTGCTGACGGGGAGGACATGGAGAAGTCGCAGCTGATCGTGGCTGTCGAGGATTACTTGTCCAAGCTTGAAGATTAAGGGAGGTCGTGGTGTTTAATGCCGCCGATATTGAGCGCCGTCTACCTCGGCAGCTAACGGACGCCGAGTCGCAGCGGCTGACAGTTCTCGTTGCTGACGCCGAGGAGTTGATTGCTGCAGCGTTCACGCGCGAAGGTCGAGACTTCTATGTGGAGGCTGAGGCTGATTGGCTGTTCACGAATGCCCGCCGCGTGGTGCTCGAGATGGTCTCATCCGCGATTCTCGTGGGTGGGGATGCGGGTAAGCGGCAGTATTCGATCACGGTTGGCGGGGTGACTGAGTCCTCAACGTGGGCTGATGTCACTTCCTCCCCGTGGGGTGTTTTATCACTGTCGGATTCGCAGCGGCGACTTTTGGGCCTATCGGTGGCTGTGACGCCACGCGCTAGCTTCCCTTGCGCGAAGCGCTGGCCTGAGAGGTGGTGACACCGTGTGGGATTCCACTTTGATGGTGGTTAAAGCGGGCCGCGTGTCGGACCCGTATAACCCGAGCGGCGGGGTGCCTACCTTGAGCGTGAACGAGGGGGCCACGATTGTGCCTGCTCGGCACCGCTGCGAGGTGCAGCCTGTGGAGCTGGTCGAGGATGATGCCGCCGGCACGAGGGTGCATACCCGCACCTCGTGGAGAGTGATTACACAGCCGGGGCATTACATCGATGGGCTGCGAGCATCTGACGGCGTGATGGTCGATGGTATCGACGGGGTGCTTGAGGTTGTGGGCGAGGTGGGGCAGTGGCCTCACCCGACGCACGGGCATTCGGAGTTCACGGTGAGGAGGTGGCAGGGGTGACGCCTGAGATTGACATCGATGGTGACGCGTTGTTCCAGCAGGCTATGCAGCAGACGGTTGTGAAGGCTGCGCTGCAGGCTCGTGCTTCTCGTATCGCGGCGCTTGCCCGTAAGGATCTGGCGCGCGCGGGTATCGATGCGTCGGTGACTATTCGCCCTCATGCTCTCCCGTCGGGGCGCGCGTCTCTGGATGTGGGCTGCGAAGTGGACGACAAGTATGAGCGGCGTGTGGGGCGCATCATGCGGCGCGCGGCAAGGGGTGGCCGATGAGCAAGTTACCTGATGTTTTGCGCACGGTGATCGAGTTCCTGTCCGGTGCTCTTCCCGACTACTGGGTGGGTGATTCCCTCCCGCCTGGCCAAGAACTCGCCGCTAGCCTGCCGTGCGTGATCGTGGATCTGCTGCCCGGCACTGAGCTGCGCGTCTCGTGGGGTGGTGCTGATTTCCCCGTGAGAGTCGATGGCGCCGCTATCGACATTGAGGTGTTTGCGGCGTCTCGTGGGCAAGCCACCCCCGTGGCTGAGCAGGTGCGGCTCCTGATGCATCAACTCCCCTTCGTGGAAGGTTCTCGAATAGTGAGTGTCGAATGCCCGTCATTTGGGACTCGTGAGGACCTGAACCCGAGAGTGAAAGTGCTCGGCGGAGTCGCCGAACTAGCCCTTCACACCTAGTTTTTTCAAACCAATCTCACCCCACCGCGTGTGGGGTTTTTCTATGCCTTGAGGAGGCAAACTAAATGGCAATCGACGATGTTTTGTCCGGTTTCAACGCTGGAGCGGCGCGCGTCGCTCTGACCGGCGCGGTGCGTATCGCCCCGGTTGGAACTGAGATCAAGCCGATCTCTGAAAAGTACGATTCCGAGGTCTACACAAACCTTGGCTACATCTCCCCCGATGGCGTGGAGATTTCCTTCGACGAGGATAAGCAGGAGTACATCCCGTGGCAGGAAGCCTCTGCCATCCGAACCGACATCACCAAGGCCGCTAAGAGCATCAAGTTCACGATGTGGGAGACCTCGCCGGAGAAGATCGCCTTGTTCCTCGGTGTGCCGGCGTCCAAGATTGAGGAGATCGCCGACGAGGAAGGCGTCGCATTCTGGGAGGAGGGCCTGCCCCAGTTTGAGACCACTCAGCTGCACGTCGACATGGTTGACGGGGATAAGCACAATCGCGTGTCCTTCCCCTCTGCGAAGGTGACTGAGCGTGGCGCTCTGGTGCTGAAGAAGGAAGACGTTTTCGGCCTCGAGGTGACTTACACTACCTTCCCCGGTGGAGCCGAGTACGAGGGCACTCCGGCGCGCGGCAAGACCGCATATTGGCAGTTCAACAAGGCTTTCACTGATGCGGCGAACGTTTCTTCTTCCGTTGACGGTGTACGCCCGCTGCAGATCTCCACCGCGTCGCTTCCCGCTGGAGTTGAGCAGCAGGAGTACACGCAGAAGCTTTCGGCGACTGGTGGCACCCCGCCCTACAAGTGGGAGATCGAATCCGGTGATCTTCCGGCGGGTCTTGAGCTTGATGGTGAGGGCAACATCACTGGTACTCCTACCAGCGCAGCGACTGAGCAGGTCACGTTCAAGGTGACTGACGCGAAGAAGCTGCCGGCTTCTAAGCAGATCACTGTCACTGTCAACGCCGCTGAAGAGTAGCAAAAAGCTCCTTCCCTTTTTTTCTTGGGGTGTGGGTGCGGGCCTCAATGGCAGGGCTCGCCCGCACCCACTTCAAAGTTCTGCCGCTTAAAACGCCCTGCCGCTAAGACTTGAAGGAGTCCTGCCATGTCTCAAATTGATCTGGATGCAATCCTCGCGCAGCGTGCCGAGGCTACCGGCGCCGAAGAGGGCCGAATCCCCTTTACGTTCAAGGGGGAGACTTTCACTTTCCGTGACCCGATGATGCTCGACGATGAGGATCAGGAGCTGCTCGAGGATATCGCCGACAGTGAGGATGCTCGCCTGTCTGAGATCGCCGAGTTCTGGATGGGGGAGGAAGAGTGGGAGCGTTTCCGCAGTGCCGGCGGCACCGCCCCGATGTTCCGTTACATCATCGAGGAGAATAGCCGCCGTGAGCAAGAAGCCGACGCGGCGGGAAAATCGTCTGCACGTATCAATCGCTCGCAGCGTCGTGCGGCGGGCCGGAAGCGTTAGAAGCAGCGCTTGAGCGCGTCTACCACAGGGATGTGGTGGGCGCGTTTTTTCGCGGGGAGATCACGATCCGAAAGCTACGTGTCCTCGCCGAGGGCATGCCCCAAACCGGCGTGCATACTCGCCATCAAACCGATGGGGTCGAGTACTCGTACACGGATTCGCTGCTGTGGAACACGCTGTGGTGCCTGCTGGATAACACGGTGGTGACAGCGCAAGCTGCGGGGTCTAAGAAGGCGAAACTGCCGGCGGATAAAATGCCGCGCTTCCCGTGGTCTCTGGAGAAGCAGAAGAACACTCTGGGTGGGGATCTTGGCGATCACACCCAAGAGGAAGTTTTGGACTTCCTCGACAATTTGTAAGGAGGACTGCCATGGCCGGCGTGTGGATCCCTGTTTTGGCGTCGATGAAAGGTTTTGTCGCCGAGGTCAACAAGGGTGCCGAGCAAGCCGCCGGCCAGGCAGGCTCCAAGCTTAAGAAGGGCTTGTCTGATGCCGCGAAGGATGGCGGCGCGGATGGCGCGGCGAAGATGGCGCGCGCTGTGGAGGCCCAGACTCAGAAGATCGCGACTGCGCGTAGGGCTCAGGCTAAGGCCGCTGCTGATGTGCAGGTGGCGGAGCAGAAGCTTAAGAATCTGCGTGAGTCTGGTAAGGCTTCGGCGTCTCAGATCGCCCGCGTGGAGGGCCAGCTCGAGGCCGCGAAGAAGCGGCACGAGAACGCTTCCCGGCAGGTTGCTCGTGGTGAGCGTGATCTTGAGTCGGTGCGTAAGGGCGGTGAGGCCACCGCGTCTTCTCTTGCCCGTGCCGAGGATCAGTTGGCGGCGGCTAAGGCGCGCGCTATCGCGAAGCAGGGTGAGCTGCGTACTGCCGAGGCGCAGTTGGATGAGGCGCGCAGTAGGTCTCAGGCGGCGGCGTCTCGTGTTGAGAGCGCGGAGAAGTCTCTTTCTGGTGTGCGTGAGCAGTACGGTGCTGGGTCGCGTGAGGTTGTGCGCGCCGAGCGGGAGCTTGAGTCCGCAAAGAAGCAGGCCGCGTCTGCGGATGATCAGGTGGCTTCCTCGGCGGGGCGTGTGACGAAGGCTCGTGCTGAGGTTGCTAACGCTACCGATAATGTGCGTTCTAAGACTCTCGCTCATAAGGCGGCGCAGGAGGATGCGGCCCGCTCGGAGCGTAAGGCCGGCGATAATGCTCAAGGCGCTGGGGCGAAGGTCAGGTTCTTGGGCCGTGAGATGACTCTGGCGTCCGGCCCGGCGAAGGGGCTTACTGGGTCTCTGATGGGTATGGCCGGTAAGGCCACTGCTTTTGCTGGTGTCGCCGCTGGCGGCCTCGGCCTGACTGGCGTGACCGCGTTCATGGGTAGCGCGATCACCTCCGGCATGGAATTTGATAAGGTACTCGGCTCGCTGTCCGCCGTGTCCGGCGCGACGGCTGACCAGATGTCTCAGATTCGTGATCGTGCCCGTGAGCTGGGGCAGGATACTGAGCTGGCTGGTACCTCGGCGGCGTCCGCAGCGGACGCCATGTTGGCTCTTGCTAAGGGCGGTATGGATGTGCAGCAGTCTATGGATGCTGCGAAGGGCTCGATCCAGCTTGCCGGTGCGGCGCAGATTGATGCCGGTCAGGCGGCGGAAATCCAGATCGCCGCGTTGAACAGCTTTGGGCTTGCGGCTGATGAGGCTGGCCGAGTTGCCGATGTTCTGACAAACACTGCCAACAACTCCGCTACGGGGGTTACTGAACTTGCCGAATCGCTGAAAATGGCCGCCCCTACCGCCTCCACTCTTGGCGTGTCTCTCGAGGACACAAACACCATGATTGGTTTGTTCGCGAACAATGGCATTAAGGGCACGATGGCTGGTACGGCTATGCGCTCTGCGATGCTGTCTTTGACGTCGCCGTCGAAGCAGGCCGCAGGTGCTCTCGAAGAACTCGGCGTGGAGGCATTCGACGCTGAGGGTAACTTCGTTGGTTTGCGTGAGGTGTCCGAACAGTTGAAGGATGCCCACGAGCGTATGGGGGATTCGGCGTTTACTGCTGCGTCCTCGGTGGCTTTTGGTCGTGAGGCTGTTGGTTTTGCGACTACCGCCGCTAAGGGCGGTGCGAAGGCTTTTGATGAGCTGCGTGGCAAGATGGACAAAACCGGTGCTGCTGGTGAAACAGCTGGTGCCGCGCTGTCCGGCATGAACGGCGCGCTTGATCGTGTTGGTAATGCTCTCGCCGATGTGAAGCAGCGCCTGTATGATGCTTTCGCGCCCACGATGACTCGGATGATTGATGTTGCCGCGAAGGGTTTTACCGTCGTTGCTGATGTGATCGGGTTCATGACCGATGGGATCAAGAACGTGCCTCTTTTGGGGACCGCGATGAAGGGGCTTGGCAAGGTTGCTTTGGGCTTGGCTGGGGCTTTCACCGCTGTTGCTCTGGCCGAGGCGGCTGTGTGGGGCAAGGGTTTCGCGGTGTCGAAGATCACGGCACTGGTGAAGGCGATCAAGTCGTGGACTACTGTGACTAAGCTGCAGGCAGCTGCCCAGTGGGCGCTGAACGTTGCGATGAATCTCAACCCTATTGGCGCGATTGTGATGGCTATCGGGCTCGTGGTCGCCGCCTTGGTGCTGTTTTTCACCAAGACTGAAGCGGGCCGGAAAGCATGGGCTGCTTTCAGTGACTTCATGAAACGCGCGTGGGATGCGACTGTGCAGGCGTTCAAGGCTGGTTATGAGGCCTACATCAAGCCCGTGTGGGACTGGATCGTCGAAGGCGCTAAGAAGGCGTGGGATGGGCTGAAGTCTGTTTTCGGCTGGTTCAGTGACGCGTTCAGCGGCCTGAAATCCATCCTCATTGACGGGGACTTCACCGGCGCTTTCCGTAAAGCTTTCCACGTGGAAGAAGACTCCAAGCTTGTGGACTACATCCTTAAGGCGCGTGACAATTTCATCCGGCTCAAGGATGTGGTGACTGATGTAGCCGGCTGGATCGGTGAGAAGCTGCGCTCTATCCCCTTCGACAGTATCGGCGCTGGATTCATGAATGTTGTGAAGGGGATCGGCAGGGCTGCGAAGGGGATTTGGGATAACGGTTTTGGCGCGGCTATCCGCGCGATGGTGGATGGCGTCAAGGCCGGCCTGCAGATCGCTGGCGATGTGTGGGATACGTGGTCGGAGAAAATCTCTACCAAGTACCACGAGAATATCGAGCCGACGATCACCGTGGCCAAGGAGCTTTTCAATCAGCTGCGCGATAAGGTCGGCGAGGTCGTGGATCAGGTCCGTCAACGCTGGGACGAATGGGCTAGCGCGGTGCGTGACCAGTATCAAGCCAACATCGCCCCTGTTGTTGACCAGCTGCGTGAAAAGTGGGAGATGCTGCGCACCGCAGTGGGCGCGGTCGTGGACAGCATCAAGCAAAAGTGGGATACCTTCAAGCAAGCGGTTGCTCCGGCACTTGAAGTTGTGAAGGGAAAGTTGGAGGAGCTGCGCGGCCATTTGGCTGAGTTCTTCAAAACCCTTTGGGAGCCGGTGATTAAGCCTGCTTTGAAATTCCTTGCTTTCGCTATTTTCGCGCCGATGGCTGTCGCTATCGGGCTCGTGGTCGCCGCCGTGGTTGCGGTGGTCGCGGCTGTTGGTGGCTTCATCTATGTGCTGGTGTCTTTACCAGGCTGGGTGAAATCGGCCGTGGATGCGGTCACTGGCTGGTTCTCGGATATGTGGAACAAGGTGAAGCTGTGGTTCGTCGAGATGGGTGTCGCGATCCACGATTGGTGGCAGGAGCATGTTGCTACGCTGCCCGGCTATGTGGCCGAGGCAGTGAACGGCGTCAAGCAATGGTTCATGGACATGTGGAACAGCGTGAAAAACTGGTTCGCCGACATGGGCCGTGCTGTCGCGGATTGGTGGAACAATCACGTTGCTCCGCTGCCGGGCCAGGTCGCCAGCGCAGTGACTGGGGTTCTAAACAACCTCGGGCAGCTGCCGGGCAAGATCAGGTCCCTTTTTGCCGATGCGGGCCAGTGGCTAGTTTCCGCAGGACAGCGCATCATCAACGGCCTGTGGGAGGGCATGAAGTCCGCGTGGTCGAGCGTCCGTAACTGGCTGTCCGATCACCTGTCCTTCAACGCGATTGGTTCTCTCGTCGGACTGTCCGGCGGCGGTGTGGTTGCCTACGCACAGGGCGGGGTGGCCGAGTCCTACGCCGCTGGTGGGCGTCGTGAAACCCACACTGCCCAGATCGCTCCCGCCGGCGCGTGGAGGCTGTGGGCCGAACCGGAGACCGGCGGTGAAGCCTACATTCCGCTGGCCGCGTCGAAACGCAACCGGTCCACGGCCATTCTCGATGAGGTCGCCGGCCGATTCGGGTATCAGCTGGTTGACCGAAGCGGTGAGCCGTATCGCGGCGGATACAACGGCGATCTGGGGCCGCAGCGCGTCGCCGCGTTTGCTGACGGCGCTGTTGTTGGCGTGGATGATTTGGTGCGGCTCGCCCAAGGTCAGGGCGCGTCCCGCCCGCTGGAGGGTGCCCCGTATGTGTTCGGCGGCTCTAACTGGGGAGACTGCTCCGGTACGGTGTCCGCGTTCGCAGCGAAGGCTATTGGCATCAACCCGTTCCCGCGTAAGTTCTACACCGGCGACGAAGGTTCTTGGTTGTCCAGCCACGGCTTCACGCGTGGCCGTGGTAGCGACGGTGATCTTCGGATCGGGTTCAGGGATGGCGGCCCCGGCGGCGGGCACACTGCCGCTACTTTGCCTAACGGCGTGAACGTTGAGATGGGTGGTGGCCTCCACAGGGGGCAGTATGGCGGCAGGGCTGCCGGCGCGTGGGATTCGTACTTCAACGAATTCTTCTACATGCCTATGGGGCCGTCGTTCGAGAAGGTCGATCCGGGCGAGTTGGGTGATCTAGCCAGCGTCCCTGATACTCCCTATGATGCTGCGGCCGCGTCTGGTGCTACCACCTCGGACTACACCTCCACAACTACTGGGGGTGCTAGCTCTGCGGGTACGTCTGGGGGTGGCGAGGACACCACTATCTCGGGGATGCTCGGCAGCCTGTCCAAGGAAATCGTATCCGGACATGTCTCCGATATTCTCGGTGTTTTTGGTGTGCCGGATCAGCTGCCGAGTTGGGTGACTGGTGCGCGTGAACTCGCCAAGGGTGGCGGAAATCCGTCTACTTCCACGGCCGAGGAGCACGCCGCTCAGATTCACGATAATGCTGTGACGAGTATGACAGCGGATCAGCTGCAGAAGGATCCCCAGCTGCGCGGTGCTGATTCGCTCGACACGATCCAGAAGCCGGAAGTCCCAGAATGGGGGCCGAGGTTCTTTGCGTACGAGATCACTCGTCAGGCGAAGGAGATGAATCTGGGTGCTGACGCCGCGAAGATCGGCGTTGCGACCGCGCTGGTGGAGTCCGGTGATCCGATGAAGATGTACGCCAACAACCGTGTGCCGGAATCGTTGAAGTTCCGGCATGATGCGCTTGGCTCGGATCATGATTCGGTTGGTTTGTTCCAGCAACGTGATAACGGTGCGTGGGGCACTGTGGCCGACCGTATGGATCCGTTCAAGTCGGCGGGCATGTTCTTCCGTGAGCTAGCAAAGTTCGATTGGAAGAGCATGGATGCCGGTGCGGCGGCGCAGCGCGTGCAGCGCTCCGCTTTCCCTGATCGCTATGGCAAGAAGATGGGGCGCGCGGAAGGGATGGTTCGTGACACCGGCCTGTATGACCAAGGCGGTGTGTTGAAGCACGGGCAGCTCGGCGTGAATTTGTCCGGTAAGCCGGAGGCGGTTCTCACTAACAAGCAGTGGAAGGATCTGCAGGGTATCGCTAATGCTCTGCCTTCCATCACTGGTGGGGCTGTGTCCTCGGCGGTGAACGCTGCAGGCGCGGCCGGTATCGCTGGCCTGAACGCCGCCATGCCCGGCGCTGGCGCGGCGTTGTCTCCTGTGGTTGGTGTGGCGGCCGACTATGCCGGTGGTGTTGCTGCTGGCTGGACTGAGGCGTTGAGCACTGCCGCAGGTCAAGCCGTGGGGGCTATCGAAGAAGGTGTTGGGGATGTGTCCTCGCAGGTTGGGGGCGATTTAGCGCCCAGTCGCGCGGGTGGTGTTGGCGCTGCTCAGGAGGTGCACATCCATGTTCAGAATATGGATCAGGCCTATGAGGCGAAGAAGCGTCTCGAGGCGCGTGCGCTTGCTGGTTTTGGTTAAGAAAGGAGTCCTCTGTGGCTAGTCGTGAAAAGATCGACATCCGTCTTGTTGGTGTGGATGGGTCCGTGTGGGATTTATCCGGCCGGCGGGGCGGGACGCAGGGGGTGTGGCTCGACCGAGCCCACACGGGGTTTATCACTGATACCCCTGTGGAGACGGTGTGGCAGTCGTCTGTTGGTCAGATCGGTGGCACTTTTCGTGGAATGAATTTCGCGCCGCGTGAGATCACGCTGCCGGTGATGGTGCTGGATGATAAGTCCCGCGCGTGGCAGGAAACGGATTCTCAGTGGAGGCGCGCTTGGTCGTATCGTGAGGATTCGATCCTGCAGGTGATGTCGGGTGATTCGGTGCGGTCACTGCGGGTGCGGCTGAAAGCGACTCCTGAGCAGAAGCTGGAAGAGTCCTCGGGGCAGGAGCGCGGCGCGTCTTTGATGCTGATGCACCTGATCGCTGGGGATCCTCTGTGGTCGTCGGAGACGGTCACGGAGCCGTGGATTTTCGATGGGGTGCATTGGACTGGAAACGTCACAGTGACGAATCCAACCGATATGCCTATGTGGTTGAAATGGACGGTGACGGGGCCCGCGTCGATCATCCTTCCGGATTTTAGTTTCGAGTCGCGGCCCGGCTATCCGGGCTTTGATCAGCAGCGCCGCCGTATCGTTTTGCCGCATCTTCGATACAGGTGGGATGCGGTGGTGGATTCTGATCCCACTCATGAGCAGCTTGCGGTGGTCGGTAAGCCGAATTTCTGGATGTTGTTGGAGAAGCCGTTCCTGTATCCGGTGCCGCCGCGTACCCCGCCTACGGAGTTGCCTTTGGCGGTCAACCCGTTGCCGCTTCTGCCGGAGGTGTGGAAGCGGCTGGATATCCCGTTTGAGATTCCGGTCGAGTTTTTAGTGAAGATGGCCGAGATTCTCGAGCGGATCCTCACCGGTATCGGGCTTGAAACGCTGGAGCAGTGGTCTGCGGATGGGATCGCGATCCGTACCCGTAAAGCCCTCGAGGAGGCCGCCGAGTGGGCGAAGGACAAGGGTATCGCGGGGGAGTGGCTATCCACACTCCTGCGGGTTTTGTCGAAGTCCAAGCTCGCAGAGTTGATCGGTGAGGCGTGGGGGCATGCGTGGGGATCGGCGTTCAATATGCCTGGCGCGGGTGTGCAGGTGCGTATGGAGCGGCGCTGGACACGGCCGTACGGTTTGGAATAGGAGGCCATGATGGCTGGTGATGCGCTTCGCAAGCTGGATGATCACCTGTCCGAGGTGTATGCGCAGGTCGATTATGAGCGTCAGGCGCGTGCCGCGCAGCGTGTGTGGACCCCGTTGGTGCGCTTGTGGGATGGTGACTGGAACTTGCGCGGTGTTGTGTCCGGCGCGCTCGATATGCAGTGCGAGTGGAAGTACAACGAGGTGGGGGCGGCGTTTATCACGCTGCCCTACGACCATCATCTAGCCCGTTGGGCGTTGGATCATCGTGGTCGTGACACTAAGAACATTCATGTGACTTTTGACCGGTCGCTGGATGGGCAGGACGCCCGCTGGGGTGGGCGCTGCCAGTCGGTCACTTTGGTGAAAAACGCGGACGGCACCCGCCATGTCGAGCTGAAGTTCTTGCATGATTTGAAAGAGCTGGAGCACATCCTCGTGTGGCCTAACCCGTTTCTGCCGGCGGGGGTGCAGTGGCCTAAGGCGTTCGCCCTTGCGGGGCCGCTGAAGACGATTCTGAAAACCACGCTGCTCGTGAACCTGATGCGGCTGCACGGTAACCTTTGGCAGTTGCCGGATGATCCGTTGGATCCGAAAACGTGGGTGGAGGGCCTCACCCCGTGGAACTGGTCGATCGTGGTCGCGCCGGGCTCAATTTTGCTGGATGATTCCCAGTGGGGCGTGATCTCTTCACGGATGAAGAGTTTCATGGAGGTGGCCGCGCCCGCGCTGGATGATGCGGGGCTGATGCTTACTTGCCGCCGCTGGCTGCATGGGGATCCTAAGCCGAAGGGCTGGATTGGGCCTATGCGGCAGGGGCAGCTCGTGGTGGATGTCGAGGACAAGTCAGGGGTGTTTGAGCAGACCGCGATTGGTGGCACGATTTTTGGCGGCATGGTCCGCACCGTAACCAAGCTGGCAGACAATGTGATTGATGATGTGGTCACGGTGGTGGCGAACCCCACGGTGCCGGTTGAGCACGCCGTCTCACGTTTCCTCGGCACTCATCCGCGCTACCCGTGGGTTGTTTTTCGCGACGGGGACTTTACGCCCGTGGAGTCTGGGTCGTGGACGTGGCAACCGGCGACGGTGGGGCAGATCACCGCTGGTGGTAGAAGTGCCCCCGGTGTTAATACCGCTGTATCCATGGTGACGCAGTTGGTGGGGAATCTGGTGGGCAGTGTGTTTTTGATGCCCGCCGCCGGCGGTATCGTCGACACCGCCTTAAAGCCCCTGTATGAGGATGTTTTTCTGGCGTTCGGCAGTGTGAAAAGTCCGCTGCGCACCATGATGGCCGGATGGTCCTACTATCACGAAGGATGGGCTGAGGGGGCGGAATCGGCGTGGAGTTTCAGTGGCCTTGTGGCTATGCGGGAGGCGTTTTACAAGACCCGCGCCCGTGATTTCGCGTCACTGTCCATCAATGATGGCGCGCCCTACATCATCGCGGATCAAGGTCGTGGCCACATCTGGGTAGGGGACAGGGCCGGTGTGTGGCTCGAGGGAATGCCGAATGGTTATTACCCCGTGCTGCGCATGTCTCAGGTCGTGATGTCGTGCACGCGGGATGAGCCGGTGAAACTCGTGGCCTCGTTCGGTGATCCGCGCGCCGATCAATCCCCGCTGGCTAGGTTGTTTGGCCAGTCGAAGCAGGTGTTCGAAACGCTGAAAGAGCTAGGAGTGTGGGCATGATACCGATTCATCAAGATAAGGCCGACATGTCGGATCCGGAGCAGCATTTGGGGTGGGCGTTGGCGTCTATCCCGCCGGCGGATTTCGCTGAGGATCAGCCGAGTCTGGTGTTCCCGCTGCTATACATTCCGTGGTTTTCCCGCTTTCTCTACATGTGTGGGTTTCGTCACCACGCTGAGCTGCAGACGGTGGAGCAGGTGGTGGATGAATCATCTCCGATCCGTAACGCCGGTGTGGCGTGGCGCCCGAAGGATGGATCATCCGAGAAGTCGGCCGGTGATGTGGATCTGACATGGCTTAGCGACGAGCAGGCCGAGGCGCTGCTGGATGCTCTGCAAGAAAGGCTGGGACGATGACAGCACCGCATGGTACACAGCCGGATGGTTTTATTGGCGTGAGCGGGCTGCATGCTATGCAGCAGATGACTGAGGAGGATGTGAAGCGCCGCCTCACAGCCCCGCTGCAGGGCGCGGTTGATGAAGCGCGCGGCAAATTCCTCGAGGGGTTGAAGGCGCATGTGTTTGCTCCTCTGGCTGCGATTTTCCGTGGGGAGAAGCCGGCGGGTTTGGCGGATGTTGCTGATGCTTTTCAGGACGGGCAAGAGGCGCTGCGTAACCGGCTGGATTTGTTGGATGGGGTTCGTGGCTATGCGCAGGCCTATATGTCGAAGAATGTTAATGGGGCGTGGGGGTCGGATAATACGCGCGCGTTGCCGTTTGATGCCCCGCTGGGGCCTTCACGCGGCGCGCATGTTGATGCCCGTAAGGGCGGGATCGTGCTGGATGAGAAGGGTTTGTGGACGATCTCTCTTTTTGTGACGGCCCGTTGGACTGCCTATTCGTCGTCGTGGCTGGATACCGATTCGGTGCGTGTGACGCTGCGGGTTCACCGGCCCGATGGGCGGGTGTATTCGGAGAAGAAGTTGCAGTATTTGGCTGGTAAATCGGCTGTGACGCCCACGATCTCGGTACCGGTAGTGGTGGACCAGCCCGGCTTCTACACCTCAGTGGAAGCGTACTCGTCCCGCTGGCGCTGGTGGGACGGGGGCACGCGTTTTTCGTCACTCGCAGCAGTGAAACACGACCACAGGGCGATCAATCCGGGCACGGATACGGTGCCCGACGAGAAGGAGCAGTAATGACGATCCTTGTATGCGATTTCCGCTCTATCGTGGGGGATGCGGTGCATGGCACTGTCACGATCGAGTCGGCGGTGGATAGGCCCGCGCAGCAAATACCTGGCGCGGTCATCACCCCCGTGCGTGAGGAGTATCCGCTGCGTGACGGGCAGTGCATCATTGATGATATCGACCCGGGGCCGGTGGTGCTTGAGCTATCGGCCGAGGGCGTGTTTCGCCGCTGGGAGATTAATATTCCCGAGGACGGCAGGCACCAGTTTTCCACGATGCTGGAGGATCAGGTTCAGTGGACGCCCGCGATTTTATCGCAGGTGCAGGAGCTAAATGCTGAGATGGCCCGCTACGCAGCGGCGGCTGGTAAATCGGCCACAGCAGCAAAGCAGGCAGAGACACGCGTAGCGGCCGTCGTGGCTGATGGCGCTGGCGCTTTACGCGTGGAGATCGCGGGAACGCTGCGTGAAGTTGATGAGCGCCTTGCGGCAGCAGCACGGATGAGGGATGAATCCCGCGCCGCTGTCGTGGAATCTACCCGCCAAGCCGATAGGTCCGAGAAGGCCGCAGATCGAGCCGCCGAGGACGCCCGCGCCAAGATTTCCCCACTCGTGGAACAATCCCGCGTGGATCGGGCGGCGGTGGAGGCCACAGCAGAACGCGTCGACGCATCCGCTCTAGCGGCCGCAGGTGACGCCGCAGCGGCACAGGATGCGCGCGGTGAAGCAGTCGATGCCGCAACCCGCGCCGGATACTCGGAGCAAGCCGCCGATAGGCACCGTGCACGCGCGATGGATGCCGCCGATACGGTGGAAGCATCGAAGGAGCATATCGACGCCGCCGAGGAGCGCGTGAACACTTCCCGCGATACGGCTGTGGATGCGGCGCGCCGGGCCGAATCGAGCGCCGATAGGGTGGATGTACACGAGGCCACTTCCCAGCAGTTAGGGCTGGTGAAGCTTGCTGGTGATTTGGCTGGTACGGCTGAGTCCCCGCAGGTGCCGCGCCTGTCTGAGCTGGATGGTAAGGCCGAGAAGACCCATGGACATGACGTCTCCGAGGTGGCTGGTTTGTCGGATGCTTTGGCTAAGCGTGCTCTGCGTGAGCACAGGCATCTGACTTCGCAGATTGATGGGCTGGATGGGGTGTTGGCCGGTAAGGCTGATACGGCCCATAAGCACAGCATGTCTGATGTGACTGGTTTGTCGGAGGCTATCGCTGGGCGCGCTGAGCGCTCGCATACGCACCCGACTTCGCAGATCACTGGGCTGGATGCTGCTTTGAAAGCAAAGGCCGAGCAGTCCCATAAGCATGTAAGTGCTGACATCTCGGATAGCACTGGGTCTATTTCTGCAGCTAACGTAGGAAAATCAATCAAGATTGAGTCTCCCAGCGGCACCAATGACGGGTACCTTTGGGTATCCGATAATGGGGTGCTTTACGTAAACAAGGGTGCGCTCGTGATCGCGAGTGAGGCTGAGGGTAAGCAGTACGGTACGCCGTCTGAATGGCATCACATCACTAACAAGAAGTACGTGGATGATTCCACGCAGCATGCGTCGTGGTCGAGCTCGCGGGTGTCTTTTAGAGATAATGGCAGCATTCGGCTTGGGTCCGGCGGCGGGGAAACCTATAAGTGGCGCGTGGATAGAGGCCGCTTTGAGCTTTACTTCGACATCCGCTGGGGGCGTAACGCGTCTAGCGGCGGGGGAGAAGTCAAGATCAAGATTCCTGTCAAAAACGCCTCCGGTATTGAGGCTATCGGTACGGGGTCTTATTGGTCGTCCGTGGGGAATTTCGGCTTTGTCATCACCCCTACGGTGGAGCCGAAGTCTAACGAGGTGAAGTTTCTCGTCGCCCACCACGGGGATACTTCAACGATGAAGCTGTTCAGGCTCTGGGACGGCAGAAATGGCAGTGGCACCGGAATCCCGGGCAACCCAGGATTCCGATTGGACGAAAATGGCAGTTCGATCAAGGGCATGATTAGCTTCCCCGCGTAGAAAGGACTCGCCTTGGCGACTTTGATTTGTGACGTGCGCTCCATCGTGGGCCGGCCGGTTCAGGGAACTGTGACCGTGTACGCCGATGCGGCGCGTAAGCACAGCTCCGAGGATGCGGTGATCGTCGGTGTGCGGGAAACTACAGCCCTCGTAGACGGCCAGTGCACCATCGAGAATATCCAGCCCGGCGCGGCTGTGGTGATCGTCGATGGTCAGGGGGTGCGGTTGACGCTGCGGCCGGTTATCCCCGATGGGGAGGTGAAGCTGTCCGAGGTGCTGCAGACGGTGGATTCTCCGCCTGTGGGTGTGTTGGATGATTTGCTGCGGCGTGTGGCCGTGCTCGAGGAGAGGATTAAGGAATGAGTGAGTTAAAGACGCTATCGATTGATGAGCTGTACCAGCTGCGCTCCGATATTGATGTGGAGCTTCGCCGCCGTGAGGCGCAGCCCCTCATCGACGAAGGACGGCAAGAACTCGTCGATGAGTTGTGGGCCGCTCACCCTGATTTGCGGCCTGAGTATGCGGTGTCGTGGGGTGATGACGGCATGGACGCGCCGGCGTGGGTCAAGCCCAGTTCGCCTGCGCAGGGTTACCCCATTGGTGCTGTCGTGTCCCACGGTGGTCATGTGTGGGTGTCGGAGCTGGCGATGAATACTGAGGAGCCGGCGGAAAGTGATTGGTGGACTCGGCGTGATTTGCTGCCCGGCCCGGAGGATGTGATCGACGTGGAGCTTGAGCCTGATGAGCAGGGTGATTTCGCGCCGGTAGACGATCCATACCGGCTGCCAGAGAGCAGTCCTGATGATGGCCCCGCGCCTATCGAGGAGCCGTATCGGCTTCCCGAAACAAGCCCAGAAGACCCCGCCTAGCGCGGGGTTTTCGCATAGAAACAAGGAGAATAAACGATGGCTACGGTCATTGACTATGCGGCTCGGTCGATATCGGCGGCCGCTATTCGTGACGCTGGGCATCTCGGCGCGGTGAGATACTGCTCCCCGCCGCGTGAAGCGTGGATGAAGGCCAAGCCTGTGTCTGCGCCGGAGATGCAGGAGCTTAAGAAGCACGCGCTGGATGTGGCGTTTGTGTGGCAGTACGGCGGCGCGAACAACCCCGATGTGATGCGTGGTGCCCGCGGCGGAGAGTTGGATGCCAAGGCGGCCGATGAGCAGTTGAAAACGGTGCGCCGTACCGGCTATCCGGTGTTTTTCGCCGTCGATTTCGACATCACGCTGGAGCAGTGGAATTCCGTTGCTGTGGAGTATTTCCGCGCCGCGTGCAAGGTGCTGGGGCGTGACCGCGTCGGTATCTACGGGCATTCGCGGGTGTGTGATTGGGCGCGCCAAGACGGGGTGATTGGCTCCGCCGGTGGAGGGAAATTCCTGCAGTGGCAGACCACGAGCTGGTCCCGCGGTGCGGTGTCGCCGCACGCGGTGTTGCTGCAATCTACCCACAACGTTACCGGCCCTGACGGGGTACAGGTCGACGTGAACCAAGTGCTGCACCCCTACTGGGGCCAGCACCCACCCAGCTTAAAGACAACTAACACGCCCCCGCCCAGTGCGGGGGCTTCGCATAAAAGGAGTGATGGGAACGTGTTGAAGCCACAGCACGGCAGACGTGGAGACCCCGTATGGCTCCCCGAGGTGTTACGCGCATTCGGGGTGCAGGTACGTGAAATGCCCGGCTGGAAACAGTGGGGAATGGGCGACTTCGACAATATCGAAGGAGTGGCCTGTCACCACACTGCTGGTGCGGCCACCTCTGCAGAGTACATTGCACGCAACCCGATGCTCGGCCACGGGCTATCGAGCCAGATTCACCTAGCGCGTGATGGTGTGGTGACGCTGTGCGGAGCGGGTATCGCTTGGCATTACGGCGCTGCTGATTCTTGGGCGAATGTGCCGCAGATTTTCAAGGGATATGTCACTCGCAAGTCGAATGGTAAGCCTACCTCGTTCACGGCCGCGAATGCGCTGATGATCGGTATCGAGGCGGTCAACAAGGGCGACGGCACACAACCGTGGCCGGAGAAACAACTGGACGCCTACGCCCGCACCTGCGCCGCGATTTGCTGGTTCCTCGGCTTGCCTGTGTCCCGCGTGATCGGACATAAGGAGGGCGCGCCCTCCCGAAAGATCGATCCGAACTTCGACATGGATGCCTTCCGCCGCCGTGTCGACGTGCATATCAAAAACCCCCCATTCCTTAACTCCCCGAAGGAGGCCCCCATGGCTATGCCACGGATCATTACATCCCTGATCAATCCGAAGGTGAAGTTCCAAGATGACTTCATGCTGTCGATTATTGACGCAACCTGCTGGAAGAACCACGCGCTGCTGCGCAAACTGTGCGAGGAATCCAACCTCGACCCCGATCAAATCATCAACGACGCTATCGCCGCCGACCGGGCGAAGCAGTAACAGAAAGAAGGAATAACTATGACTCTTGATTCTATCCGCGCCGCTGTGCCCGCCAGCTATCGCGGCACGCTGTACGCCGTGGTGGCCGCCGTAGCACCGGCCCTGATCGCGTGGGGCGTGCTCGGCGAGGAGCAAGCCGCCGCTGTGGTGGGTGTCGCGACCGCTGCGGTGACGCTGCTGTTTGCCGTCATCCACTCCACGAGCAGCGTACGCACCGCTGTTTATGGTGTGATCGCGGCCGTGACCGCCGCGCTTGCCGTGTGGGGCTACGGGGATCCCGCCCAGTGGGACACGATCCTAGCGATTGTCGCCCCCGCGCTGGGTATGGGTGTGGCCGCCGCTAACACCCCCGCCGGCGAGGACTACACCGCCGCACACGCCGCCGAATAACAGGAGGTCACATCATGCCGATCGAGCATTTACCTCCCCGCTGGAGGCGCGTAGCCAACCGCGTACGGAGCTGGGCTATGACCGACAGCGCCGTGATGATCATCCTCGGTATCGGCATGATCCTGCGCGGCTGCTCCTACGTGCCAGTGGTGCTCGGCGCCCCGCCCAGGTCCGGTAGCCACCCCGTGGAGTTCATACTGGACATTCAGCAAATCGGGTGGGCGTGGATCGTTATTGGTCTAGTCACATCGGTGCTGGCGTTCATGCACCATCCACGCCTTGATGCGCTCTTCCTCGGCCTTGCAGTGGGCCTGCACGTGATGTGGGGCGGCTCATTCGTTTTTGCAACAATCACGGGTGGATCCCCGCGCGGATGGGTCTCCTCCATCTCGTATTTCATGGTCGCAGCGATTGTGATGTGGGCTGTGTGGCGCGGAAAGCGCGGCGACATGCCCTCCGATAGAGAATGGGGGATGCATGGGTGAGAGCATGCTGGCGCTGGCCGGGACCTGTGTGATCGCGCTTGCGACGATCTGGTCCACGCGCGTCACTCAGAAGACCAAAAGGCATTCGGATGATCAGTCCAGCCAGGCAGATCAGATCAAGTGGTTGTCCGAGGAGGTGCGGAAAATGCGGACTGATTTGGATGAGGAGATCAGTAAGCGGCGCGCCTCGGAGTACCAGAATCACCTTCTGAAGCTTGCGCTACGGGACCATATCGCCTTCGTTGATGAAGTGGCGGTGTGGATCGAAAAGGGTGCTGTGCCGCCGCCGCCGGACCCGCCGTCCCCTGAACTGCGCAAACTACTAGAAACAGACTGAAATTAGCCCCCGCCGGGTAGGTCACATGGACCGCTTGGCGGGGGCTTTTTCTCGTGTTTTAGGTCTTCTACACCTGTGAGGCCTTGATGGTGATGCGCTCGATTGGGGTGTCCCATACTCGCGCGGCCATTCCTGCGGCGATTTCCTCAGTGACTTCGCGGCGCTCTGGGGCGTCTTCCCCCTCGTCCAGCGTGAAGGTGGAGGGGTCTGCCCAGTACACCTCGGGCCAAAAATCGGCGGCGAGGTCTTTATCGCCGAAGATGTCGTTCTCGGCGATGATCTGCTCCACCAGCCCGTCGAGGCTGCTGTCAGTCAGGATCTGCTCGCCGGCGCCGTCGATCTGGTGGGTCCAGCGAATGATCATGGTGTAGGTGGTGCTCATGGTGGGGTTCCTTTCGGTGTGTTCCTTTTTGCTTACACCTTCATATTACACAACATGTAGGTTGTAGTACAACATATGGGGGCGTGATGTGTGCCACATTTAAGATTTATTCTTCAGGCGATACACCTGCGTACTCGTCAACCCACTAGCCGCGATGATGTCCGTGCCGCGCGCACCAGCGGCAAAAGCATCACGAATCGCCTTATCCCGCTGCCACCGGGCCGCCTTCAGGGTGTCCTCGGCCTGCTCTACCTCCCGTGAAAGGTCCTCCACTAGCTCCAGCTCCCGGCGCGCCATGTCACCGCTCTCGTGGGCATTCTTCACCGCCTCGATGAGGAAGTCCCGATCATCGTCCGAGATGTCGTCACGGTCGATCGTGGTGCTGTCCGTCTTCTCTATCTGGGAGATGTAGTTTTCCACCGACTCTGCTGCGGCATGCTCATCCATGCCGTACTTGCCGGAGATGAAATATGCGATGTCCTGCGCGTCCATGGTGGGGTCCTTTCTTGGTGGTTGTGTTTGTCTTTAGGCGGCGTAGGCGAGGGGCTTGAGTTCGTCGATGAGGGCCGAGGCTTCGCGCACCGTCATGGCGTCGAAGTCCACCTCGCGGGTGTCGCCAGCCTTGGCGAGCAGCGACTGGATGTAGGAGCGCTGCTTCTCGGTGGGCTTAGCGGTGCTCTCTAACGGCGCGTTCTTGACCGGGGCGGCGAGCAGTGCCTCGATAATCTTGGAGGCCTCCCAGCTGGTGCAGGCACCCTCAAGCGCGGCATCGAGGTCTAGGCGCGGGTAGAGCTGCATGTCTACTGTCATGCCTTCGCCGTCTTGGTAGGCGCCGGTGCGGCGTGCCAAGGAGGCGATGAAGCTCTGCTGCTTGGGGGTGATGATCTTGGCCATTGGTGTGGTCCTCTCTGCTGGCTGTTTTCCTTGCCTTACATCTATAAGGTTACACCACATAGACGTTGCACCACAACATGCAGGGGTGTGGTGTGTGTCACACATAATAGGGCTACACATCCCCGCCCCGGCGCGCCCCTCGATCCCGCAAAAATCCCGCAAGCAGTGTGGGAGCCACAGGAATCACAGGACTAGTGGGACTAATGGCACTCTCTTGACCAGCGGAAATGACAGCACCGCAGGTAGGGGAATCAAATCCCTTATACTTAGACATTGTAACTGGCAGCCACACTGATCTTGGCACCACTCGTGCGGGTGCCGATTCCGTGGCTGCCGCTGTGGTGGAGGGGTGGGGATGGGGTGGAGGTGAGCGTCGATAAGCGCAGTGCAGAAGATGGACAATCTGCCTTTAAGAGTGGAACGTAGTGTTCGGGAACCTTCGGAGGGGTTCGGGCGTTAAAGCTAGTGTAAGGCCCCACACCACGAGCCACCGGCGGGAGCGAGGCATCGTGACTGCCGCAGAATTTTATGGGTGGCGCAGCGCCGCTCGAGCACAGACAAGAAGTTGGTAGATACTGCTATGACATCCCCCGCGAACAACGTGAAGGCGATGGCGATGAAGAAGCGCCCGGAAGGCTGGCCGGTTGCGAGCTTTGACAGCTACGACAAAGCCCAAGCCGCCGTGGATATGCTCTCTGACCAAGAGTTTCCCGTTAAGGACCTCACCATTGTTGGGGTCGATCTCATGGAAGTTGAGCGCGTCCAAGGCCGCCTGACTTGGGGCAAAGTCCTGTTAGGAGGTGCCGTCTCTGGCGCGTGGGCAGGTCTGTTCTTTGGGCTGCTCTTCGGTCTGTTTTATGAAAACTGGCTGGTGCCGCTACTTACCGGCGCGGTCCTCGGCGTGATCTTCGGGCTCGTTTCCGTGAGTGTTCCTTATGCCGCATCGAAAGGTAAGCGCGACTTCGCCTCCAGTACCCAGATCGTGGCCGGCCGCTACGACATTCTGTGCGAGCCGCACACTGCACGCCAAGCGCGTGACTCCATTGCCCGCTCCGAGATCGTTCGGCCCCGCAGCAACGCCCGTGGCGAGTGGCCGCAGCACGGCGGTGCGGCTCAGCCAGAGCACCAGCACCAGCACCAGCCGCAACACCCGCAGCCGCAGCAGAGTGGATGGCCGCAGAATGGCGGGTGGCAGCAGCCTCAGCAAGCACCGCAACAACCGCAGCAGCCGGAGCAGCCTGTGCAGCCGAGGCAGCAACCGCAACAACCAGAACAGGGCAGCGGATCTGGGGAGCCACATGACGCCCCGGAGTTCCCGCGAGGCTAAGCGGCCTGCATGTCTTTTCTAGCCACTGGCGTGTCCGCCAAGGTCTAGCACCTCACGGACTTATAGCCAGTGGTTTTTCTTGAGTACCCACCACATCAGCACCACTGCGGCGATCATGATGCCGAGCACAATGTAGTAGCTGTACTCATAGTGCAGCTCCGGCATGTGATCGAAGTTCATGCCGTACACGCCGGCGATCATTGTGGGCAGGGCGGCCATGCCGACAAGCGCGGAGATTTTGCGCATGTCTGAGTTCTGCTGCATGGTCACCTTCGCCACTGCGGCATCGATCAAGGCGGTAAGTCGCTCGTCGAGGGAGGCAATGGTGTCGGCGGCGATGAGCTGATTATCCAGCACGTCGCGGAAGTAGGACCGGAGCGGCTTTGTCAGCACATCCTTGTGGTTTTGGGTGAGGATGCGCAGGGCAGTGCTCAGCGGATCCACCGAGTGCCGCATCTCGAGGATCTCTCGCTTGAGCATGTAGATCTGGGAGATATCGATGGGGGAGTTCGGGGTGAAGACTTCTTCTTCGATTTCATCCACGTCGGTGGTCAATTCCCCAGCGATGCGCACATATTCGTTGACCACCAGATCCGACAGCTGCCACGCCATGGCCACCGGCCCCAGCTCGAGCTGCTCGGCCCACTCATCGAGTTCGCGGCGCCAGCGCTTGAGCCCGGTAAGAGGCCCGTGGCGGATCGCAATAATAAAGTTCGGGCCGAGAATCATCTGCAGCTCGCCGGTCTGGATGATTTCCTTAGCATCACGAACCCGCTCATGCTCTTGGTAGACCACGGTGCGCAGCACGAAAAACAGCTGATTATCGTAGCGTTCCACCTTGGGGCGCTGATGGGCTGTCACCGTGTCCTCCACGATCAGCTCATCCACCCCGTAGATCGCGGCGATGTGTTCCATCTGCTGCTCGTCGGGCTCGGCGAGCTCGAGCAACACATAGCAGTCCTCGTGCTCGTTGGCGTAGTGCAGAGCATTTTCGTAGGAGAACTCCTGGTTCAGCTCTCGACCGTGAGAGATCACGCGACACCGATCCACTGCCCGTTCCACGGGCACGCGCAGGCGGGACCCCACCGGGCGCGCGGGGGCTTCATCGCGGGAACCGCTCTTGCGCGGCAGACGAATCGGACCAACCATACGAGAACCTCCTAGACTCACACACACCACCGAGGTGTTGACCGCAGGCAAGTGTACCGCTGTACTGGGTTATTTCGGCAATTCCGCGCCGCCACGGGCGAGCAGAATAGCTGCGCTAGAATCAGCGGTGGTGTGCCGGCGTTCGCGCCAGCGTGCGCTTATCGACGCCACCTCGGCCCACCCCACCCTATTTTCCTAGCTAGATTGGCCTGCTTGCACCATGACCGTGACAATGCCCCGGCAGTTTCACCGCCTTGCACCCGCCGCCGCTCGGATGGGACGCACCGTGTGTGCCCTCGGGTTAGTGGGTGTGATTGCCAGCGGCTGTGTTGCTGAGCCGCATCGCGAGGTCAACGAGGTGGAAGTATCGCCAGTGCAGGTGATGGTGGATTCCTCGGATCAGGAGCAAGTGATCATGGGGGAGCTGTACTCGCGTGCACTCGCTTCGAGGGGACGCCAAACATTTGTGGACTTTGAATACGATCTCGGCACGGCGGAACGCATCCAAGCGGTAGAAACCAATCACGCCGATGTGGTGGTGGTCTGCATCGGCACGGCCCTCGAAGCACTTAATCCAGCCCGCGCCGAGGAGCTGTCGGCGGAGTACACCGCCAAGATCGATTCTGGAGAGATCACTCCCACAGACATCGACTTCTCAGAGACAGTGCTCGATAGCTTGCTTGGTTCCTTGCCGCGCAACGTGCACAACTCAAATTTCTCGCCCACCCACGGCTGCGCCGAAAGCGAGGAACTCGCGCTCCCGCAAAATATCATCGCCCTCTACCAGCGACCGTTGCTCAACCGTAAGGAATGGGACAAGCTGAACGTGGTCAACGGTGCTATCTCCGAGGCTTCGCTCAAAGAGATCGCCGAGGAGCTGAAAAATGGTGAGGACCAGGACGAGGTGTACACCACCTTCTTGTCCTCTAATAGGGTGCTCTCGAGCGGCGCTGATTAAAAGCTACTACGCATCAGAGTTGTGGCAGCAGGGCTCGTGCCTGCGAGCAATCGCCGCAGATGCGGCGTTGCTGTAGCGAGCAGCGAATTTCTCGCCTACAAGCATAAAAAAATCAGCCCCAAGAACCGAAGATATTCGGTGCCTGGGGCTGATGCGTAGTCTCCGCTCAGTGCGGGCTGGCCACTAGTCGGCGAAAGCCTCGTTGATCAGTTGCTTCTGCTCGAACTGGTGCACCTTAGCCATACCGGTGGAGGTAGAGGCCTGGGCGCGGCGCGAGACGCGGCGCAGCTTCGGCATATCCGGCAGCAGATCCGGCAGATGCAGAGCCAAGAACGGCCAGGGGCCCTGGTTGGCGGGCTCGTCCTGCACGAAGCGCACTTCCTTGGCGTTCGGGTAGCACTCGAAGGCGTCACGCAGACGGTTGTGCGGGATCGGGTGCAGCATTTCCATACGCACGATAGCGACATCGTCACGGCCGTCGTCGGCGCGGCGCTTTTCTAGGTCGTAGTACACCTTGCCGGAGCACAGCAGGATGGTGGTGACCTTCTCCGGATCGCCCAGCTGCTTGCCCTCGCGATCGAACTGGTTGGGGTCGTTGATCACGGACTGGAACTTGGTGACCTCGGTGAAGTCCTCCACTGAAGAGACAGCGGCCTTGTTGCGCAGCATGGACTTCGGGGTGAAGACCACGAGCGGACGGTGCAGGTCGCTCAATGCGTGGCGGCGGATGAGGTGGAAGTGGTTGGCCGGGGTAGTCGGCTGCGCCACAGTCATGGTGCCCTCAGCGCACAGCTGCAGGAATCGCTCGATGCGGGCGGAGGAGTGGTCCGGTCCTTGGCCCTCATAGCCGTGGGGAAGCAGCAGGATCAGCTTGGAGAGCTGGCCCCACTTGGCTTCACCGGAGGAGAGGTACTGATCGATGATGGTCTGGGCGCCGTTAGCGAAGTCGCCGAACTGGGCCTCCCACGCAACCACGGCATCCAAGTTGCCCACGGAGTAGCCGTACTCGAAGCCCATGCCGGCGAACTCGGTCAGTGCCGAGTTGTACACCATGAACTTGCCCTCGCCCTCTTCGCGGGCGACGTGGTCGATCGGGTTGTACTCCATGGCGGTGTTCGGATCGAACATCACCGCGTGACGCTGGGTGAAGGTACCGCGGCGGGAATCCTCACCGGCAAGGCGCACGGTGCGCTCAGCACCGATCGCTAGAGAACCGAAGGCGAGCAGCTCGCCCCAACCCCAGTCGATGCCACCCTCCTTGACGGACTGGGCGCGCTTCTTGGCCACCGGCTTAACGCGCTTGTGGATCTCGAAGCCCTCGGGCACGTTGATGTAGGCTTGGCCCATCTCTACGAGCTCTTCGCGAGTGATGGAGGTGTCCAAACCGTGTGGCAGCTCCTGCGAGGAGGTAATGCCTTCCTGTCCGGAGGCGTCGCGCTTCTCGGCCTCCTTGACCTCGTTGAACACAGACTCCATCTGATCGTGGAAGTCGCGGGCCGCGGCCTCGGCGTCGTCCTTGTTCAGATCGCCACGACCAATCAGATCCTGGGTGTAGCGGGCGCGCACGGTCTCGCGGCCGTCGATGAGCTCGTACATCTTCGGCTGGGTCATCGACGGATCATCGGCCTCGTTGTGGCCGCGACGGCGGTAGCAGATGAGGTCGATGAAAACGTCCTTGCCATAACGACGGCGGTACTCGGTGGCCAGCTGGCCCACCCAGTACACAGCCTCGGGGTCGTCGCCATTGACGTGGAAGACTGGGCAGCCGTAGGCCTTGGCCAAGTCGGTGGCGTAGTGGCTGGAACGGCCCGAGTCCGGGGTGGTGGTGAAGCCGATCTGGTTGTTCACCACGATGTGTACGGTGCCGCCAACGGTGTAGCCGCGCAGCTGCGCCAAGTTCAGGGTTTCCTGCACCACGCCCAGACCGGCGAAGGAGGCGTCGCCGTGCAGCAGCAGCGGCATGACAGAGAAGCCAGCCTCGCCCTTGTCTAGGATGTCCTGCTTGGCGCGGGCAATGCCCTCCATCACGGGGTTCACGGCCTCGAGGTGCGAGGGGTTAGCGGTGAGCGAGACCTTGATCTCGCCCTCGCCAAACATCTGGATGTGCTTGCCCTCGGCGCCAAGGTGGTACTTCACGTCGCCGGAGCCACCAGCGGCGGCCGGGTCGGCGTTACCCTCGAACTCGTTGAAGAGCTGGGCGAGGGGCTTGCCCACGATGTTGGCCAGCACGTTCAAGCGGCCGCGGTGGGGCATACCGATAACAACCTCGTCCAGGCCTTGGCCCGCGGCGGTGTCGATCGCGGCATCCATCAGCGGGATGAGGGACTCAGCGCCCTCGAGAGAGAAGCGCTTCTGGCCCACGTACTTGGTCTGCAGGAAGTTCTCGAATGCCTCGGCGGCGTTGAGCTTCTGCAGAATGTACTTCTGCTGGGCCACGGTGGGCTTGGGCATGCCGGCCTCAAGGCGGTCCTGCAGCCACGTGCGCTCATCATTGTCCAGAATGTGGGTGTATTCGGAGCCCACCTTCAGGGTGTAGGCGGCGCGCAGCTTGGTCACGACCTCGCGCAGAGTCATCTTCTCGCGCTGGTCGAAGCCACCCACGTGGAAGGTGCGGTCCAGATCCCACAGGGTCAGCCCGTGAGACTCCAGCTGCAGATCGGAGTGATCCGGAATCGGCATGCCGGGCTGGTGCCAGTTGAGCGGGTTGACATCGGCGATGAGGTGACCGCGAGAGCGGTAAGCCTCGATCAGCTGCATCACGCGGGTGTTCTTGTCCACCCCAGTGTTGGGCAGATCCTGACGCCACCGGATCGGGGCGTAGGGCACGCACATGCAGGTGAAGATTTCGTCCCAGAAGGTGTCATCCACCAGCAGCTGAGACATGGTGCGCAGGAATTCGCCGGACTCGGCGCCCTGAATCACACGGTGATCGTAGGTAGAGGTAATGGTCACGAGCTTGCCCACGCCCAGCTCGGCGAGGCGATCCTCGGAGGCGCCAGCGAACTCGGCCGGGTAATCCATCGAGCCCACACCCACGATGAGACCCTGACCCTTGGTCAGGCGCGGCACAGAGTGGCGGGTGCCGATACCACCCGGGTTGGTGAGGGAGACGGTGATGCCCTGGAAGTCCGGCATCTTCAGCTTGCCGGTGCGGCCACGCTCGACCACGTCTTCGTAGGCCTCTACGAACTGCTTGAAGTCAAGGTTCTCGCACTCGGCGATCTTGGCGACCACCAGGGAGCGCTCTCCGCCCTTACCCACCATGTCAATGGCGAGACCAAGGTTAATGTGCTCCGGCACCACCAGATTCGGCTTGCCGTCGATCACCTCGTAGGAGTTATTCATATCGGGGTGCGCCATGATGGCCTTGACCATGGCGTAACCGATGATGTGGGTGAAGGAGATCTTGCCGCCCACAGTGCGCTTAAGGTGATTGTTAATAACCGCGCGGTTTTCAAACATCAACCGAGCCGGCATGTCGCGCACCGAGGTGGCGGTCGGCAACTCGAGGGAGATGTCCATATTCTTTGCCACGGCCTTGGCAGCGCCCTTCAGCGGGAAATTGCCGGACTCGGGGCTGTCCTGAATCTTGGTCAGAGGCGACTGAGCGGCCTTGCGCTGCTTCTCCTTGGTGGCCTTGCGGGCCTGAGCGATCTCCATATTGGGATCAATCGCTGCTTTGCGGGCCTTCTCAGCGATGGGCTGGGGCTCGCTGTGCTGGGCCTTGTTCTTCGGACCGGCGGTGTTCTTAGGCGCTGCGGGGGCCTTAGGGCCGGAGCCCTCGGTGTCCTTAGGGGCAACCTTCTTGGAGCTCTTGGACGAGGAAGCGGGGGTGTTCTTGGGGGTGGGCTCTGCGGGGCTGCCCTCCTTCTCGAACAGCTCGCGCCATTCCTGGTCTACGGAGGAGGGATCCTCCTGGAACTGCTGGAACATCTGGTCTACCAGCCATTGATTTTGGCCGAAAGTACTAGCGCTGCTCACGGCAGGTGCTCGCCTCATTTCCTTGGGGTATTGGGTGATTCATACACAGTTTAGTGGTATTAGACCAGACTAACCGTGGCGGACCCCATTTGTCGCCTAAATCTGGGCGGAAATTCCATCGCTCGGGTGCGAGATCTGACCACCGCGCAAGCGACTGTGAGCGGGCTAACCACCCAAGGCACCATGCCCAGTTTTAGGAGGAAGTCCACATGCGCCAGTAGGTTCCCTTTTGGTTGAGCAGATCCTCGTGGGTGCCGTCCTCGATGATTGTGCCGTGATTCATCACGATGATCCGATCCGCCCTAGCGGCTGTGTTTAAACGGTGCGCCACCACCACGCTGGTGCGGGTGTCGGTGACTCGATCGGAGGCCTGCAGAATGGTGTTTTCGGTGGCGGGGTCCACGGTGGCGGTGGCCTCATCGAGCAGTAGCAGTGCGGGCTGGGTGAGCTCTGCACGGGCCAAGGCGACGAGTTGGCGTTGGCCGGAGGATAGGCCATGGCCTTTCTCGCCGACGCGTGCGTGAAAGCCGCCCTCGATCCCGGCAATCGCGGTCAATGCACCCACCCGAGCGGCTGCTTCAGTGATCTCCTCACGGGTGGCGTCGGGACGGCCGTAGGCGATGTTATCGGCGATCGTGCCACTAAACAGGTGCGCCTCTTGGGGCACCATGCCGAGCTGGGCGCGCCACTCGCGTAGCGGGAAATCACGGATGTCGATGCCGCTGGCCCGGACCGCCCCGAGACGGGGATCATAAAACCGCGCCGCAAGCTTGATGAAGGTGGACTTTCCGGCGCCGGTGTGGCCCACAACCGCCACGGTGCTTCCAGGTTCGAGCTCAACCGAGAGGTGTTCAGTGACCGCGGGAGCATCTGAGGTGTAGCTGAAGCTGACGTCGTCGAGTGCCAACGCGCCGGTGGCGGCGCGGGCGGCGTCGTCCCGCGTACCGGTGGAGACCACGCTGGGGGTTGTGCTGAGCAGGTCCCGGATGCGAGTGAATCCCACTTGGGCCTGTTGGTAGCTGTCGAAAACCTGGGAGAGCTGCTGGATCGGACCAAACAGGGCGCCGAGATACATGGCGAATGCAACGAGCACACCAGCGGAAATCTCGCCATCGCGCACCATGACAGCACCCCAGCCCACCACGGCCGCCTGGGCGAGCTGGGAGATCATATTGATGCCTGGGAAATAAAGAGATACTGCGGTGTGTGAGGCGATACGCAGCCGCTTGTACTCCGCAGCCTTGGCGCCGAAGTGGGTGAGGGTGCGCTCCACCGCGCCGTGCATTTGGCTGGTGCGTAGTGCGCCCACGGATTCTTGGAACTCGGCGTTCACGGCCGACACTTGTTCGCGGCTGCGCCGGTACAGCCGCGAGGAAATGTGGCGAAAGACCACGGTGGCTAGAGCCACGATCGGCAGCGCACACAACGCCACCAGCGACAGCGTGAGGTTGGTGGCCAGCAGCATCACCATGATTCCCACCACTGTGCTCAGCGCTACCACGGTCTGCGCGAGTCCAGTCTGGAGAAAGGAGCTGAGCGCATCAATATCGGTGGTCATGCGGGTCATGATGGTGCCGGAGAGGGTGCGCTCGAAGAAATCCATGGACAGCCGCAGAATGTGGCGGAAAGAGCGCACGCGCAACCCGTAAAGCAGGCGCTCTCCGGTGCGGGCGGTGACGATGGTTTGCGCCATCGCTGCAGCCCAGCTGAGTAGAATCATGCCGAGACCCGCTACGGCCACCAGCGCCAAGGTGCGGCGACTGCCTTCAGACACGCCATGGTCGATGGCATAGCGGATGAGGGTGGGCAAAGCGATGTCAGCGAGCACTCCGAGGATAAGCAGCACAATGCTGACCACGATCAGCCCTCGCACCGGGCGAAAGAGCCGCGTGAGGCTGAAGCCTTCCTCGGATTCATCCACGGCGATCTGAGGTTGTTCGGTGGCCTTGGGCAACTGGTCGATATCGGCGGCGAGCCTGGCGTTGAGTGGCTGAGACATCAACGCCCCGCGTCCACTAATGGCCGTGGTTTGGGAAGCGGCGATCGTGCTGCGCCCTAGGCGGTCATTCGTATCGGGTGCCTGTGGCCACAGCAGCTCGTCGCTGGGGCGTTCGTCCGAGTCGAAGGGCACAGGCCCATTCTCATCGCTGCGCTGCTGGAAGCCGAGATCCATCAGGTGTGCAAACTCGCGATTGTTGGAGATCTCCTCCAGGCTGCCGCAGGCGGTCACTCGGCCGCGATCGACAAGTGCCACCTTATCGGTGAGCTCCAAGGTGGAGGCGCGGTGCGCGATGGCGATGATCGTCAGCTCTGGGTAGTGGCGTTTGATGCCCTCATAGATTGCGGCTTCGGTAATCGCGTCGATAGCGGAGGTGGCATCGTCTAACACCACCACATCGGCGCCGCGAGCCAGAGCGCGGGCGAGGGCAATACGCTGACGCTGACCGCCCGAGAGATCGAGGCCTCGTTCATCGAGAACGGTGTCGAGCCCATCCTCCAGCTCGTCGACAAACTCTGCGGCGCAAGAGGCGTCGAGGGCCGTGCGGAGAGCTTCGTCCGAGATGTCGGCTCCCACGGTGATGTTTGCGCGAATCGAATCGGAGAACAAAAAAGGCTCGTCGAAGACGATGGCCACCCGTTCACGCAGTTCGGCGCGAGAGAGATCCCGTAGGTCAAAGGAGGTAGAGGTGGCGTCGATAAGCGTAATGCTGCCTGAATCGGGATCGTAGAAACGCCCCATCAGCTGAGCGAGCATGGTCTTTCCGGATCCACCCGGGCCCACGAGTGCCATGCGGGTGCCTGGAGGAACATGCAGGGAGATGCCGTTGAGAACTGAAGCCCCGCCGTCAGGCTGACGGAAGTAGACATTATCGACAGCGAGGCCGAGCCTGCGCGAAGGGAGGCTGACAGGATCGCGCGGTTCGGGCAAGGTGGGGCGTTGGTCGAGGACATCGAAGACCCGCTCGACCGAAGAAAAGCCCATGTAAATGCGCATGAGCATGCCGCTGGAGACGCGAGCCAAGCCGGTTAATGAGACGAGATAGGAGGAGAAAGTAACAAAAACTCCGAGAGTAATGGTGCCGTTGAGTACGAGTAGGCCGCCACAGGCCACGTTGGCCACCAGTGCTAGCTGCGGGAGCCGCTCGATGAAGGGGATATAGCGGGCGGTGAGGTGAGCCACGCGCATGCGCAAGGAGAACAAGCGGCGGCTCGCCGTGGCGAGGTTGTGGCTTTCGCGATCTTCTTGGCCAAAGGCCTTGACCACGCGAATGCCGCTGACGGCCTCTTCCACATGGCTTGCCACCTCCGCAGCTTGTTGCTGGGCAGTCCACGTAGCCGCGTAGAGCGGGCGCCGAGTGAGCACGGCGGCACACAGCACCACCGGAAGCGAGACCACCGCGATCAATGCAAGAAGGGGAGAGAGCCACATCATCACGGCAAGCTCGGCAATGATCTTCACCACCGCGCCGAGAGCCATGGGGGTCATGGCCAGAATGCCCTGGATTTGGTTGAGATCGGAGATCGAGCGGGACACCACCTCGCCGGTGCGGATGCGATCGTGGCCCGGTCCGTCGAGGCGAGAGAGCGCGGACAGGATGCGAACTCGGAGCAGATACTGCACGGAGATAGATAAACGCCCTGCCGAATAGCGGCGCCCTGCTTGGAAAACTAAACGAATGACCGCGGCAAGAACGAGCGAAATCACCACGATTCGAAGCGTGTCAGCCGTGCCGGAGACACCGAAGGGGGCGAAGAGGCCGCTGTGGCCAACGAATTCCGTCCACGAGGTAGAAGATCGCGCCCCGGTGGCGATATCTACCGCATTGCCAGTAAGAAGCGGCACGCTCAGCTCCACCACCACCTCGGCAAGGGTGCAGGCGAGAGCGAAAATCGTGACTGATTTCAGCTCCCACGCGGTGCTGAGCAAACGCCGCAGCGCCGGAAAAGCCTGCATCTGCTCGGCGGTATCGGTGGAGGAAGACGAGGTCTGGGCACTCGCACGGCTCGCTGAACTCTCCGCAGAACGTGCGCTTGGGGATGTGTTCATGGGTGCTAACTCCTCATTCTTCGCCGAGAATACCGCCAAACAGAAGGTGCCGAACGGCTTAGTGTGCGCTGACACGCCAACGCTGATAGCAGTGGTTGACACGCAACGCTGCCACTCGCTCGCTGCCGCCCCAGGGCCGCCAAAGTGCGCTTAGTCTCCGCGCGATCAGTCGGCATTCCGCCGCAACGATGCGCGACGTAGCCCGGAAGCTCGGATCCTGCTGGGCCGCAACGCATAAGGAAAACCCCGCCACCTATCTCGACCGACATGAATATTCGGGCGATCCACAGGAGGCGGGGCGTGGTGCTGTGTTGAGCTGGTCAGCGGTGCACCGTCGGATCTGGTGGTCCTAGGCCACGGCTTTATGCTTTGCCGTCGGTGGCGTCCTTCTTCTTCGGTACGAAAGGAAGTTTACGCACAGTCCCGGACACGCCTCCAGCAACCCCACGAGCAGCGCTGGCCACTCCGCCGCCCACGGTGCCGGCGGTGGAGGTGATGCGCTCCCAGCTGCGGGCTGCCACGCCCTCCTTCTGGTGGGCGTGCTCCACGGCCTCGGTGACTTCCTTGTCCAATTCGGCTATGTCTTGATCCTTGATCTCATCCACAGCCGGCAGGGCGGAGGGGAACTCCGCGGGGGCCGGACCAAGGGAGTCGTAGGTGTTACCGATGAGCTTCTTCGCCAGCTTGCGGTTGGCCACGGTGCCAATCACCGCGCCGATACCAAGCGGCATAACCTTGCCGATCCATGCAGCACGCAGGCGCTTATTGGTCTGCTTCAGCGCCTGCTTGAGCAGACGGTTATTCATCTTGCTCATAGAGGGACCAGAGAAGCGGGACAGGGTGGAGATAGTGGAATTGCCGCCATCTACGCCCAGGTCCCCGACGGCGGCGTCGACAAGCGCGGTACCGGAGGAGCCCATCACCACCACAAGGATGAGTGCTTTTCGACGCTCAGGGTCGGAAATATCCGCGCCACGCAGATATGCCGAAGCCATGGTGTAGAAGGCGGCGGCGTCGAGGAAGACCAAAGACTCCGCGCCCACCGCGGCAGCACCGGTGATGAAACCAATGCCTGGCACGGCTGCGGCCGCGCCGGCCGAGGCGCCCGAACCGGTGGCCAGGTAGGTAACGTGCTTATCCAGCATCTTCTGGATGTCCGACGGGCTGGCCTCGGGGTTGCGCTTGCGCAGCCAATTTACGTAGTTAGTGATCGACGAGGCCTGCATCTTGACTACGTGGTCGAGGGCCTTAATGAGCATCTTGCCCGATTTTCCGCTGCGCTCGTGCACAGCCGCAGGGTCAGAACCGAGAGCATCGGTGATGTCGTCAGTGTGCTCGTTATCTGAAGAGGTAGACATAATGAGAATTTTCTCCTTGTAAATACTGAAAAGTGTTGTGAGGAAATATCGTGTCGTGCGCGGAGTGACCGAATAATGAAGAATGGGCCATAATTGTCCGCACGAATCTGTTGAGAAGGAACCTACAGGCAGCGGGTGTGAGGGCACATCATTATCGGCGCAGAGCTGAGGGTGGTTAAATCCGCGCACAAGGGCACAAGCAACCTTAAACGACGAGTCGGCAGAACGTATATTCCACACGGCAACGTGAGCACAACTGTTATCTTTTCTCCACATTTTCGTGATCCCATGTCTTGGTGTGGGTGGCGACGCAGCGGAAGCACTCTGCTGCGTAGTAGCGCGCACCGAGCGGGATGAGCAACTACCGTAGAAGCTATGGAAACGCTGGTCCGAACCACCGCCGGCTACATCAAGGGCGTGGCGCGCTCCGGCCTGCTGACGTGGCGGGGTGTGCCCTACGCGGGGCTTGTCGACGGCGACCGCCGCTGGCGGGTACCCCATCCCGTCCAGCCCTGGGCCCGAGTGAAGGAGTGCACCGACTACGGCGCCAAGGCGTGGCAACCGGCGAGTTTGTGGGGAACCAAGCTTGTGGGCGGGCCCGACTGCCTCAACCTTGATATCGTGCGCCCCGACACCGATGAACAGCTACCCGTGGTGGTGTACTTCCACGGCGGCTCCTACCTAGTGGGATCCTCCCATGAGACCATGCTGCGTGGACACAACTTCGTGCGCGCCCTCGACGTGGTCTACGTGTCGGTGAACTTCAGGCTCGGAGTGTTCGGCTATCTCGATCTTTCCGAAATTGAAGGGCAGTGCGTACCCACCCCGGCGATGCACGATCAGCTCGCGGCCTTGCGCTGGGTGAAGAAAAACATCGCCGCTTTCGGCGGCGATAGCACCAATATCGCCATCATGGGCGAGTCAGCTGGCGCGGCGAGCGTGATCTCGCTGATGGCCTCACCCGCGGCACGGGGTCTGTTTCACAAAGCCATCGCGCAATCCGCGCCAGCGGCCTCCTTTCATTCCCAAGCCCAATCACGACGCTGGGCGCGTGCGCTCATGGATAACCTCAAGTTGCACGACCTCGCCGACATGTCGGTGTTGCGGGCCCTGCCGCCAGCCGATCTGGTGCGCGCCGGCAGCCTTTCCCAGCTCCGCCTGCGCGACATGCTCAACCTCAACTCGCCCTACGGGCCGGTGGTCGATGGCCACGTGCTGCCCCAGCACCCCCTCGACGCCTTCGCCGAAGGCCGCCAAGCGCCAGTGCCCCTGCTCATCGGCACCAACAACGATGAAGCCTCGGTGGCTAAAGCCCTGTACGTGCGTGAATCGGCCAGGTCGCGGTCGGCGCATCGCATGCTCACCGCCTTCGATAACCAGCGCGCCCACGAGGTTCTCCGCGAATACTCTGCCGCCTTCAGCCGAGAAGAGTTCGCCAACCTCCTCACCGACGCGGTGTTCTGGGTGCCCTCAGTGCGCCTCGCCGAAGCGCACGCGCGCATCGCCGACACCTGGATGTATCGCTTCGACTTCGCCCCCGTTGCATTGCGCCGCCTCGGCATCGGCGCAATGCACTCACTCGAACTCACCGCTGTCTTCGGCGATATGAATGCATCCAGGGTCTCAGGGCTGAACAAGCTCGGAGGCACAGCCGAGTTTGCGGCGCTTACTACCGAATTGCAGGCCTATTGGGGCAATTTCATCCATCACTCCAAGGTGGGATCTGGCTGGCCTCGTTACCGGGCTGCCGTGGCCGACCGGATGCCGCGCCGGGCTACCAAGGTGTTCGACACTCCATCGACGGTGGTGTATGACCCGGCGTCGCAGCGTCGACAAGCATGGGAGAACTATGATTTGCGGCAGTGGGGAGAAGACGATGCTGACATCACCAGCCCCACGCGCGTGGCAAGAACGCTGGCGATGCTCGAGTCGATTCTGCCGCGCACTACTCAACGCTCGCTGTCCCAAGAGGGGAGAAGGTAGATGAGTTTTACACCAGCATCGCATTGGTCTTTGCTAGTCCACGAGCATCCGCGCTTCAGCCAAGCCCTGATGCCGATGAGCGAGAACTCCGAGGTGTTGCTGTCCACGCAGCTTATCGACGCCAACCTCGGTACCCGGATCCGCGCGGCCATCGCCGCCACCCACCAGCTTTTTCCCATGGAGAAGGACAAACACTGTGCGCAACTGTGGTTTCACAGTTTTGTCACCACGCTGGTGGAACCGACCATGATGCTCGCTCTGGATCACGACCTCGTGGCGCTGTACTCGAGCGAGCACCCAGCCACCATGTTTGTGCAGACTCCTCACGGTGAGGGGGCCGGTTTTTGGTACGGCTATCACCCGAAGGAGGTGGTGGAGCCTTCGGCGGGGAGTTATCAGCAGCTCGGAGCGGGGTGGGCTGGCCTGTTTGAGCCGATCGTGAATGAGCTCACGACCACCACGGATGTCTCGGCCGCTGCGCTATGGGCCGTGGTTAGTGATGCGGTGTCGATGGGCGCTGCCGGAGCGGGTAATGAGGCCTTCGCCCCATACGAGGCAATTGCTGCCTGCTGTGCGGTGCTGGAGGGGATGCGTAGCGAACTGCAAGACAGGGCACGAGTGGCCGAGCCGCGCTTTCTCGACTTTGTGGAAGGAGAGTTTCGCCCTAGCGATGTTGAGCGGGCTATGCGAGAAGAGGAGCCCGAAGAAGATGTGGTTCTTAGCACTAAACGGCTGAGTTGTTGCATGATTTTTCACTCGCCCGGATGTGGCACGTGCGTGTCTTGTCCTAAACAAAAACCGGATGTCAAGCGCGAACGCATGGCCCAGCATTGCGAGGTGCTTTAATCGCCAGATTGGGCGGGGTACACACGGGGTACTTCTGCCTTTTTCGCTGCGGCGATTCCGCCTCATGGCAACTAGGCTGTAGTAGCGATAACCCCACCGGTGGTGGAGGGCTATCGACCAATTATCTATCCGGAAGGACAGCCTGCCTCCATGAGCTTTCTAGAGGACATTGCAGCGGCGCTAGACGATGCGGGTATTGAGTCCCGCGCCCATGACTGCACTCTCTTTGTTCCGATCACCTCTGAGGTGGAGATCCACTTTGTGGATATCGACCCAGACTTTCCTGCCGCCAACGTCTATATCGCCGCCGCCGATGTGGACGAAGAAGACGAGGACTTCGAGGCAGTGCTGGTGGCCGTGGTGTTCTCCGTGGATGACGCCGTGGCCACAGTGGACGAGCACATCGCCACCGACCAGGTGGTGACCATCCTGCGGGATGTACTAGACGGCACTGATGACCGCCTCGCGGACCTCGACTTTTTTCAAGATGAGGACGATGCCCACACTGTGCGGGCCGAGGTAGCAGTGAATTCCGAAATCCACGTGTGCGTAGATCTGGAAGAAGGCGTGCCCACGGCCACCGTGGACTTTATGGCCCTCGGCGATGACGACGAGGCTTGGGATGATGAGATTCTCAGCCTTGGTTCCTTCACCGACTATGACCGGCTCTTGGATGTCATCAGCTTGGCCGCTGAGCACGCCGAGGAGTGGGAGGAGCAGCTCGCGCCCATTGATGAGGATGCCAGCACGGGACCAGTTCCCAGATCTGCGCTCGGAGGGCTCTATGACACCGATGAGGAGGAGTACTTCGACCTCGACGAGGACGACGAGGACTAACCACCTGCGCCTGCAAGAGAGTCTGGAAATCGCCTAGGCCGCGTTGGTGCGTTGGACAAAGAAGGATGCGGGCGAGGGCACTGGGGTATAGGTGCTATCAACCACCCAGCAGTAGGTCGGCGCGGTGGGAGTGATGATCTCATGCACCATCGAGGCGGCATCATGCGGAATGAAGGCGCGCATCCACGCCTCGTACACCGCAGGCGGCACGCTGTCTCCGGTGGGGTTAGTAAACCGGGCGATCACCGCATAAGCCGGAGTGGGGGAGCCGGGGCCATGGGCGAGCGCGGCCGCCATGGCTGGATTGGCTCGGTAGCGAGTGATGTTGATCTTCAACTCGGGAAAGCCCGCTATGTCCACCGCAGGCAAGCTGAGAGTTGGTGGCCGCCACGTGCTGGGGGTACGGGCGAGCGAACGGGGATGGTGGATGGTAGACGCCACCCGTTCCACTATCTCCGGGTGGTCCCGCCTGATCAAAGCCAGTGCGGTGGCCGTGGAAACCGGCCGTTGGCCTGCGCGGCCTGTGGTGCTGTACCGCTGGGTGGGATTAAAGAACTGGGGAGTGCTGTTGCTGTTAATGTTTCGCATGGCCCGCATACTAAACAACGAGCACGACACCCCCAGGCGCCATGCGAACAGATGTTCGACAGTGGCGGTGTGGTGTCAGGAGGAGTGAGGCGCGTGCTGCGTCGGCAAGGATCCACCCGGAAGCCCGACAAGCATCCGGTTCCACCGTTGCCCAAGGAAATCTGGGCGCTGGTTGCGGCGGCCTTTATTATTGCCCTCGGTTTCGGCATCGTTGCCCCCATCATTCCGCAGTTTGCGCGCAGTTTTGATGTTTCCCTCGCCGCCGCCAGTGCGGTGGTGTCTGTATTCGCCGCCTCGCGCCTGTTCTTTGCCCCTGTCTCTGGCAGGGCGATTGATCGCATTGGTTCCCGCAAGGTTTATCTCACTGGCCTGGTGACCGTGGCCATCACCACCGGCTTGGTGGGGGCGACGCATCAGTACTGGCAGATCCTCGTGCTGCGCGGGATCGGCGGCATCGGCTCTACCATGTTCACCGTCTCGGCCATGGGTCTTATTGTGCGGATGGCTCCGCCAGCGGTACGAGGTAAGGCCTCGTCTATTTATGCCACTGGTTTTCTCGTGGGCAATGTCGTAGGGCCCGTGGTGGGCGCGGCGCTGTCCTTTATGGGCATGCGGGCACCGTTTTTTATTTATGGCGCAACAGTGCTCTTAGCGGCGGCAGTGGTGTATGTGATGCTCTCGGAAGAGGTCATCGGTAACTATGAAAAGGGTGATACCTCACCGCCGATGCACTTCCGGGAAGCGTGGCGGGACTCCGCCTACAAGGCTGTATTGGTCTCTGGCTTCGCCAATGGCTGGTCCAATTTTGGTGTCCGTGTGGCCGTGATTCCGCTCTTCGCTGCAGCCATGTTCCACCAAGCGGGCGCTGTGGCAGGTATCGCGCTTGCCTTCTTTGCCGGAGGAAACGCCCTCGCATTGCAATTTTCTGGCCGGCTATCCGATCGCTGGGGGCGCAAGCCGCTGGTGATCCCTGGTCTGGTGATCAATGCCGTGTTCACCGCCAGTATCGGGCTAACCCACGAGCCGATCACTTTGCTCACTGTGTCTGTATTTGCGGGCTTTGGTGCGGGTTGTCTCAACCCCGCTCAGCAGGCAGTGCTTGCTGATGTCGTGGGTAGGCATCGCTCCGGCGGGCGAGTGCTGGCGAATTTCCAAATGGCCCAAGATCTGGGGGCGATTACCGGCCCTATCGTGGTGGGGGCATTGGCAGAACACGCTGGGTATGAATGGGCCTTCGCTTCCTGCGGCGTAATTGGTTTGTGCGCCGCTACGGTGTGGCTCAAGGCGCGCGAGTCGCTGGATCTTAGCGTCGCGGAGGACGAGGAAACCGCTAGTCGCAAGGGTTAAGCACGGCGGCAATTGGCTATGCATCGCCGCGCGGCGTAACGTGGTGGGGCAATGAGTAACACCGATAACGTCACCGGAGACGTGGAACGTCCGGATCATATCGTTTCGTCGGACTCTCAGGATACTTCGCAAGGTGCGGCAGCACAGGCTGCCGATCAGCACAGCACCAGGGATGCGAACACTTCTGAGGACACCGGCTCACCCACCGGCTTTGAAAGCTTGGACTTACCCTCAGATGTGTTGGAGGCAGTCACCAAGGTTGGCTTTGAAACGCCGTCCCCCATTCAAGAGCAAACTATCCCCGTTCTCATGGGTGGCCACGATGTCGTAGGCCTCGCCCAAACGGGTACCGGCAAAACCGCCGCCTTCGCGCTGCCGATTCTGGCGCGCATCAATAAGGATGAGCGTTCGCCGCAGGCATTGGTCTTGGCACCCACGCGTGAGCTCGCGCTGCAGGTTGCCGATTCCTTCCAGTCCTTCGCCGATCACCTCGGCGGCATCAACGTCCTGCCGATCTACGGCGGCCAGTCCTATGGCATCCAGCTGTCGGGCCTGCGCCGCGGTGCACACATCGTTGTGGGTACCCCGGGTCGTGTGATCGACCACCTGCAAAAGGGCTCGCTGGACATTTCCGGCCTGCGCTACCTCGTGCTCGACGAAGCCGACGAGATGCTGCAGATGGGCTTCCAGGAAGACGTCGAGCGGATCCTCGCCGACACGCCGGAGGACAAGCAGGTAGCACTGTTCTCGGCGACGATGCCCAATGGCATCCGAAAGATTTCCCAGCAGTACCTCAACGAGCCACAGGAAATTACTGTTCGCTCGACGAGCCGCACGAACACCAATATCAACCAGCGCTACCTCTTGGTGGCGCACCGCAACAAGCTCGACGCCTTGACCCGCATTCTTGAGGTCACCGAGTTTGAGGCGATGATCATGTTCGTGCGCACCAAGTTCGAGACCGAGGAGCTCGCTGAGAAGCTGCGTGCTCGTGGCTTCTCCGCTCAGGCCATCAACGGCGATATTCCGCAGGCCCAGCGCGAGCGCACTGTGGATCAGCTCAAGGATGGCCGCTTGGACATCCTCGTGGCTACCGATGTTGCCGCCCGTGGTTTGGACGTGGACCGTATCAGCCACGTGCTCAACTACGATATCCCGCACGACACCGAGTCTTATGTGCACCGCATCGGTCGCACCGGCCGTGCCGGCCGCTCCGGCGAGGCCATTCTCTTTGTCACCCCGCGTGAGCGCCGCATGCTGCGTTCCATCGAGCGCGCTACTAATGCGCCGCTCAACGAGATGGACCTGCCGACCGTGGACGAGGTAAACGAGTCCCGCAAGGAGAAGTTCGCCGATTCGATCACCGAGGCCCTGGAGAATTCTCAGGTGAGCGTTTTCCGCTCGCTGGTGCAGACTTACTCCGACGAGCACGACATCCCGATGGTGGACATCGCCGCTGCTTTGGCTACGCAGGCCCAGGCTAGCGACGAGTTCCTGATGAAGGAGCCGCCGCGCGATAAGCGTAAGGATCGTTCCGATCGCCGCGACCGCGACTTCGACCGAGGTGGCCGTGATCGCGGCGATCGCGGCGGGCGTTTTGAGCGTTCGAACCAGAACATGGGGATCTATCGTCTCGCCGTGGGCAAGCGCCAGCACGTGCGCCCTGGGTCGATTGTTGGCGCATTGGCTAACGAGGGCGGCCTGAACTCTAAGGACTTCGGCCGGATCGTGATCAATGTTGATCACACTCTCGTCGAGCTGCCCAAGGATCTGCCGCGCGATGTGTTTGACCGCTTGGAAGATACCCGTATCTCCGGTCAATTGATCAACATCGAATCGGCCCCCGATGCTTCCTTGGATCGCGGCTATGGTGACCGCGGCGGGCGCGGCGGTGGCCGTGGCTTCGGTGGTCGAGGTGGCCGCGGTGGACGTGACGGTGGCCGTGGCGGCCGCGGTTATGATCGCCGAGACCGTGGAGATAGGGGAGACCGTGGTGACCGCCGCGGAAACTTCCGTCGCCGCGACGATCGCTACTAAAACTCCCGCAGCCATTGGTGGCTGAGCAGCATTAAGAGAACAACACCTCGCCGGTTTCTTTCACCGGCGAGGTGTTGTTTATTGCTATCTCCCGCACCGCACAGCCGTGCCCGCAGGCTTTCGAATTGAAGGGCGTAGGAGAAAAAGAACACTCCCCGTCGCATATGCGGCGGGGAGTGTGCGATGAGCAGCTGGGTGCTACATGGTCATCATCAAGGCAAAGACGATAATCCAGAGCAGGGAGAAAATGCCGCCGAACATAGAAAGCTGAGACTTGGCCTTGTCCCAGTTGTCCACGGTGGTTTTCTCCGGCATGTCATCTGAATCCAAAATTCCCAGCTCGGCGGCCATGGCCTTTTGGCGGGGCAGGATCATGAAGTACAGGATGGCCCACGCGATGATGGACAGCAGGATGGACGCGTGCAACAGTCCTTCCTTGGCCCACACATCGAGGTTAGAGAACATTACGCCGAAGCCCAGCAAGGGCACGAGCAGCGAGAGTAGACCGTAGGTGTTGCTGATGCGGTAGAGCAGTGCGGCGGATCCCTTGGCCTTGTCGTTGCCGTCATGTGCATGGGCTGCTTGCACATGGAAGGTGGATACGGCCACGGTAACCGGGCCCAAAAAGAGCACGGCGGAGAGCACATGGAGTGCCAGCATCACAGTAGAAATGATTATTCCTCTTTCACTAATGGGTGAATTGTCACTGGGTGGTGTGAACATCGCGCCGCAGCCTTGCCTGCCGGACGCGCTGGTGGTGCGCGGCGGGAAAACTGAGCGCAAACTGCGAGTTTAGTGAAAACCCCAGAACTTCGCTAACCCAGCAGCTGCGTTTCATTCGGGCAATATCCTTGTGCGGCAGCGCCAAGCCATAGCGCGCGGCCACATAGGCGAGGCGTTCGGAATACCAGCAGTGGTGGCGGTGATATGGCGGCATCCATACGGAGGGAAGCGCATCGCTTTTTTCTTGATTGGCGTGCGCACTCACGGCAACGATATTGAGCGGATCATTGGCGAAATCCTCGGCTTTTATGCTGGGCCATATTGCCGCGCCAAGATCCCACGCGGCCGCTAAAGGGAAAATGTGGTCGATCTGGATGTCCTCAGTGGCCGCATCGACTGTCTCTCCCGTGTAGAGATCACGCAGCGCCCCATGGGGTCTGCGCTCGCATGATGCCGTCACCCCAGCTGCGCGAAGCGTGCGATCACGGGTGGTGCAGCCTGGGCCGAGTTCGGGCTGGGCTCGCCACCCAGGACCAAAGAACTCTCGCTGGTATCCAGGGTGCTTGCTGCGTGCCTTGACGACGCTCACCTGAGGCAGTGTCTCGGCAAGTCCAGGCAGATGCGGCTCGGTGGATGGGTGTGCGGGGATGCGCCCGGCAAAGCCGATGATGAGCCAGATGAGCGTCGATAAGCCTAAAAGCACGCCCCAGCCGCGGCGTGAAGAAAGATCCATACCCTTCAATGACGAAAGGGAACCTCGTGGAGGTTCCCTTTGTCGTGCGTTTCGAGCTGTGAGCCTAGCTCTTGGTATCGAGCTGCTCGGCTGCCGTTTCGATGTTCATCTCGGGGTCTTTCTCAGCGATGCGGGCGAGCTTCGAGGCGGAGTCGAACTCCTCGAGCACTTGCTGGCTGGGCCCCTTGGACATGATGGAGACAAGCACCATCACGAGGGTGGCGGCGAAGAAGCCCGGCACCATCTCGTAGAGGCTATCGCTCAGCGAAGACATGCCCCAAGCGAAGGAGACCACGGCGCCGGTGATCATCCCGGCGATCGCACCGCCGGCGGTGAGACGACGCCAGTACAAGGAAGCGAGCACGATCGGGCCGAAGGCGGAACCGAAGCCCGCCCAAGCGAAGCCCACCAGGCCCAGAATCGAATCGGAGGGGTTGATCGCTAGCACGGCGGCGATTGCGGCCACCGCCACCACTGCGGTACGCGAGAGGTTCACCAGCACATTATCCGGCAGGCTGCGCTTGTAGATGATCTTGGTCAGATCCTCGATCAACGCGGAGGAGGTAACCAGCAGCTGCGAGGAGAGGGTGGACATGATCGCCGCCAGCACAGCGGTCAGCAGCAGACCTGCGAGCAGCGGGTAGAAGAGGATCCGCCCCATGTCTAGGAAGATCGTCTCGAAGGCGTCGCGGTCGGTCACCAGAATCGAGGGATCCTGGCCGAAGAAGGCGGTGCCGACCAACGCGGCGAAGGTGGCGCCGACGATGCACAGCAGCATCCAGCCCACACCGATCCAACGGCCGGTCTTGGCCTCGGAGGGGGCGCGCAGCGCCATGAAGCGGACGATGATGTGCGGCTGGCCAAAGTAGCCCAAGCCCCAGGCGAGGTTGCCGATGATTGCGGCGATCGAGACCCCAGAGATCATGTTGAAGTAGCTGGGATTGCCCGCGTCATAGGGGCCATAGGGCTGATTGGTAGCCCACGTGAAGATGCTGGACGGCTCGTCGAGGGAAAGAAGCGCCATGATCGGCACCACGATCAATGCCGCAAACATGATGGTGCCCTGGACAGCGTCGGTGTAGGACACCGCGAGGAAGCCGCCGATGAAGGTGTAGGCCACCGTCACTGCGGCCACAATGAGCATGCCGTCTAGGTAGCTGCCACCGAAGGTGGACTCAAAGTACTTGCCGCCCGAGACCATGCCGGAGGAGACATAGAAGGTGAAGAAAATAATGATCACCACGGCGGAGACAATGCGCAGAACACGGGATTTATCCTGCACACGGTTTTCCAAGAAACTCGGAACCGTAATCGAGTTGTTGGCGATCTCTGAATAGGAACGCAGCCGCGGCGCCACCCACGTCCAGTTGGCCCAGCAGCCAATCAGCAGGCCGATGGCGATCCACAGTTCCGAAAAGCCGGTGACAAACAGTGCACCGGGCAGGCCCATCAAAAGCCAGCCGGACATATCCGATGCGCCTGCCGACAGCGCAGCCACGAAGGGGTTGAGGCCGCGACCGGCGAGCACATAATCGTCGTACTCGTCTGTTTGTTTATAACTCCAATAACCAATCGCGAGCATCCCTAGCATGTAGATGATGATCGCGAGAATAAACCACGTATTTTCGCTCACGTCGTGCACTCCATTCTTGTTTTCTCCGATGCTACGCAACTTGTGTGCCTGCGCACAGGTCTGTAACGAGGGGCCGGGGCGATGCACGAACTCCGTGCATCGCTTCCTCGGGCGCCTATCGCCCGCGCGCAGCCCATATTCTTTGATCGACACGGCGTGGGCGCCCTCGCCTTGCGGCGATCGCCGACGCACACGCGCTTTAAGATCGTTGTCTTTACCATCGGGGTAGCTGCCACGCACTCCGCGTGGCTGATGTGCGTTGGCTGATACTACAGAGGAAGTGCTCTCATGTCTTGTTAAGGTTAGAAGCTAGGCTCTTATGAGGGGGATGGGATGTCTCGGCCTGTTCGCAGACCTCTCAGCTGCGGCGACGTTATACAAACCTAGCGATTCTCGGCGCATACAGGATGAATGCTGTGCGCTTCACGCCTCAGCAGCGGGGCTGCGTCACCGCCTAGCAGTGGCCGCCCGTCAATGCCTGCAACCTGCTGGCGCCGCGCCGGCTGCTGAAGGCGACTAGAATCGATCGCTTAGGACTTAAAGCCATAGAGCGAGCGAGATCTTTCAAGGAGGCTAGGCGTAGTGTCGTATCTTGTGCACGGTCTCTGGCACCGCGAAAGCGGGCTGATTCTGTGGATCGAACAGGTCCAAGGGCACAAGATCCTCACTCCCGAGCAGCTGGATGAAGGCGCCTTACCCTCGTCGCTTGCCACGCTGCTCGAGCCTTTAAGCTTTGCGCACCGATTTACCGCGCACCTGAGCACACCCAAGGGAAAGCGCGTGCGGCTTCCGATTCCCGTTGCCCGCTGTTATCCCGAGAAGGCTGTGGCCATCATCGAGGAACTTATCGTCCTGCTCGATGGGGAGCAGGGAGATAGCGTCGTCCCGCATATGGCTCCCGATCTGCTGTGGATTATTCAGTTCTATCGCGGCCTGAAGCAGTTTGTGTGCGCTGGTCGCATCGTGTTGCGCGTGCGCTGGGCGGATGATCATTGGTGGCCTCAGTGGCAGCTGTTGCCCTCGGGGCGTGAGCGCGTGTGGATTGCGCGGATGCAGCTGGCGATTCCGCACGTTCTCACCGCCAATGGCAGTGCGGCGGTGGCTGATGACATGGCTGAGGAACTCCCGCACTGGATCGCCTCCTATATTCTGCAGGACTTTGAGAAGCAGCCGCGTGCCCGCGAACTACACACTTTTACCCGTACGTTGCTGCGCTCTGAGTCCTTGCGCCGAGGCGGCCCAGCGCTCGCCAGCAAGCTCAACGAATGGAAGGATTCCATCACTGGCTCCCGCGCGGAGCTCATGGTGATCGTGGAGGATGCACCCACTGGCGAGGACCTTCTCCACGCCGGTATCGGTGGCGCACTCACCGATTCTGGGGAAGCAGAGGACGAAAGCGCGCCGGCGCCCCAGCTCTTTCCGGTACGCATCCAGGTGCGCTTCGGGGTGGATACACCACTACCGGTGCACGCTGAGCTTGTCGACGCCGCCTTCGCCACGAGGCTGCGCGATCTCTATAACCGCCTCTTGGAACTGGCCAGCACCCTGACCCGTCCCGAGGTGGAGCAACAATTCCTGCACCCAGAGCTTGATGATGAGAAAAAACGAGGCGACTGGGATCGTTTCTTAACGCTCGATCAGCTCGGCGATTTCTTGGCTGAAGATGTTCCTCGTTTGCGCAACGCGGGGCACACGGTGATGCTGCCGCGTTCCTGGGGCGAGCAGGAGCTGAGCGCCAAGCTCACCACCTCCAAGGTAGACAACCTCAACATGGCCCCGGTCTATGGCATGGATCAGCTGCTGAGCTATGACTGGACAATTTCCCTCGGCGGGGTCGAGCTTGATGAAGATGAGATGCAGCGCTTGATTGAGTCTTCCTCTGGATTGATCGAGCTGCGGGGATCGTGGGTGATAGCCGATAGCCGTAGCTTGGACTGGGTGCGCGCCTATGTGGAGATGGTGAAAAGCCACAGCGTGAGCGCGGACGATCCCGAGGCCGAGCTATCGAGTGCTGAGGCCAAGGCCAAGGACGCGGATGCGGCCACAGAGCGCTACCTCAGCGCGGCGGCACTGCGGGAGATGGCGCTGACCACCGCCGGTCAGCGCTATATCGAGTTCCGCGGTAGTGACTGGTTCAGCTCCCTGATGGGCGCCGATTCCGATCCCATTCCCACCCCAGTACGCAAAGACATTCCGCCCACGGTGCATGCCACCTTGAGAGATTATCAGCGTCGGGGTGTGGACTGGTTGTACTGGATGGCGCGCCACGAGCTGGGCGCGGTACTGGCCGATGATATGGGCCTAGGTAAGACACTGCAGCTGTTGACTCTTTTGGCTATCGAAAAGCATGAGGGGCTCAGTGAAGCGCCGACCATGGTGGTGGCCCCGACGTCTGTGCTCACTAATTGGCAGCGTGAAGCACACACGTTTACCCCAGAGCTGTCGGTGATGGTGTACCACGGAACCGATCGCCCCAAAGGCGAGGAATTTGTGCAACAGGCCCAGCAATGTGATCTCGTAATTACCAGCTATGGAGTGTTGTCGCGTGATGTCGAATGGTTCTGCGGATTGCACTGGCAGCATCTCGTGCTGGATGAGGCTCAGCAGATTAAAAACTCCAACACCCGCATGGCGCGGGCGGCGAAAGTGATTCCGAGCGCACACCGCATCGCGCTCACGGGTACCCCGATCGAAAACCGTTTGTCGGAGATCCATTCGCTCATGGATTTTTGTAACTACGGCATGCTGGGCAGTAGCTCGTTTTTCCGGAACCATTTTGCCCGTGCCATCGAGGTGTACGACGATCCAGATATGAAAGACGCGCTGCGTCGACTCACCGCGCCGTTTATTTTGCGGCGCCTCAAAACCGACCCCGCAGTGATCGACGATCTTCCCGAGAAAACCGAGAATGTATTGCGGGTGTTGCTGACTAAAGAACAAGCGGCGCTGTATAAGTCCTACGTGAATCGGGTCAAAAAGGAAGTAGAGGACGCCGAGTCCATGAAGCGGCGAGGTTTGATCCTTGCCGCCATGACCCGTATTAAACAAATCTGCAACCACCCAGCACATTTCCTCGCCGATGGCTCCTCGATCACTCACCGAGGAGTACACCGTTCAGGCAAGGTAGCCAAGCTCATTGAGCTTATCGACGCCGCCCTCGACAACGGCGAGAAAATGTTGGTATTTACCCAGTACCGAGCTTTCGGCGATATTCTCGTGCCGTATCTCAGCGAGCATGTGGGCCGCGAAGTGCCCTTCCTTCATGGCGGGGTAGCGAAGAAAAAGCGCGACGCCATGGTCAGCGACTTCCAGAACGATAACGGCCCGCCCATCATGGTGCTCAGCCTCAAAGCCGGCGGTACCGGGTTGAATCTGACCGCGGCAAACATTGTGGTGCACATGGACCGCTGGTGGAATCCCGCAGTGGAAAACCAAGCCACCGATCGCGCCTATCGCATTGGCCAGCGCAAGGATGTGTCGGTGTACAAGATGGTGTGTGAAGGCACCATGGAAGAAGCTATTCACGATGTCATCGAAGGCAAGCTTCAACTCGCAAGCGATATCGTCGGCGAAGGCGAGGGATGGGTCAGCGAGCTCAGCCAGGAGGATCTGGAGAAGCTGCTGAACTACCGCGGAACAGTCGACGAGGACGAGGAGTAAGACCATGCCCCGCTATACCTCACGCGACAATGTCATCTACGCCAACTTTGGTGCGAAGCGCCGCCAATCCTCGCAGCAGGACACCCCCTCGCAGACAGCTGATAGCCAACACTCCCGCGACACCGAGAAGCCCCATGAGCAGCGACCGTGGCTGCCCGTGGTGTCCCGCTTTATCGTGGACACGATTGAACAGCGGACTGATCACGGCCGCACCCAGCGCGGGCGCGACTACGCCCGTGGTGAGCACGTGATGCAGCTGAGCTATAAGGCGAATCTGATCACGGCCAATGTTCGCGGCTCTGTGCCAGATCCGTTTGAGGTTCGTCTTCACTTCTCCCCGGTGGCCCGCAGTGAACAGCGAGAACTCATTGATTACCTCGCATCCCTGCCCGACTATGTTCCTGCCTTTCTGCGCGGAGAATTGGATCGCCGCACCCAGCGTCTACTGGGGTTCACTGACCCCGCCACCATTACCGCCCAGTGCGACTGCCCTGATTCCCACCATGTGTGCAAACACATCGTGGCTGTAGCCCACGCAGCCGCCGCCGACATCTCTCGGCACAGCTATCGCATCTTCGATCTTCGCGGCTGGGATCCCGACACGGTTGAGCAGGCCGTGCAGCGCAGAATTAACGACGGCGGCCCCAGCGAGGAGATCACCGAACTCGAGCTGAGCGACCACGAACGAGAGACCGGTGCACAGGCTGCAGACTCCTCCTCAACTGGAGGAGGCGAGTCGACGTCCGCTCCAGCCGCCACGGAACCTGTCTCGAGCCAGCGCGCAGATACCTCGGCAGCATCTACGCGACCGCGCGGATCCAACAAACCTCGAGTGGATGCTGTGGCCTTTTGGGAGGGGGAAACCCTGCCGGGCCTGCCGAACCCGAAGGTGGAACCGGCGCTCGACGACTCCGATCTCTCCTTGTTACATGTGGCGATGCGTTCGGTGTCTTATACCTCTATCGATGAACTGCGGGCGATCACCGACATCGAGGACATGTACTATTTCCTCACCACGCAGGCAGATCCTGGAATGGGGGAGCCTGAACGTGAGGACTCTGTATCGGAGGGCTCCGTAGCGATGGACTCTGCCTCGGGGGACTCCGTAACGGGGGAGCACGCGGAAAAGGAGGAGCCTGAGAAGCGCTAGCCAGGCGCTGGTTCGAACATGAGCGCTAGAAAAAGAGGGGTGGGGGTCCGGTAGCTTTGCTATCAATAAGGCATGACGAGAACACGATTTATCCACACCTCCGATTGGCAAATCGGAATGAAGCGGGGTTTTCTTCCCGCAGAGGCGCACTCCCGTTTCGATGTTGACCGCATTACAGCGATCAAGAAATTAGGTGCTCTTGCCGTGGAGCAAGAGTGCGAGTTCATCGTGGTGGCCGGGGATGTCTTTGACGCCAATAGCCTTGATCCCACCACGACTGGCCGCACGGTGGAAGCACTGCGCTCGCTACCCGTGCCGGTGTATTTGCTGCCTGGTAACCACGATCCGCTCGTGGCCAATAGCATCTTCAGCTTTACGGACTCCATCGACAATGTGCATGTGATTCGCGATCACGCGCCTATCACGGTTCGCCCAGGAGTAGAGATTGTGGGGGCGCCCTACCTGAGTAAACGGGTATCCAGCGATATTGTTGCCGAGGCTTTGGCAGATCTGGCGCCGGCCGAGGATGGCAGCGTGCGCATCGCCCTTGGCCACGGCCAGGTGGAGTCACGCACGAATGAGGATGATCTGGCGTTGATCGATCTCGCTAATGTGGAGCGAGCCCTTGATGAGCGTGTGATTGATTATCTTGCCTTGGGGGATACACACTCCACTGCCGCTTTGGGTACTAGCGATCGGGTGTGGTTCTCCGGCAGTCCAGAGGTCACCGACTATCGCGATTTCTCCACAGTCGGAGGCGGCGAAACAGATTCGGGCAACGCGCTCGTGGTTGACATTGATGCCACGGGTTCGTCCTCATCGGTCGACGTGCAGAAGCGTCGCGTCGGCACATGGACATGGCATGCGCTGGAGTACGAGATCGCCAGCCGCGAGGATGCCGAGGCTTTTATTAGTGCTCTGCGCGAATACCCGGACAAATCGACCACGGTGATCAAATACGCCTTGGTAGGCACGGTCACTCTTGACACCATGCATTACCTCGAAGAAGAGCTGGCGAAGCTGGAAAGCATTTTCGCCGCGCTCTATAGGCGCGAGCGTACCCACAATCTCTTGCTTGCTCCTTCGGCGGAGGAGCTGGAGCAACTAGGCGTAGGCGGCTACATAGGCGCGGCGATGGCTGAACTTATCGAGCAGGCCGACCATGATGAACGAGCAAGTGACGCAGTGGGGTTATTGCACCGACTGATCGTCTCCGACCAGAAGTAGGGCAGAAGCATGCAGATTCATTCCATCGAGATCGACAATATGCGCTCGATCCAGCATCTCGAGCTGAAAGACATTCCCGAAACAGGCGTGTGCATGATCAGCGGCCCGAATGAGGTGGGCAAGTCCACCATTGTGGAAGCGATCAATCTAGTGTTAACGGAGAAGTCCACCGCCAATAAACAGTGGATACGGGATATGTGTCGAGTGGGAAGCAACGACCCGCTGAAGATCTCCCTGACTGCCACCATCGGTGAGCAGCACCTGACGATTACCAAGGAATATCCCGCTCGGCGCACCGCAACCCTAGTCATTCATTCTCCGCGCCCAGCAACCTACACCGACAGCCAAGCTAATGACATGCTCGGGCAGATTATTGACGAGCACCTCGATAAAAACCTGCGTTCGCTGTTGTTTGTGAAGCAGGGCGAGCTTGACCACACCTTGGGCGAGGTGGGGTTTAGTTCTTTGGAAAAACCACTTCGACTCGCCGGTGAAGATGGGGCCGAGTCGATCTCCCGCAGCTCTCAGTCGGAACTGATGGCGAAGGTACAGAAGCATGTTGAACGCTTCTACACCAAGAGGGGCAAGCCCAACCGTGAACTTAAGCAGGCGCTTGAAGCCGTCGACTCTGCCCGCCAACAGCACGCACAAGCCCAAGAGCAGATCGCCGATTTGAGTAGCTTGCTCGATAGCTTCGAGGCAACGGAGGCAGAATTAGCACGCCTGGAGCCTCAGATACCCGAGCTGCGCAAACAACTGGAAGCCTCCCAACGCACCGTTACGCAGGCGGAGAAGCGGGAATCGGTACGAGAGAACCTGCACACCAAAAAGAACTTCGCCGCAGCGAAGAAGAGCGAAATCGAGAAAAATGCGCAGCGACGCGTGCGGGCAGCCGAAGACGTGGCAGCTAGTGAGAAACTTGTGAGCGAGCTAGAGCAGACGCATGCTGTGTTGTCGGAACGCGCCACTGAGCATGCTGCACGATTGGCTCGCCTACGCGAGGATCTCGAGACAGCGATGCAGGCGGAAAAGGACAGCCAGGCCGAATGCCGAGTGTGGGAACAGCATCATCGCGCTGTACGCGGGCAGATTGCCCATCAGAACAACATCGAGTTCTTGGAACAGGTGGATTTATACACCGAAGAGATCGCCGAGCTCAACGACAAACTGCCGCAGATCGTCCCGACGGAGGAGGATCTTGCGCGGGCGGAGCGCATCACCGAGAAGATTCTCTACGCCCAAGCCACCGTGGCCGCAGCAAGCTCAACACTGAGTTTGTCCGGCGAGGCGGGCTCCGAGATCAGTATCAATGGAGACAGCCATACGCTCGGTGATAGCGCCACGGTGGTGACGATCAGCGAACGCACCACCATACGCATCGGAGGAGTCGATGCGGTCATCGAGCCCGCAGCCAATGTGGCGAGCGAAAAGGACACCCTAGATCAGCTCAAGCAAGAGCGTCGCCAACTCTTCGACACCTTTGATGTGGTATCGATTCAGCAGCTCAAGGACATCGCCGCGACAGCTGAGTCAATTACTGCCCGCATCGAGGGGCTAAAGAAGGACCGAAAACGGCATGTAGGCCCCCACGATGTGGAGGATATTCGCCGCGCCGTCGATACCTTCCGCCCTGAAGAGCTACCAGAAGGTATAACTGCCGATGAGGCAGGGGAGACCGCCCTCGAAGAGCGGCTCAGTGAACTTCGCCAGGTCGCGGAACAGGCCCACACTGCTAGCTCCGCCGTCCGAGAGAAGTATGACGAGGCCCGAAGCGAGAGCATCGACAAGGATGTGGCAGTAGCCGCGGAGAAGCTCAAGGATGCTCGCGATGAGCTTGATCGCCGCACTAAAGTGCATGAAGCCATTCTGGAGGAGCACAGCGAGGAAGCAGTTGAGGCTGAGCTGAGAACGTACACCGCCCAGCTTGCTGAGCTGGACGCGGCACTGGACGCTCTAGACGAGGACAGTGTCATCAGCCTCGAGGCTGCGCGCCGGGCTGCGGACCAGGATAAAACTTGGTTGTCGAACACACAGCAGAGTGTGACCGAGCAACGCGAGCGCCAATCGGAGATCAGGGGCCGAATCAACGGCCTAGAGGGAGCCGCCGAGAATGCTAAGAAGGCCGAGGCCGAACTAGAACGCCGAGAGAGCATCCTCGCCCGCACCCAGCACAAGGCGGATGTGGCGAAGCTATTGCTGGACACTCTCGAGCGCCACTACCGTGAAGTCACCCAACGCTATGCTGACCCGATTCGCAATGAGCTCGAGCGATTAGCGCGGCAGCTCCACGGCGATGATGTGGTTTATGAGTTTGGCGAGAACGGACTTACCGGCCGAGTCATGCATGAAAAGCAGGTGAATGTCAGTGAGCTTTCTGGCGGAGCCTCCGAGCAGCTCGGGCTCATGCTGAGGCTCGCGATCGCCAATCTCGCCGCCAAGAATGCTAGCGCAGGCGAGGTGGACACCGTCATGCCGGTGATCATGGATGACGCCCTAGGCAACTCCGATGTGCTTCGCCTCAAACGACTCTCAGGGATGATTGAGAAAGAGGCAGAAACTAAGCAAATCTTCCTCATGACGTGCGACCCGCAGCGCTTCGCCGCCATCGACAAGCGAAAGGAGTACCGCGTCCAAGATCTCAAGCGTGCTGCGAACTAGCAGAACGGCCACGAGGCCTGCCTCCCCCCACAACGCAAGGGAGCAGGCCTTACTTACTGCACTGTTCTCACCCTGGTGTGCTCTGCACCTGCTCGGCCCTATAGAGGCAGCAGGGCTAGGTTCTCACCAGCTCAGCGAGAGGCATTACGAATAAGTTGTTGTTTGCTGATCACCGCCTGAGTGGCTGGGCAGTTTTTCCTTACTAAGCAAAGGTGACTGGTCATGCATTAAGCGCTACTCTTAGAACAACTCATTTCGGCGCGAGCGCCACATGTGCCCTACGCGCCACGAGCTATTCCCTCATCTCCCGCTATGGGGTGAGGTGCCGTGGAAACGGCACCACCACTCACACCCTGCAGTGGAACATCACGGCCGCGTGGTGTGGTGCATTCACCCGCGACCGCTCACGCACCAACCGGCAGCGCACACCTGATGCGCGCGGAAAAGTTAAGGAAGATAAGGGATAGTGATTCAGCACGAGCCTCGCTGGCTAAATGACAATCAGCAAGCACTCTGGCGCCTCATGCTCGATGCCATACGAAAGCTCGAACGCGATATAGAGGAAACGCTGCAAGCCGAGGCCGAGCTCACCTCCCCTGAATTCGCTGTGTTGGTTGTGCTGTCCGAGTCCGAGGGCGAGCAAGCCCGAATCCGCGAAATCTGCGCCCACCTGAACTGGGATCGCAGCCGTGCCTCGCACCAGCTCTCGCGGATGCAGCGCCGCGGCCTGATCGAGAAGACCAAGTGTGTCGGCGATGGCCGTGGGGTGATCGTGATCATGACCGAGGAGGGCAAGCGACGCCTCAAGCAGGCAGTGCCCATGCACGTGGAGTCTGTCAACAGGCTGATCTTCGATCACATGAGCAACGATCAGGCCCAGCACCTTGATGTCTTTTTCAACCACGTGATGCAGGCCCAGCCCACCCCCTAGCGCTGGCTGATTCTGCTCGCTGCAGCAAGTAGGCGCATGCCCCGATGTTTCGGGGCATGCAGTACTAGCGGGGATTGTCGCAGCGCCTGTGCGCACCTTGATACTCGCGATATCGCCGCACTATCGCCGCGGTATCGGCCACAGCATGGCCGAAGAGTCGCTGTAATGTCGCAGTAGTATCGCAGTGCGCTTTCCCCAGGTGCGCCTTAAGGCCTGGCCGAGCAGAGCACCCGCACCCGCGTCCACCTACGCACCTGCATAGCTTGAGGGCCCGCACCCAAAAAAGGTGCGGACCCTCAAGCGTTATCTGTGCCCCCGACACGATTCGAACGTGCGACCTTTGGTACCGGAAACCAATGCTCTATCCCCTGAGCTACGGGGGCGAAAAAATATGCGTAGTAGCACGGCCTGCGCTGCTATGCACCGTACGTATGTTAGCACCTTCTGCGTGCTGCTATAAAAACACGCTTGAGACTAGCTACTACGCAGCAGAGTTGGGGCCTGATCGTGGATGGCGCTGCTGCGCCGAGCTGCCAGGCCCCAACGGGTGTTTAGTCCACCAGCACCACGATCAGGGTACGGGGCCCGTGCACACCTTCGACGCGGCTGAGCTCGATGTCGGAGGTGGCCGAGGGGCCGGAAATCATGGTGATCGGGCGGCGCCGGTCGAGGCGGGCGATCATCTCAGGCACGCCGTAGACCACGGTGTCCATGCGCACGATACAGATGTGGCAGTCGGGCACGAGGGTCAGTGCGCGGCGACCGTTGGTGTCATTGGACTCCAGACAGATGGTTCCGGTCTGGGCCGAGGAAGTGTGGGAGTCGGTGACTACCACGTCCACGGCATCGAGCAGGCGGGGGTCGCTGGTGACGTCGTCTGGGGTGGCGCTGCCACTGAAGCCGTCGAATAGCGAGGCGTCGAGCCCAGGGGCGTAGCGCACGTCTGTGGCGTTGCGCTCCTCGAGGAGGCGAACGATGGTGGCGCGCAACTCCTCTTCGCTGCTCTGCTCCACGATGGCCTTGTAATCCAACAGGCGGTCGATGAGCACTTCTTTGAGTTCCTCGCGGGGATAGTCGTGCTCGGTGATGTAGTTGCGCACCACCTCGTAGCCGCCGGTCGGTACGTTGGAGAGTTTCTGGGCGTTGCGGATGCGGCTGAGGATTTCCTTTTTGGCCTCGTCGTTACGCGTAGACATGGCTAGTTCTCCTCTTTCTCGTTGCCGGCATCGGCGGAGGCGGGCAGCCCCTCGCGCTTGGCGTCCTTGAGTAGCTGCTGGGCCTCCTCGGACTTGAACCAGTCACGGAAGGAGGTCTTGGCGGGTACCGCGGTGTCGCGAACGTCGGTCCAGCCGGCAAGGAAGCTGGGCATGTGGGTGATCTTTTTGTTGAAGCCGCCAAGGACTCGCCCCAGAGAGGCGGACTTAGTGGCGAGGCTCCAGATCTTGGCGTTGCCGAAGACCATGCCCATGGCGCCGAAGATGGCGCCTTCGATCTTGGGCTTGTCTGTTTCGATCTTCTGGTGGCGCAGCTCCAATAGGGCGGCGGGGATGTCGATCTTGACGGGGCAGACCTCGAAGCAGTAGCCGCACAGGGAGGAGGCATAGGGAAGCGAGGCGTTCGGGTCGTTGTGATCGACAATGCCGGTCAGTTGCGGCGAGAGGATCGCACCGATCGGGCCCGGGTAGGTGGAGCCATAGGCGTGGCCGCCGGCGCGCTCATACACGGGGCAGACGTTGAGGCAGGCCGAGCAACGGATGCACTTGAGGGCCTCGCGTCCGATCTCGTTCGACAGCGCGTGGGTGCGGCCGTTGTCCAACAGCACGATGTGATGGTTCTTCGGGCCGTCGTTGTCGGTCACACCGGTCCACAGGGAGGTGTAGGGGTTCATCCGCTCGCCGGTGGAGGAGCGCGGGAGCAGCTGCAGGAATACTTCGAAGTCTTGGAAAGTGGGCAGCAGCTTTTCAATGCCCATCACCGAAATGAGGGTGTCCGGCAGGGTGAGGCACATGCGACCATTGCCTTCGGACTCGACAATGCTCACGGTGCCGGTTTCGGCGACACCAAAGTTCGCGCCCGAGATGGCCACCTTGGCCTCCATGAACTGCTTGCGCAAAAACACACGGGAGGCTTCGGCCAGCTCCGGTGGGTTGGCGGGCAGGGAGTCATCGGTGTTGGGCATCTCGCGTACGAAGATGTCACGGATCTCGGCGCGGTTGCGGTGAATGGCCGGCACCAAGATGTGCGAAGGGAAGTCGTGTCCCAGCTGCACGATGAGCTCGGCCAAATCGGTTTCGCGGGCGGTGATGCCGGCGTCGCGAAGCTGATCGTTGAGTCCGATCTCCTGGGTGGCCATGGACTTGATCTTGACCACGTGGGTTTCGCCGGTCTCCTTGATCAGATCGGTGACGATCTGGCCGGCCTCCACGCCATCGCGGGCCCAGTGCACATGGCCGCCGTTGGCGGTCACGGCCGCCTCAAACTGCTCAAGCAGCTCGGGCATGCGGGAAGCCACGTCCCGTTTAATGCCGGAACCGGCCTCGCGCAGGTCTTGCCAGTCAGGAAGTTCCTCGACTACTTGCGCGCGCTTGTTGCGGATGGTGTGCGTGGCGTTATAGAGGTTGCGCCGCTGGGTGGCGTTGTAGAGGCCATCGTGGGCACCCTTTTGGAAGGAGCGTGAACCACGCAGGTAGCCAACGCCTTCCGGCGCGGTTGGGGGAACGGTGGGGTTTCCGAGGAAGGTGGTCACAGCATGAACTCCTTGGTGTAAGCGGCGGAATCCGGGGTCCACGGATGGTCCTTGGTGGAGGCGAGGATCTCGGCGATGTGCACGCTGCGGATGCCGCTGTGCTGGCGTGAGAGAGTCCCCGAGATGTTCATCAGGCAGGAGTAGTCCGCGGAGGTGACGTACTCAGCGAGCGTGGACTTAATGTTGCGGGTTTTGTCGCTCACCATGGCGGCGGAGGTTTCGGCGTTCTTTACGCAGAAGGTGCCGCCGAAGCCGCAGCATTCCTCGGAGAAGGGAAGCTCCACCAGGTCGATGCCTTCTACAGCGCGAAGCAGCCGGTAGGGGCGGTCGCCGAGTTGCAAAAGCCGACGCGAGTGGCAGGAGCTGTGATAGGTCACGCGGTGTGGGAAGAAGGCGCCAACATTCTCGCGCTGTTCCACATCGGTGAGGAACTCGCACAGCTCATAGGTTTTCTTGGCGGTCTGGGCTGCGCCGTCGCGCAGGGCCGCAGTGCCGTAGCGATCGGCGATGCGCTCATGTTCGTGACGCACTGCGGCCGCGCAGGAACCGGAGGGGCTGACAATGCAGTCGATGGAGGGGTCGGAGAAGGCGTCCACATAGTTTTCAATCTGTGGCACGGCTTCGCGCTGGTAGCCAGTGTTAATGTGCATCTGGCCGCAGCAGGTTTGTTTATCGGGGACCACAACATCGTGGCCGAGGCGAGACAGAATCAGCGCTGTCGCCTTGGCGATGTCCGGCCCGAGAACGTCACCGATACAGGTGGTAAAGATCGCGACTCGCACGGGCGCTCCTTTAACTAAAAGTTGGCTAACGATTATTGGCGCACAATGGCGTTTACATCATTCAGTGGCTGTGAGGTCTAGCTCGCGGCGGGGCCACATGCCTTAGTGCCTTGGACTGCCTGACGTGCCAAAGTCAAGAGGCCGCTGTGCATAGGGGGTAGCTTCTCGTCGCGGGCGAACGTGGGTACTACCAGCTTACGCCAGCACATCCTACGTTCGGACATGTCCAATCTACCCGAACTCCAGGCAGAATGTGAACCGATTATAGTTCCAAAAAATGCCGGTCCACCTGCATATATTTAAGAAACACTCCTGTTTCCTAATTGCATATGCCTCAGATGGGCCGGCTCAAGGGTGGGCTAGGGTGACCGCAAGCAGGCGTGCGCGCAACGGCCGGCCCAACGGGGGTAGAAAGCCAAGCGTTACCTAACCTTGTACTGCTGTGGTGCTTATCGACGCCACCTTGCTTGCGTATCCCATCAACCAGCCCACAAGCGTTGCCGAGTGGGCCGGTACTGGCAGCGAGGAGGCGTCGATAAGCGCGCTGGTGTGACTAGGGCACAACAGGTGCCATAAAGGACAGCACGTTGGTTTGGAGATAGACGATGGTGCACACCGCGAGCAAGAGGCCGAAGGACCACATCACCACGGACTTGAAGATGTCCGACTCGCGGCCTTCCATGTTCACGGCGGTGGCCGCAATCGCCAGGGACTGCGGGGAGATCATCTTGCCCACCACGCCGCCGGAGGTGTTGGCGGCAAGCATGAGATCCGGGTTGAGGCCCGCGTGGTGCGCGGCAGTCACCTGCATTTTGCCGAAGAGCGCATTAGCGGAGGTATCCGAGCCGGTCACTGCAGTGCCCACCCAGCCGAGAGTGGGGGCGAGGAAGGCATAGGCGCCACCGAGGGAGGCCACGAATTCACCGATGGCGATGGTCTGGCCGGAGTAATTCATCACATACGCCAGGCCCAGAACCAGCACGATCGTCAGCGCGGACCAGCGCATGCGGTAAGCGGTGTCGGTGAAGGCGTGCACAACCTGGCCAGCGTGGAGCGGATAGGTGCCGTTCTCATTAAAGAAGGCGTAGATCACGGCCACGATGAGACCCGAGATCAGCAGCAGCGTGCCCGGGTTGGCGATGATGGCGAAGGTGTAGGCGGACTTAATCGGCTCGCCGTGGGCGTTGACCAAACGACCGGCCAGCAGCGGCCACTCCACACTGATCTTGATGGATTTCAGTGCCTCGGGGATGGTGGTGCCCAAGTTAGCGATACCGAAGACAACGGTGACCACGCCGTAGGGCATGAGCGCCATCCACACTCGGCGGGCGGGTAGCTCCTCGGCCACGGCGGCCGGGGGAAGTTCCATGCGCTCACGTAGCGCGTCGATGCCGCGCGGGGTCCAGAATTGCAGGAAGATGAAGGCCACACCGAGAGACACGATGCAGGCGACCACGTCGGTGAGCTGGTAGGCGAAGAAGTTCGAGGTGGCCCACTGGGCAATAGCGAAGGCGCCGCCGATGACGAACGCTGGGATCCATGCTTCGCGCACACCGCGGATGCCATCGAGGATGAAGAGCAAAATGGCGGGAACAAAGATGGCGATCAGCGGGGCCTGGTGGCCCACGATGGCTGCGATATTGGCAGTTTGTTCGGTGGTGCGATCGGCTACGTCGCCGGCGGTGGTGATCGGAATTGCCACCGCGCCGAAGGCCACGGGGGCGGTGTTGGCCAGCAGTACGGCGGTGGCTGCGCGCAGCGGCTTCACGCCGAGAGCGAGGATCATGGTGGCGGTAATGGCCACGGGGGCGCCGAAGCCGGCAAGGGCCTCCAACAAGCCGCCGAAGCAGAAGGCAATAAGGATGGCTTGGATGCGTACATCGCCATCGCCGAGCTTGTCGAAGGTGCGGCGCAGATCCTCGAAGCGGCCCGAGGCCACGGTGATCTGGTAGAACCAGATCGCCATCACGATCACCCACACGATGGGCAATAGGCCGAAAAGGCCGCCGCGCAGGGCGGACATCAGGGCGAGCTCGGTGGGCATGCTGAAGCCGAAGATGGCCACCAAGATTGCGGCCACGGTGGCGGCAGCCGCGGAGACGTGAGCCCGGGCTTTGAAGCCGATGAGCAGAACGAAGAAGGTGACCAGGGGGATGGTTGCCACCGCGGCGGAGAGGCCGAGGCTGCCTCCCACTGCGTCAGTGACCACGGTAAATGTGTTGTTCACCGCAACTCCTTATGTGTGCTGTACCTGTATATGTCTGCTGTATCGGTTCAGTAGCAATTCACAGATGCCCCTGGCGCTGGCTGCCGACAATGGGGGTAGTGCGGCAGGTGCTTGACGCGGGCCAGTATCGCACTCACAGTGTGAAATCCTGCACATCGATACGGGGTGTGAGAGACATCGACAGGTGGGATGTGATGTTTATAACCATTGTTACGTAGGATGTCGTGATTCCAAAAACTTCCTGAGGTGCTCTATGTCTCATTTCAGGATTTTTTAAGAATATGCAGGGTGTTTGTGCAGGAAATGGTGGAGCAAACGGGGGTATGAGATACACTAATCCGCTATGACACCTGCCGATCTTGCTGCATTAATCCGAAGCACTGCTGAATCCGTGTTCGCCGAGCACGACCTCGATTCCTCTGTCCTTCCTGAGACAGTGACTGTCGAGCGTCCGCGTAATCCTGAGCATGGTGACTACGCCACCAACCTCGCCTTGCAGGTGGCCAAGCGGGCAGGGGCACAGCCCCGTGAGCTCGCCCAGTGGTTGGCTGAGGCGCTCGCGCAGCACGAAGGCGTCTCCGAGGCCGAGATCGCCGGCCCCGGCTTCCTCAACATTCGGCTCAACGCCGCCGCCCAAGGCGCGATCGTGGCCGAGATTCTCGCGGCCGGTGAGCGCTACGGCCACGCCGATACTCTCGCAGGTCAGCGCGTGAACCTAGAGTTTGTTTCCGCCAATCCCACCGGCCCCATTCACCTTGGTGGTACCCGCTGGGCTGCGGTGGGCGATTCCTTGGGTCGAGTGCTCGAGGCCAGCGGAGCGCAGGTGACCCGCGAGTACTACTTCAATGATCACGGCCGGCAGATCGACCGTTTCACTCATTCGCTCATCGCCGCCGCTAGGAATGAGCCAGCCCCGGAGGATGGCTACGCCGGTGCATATATTGCGGAGATTGCCTCTGCGGTCATGCACCGAGTGCCGGGTGTGCTCGAGCTGCCCGAGGCAGAGATGCATGAGGCCTTCCGCGCCCACGGGGTGGAGATGATGTTTGCGCACATTAAAACCTCCCTGGCAGAGTTCGGCACCACCTTCGACGTGTACTTCCACGAGAACTCGCTGTTCGAATCCGGTGCGGTGGACGCCGCAGTGCAGACGCTGAAGGACAACGGCAGCCTGTACGCATCCGACGGCGCCTGGTGGCTGAAGTCCACCGATTATGGCGATGATAAGGACCGCGTGGTGATCAAATCGGATGGCGATGCCGCCTACATCGCCGGCGATATCGCCTATGTGGCCGACAAGATCGACCGCGGCCATGATCTCTGCATCTACATGCTGGGCGCAGATCACCACGGCTATATCTCTCGCCTGCGCGCCGCCGCGGCCGCTCTGGGCTACCGCCCGGAGCAGGTTGAGGTGCTCATTGGCCAGATGGTGAATTTGGTGCGAGACGGCAAGCCCGTGCGCATGTCCAAGCGTGCCGGCACGGTGATCACCCTCGATGATCTCGTCGAGGCCGTGGGCGTGGACGCGGCCCGTTATGCCATGATTCGTTCCTCCGTGGACCAAAGCCTCGATATTGATCTCGAGCTCTGGGCCTCGCGCTCCTCCGACAACCCGGTGTTCTATGTGCAGTATGGTCACGCACGTCTGTGCTCGATTGCGCGCAAGGCTGCCGAGTTGGGTGTGAGCCTCGAGAACGCAGATATCGATTTCTCGGTCCTTGACAGTGAGCGGGAAGGCGATCTTATTCGCACGCTAGGCGAGTTCCCAGCGGCGATTGCGTCCGCCGCTGACCTGCGCGAACCACACCGCATCGCCCGCTACGCCGAGCAGCTGGCCGGCACTTTCCACCGTTTCTACGACACCTGCCAGATCCTGCCGAAGGCCGGCGAGGAGACCTCCGAGCTGCACATTGCGCGCCTGGCGCTCGCCGCCGCAAGCCGCCAAGTTCTCAGCAACGCGCTCGGGTTGTGCGGGGTCACCGCGCCGGAGCGCATGTAGCGTACGGTAACCTCGTTCACCACGAACTCCCGACCGCAGATGGCAGCGATCGCTTATCGACGCCACCTCGCCGCCCACTTTCGCGCCTAGCGAAACGGCGGCCTTGGCGGTGGGTGGGCGTGAGTACCGCCGATCACAAGACGATTTAGAGTAAAGAAGCCCTTTGATGAACGACTTCAACAGCATCCCCTCTCACGTGTGGCCGCGCAATGCCGTGCGCCAAGACGATGGCGTGGTCACTATCGCTGGTGTGCCCCTTCCTGAGATCGCGGACACCTACGGCACCCCGTGCTACGTGATCGATGAGGACGATTTCCGGAGCCGCTGCCGCGATATGGCCGAGGCTTTCGGCGGCGGCGAGAACGTGCACTATGCATCGAAGGCTCTGCTTACCGCCACCGTGGCGCGCTGGGTCGACGAAGAGGGGCTGTGTATGGACGTGGCCTCCCTCGGTGAGCTGCAGATTGCGCTCGCCGCGGGTTTTCCGGCCGAGCGTATTACCGCCCATGGCAATAACAAGTCCGTCGCTTTCCTGCGCGCCATCATCTCCGAGAAGGTGGGCTCGGTTGTTCTCGACAACGCCGGCGAGCTCGAGCTGCTGGATGAGCTCAGCGCCGCCTCCGAGCACATCCAGGATGTGCTCATCCGGGTGAAGCCCGGGATCGAGGCCCACACCCACGAGTTCATCGCCACCGCCCACGAGGATCAAAAGTTCGGTTTCTCTCTCGCCTCGGGCTCCGCCATGGAGGCTGCTCGGGCTGCGGCGCGTGCCGAGAACCTCCGGCTGGTGGGCCTGCACTGCCACGTGGGCTCTCAAGTGTTCGACGCCGAGGGCTTTTCCGTAGCAGCGGAGCGGGTGCTCGGCTTGTTCAGGCAGCTGCACGATGAGCTACCGGCGGATGAACTCGCCCAGCTCAGCGTGCTCGATCTCGGTGGCGGCTACGGTATTGCCTACACCGAAGATGAGGAGCCGCTGAACGTGCGCGCAGTGGCGGCCGATGTGATTGGCCGCGTCGCCGAAGTCGCCGACCAGCTGGGCATTCCGGCTCCCTCGGTGAAGGTTGAGCCCGGGCGAGCAATTGCTGGGCCGGCGGCTGTGACCCTCTACGAGGTCGGCTCCGTCAAGGATGTCCACGTGGACGAGGACACCACCCGCCGCTATGTGGCCGTGGACGGCGGTATGAGCGATAACATCCGCCCAGCGCTCTATGGCGCGGCCTACGACGGCCGCCTTGTCAGTCGCTTTGCGGAAGGGGAGTACACCACCACCCGCATCGTCGGCGCGCACTGCGAATCCGGCGACATCCTGATCCCCGAGGCCTCTTATCCCAACGATCTCGGCCGGGGTGATCTCTTCGCCATCGCCGCCACCGGCGCCTACTGCTATGTGATGTCTAGCCGCTATAACGCGTTTCTTCGGCCGCCGATCGTTAGCGTGCGCGGTGGGCAGGCGAAACTCATGGTGCGCCGCGAGACAGTGGAAGACATCTTGGCCCTAGAAAACACCGGCGAGCACTAGTCTCGCGCGGTGGCGGCTCATCGCCAGGCGGGCAGTGTGAGGCCTGGGCCACACCCACGGCGGGAGCACAGCGGGAGGTTTATACTTGCCTCACGTTCCGCCCGTCGAGGCGAGGGCGCTAAGCCCATCCGCTGAGAAACACCGACTTGAGACAGCAACTATTTCACTAAAGGGGAACATCGATTCATGTCTGAGAACGCAGCAGTCACCTTCAAGCCCGGCAAGGGCGCTGGCTCACCGGTTGGCGTCGCGATTCTGGGACACGGCACTGTCGGCAGCGAAGTGCTGCGGCTGATGGAGCAAGACGCCGACGCCCTCGAACACCGCATCGGCGGCCCGCTGGAGCTGAAAGGTGTGGCTGTTTCCGATATCGATAAGCACGCCGATGCGGTACCCCGTGAGCTGCTTACCACTGATGCGATGTCGCTGATCAACCGCGACGACGTAGACATTGTGGTGGAAGTCATCGGCGGGATCGACTACCCCCGCGAGCTAGTGCTGGCCGCGCTGCGCGCCGGCAAGTCTGTGGTGACCGCCAACAAGGCCTTGGTTGCTGCACACTCGGCAGAACTCGCTGAGGCCGCCGACGCGGCCGGGGTGGATCTGTACTTTGAGGCTGCCGTGGCCGCCGCAATCCCCGTTGTGGGGCCGCTGCGCCGCTCCTTGGCCGGCGACCAGGTGGAGCTGGTTATGGGCATCGTCAACGGCACCACCAATTTCATCCTCGACGGCATGGATTCCACCGGCGCGAACTACGACGACATGCTGGCCGAAGCCACCCGCTTGGGCTATGCCGAGGCCGATCCCACCGCCGATGTGGAAGGCCACGACGCCGCCTCGAAGGCCGCTATTTTGGCATCGTTGGCGTTCCATACCCGAGTGACCGCAGATGATGTGTATTGCGAGGGCATCACCCAGATTTCCGCCGAGGACATCGCGGCAGCTAAGGACGCCGGCTACATCATCAAGCTGCTTGCTGTGTGTGAACGATTCACCAACGCTGAGGGAGTCGAGGAGATCGCGGCCCGCGTGCACCCGACCCTCATCCCGCGCTCGCACCCATTGGCCAGCGTGAACAAGTCCTTCAACGCGATCTTCGTGGAGGCCGAGGCCGCCGGTCGCCTCATGTTCTACGGCAATGGTGCCGGCGGCGCCCCCACCGCCTCTGCCGTGTTGGGCGATCTGGTGGGTGCCTCCCGCAACAAGGTCCACGGCGGACGCGCCCCGGGCGAGTCCACCTATGCGAATTTGCCCATCGCCAGCTTCGGTGAGGTGCGCACCCGCTACCACGTGGACATGGAAGTCCAAGATCGAGAGGGCGTGCTTGCTGAGATCGCTACGAAGTTCGCCGAGAACAAGATCTCTATCCGCACGGTGCGCCAGGAGGAGTTCGAAGACCACGCCCGCCTGATCGTGGTTACCCACTCCGCTACCGAGGCTGATCTGGCCACCACAGTTGATGCTATTAAGCAGCTCGACGCGGTGCGCACCATCCGCAGCGTGATCCGCATGGAAGGACGCTAAGTGCCATGAGCACCGATTTGGTTCCCGGTACTCGGGTGAGTGTGACCGTCCCGGCATCCTCTGCCAATCTTGGCCCCGGTTTCGACACCCTTGGCGTGGCGCTGGGCCTCTATGACACGGTGGATGTGGAGGTCACCTCCTCTGGGCTTGAGGTGGATATCTTCGGCGAGGGGCAGGATGATCTTCCCCGCGGTGAAACCCACCTCGTTGTCAAAGCGCTGCGCAGTGGTCTGGCTGCTGCGGGCATGAGCGCTCCCGGCTTGAAAGTGACGTGCCACAACAGCATCCCTCAATCGCGCGGCCTTGGTTCTTCCGCGGCAGCCGCCGTGGCGGGAGTCTGCGCCGCCAACGGCTTGGCCGGTGATCCTCTGAGCACTGAGGAGATCGTGCAGCTGGCGTCAGCCTTTGAAGGACATCCCGATAATGCGGCCGCTTCGGTGTTGGGAGCCGCGGTGGTGTCGTGGACAGATATCCCCGTGGACGGGCGCACCAAGCCGCAGTACCACGCGGTCTCGCTGCCGGTGCATGAGTCCATTCGTGCCACCGCGCTGGTGCCGGATTTCTACGCCTCCACTGACGCAGTGCGCAAAGTACTGCCCTCGGACGTCACCCATATCGACGCGCGTTTTAACGTCTCCCGCACCGCGGTCATGGTGATGGCTCTCCAGCACCACCCCGAGCTGCTGTGGGAAGGCACCCGCGACCGGTTGCACCAGCCCTACCGGGCCGATGTGCTGCCCGTGACCGCCGAGTGGGTCAATCGTTTGCGCAATCGCGGTTATGCAGCCTATCTTTCGGGCGCCGGCCCCACCGTGATGGTGCTCTCCACCGATGCGGTGGAGCCCTCGATCCTTGATGATGCCCGCGCCGCCGGGTTGAAGGTCATGGAACTATCGGTGGCGGGCCCCGTGCGCGTCGAGCGCGCCTAGACGCCGTATCTGCCCTAGGACTACGCAGCAGAGTTATCAGCTTGGTAGGCCTAGGGATTTTTGTGCTGTGAACAGGAGCAAGTCAGGCCTTGGGGCCTCGGTTAACTCTGCTGCGTAGTAGCACAGTGAAGTTGAATATCGCATTGGCCAGGGCGCACAAAGGGCAGCAGTGTCACGGTGGTGGCGCTGTGCTCATCTGCGCCTATTGCGGCTTGAGCAAAGCCGTGGTGGATGGAGCACACCAAGGGATCGGGCCGGGCGGATTCGGAGACAAAGGGGCAGCGGTTGAGCGAGATGGTGCGGGTATGGGGTTCGGCGGGGTCGTCTACAGGGGCGTCCGGATCGTAGCCGGTGCGTCGCATCAGGCTCACGAGGGCTGACAACTGATCGGAGTGGTTGTGGCTGTGTTCTGCCGTGTGGCCGACGCGGCGAGCCCAGCGGCGTCCGAGCTCGACAGCTCGGCGATGGGCGGCGTGAGTATCGTCGTCCGCGGCGAGCAGCTGGGCGAGTTCATTGACCAGCTCGATTTGTTCGCCTGTGATGGCCGCAGAGTCAGGGATGCGGGCGTGGACCACTAGGCTGGGCCGGCCGCGGCCAGCTCGGGCTGCACTGGTGCTGGTGCGCACGGCACCGCGTTGGAGAAGTTCATCAATGTGTCCACGCACGGTATTAATGTGCATGCCGGTGTCGGCCGCCAGGGTGCTCAATGTGGCGCCGTTGGGGTAGGTGCGCACCGCCTCGAGCACGAGGCGTTGTTTGGCGCTCAGTGGCAGCGAGTCGTCGAACAGCGCGCGTGTGGGCGCAGGTCCGGCAGCGGGTGAGGACTCAGCATGCGGGGTGGGCATGGTGCGCCATTTTACCCGTGGTCGAACGATCGACCATGCTCGGTGGGGTCCATGGGGTGCACTGTGGTGGCGAGCGCTTTGAAGCTGCACGAGACCTCAGTGCCGATAGCAAGCCCGAGCTCGGCGACGCTGCGCGCTGTCACCGCGGCCCGCAGCCGCTGCGTACTCTCGGCCAGCTGCACATGCACGCTCACCTGGTCGCCGCTGTGCTCCAGCGCCACGACGGCGCCGTTGAGGCAGTTTCGAGCGGAGGTGCCCGAAGGCGCTGCGGTGGTGGCAATGCTTACGGCCGTGGGCGAAAACAGCACGGCAACATCGCTGGCAGGCTCAAGAGGCGCGGTGTGGGGTGCGGTGGAGGCATCGGGCGCATACGTGGCCTCGATACCCTGGCCGGAACAAGACACGGTGATGAGCTCCGAGCTAGATGAGACCACCGTGGCGTGGAGTCGGTTGAGACCGGCGAGATAAGCCATGAAGGCGGTCGGTGGCTGTTGCATCATCTGCTCGACGGGGCCGAAGGCGGTGATATCGCCAGCTTCGAGGACTGCTGCGTAGTGGGCCAAAGTGGCGATGTCGACCACGTTGTGGCTGATGAGGATCACCGTGCGGTGGTGGGAGCAGGCCTTGAGCACTGCCCGCCAGCGGCTGGCGCTCGCAGCATCGAGGGCAGCCATGGGCTCATCGACGATAAGTGTGTGCGGGCGAGCCGCCAAACCGCGCAGCAAAGCCACCTGGGCTTGCTGCCCGCCAGAGAGCGATCCAATGGGAAGATCAGCAAGGTCAGACAGCCCGGCTGCGGCGAGCAGCTCGCTAGCGGTGTTCGCGCTACCGCAGACCACGCTCACAGCGCGGTGTACCCGCATCCTGGGAGGCAGCGCTGAGTCTTGGGTGAGAAGCACAATGCCGCGGGCGTGGATGGGAACCGGTGCGGTTCTATGCCGAGCTGCCAGCCGGGCGCTTCTCCAGAGCCTTGGCTGTGAGCGATCGACGCCAGGGTCGAGCACGGTCTCGCCGAGTGTGATCTCTGTGCCTGTGAGCTCGCCGACGATAAGCCGCGCCACGGTGGTTTTGCCCGCACCGTTTTCCCCGACCAACGCGGTGGTGCGGGCAGCGGGGAAGCTGCGGCGCTGTGCCGCAGGTCCGAAGGTGAGCGTCTCAGCCGGTGCGATCGGGGCAGTCAGGGCTGCGAGCGCGCTGGTGTTGATGGGCTGAAGGGTGGCGGTGTGGGCTGCTCCGGTGAAGCGGGGGCGCAACCACAGCCACGCGCCCCCTAGAGCCGCTCCCAGTACGGCGATAGCCAGCAGCATCAATACGGCCGCCAGTACCAGAGCGCGTTCGGGATCGATCTCGCGCTCCAGATAGATCCCAATCGGCAGGGTACGGGTAATTCCTGGGTAAGAGCCAGCGAAGGTGAGGGTGGTGCCGAACTCGCCGAGTGAGCGCGCACAGGCTAAGCCGGCGCCGCTAGCCAGGGCGGGAGCGACAGTGGGGATGAGGATATGGCGGGTGATCGCTCCAGTACTCATCCCCACCGATCGCGCCGATGATTGCACTCTAGGGCTGAGTTGGGCGAGAGCCTGTTCGATGGTGATCACTACGAAAGGCAGCGCCACGAACACGTGGGAGGCCACCACGCCCGGGAAAGCGAAGGCAAAGCGCAGTCCAAGCGTATCGAGCACGGGCGCGCTTATCCCGTACACCCCCAGCAGGGAGGTAAGCGCCATCCCACCCACCACAGGTGGCAGCGCTAAAGGCAGCAGCACCAATAACCGAGTGAAGCTACGCCCGGCGCGCAGCGTGTGCAGCCACAGCGCCACCGCCAGTCCGAGGACAGTAGCGATGACGGTGGCCCACACGGCCGAGGTGACCGTCACGGAGATTAATTCGCGGGTGGGGGGTTCGCTAAGAATCTCGGGTACTCGCTGCCACGGCACCCGCCATAGCAGGGCAAGTACCGGGGCAATGATCACGCATAGACCGCACCACGCCGCAACGATGACGGGAATGGTTTGGCGGGAGCGGGCGCTAGTGAGCTCGGCGGGCATGGCGCTGTGTGTACACCCCGTGGTTAGTTGGTGACGGGGTTGAAGCCGTGGTTGGACCAGGCTTCGTCGGCGGCGGTGCTGCGCAGTGCCTTGAGGAAGTCAGCGGCCTCTTCTTTCTTCTCGCTGGTCGATACCACTGCGGCGAGGTAGTGGTTAGGCGCGGCGTCGGCGCCCGGGATATCGAAGGTGCGCACGGCATCCCCGGCGGCGAGCGCATCGGAGGCGTAGACCAAGGCGGCATCCGCGCCGCCGGAGGTGACCTTGCCCAGGGTGTCGGTGACGTTCGCCTCGAGGGAGGCGGGTGTGAGGGAGGGGAGGGCGGCGTCGATAAGCCGCGCAGAAGCTGCGCCGCACGGCACCTGCTCGTCGCAGACTACAACGGTGGCATCGAGGAGGGACTCGTCGAATCCGGTGATGCCGGCGGTATTATCGGCGGGCACCACCAGCACCAGATAGTTGCTGGCCACTACTTCTGGGGCTTCAACCACACCCTGATTGACAGCCTGATTCATGGTGCGCTCGTCGGCGGTGATGAGCACATCGGCCGGTGCGCCATCGACAAGCTGCTGCACCAACGCGGAGGAGCCGGCGTTTTGGATCACAAGCTCTGCGGGGCGGTCCAACTCGGCGGCGAGGTCCGCGAAGTCGTCACTGAGCACTCGGGTGGAGGCGGCGGCGAAGACATCCAGCTGCGTGGCATCGGGGCTTGGGGCGTCTGCAGTGTTGGATGAGCAGGCACTCAACACCCCCGCTGCGGCGAGCACGCTTGTCAACGTCGTCAGGAATCTGCGCATGACCATATGGTACACAGCACGCACCGCCGTCTGTGCAGGCCCAAGGGGCTAGATTCGCCAGACTCTGAGCAGCACTTCGGCCCCGATATCGGTGGCCTAGAGTAGGCACTACGCATCAGCCTTCACGCCAAGCGGACAGCATCTAGCCAACACATCCCTCAACCTACGACAGCCTCAATCTCAGCATAAGGAGAGCCGATCCGTGAACGAATCTCACGCCCACTGCGAATCCGACGCCCACCGCAGCCCCCGCCCACTGGAGTCCATGCCGGAGATTCCAGGTGCTGTCATCACAGTCTCAGATCGCTGTGCCCGCGGCGAACGGCAGGATCTTTCGGGGCCGAAGGCTCGGCAGGGGTTATGCGACTATGGGGTCACGGTCGGGCAGATCACCGTGGTTGAAGACGGCGTGGAGTCGGTGCAAGAGGCCATTATCGAAGCGATCGAAGCGGGCGCGCGAGTGGTGTTTACCACCGGTGGTACTGGCGTGTCGCCGCGGGATCTCACCCCGGAGGCGACGGCGCCGCTGCTCGATGTGCAGTTGCATCAGATCTCCACGCAGATTCTGCTCCGCGGGCTGCAGGCAACCCCGTTGGCGGCATTGTCGCGGGGGCTTGTGGGTATTGCGCGCCGGGCCAGTCAGCGCCCGGCAGTGATCATCAATGCCCCTGGTTCGCGCGGCGGGGTGGCCGATGTGCTTGCGGTGGTGGGCCCGCTGCTGAGCCATATTGTGGATCAGATGGATGGCGCGAGCGAGCACGAACACCGGGAACACGAGCACCAGCACGAGCGGTGAGGTCTACGGGTCTGGTGTTAGTCGGAGGGAAAGTCCTCTAGGGCCGCGAGGGTGTCGTAGTCGCGTTCGGAGCCATCGCCTGGGATCTCGCCGATGCGTTGATTGCTCAGCAGCGCCGAGACCGCAGCCCCCGCGCATTCTGAGAGCTCTGCCACGGCGCGCGTCAGCGACTCGGTTCGCCAGAGCGCGCACAGTGGCTGTCGGTGGCCATCGCTACTACGCACCAGAGTGAGATCGATCCCAGGGCGCGGAGCAGGCTTATCGACGCCCACCTCCCGTCCATCATCACCTTCGTCCTGCGTGTTTTCTGCGAGGGCCGCGGCAAGCTGCGGATAGAGCCTGGCTGAATGAGGCGCATCCACCGCGAGCACCAAGGTGGTGGGGTGGGGCGGGTGATCTGCCGCAAGGCGGGTAACCCCCGCGGCGATCGCCGCTACAGGTCCTGAAAAAGGCGGCGTCTCGCGGGCCTGCACCACCCCTGCCGGCAGCTGCACCGCGCGGGTGGTGACTAGGCAGACGCGTGCGCTGGGCAGGTAAGCGTCGATAGTGGCAAGACAGTGGTCGATGAGCCGGCGGCCGTGCACCGTTACGGTGGCTTTATCCCGTCCGCCCATGCGGCTGCCCCGGCCGCCAGCCAGCAGGATCACATCAACGCCGGTGCTCATTGGGGAATCTCGCGGGACCAGTCACCCGAGCGGCCACCCGACTTGGCGATAATTGCGCTTCGGCGAATATAGGCGGATCGATCCACGCCTTTCACCATGTCGATGACGGCGAGTGCCGCGACGGACACGGCGGTCAATGCCTCCATCTCCACCCCGGTGCGATCGGCGGTGCGCACCGTCGCGGTGATCGCCACGTGATCGTCGCGGAGCTCAAGCTCCACCGAGCAGCCGTGTACCCCGATGGTGTGGGCCAGCGGCAGTAGCTCGGGCACTTTCTTTGCCGCGGAGATGCCCGCGATGCGCGCCACCGCCAGCACATCGCCCTTGGGCACGCGGTTATCCCGCAGCGCGCTCATCACCTCAGAAGAACAGGCCACCTCGCCATACGCAGTGGCCTCTCGCACGGTGGGGGTTTTGGCGGTGACATCCACCATGTAGGCAGTGCCGGCCTCGTTGAGGTGGGTGAACGTGAGATCCTTACTCATGGGAGGTCCTTACAATAAGTGAGCTATTTCGGTGGGGGATGTGGTTGGGTACTCGGAGCTGCCTTCGGGGCACTGGCGGTGGTACTAGAGCCGAGTGCACAGCACTCGAATCTCGTCGCCATCGTCTCTATCACCAGCCCCTGCGGGCACGATGGCTAGCCCATCAGCGACTGCTAGTGAGCTGATGAGATGGGAGCCAAGGCCGCGATGATGGGCGGGCACAGCACGCACCGTGGTCGCCGTAACCGGCCCAGTGCGTTCGAGGCACACCGGCACGAATCTAGCGCGCCGGGCGTCGCCGGGAAAGTGCCCGCCGGCGGTAGCTACGACGATAGGAAGATCCCACTGGCCAGGGGTGTGCACTCTGCTGCGTAGTAGCCGTATGAGCGCAGCGACGTAGAGATGGAAGGAGGCATACACACTCACCGGATTGCCCGGCAGGCAGGCGATGAGTGTGGAGTTGACCAGCCCAAGGCCTTGGGGCTTACCAGGCTGCTGGGCGATGGCGCCAAACCACACCCCGTGCTGGCTAAGGACTTCTTTGACCACGTCGAAGGAGCCTGCGGAGACACCGCCGGAGGTGATGATCATATCGGCCCGTTCGCTGAGTTCACCTAGGGTGCGCTCAAACTCTGCAGGCGTATCGGAGCTGCAGTGTACGCGGATGCAGTCGGCGCCAGCTGCGGCGACAAGCGCGGCGAGCATCGGGCCGTTGGAGTCGGGGATCTGCCCCGCGCCGAGTTCCTCGCCGGGGGCGCGTAGCTCATCGCCGGTGGAGAGCACAGCCACGGTGGGCACGGAGTAGACCTCCAGTTCGGAGTGGCCTACTGAGATCGCTGTGGCTAGTACGCCGGCATCCACCACGGTGCCCGCGCTCAGCACAGTCTGTTCGAGGTGGACGTCTTCACCGGCGGCACGAATATGCTGCCCTGCTCTGGCTGTGCCCTGCAGGCATACCTCGGCGGGGCACTCGCTCAGCCCGATCGGCATATCGGAGGCCTCCACTGGGACCACGGCCAGCGAGGTATCGGCAACGGAGCCGGAGACCTCGATCGGTGCGCCTGTCATGATGCGCACGGCTTCGCCCGGTTGGGGGCTGCGTGGGGCGCTACCGGCGGGCACATCGGCCACCACCGGCAGGGTGGTGCTATCTCCTGTGAGATCGGTGTAGTGGACAAGGAAACCATCCATCGCCGAGTTGTGAAACGCCGGGATGGGGTAGCGGGCGCGAATATCGGTGGCGAGCACCCGCCCGCGTGCCTGCTCGACCGCGCACATCTCGGTGGTGGGGGTGGTTGAGGCGAGGTAGCGCTGACCGAGCTCGGCAACGGCGCGCAGGTGATCGTCGACACTGCGAAACTGTGGCATAGTAGGCAAGTCTAGCGAGTGCCGGTGAGTGCGCTCCGTCAACCGCCGCGCAGAAAGGATATCCCTCTCAATGGTCGCCACCAGCTCCGGAATGTGCACCGAGCCGATCGATATGGCCGCGCTTTCAGCGGCGGTGGCTTGCCCCGAGGCGGGGGCGGTAGTCACCTTCGATGGCCGGGTGCGCAATCATGACCACGGCCATAGTGTGACCTCATTGGAGTACTCCGCGCACCCAGCGGCGGGGCGCATCATCGTGGAGGTGGCAGAGGAGATCGCTGAGCGCTTCGATCTTCACGCCGTGGCGGTCTATCACCGCACTGGCGCCTTGGGGATTGGCGATGTCGCGCTCGGGGCGGCGGTGGCTTCCTCCCATCGTCAGGAGGCCTTTGCCGCCATCGCTGCGCTTGTCGACGCCATCAAGCTGCGCCTGCCAGTGTGGAAGAAACAATATTTCGCCGACGGCACCTACGAGTGGTCGAACTGCGCCTAAACATCTCAGCCCTGCTTCGGGCTTAACCGCCAGCGAAGGGCGGCAGAAGATCCATGCTCTCTACCGTCTCGAGCGGGCGGGAGGAATCCGCCTCCAGATGATCGTCGATGAACACCGCACAGCTTCCCAGCACCGATGCGGCCGCGGGGTAGCGCTGAGCCAGCGCCGCCCGAGCATCAGCGACTGTGGCATGGGCCGGCATCGAGAGCGTGCACTGTTCGCAGCCGACGGCATCGGCGGCAGCGGCAAAGAAACGAACCTTGACGTTCAGGTCATTGGTCACGGGCGGATATTCTCCTTGAAATCGGACTCACAGGCAGATCGGGCGCGGCTAGCCTCGCTTAAGAATACGCGGAGGGCTCAACCGAGATGGCCTCTATCCACCAATTTCAGACATCAGGCGCTGCGGCTGAATGAAGCTGCGATCATCAATTCCGTGGCCAGCTTTTTTCTCAGCCATGCCCTGGGCCCATGCGGCCATGATCTCCTCATCGCTCGCCCCTGAACGCAGCAGTGAGCGCAGATCCGTCTCGCTCCGAGAAAAGAGGCAATTGCGCATGAAACCATCGGCGGTCAGCCGTGAGCGATCACAATCGCCGCAGAAGGGGTGGGTCACAGCCGCAATCACGCCGATCTCACCGGAGTGGTGGGGGTGGTCACGCTCGACCGCAGTCCACAGCTCTGCAGGGGCTGAGCCGCGCGGGGTAGAGGAGGGACTCAACTCGAAATCCTTCGCCAGTGTCTCCACAATGTCGCGGGCGGTGATCATGATGTTGCGATCCCACTGCTCGGGCGGGCCTAAAGGCATTTGCTCAATGAAGCGCAACTGGGCCCCGGTGCGCAGGGCGAAATGCGCAAGCGGCAGGATATCTTGTTCGTTCGAACCCGGCATCACCACAGTGTTGATCTTCACCGGTGATAGCCCCGCCTGTAGTGCCGCGTCGATCGATGCCAGCACATCGTCTAGCCGGTCGCGGCGAGAGAGGACGTGATAGCGGTGGCGATCAAGAGAGTCCAAGGAGATATTGACGCGGTCAAGGCCGGCGTCGACAAGCTCAGCGGCCCTCTTATCCAACCCCAAGCCATTGGTGGTCAAGGCGGTACGCGGCGCGCGGCCTTCATCGGTGCGCAAACTAGAGGCGAAGGCGATGATCTCCGGCAAAGAGCGGCGCAGCAGCGGCTCACCGCCGGTGAAACGCAAGTGGCGGATACCGAGGCGCTCTACCGCGATGCGCAGAAGACGGCACACCTCTTCATCGCTGAGAGTCTTCTCTTGGGCCAGCCAGTTCAACCCCTCAGCTGGCATGCAATAGGTACAGCGCAAATTGCATTTATCGGTCAACGACACCCGCAGATCTCTAGCCACGCGGCCGAATGTGTCCTGCAAAAGCAGACGAGAAGGCTCGCCGGTGGCCTCGCGCGGTGAGGGATAAGAGGCAGTGTCGATGTTCATGGTGCAGACCAGACTATAGCCGCACCGTAGCTCATGCCACCACGGCGCGTCGAAGGCCGGCGCCTGTGGGCGGGTTCGAACCGAGGTTTGCTCATGCTGTGCGGCGTGGCGATCGACGTGTTGGCGGTGGTTTTAGTCCGTGCTGTCGCCTTGGCGCTGTGCGGTGTCGTGCTGGGTCGGCTCGGCGCTCGGCTGCGCACCCGCTGGCTGCTCGGTGCGCTGGGTGTTGCGTGGCGTGGACGAGCCGGGGCCGATCAACTTAATCACGCAATAATCCCCATCGCGCAGGTGCATGCGCAGGTCCTTCTTGTCGAACTTATCCACGCTCGTCTTATCGATGCTGTCCACAAAGGTCCAATACTCCGGCAGCATCCAGCGCGGCAGGCGTTCCCTTAAACTATCGCGCAGCCGCTCGGCGGTGGCGCGGGTGGGCTCCACCCCAGGATGCAACACGGTCACCGACAGGGGGCGCTCGCCCCACTTATCGTCTGGGTAACCAATCACTGCGGCCTCCACGACGTCATCGTGTTCCATCACCATGTTTTCCAGCTGCACTGAGTAGATCCACTCGCCGCCGGAGCGAATCACATCTCGCGCACGATCCTCGATGGTGAGGAAGCCATCCTTGGTCACTGACCCCACATCGCCGGTCTTCAACCACCCATCGGCGGTAAACTGCTCGACCGCATGATCTACCGGTTCGCCCCTAAACACCGCAGCGGGCTTGTCGTCGTGCTCAGTGGGGGAGTCATAGTAGCGCTCGGTGACATAGTTGCCGCGTACCTGGATCTCGCCCTGGTTGCGGTCGGTAGAGGACTGGATAGCACCATCGTTGACCACCCGGAACTCCACAGAGGGTGAAAATCGGCCCTGGGAGGTGCGATACAGCCAGCGGCGCTCGCCAGAGGCGCCCACCGGCGGCCTGGAGACCGTGCCCACCGTGGATGTCTCTGTCATGCCCCACACATGCACCACATCAACGCCATAGCGTTCTTCCCACAGCTGGATCAACACCGGCGGCACCGGGGATCCACCCACAAACAGCTCGGTCAAACTCATGCGCTGGGGCGGGTGCGAGAGATAGTGCACCATGAGAGAAATCCACAAGGTGGGCACCCCGTGGGCCATACGCGGATGGCAGGTTTCAATGATCTCCGCGAGCCGCGGGGCCGAGACATCCGGGCCCGGCATAATCAGCGGCGTGCCGGACATAAACGCCGTCACCGGAACCCCCCAACTCAACACGTGATAGATCGGCACACAGCACAAAAAGGGCACCCCGTGGGCGATCGCCATCGCATCGCTCGAGCGTAACTCCAAGGTCTGAATGTAGATCGAACGATGGGAATAGGCCACGCCCTTAGGTGCGCCCGTGGTGCCCGTGGAATAGCACATCGCCGCGGCGGTGGTTTCATCCAACTCCGGCCAGTCGAAGTGGGCCGGGCGTCCATCGAGGAGTGCTTCGTAGGAATAGACCGGCAGATTCTCGGGGATGAGCTCGCGCAGCCGCGCTGGGTCCTCAAGGCCGGTAAACACCACCGCAGTTACGGTGGGGCAGCCCTGCAAAATCGAGCCCAAAGGTGCGGCGAGGGAAGGATCGGCCACAATCACCCGGGTTTCGGCGTGATTAATAATGTGGCGGATCTGATCGTGCATAAGCTGCTTATTCAGCGGTGCGAATACCGCCCCCATACACGAGGCGGCGAAAAGCACCTCGAGGTGTTCGGCGCAGTTGAACATGAACGTACTCACGCGTTGATCGCCGTCGATACCGAGCTCATCGCGCAGGGCATGGGCGAAGGCAGCCGCACGGGCGCCGATGGCCGAAAACGTTGTGGTCTCGGGGCCGTTATCCGTCCACGTGGTCACGGTGGTGTCGCCGAAGACGGTCGAACCGTAATCCAGAATCCGCGCCAAGGACAGGGGAATATCGTGCATGGTGCTGCGCATAGGCTCTAGCTTAACTGTTTGCCCCGCCACTCTCGCTGCACTGTATAGATAATGCTGACTACGCGGCTCGATCACAGCGTTGATGGCTTTCGTGGCCGGCCCTGTGCGCACAGCCCTATGGTGAGGCGGCCCGATCCGGTGAGGCGTAGTGGGTGAGCAAGGCAGTGGGCAGCGGACTGGGTCGGCGGTGGTGTCTCTTCGCAGGAGAGTTACAGCTCTGTTATGATCGACTGTCAGTAGCACGCACCTCGACACTGGTTGGGGATCGTGCACTACGCTCTCGGTGCGAACACAGGCGTCAACGAGGCTGCAGACGTCGCACACACACCCCGCACTCCTTCACAACACCTCCACGGTGGTGAGTTGCGGTGCCGTGCGGACCTACGCAGCGTTTATCATGCGTTGATCGATCGCCTTGGAGGAGGCGGCCTCACCGCTCGTGCTTATCGACGTCCACGTGGACGGCCATGAGCCCGCACTCCGCGGCGCCTCGCGTTTACGCCACGCGTTCGACTACCTGCCGGCGTGTTGTCGCTGGAGAATCACTATCCGCAGGTAGTCCCCACATCAAACTCCACAGTAGCTTTTAACCTCGAATGCCCATCCGTGCCCTCATCCTTGGGCAGGTGTTCCTACCCGCTGCATACGGCGTGTTTCCTGCATGGCCGCGGCGATCTACGGGGGATGAAGAAAAAGCGATGAAAGGAACTTCGTGACCGATAAGGACACTTCCGCTAAGGACCTCAACTCCCTGCGGCTGCCGGAACTGCGCGCCATGGCCCGCGACTTGGGGCTGCGCGGTCTCTCCGGCAAGCGCAAGGTTGAGCTCGTCGATGCCATCAAGGCCGCCCAGTCCGGCGCTGCCGGTGGCAATGGGGGACAGGGCTCGAAGCGCGCTGCGGCGAACAACGATGCCGCGGAGACTTCCGCCGACACCGAGGATCACTCGCCTCGCTCGCGGCGTCGTCGCGCGACTGCTAAAGCCCACACCCCAGAACCGCACGAGGGCTCCAACGATCCCGGAGCTGAGAAGTCCGCGAAGTCCGAGCAGAACAGCGAGAAGGCGCAGAAGGCCGACAGGGCTGAGTCTTCTCAGAACTCCGACTCCGAGGAGGAGCCGGTGTACTACGAGTCCCGCTCCGCAGCCCGACGCGCCCGCCGCCACAAGCAGCGCCAGATTCAGCGCGAGCGCCGCGAGAATGACCGCGGCGAGGATGAAGACGATAACAACGATTCCGAGGACACCTCCTCGAACGACAATCGCGACAATCGCGATAACCGTGACAACCGCGAGCGCGATAATCGTGACCGCGACCGTGACAACCGCGAGAACCGCAATCGCGATCGCGACAACCGCGGCAAGAATAAAAACCGCGATCACCACGATGGCGATGACTCTGAGAACAACGATGATCAGGGTGGCAATCGCCGCAATCGTCGCGATCGTAATGACAAGGGCGGTCGCCGCAACCGCCGCGAGCGCAATAACCGCCGCGGCCGAGGCAACGATCGTAATGACCGCAATGACCGCGGCAATGACGGCCAGGATGATAACGACAACCGCAATGATGACCAGCTGCAGCCGGTGGCTGGCATTTTGGACATCGTGGATAACAACGTCGCCTTCGTCCGCACGACCGGCTACCAGGCCGGCACCCAGGACGTGTTCGTTAACCAGAACATGATCCGTAAAAATGGGCTGCGCCGTGGTGATGCAATCACCGGCCAGGCCAAGGTGGGCGGTAACAACCGCGGCAACAACCGCCGCCAGAAGTACAACCCCTTGGCACGGGTCGATACCGTCAACGGCATGAGCGTGGACGAAGCCCGCCAGCGTCCGGACTTCTCTAAGCTCACCCCGCTGTATCCGAATCAGCGTCTGCGTTTGGAGACCGAGCAGAAGATCCTCACCACCCGCGTGATCGATTTGATCATGCCCATCGGTAAGGGCCAGCGTGCCCTGATCGTCTCCCCGCCGAAGGCCGGTAAGACGACGATCCTGCAGAACATCGCGAACGCTATCGCCACCAATAACCCTGAGTGCTACCTGATGGTGGTGCTGGTGGACGAGCGCCCCGAGGAAGTCACGGACATGCAGCGCAGCGTCAAGGGTGAGGTCATTGCCTCCACCTTCGACCGCCCGCCGAGCGAGCACACCGCCGTGGCCGAGTTGGCCATCGAGCGCGCAAAGCGTTTGGTGGAGCAGGGCGAGGATGTTGTGGTGCTGCTGGATTCCATCACTCGTTTGGGTCGTGCCTACAACAACTCCTCTCCGGCCTCGGGCCGCATTCTCTCTGGTGGTGTGGACTCCAATGCGCTCTACCCGCCGAAGCGGTTCTTGGGTGCTGCCCGCAACATCGAAAACGGTGGCAGCCTCACGATCATTGCCACCGCTATGGTTGAGACCGGTTCTGCTGGCGACACCGTGATCTTCGAGGAGTTCAAGGGCACCGGCAACGCGGAGCTGAAGCTGGATCGCAAGATCTCCGAGCGCCGCGTCTTCCCGGCCGTGGATGTGAACCCCTCTGGTACCCGTAAGGACGAGCTGCTACTCGCCCCGGAGGAAGCCCGCATCGTGCACAAGCTACGCCGGATCCTCTCCGCGCTGGATAACCAGCAGGCTATCGATCTGTTGATCAAGCAGCTGAAGAAGACCAAGAACAACGGCGAGTTCATGGTGCAGGTGGCTTCCTCCGCGCCGATGGCGGCCGACCAGGAGGAGGACTACTCCTAAGATGAGCCAAGTTTCAGCAGTTGATGACATCCTGGCCGAGTATCACGGCCTGGAGCAGCAGATGGCTGATCCTGAGCTGCACAACGATCAAAAGGCCGCGCGCCGCGTCGCAAAGCGATACTCGGAGCTGGGCCCGATCGTGAAGGTGTACCGGGAGCTGGAGTCCACCCGCGAGGACCACGAGGCCGCCAAGGAGATGGCCTACGAGGATCACGATTTCGCGGAGGAAGCCGAGCGCCTCGGGCAGCGTGCCGTGGAGCTCGAGGAGCAGCTGGCCGATTTGTTGGCCCCGCGCGATCCCCACGATGGCGATGACATCGTGATGGAGGTCAAATCCGGTGCCGGTGGCGAGGAGGCTGCGCTCTTTGCCGGCGAGCTGGTGCGCATGTACCAAAAGTTCGCCGACAAGAACGGTTTCTCCACTGAGGTGCTGGATTTGGCCGAGTCGGATCTGGGTGGCGTGAAGGACATCACGCTGTCCATCCGCTCGAAGCAGCCCTCCCGCGACGGCGCCTGGAGCGTGTTTAAGTTCGAGGGCGGAGTGCACCGTGTGCAGCGCGTGCCCGTCACCGAATCGCAAGGTCGTATCCAAACCTCGGCGGCCGGCGTGCTCGTCTACCCCGAGCCGGAAGAGGTGGAGGATGTGGAGATCGACGAGAAGGATATCCGCGTGGACGTCTACCGTTCTTCCGGCAAGGGCGGCCAGGGCGTGAACACCACTGACTCGGCCGTGCGCATCACCCACCTGCCGACCGGTGTGGTGGTGACCTGCCAGAAGGAGCGTTCGCAGATTCAAAACCGCGCCCGCGCCATGCAGGTGCTGGCCGCTCGTCTGCAGCAGATGCGGGAGGAAGAAGCCGAGGCTGAGGCCGCCGAGGGGCGCGCCAGCCAGGTCCGCACCATGGACCGCTCGGAGCGTATCCGCACCTACAACTGGCCGGAAAACCGGATCTCTGATCACCGCATCAACTACAAGGCCAACAACCTTGATTCGGTGCTGGACGGCCAGCTCGAGGAACTATTCACCGCCCTGCAGGCCGCCGAACGCGCCGCACGCTTGGAGGCGGAGAACTAACGTGACCGACCTTCTGGTCCGGCAAGCGTTACACGAGGCAACCGCTCGTCTTATGGCGAGTGGTTGCCCTTCTGCGCTTATCGACGCCTCCTCACTGCTCGCACACCACCTCGGCATTGAGCGATCCCAGCTGTTTTTTCATCACGGTGACGCTCTGCCGCGCCCTGTGGACTTTGACGCGCTCATTGCCCGGCGCGCACGCCGAGAACCCCTCCAGCACATCCTCGGCGTCGCCGCCTTCGGGCCGGTGGAGCTGGCGGTGGGGCTGGGGGTGTTTATCCCGCGGCCCGAAACCGAGATCTTGGCCGAGTGGGCCATCGCGCGTCTTCGAGCGATGCTCGCCTCGGGGGTGCGCACCCCTCGCGTGGTGGATCTGTGCAGCGGATCGGGGGCGCTGGCCTGCTGGATTGCCCACGCTGTGCCGCAGGCAGAGATAGCAGCAGTCGAGCTGAGTGCCACGGCGCGGAAGTACACTACGCAGAACACTTCGCGCTATCCGAGGATCACTGTGGTTGCCGGTGATGCCACCGATCCTCGGCTGCTGTCTACGTGGAGCGGGCAGGTGGATGTGGTGGTGACAAACCCGCCCTATGTGCCGGAAGGTAGCGTCGTCGAGCCGGAGGTGGCTGCTGATCCCCACGCGGCTGTGTTCGCTGGGGCAGATGGGATGAGCGTGATCGAGCCGATGATCCCCGTGGTGGCGCGATTAGTGCGCCCGGGTGGGCACGTCGGCATCGAGCATGACGACGCCACTTCTGCCACCGTGTGCGCGGCGCTGGAGAGTAGTGGGTGTTTCCATGGTGTTGAGGCCCTGGCTGATCTCAACGGCATCGCCCGCTTCGCGGTAGCTGAACGAAACTAAGTAGTTTCCCAAGCGTCATCGAGTGTTCATGCGGGTGTCGCTCGGCGGTATGGGATGGGACACACCACTTTTCTAGGGTGGCACTCTGAGGCATCGACCATGCCCGAGCCACCGCGCCCTGCAGCCGCTGAACAGTGGTGTGTGCTGAGCGTGGCAGGTGGCTGCCGACGTGGATAGCTCGAGGGAATACAGACACCATCATGGCGATTTCTACCCGTACCGCACGCCTGTCACTGGCGGGGTTGCTTATTGTTGCGCTCACAGGATTCGGCCTCAACCACAGCGCTTTTGACCCATCACAGCGGATGCAGGCGCCGCTCGCTGTAGCCGAGACCCCCACACCCGATACCCCGGCGGGGGATATGAGCAACTGCCGTGTCGTGGGAGAAGACGGCAGCGTTGTAGCCCCAGGCCCCGGTGATTGTGCCCGTTTTGGCACAGCGGGGCAGGGCAGAAGCGCGGCGAAGGCCCGCAATGTGATCCTGATTGTGGGTGACGGTATGGATCAACAAACCATCACCGCGGCACGAAACTATCTCAAGGGCGCGGGCGGACGCTTCGAGGGCATTGATAATCTGCCAGCCACCGGCGCCTACACCCATCATTCGATCGACCGCGATGGCAGCTTCAACCTGGTGACGGATTCCGCGGCCTCCGCCACGGCGTGGTCCACCGGCACCAAAACCTATAATGGCGCGATTGGGGTAGACCTTGAGGGCAAGCCTGTGCGCAACGTGGTGGAAATGGCCAAGGAACGAGGCATGCGTACTGGCAATGTCACTACCTCTGAAATCCAGGACGCCACCCCAGCAGCTATGGGGGCACATGCTGTGGACCGCGCGTGTTATGGACCTGAGGAGGATAAGCAGGAGCGCTGCCGTGGTGGGGAATATTCCGCGCAGTATCGCGAGAATGGCGGGCTCGGGTCAATCTCTGAGCAGCTGGTGGAAACCCGTGCGGATATCACCTTGGGTGGCGGAAGGGAATCCTTGGAGCACATCGTGCAGGAATCCGGCCCTGCTCGTTCTCCTTTCATCGACAGTGACATGCAGTGGCACAAGGGCCGGAGCGTGCTCGACAACGCCATTGATGCCGGCTACACCGTGGTCACCACCGCCGAAGAGTTACGTTCTGTCGATCATGCCTCGGTGGAGCATCCCGTGCTGGGCGTGTTTAATGACGGCAATCTCACCACCCGGTTTGCTCCCTCCTCTGCTTCTGTTGGCGGGGCGCAACGAGCACCAGATACCTGCACCCCGAACAATATCGGCACCGAGCCTGAACTGGCGGAGATGACCTCCACTGCGCTGCGGCTGCTCGATGAGCCGAAGTCCGATAAGGGGTTCTTCTTGCAGATCGAATCCGCCAGCATCGATAAGCGTCATCACGCCGCCGATGCCTGCGGCATGATCGGCGAGGTGGAGCGCATCGACGAGGCGGTGAAAGAGGCCCTCGATTTTGCTCGCGAGGACGGCGAGACCCTAGTTGTGCTCGCCGCCGATCACGCGCACTCGGCCCAGATCCTTCCCGATGGCACCGAGTCGGTGAGCCCCGCCACCCGCCTGACCACAGCCGATGGTGTGGGCCAAGCCATTGGTTATGGCACCCTGCCCGCTGGGGTGATCGAGGGCGAGGAGAAGTTTTCCACGCAGCACAATGGCTCCGAGCTGCGGGTCGCGGCCTTCGGGCCTGGGGCGGAAAATGTCATTGGTGGAATCGACCAGACCGATCTGCACTACGTGATGGCTAATGCGTTGCGCCTCGGCGACTGGGAGGTGGCACAATCTTCCTCTTTCGACACTATCGATCTGAGCACGGCCGCCGCGCCGCGAGATGATGTGCGCGAGACCTGTTATCTGGTCCGCGCCGATGGCCGAGCGCCACAGCCTGGCGACTGCGCCCACTACGGCAGGAGCGGCCACGGGTTATCGACGGAGAAGGCGAAAAACGTGGTCATGATGATCTCCGATGGCACTGGCAATTCCGAGATCACCTCGGCGCGCAACTATCTCGTCGGCCCCTCGGGAAGGCTGCCCGGCTATGACAACTTTGATTTCACCGGCAGCGCCACCACCTATGCTCTCTCGGCGAGCACTGGTCAGCCGGATCTTGTCACCGACTCCGCTGCGTCGGGCTCGGCCTGGAACTCTGGGATCAAAACCTATAACGGTGCGGTGGGAGTGGACGTCGCCGGCGCACCTGTGCCCACCATGGCGGAATTAGCCAAGGCCAAGGGCATGAAGATCGGCAATGTCACCACCGCTGAAGTCCAAGACGCAACCCCGGCTGCTTTTGCCGCCCATGCGGCGCACCGGAAGTGCTATGGGCCGGAGAAAGACAAGAACAACGAGAAGTGTCAAGGCCCAGAGATGGACGCACAATATCGCGAGAATGGAGGCCTAGGCTCGATTTCCGAGCAGATCGTGGATCTGCGTGCCGATGTGACCTTCGGTGGGGGCCGCGAAGCCTTTGAACAGATCGTGCAGCGCGGCGGCACTTGGGCGGGCAACACGTGGACCGAAGGCAAAAGCGTTGTGGATAATGCCAAGGAGCAGGGCTACCAAGTTGTCAGCACCACCGAGGAGATGCAGCGGCTCCGCGAGGCGAACACTGCGCACCCTGTGCTGGGATTATTTGCCCCAGGTAACATGCCGCGGCACAACAGTCAATCCATCCCCACTGAAGATGGGGCGGTAGCACCCGCCCAGCAGTGCAGAGCGAATCCCGAGCGCGGCCCTCAGATCCCGACCTTAGAGCAGATGACCACCACTGCGCTGGAGCTATTGCGTAACGAGGAGGGCTTCCTACTACAGGTGGAGGCCGCCTCCGTGGACAAGGCCGGCCACGATGCCGATGCCTGCGGGCAGTTCGGTGAGTTCAGTGACTATGATGCCACGCTGGCCGCAGTCCGAGACTGGGTGGAGGCCACCGGCGAGCCGACGTTAATTATCTCCACCACAGATCACGCGCACACCTCACAGATCACCAACCCAGGGGCACTCACGGCAGGTCGCACCATCACCGTGGCCGGTACCACCCCAGGGGTGGAGATGACGATGAACTACGCCACCGCCCCCTCCAACGAGGAGGATGTGGCCCTCGGTGGACAAACCCACACAGGAGCCCAAATCCAGGTGGCTGCCTCCGGACCTGGTGCGCAGAACGTGGTGGGGCAGCTGGATCAGACCGACATCTTCTATGTGGTCGCCCAAGCCCTGGGCCTGGACACCGATCCCACTGCCATCGATCTCAGCCCCCAGTGGGATAAGCAGACGCAGTACGACGCCACCTCCCCGAATTCCCACACGCTCTGGTGGCTGCTTGCCGGTGTGGCGGTGATCGTAGTCGTCGGCAGCATCGCTTATGCCACGAGCCGTTCTCGCTCGGCCTAGACCCAAGGCGGCGGGCGCACTACCGTCTCGTGTCCGCCACTACCTACACTTATTTTCGGTATAACTCTGATGCGTAGTAGCCCTCGGAAAGGACACTGAAATAGCCATGTCTCGGTGCGACCACCCATCCGCGCCCTCGCCGTGCTGCTGTGCGGAACCGGCGCCGGCGGGCCCCTCGGGCACCCGCTCTACGGTGCTAGCAGCCACCATCGTGCTGCTACTGGGCATTGTGGCCATGGCACTCGTGATCACCGGTCAGCTGAACAACTATGTGCAGCCCTTCTTCCGGCCGTTCATGGCAATCACCGCGGCGGCATTGATCGGCTTAGGGCTGTGGACCCTTGTTCGTCTCAGCCGCGATATCGCGGGGGCGGCGGGGGAGCACCCAGTGCGCTCCAGTTCGTGGTTGTTGCTGGTGCCGGTGCTACTCGCGGTGCTGTGTGCGCCTGATCCGCTCGGGGCGTCGATGCTGGGTTCCACCGCGGTGGGGGGAGCGTCGGCAAGCATGAGCGATGCTCACACCCAGCGCGCCCAACAGATCGTGCGCGTTGAACGCAACCCTGATGGCACCATCGCGTTTCCCGAGCTGGCTCGTGATGAGATCAATGAGATCACCCTGGAGGACCTTGCCAATCGTTTCTACTTCGGCGATCGGGACCAACTCGACGGGGTGCGCATTCGGCTTGAAGGATTCGCCTCCCGTGACCCTCAAGGGAAGTGGGCTGTGGGGCGGTTCAAAATCTATTGCTGCGCCGCGGATGCCATCCCGTACCAAGCGGGCGTCGATGGGCTCAACGATCCCAGCCCAGATCAGTGGTACCGGCTCACCGCCACGATAGATACAGCGGCGAATTCCCAGCTGCCGATGCTGCGCGTAGCCGAGGCCACAGCCATTGACCAGCCCGAACGCCCCTACCTTTAGAGAAAGCAGGTATGAGATGACATCCCCAGTGGATACTGCCGAGTCCTCGCGCCGGGCTGCCCGCCCAGCGCGGCGCTGGTGGCTGATCCCTGTCGTTGCAGTGGCGGTGCTTGCGGGGATCCTGATGCTGGTGCATCTTCGTGGGCCACTACTACCCCTCCATGGCTCGGTAGAGTCGTGGGCCTCCATCACCGTGGCCATCACGCTTCAGGCTATGCCCTTTTTGGTGTTGGGCGTGATCGTTTCTGGGGCGATCTCGGCCTTTGTCTCAGATTCTGCACTCCGAAGCATCACCCCACGCAATGAGTTCCTTGCCGTGCCCACTGTGGCGACCTCTGGGCTACTTCTGCCGGGGTGTGAGTGCGGCTCTGTTCCCGTTAGTGGCTCACTTATTCGGCGAGGGATCCCTCCGGCGGCGGCGCTCGCGTTTATGCTTGCCGCCCCAGCCATCAACCCCGTGGTGTTGGTCTCAACCGCCGTAGCGTTCAATGGCTATCCCCTCATGGTGTGGGCCAGACTGATCGCCTCGCTTGCAGCCGCCATATTGGTGGGGTGGATGTGGATCAGCATCAGGGGCGAGGAGTACATGGACATCGGCCGCGGCCACGGGCACCACCACGTTAAGAGGCTGGACGTATTTCGAGCCTCCGCGCTCAACGATCTCATGAACGCCGGCGGCTTTCTCGCCCTCGGGGCTATGGCTGCCGCCCTGATCAAGGTCACCGTGCCGCAATCCTGGTTTGAGGTGATCAACGATTACCCTCTTATGGCCATCGCCGTGATGGCGGCGCTCGCCATCGTGCTCAGCCTCTGCTCCGAGGCCGACGCCTTCATCGCCGCCTCCTTTACCCACGTCTCGCCCACAGCCCAGTTGGTGTTTGTGGTGGTCGGCCCCATGGTGGATATCAAACTCATTGCCATGCAATACGGCATGTGGGGCAAAGACTTCGTGCTCCGGTTCGTTCCCTTTGCCCTTGCGTTTTCCATCCTTAGCGCGGTCATCGTAGGCGGGATTGTCTTCGGCGGAGTCTAAACCACAGTGCCGCGTACGGCAGTGCCGATCGCACGACATGGCGACGGTGGTAGGTGATGCCGTTAGTGCCGTGTGCACTGCGGGGCGTACTATTTTTGCTACACCATCACACGTGCAGATAACGACGGCACGTGTGCCGATGACGTAGAAGGAGAGAACTCGACGTGAGTCGGATCTTCGATTGCTCCCAGGACGATAGACGCGAGCTTGGTGTTCGCACCGCCGCGGCCGAGGTTGCGGAAGGAAAGCTGGTTGTTCTTCCCACCGACACCCTCTACGGGCTGGGATGCGATGCCTTCAACAATCAGGCGGTCAGCCAGCTCCTAGCCACCAAGCGCCGCGGCCCGGACATGCCGGTGCCAGTGCTCATCGGCAGCTGGGACACAGTCCGAGGGCTGGTGCACACCTACACCGACAAGGCGCAGCGTCTCGTGGAGGCGTTTTGGCCCGGCGGGCTGTCGATCGTGATCGAACAGGCCCCGTCGCTGATGTGGAACCTCGGCGATACCCGTGGCACCGTCATGCTACGCATGCCTTTGCACCCCGTGGCTATCGAACTGCTGCGCACCACCGGCCCCATGGCCGTCTCCAGCGCCAACATCTCCGGCCAGCCGCCGGCCACCACCGCCCAGGACGCTAAACAGCAGCTGGGCTCCGCGGTATCGACATATCTGGACGGTGGCACCTGCGCCAAGGGCGAGCCATCGAGCATCGTCGATCTCTCTGGCAACAACACTAGGCTGCTACGCGAAGGAGCTATCTCGGCCGAGCGCATCGCGGAGGTACTCGAGATCGACCCCGAACAGCTTCGAGCCCGATAAGACCGCGGGGCACCCGTCGCGGTGCAGGGGCGGCGGCGCCCTCGCCTCGGCGAGGCAGGAAGCTAGCGGAGCCGGGCAGGTAACTAAGCAGGGCAGAAGCCCTCAGTGCGTGGCCTACACTGCGGAAGTGAGAGAAGTAGATACCCCACGGCTGCTCTTAGGCAGGCTGATGCGTAGTAGCCTTGCTGGGCACGGCCACTACGCAGCAGCGTGGAGACACGGCATAGCGTGAGGAAAGGACAACACTATGGGCGCTGGTGGAGCGGGAGTTCCGCTGCGTGAGCTTGCGCTCATCCTGCTGGTGGCGTGCGCGGTCACCTACCTCACCACCGGCATCATCCGGCACTCGGTGGTGCGCGCCGGGCTACTCGCAGATATTCGAGATCGCGATGTGCACAAATCTCCCAAGCCGCAGCTCGGGGGAGTAGCAATGTTCACCGGGCTGGTGCTGGCGGTGGTCATGGCCTCCCAGTTGCCGGCGTTGACCCGCGGTTTCATGCCCATGACCCCAGAGATGCACGCCGTTCTGTGGGCCAGCATCGTGATCGTTGTGGTCGGCGTGATCGACGATGTCTTCGAGCTCGATGCCATCACTAAGTTGATTGGCCAGGTATTGGCCGCGATTGTGATGAGCGCGCTCGGTCTCTCATGGGCGCTGATCTACGTGCCCTTCGGGGAGGGCACCACCGTCATTCTCGATAGTGTCCAGTCTACGGTCTTTACCACCCTGTTTACCGTGGCGTTGATTAATGCCATCAATTTTGTCGATGGCATCGATGGCCTCGCCGCCGGGTTGGGCATGATCGCCGGCGCGGCGATTCTCGTCTTCTCTCTCACGGTGCTGCACGACCAAGGCGGTGCAGTCTCCGCCTATCCACCCGCAATCATCGCTGCGGCCTTGGTGGGGGTGTGCGCTGGGTTCTTGCCACACAACTTCGAACCCTCCCGCATCTTCATGGGGGATACCGGAGCTATGCTCATCGGCTTGTTGCTGTCTGCGGCGGCCACTTCGGCGTCGGGAAAGATCAACATGAGTCTCTACGGCACCGAGGACATCGTCGCCCTGCTCAGCCCGTTCATTGTGGTGGCAGCCGCGATCTTCATCCCCGTACTGGATCTAGTCTTGGCAGTGATCCGGCGAGTTTCCGCGGGGCGTTCACCTTTTGCCGCTGATCGCAAACACCTGCACCACCGGCTGCTCGACATCGGCCACACCCATCGTCGTGTCGTGCTCATCTTGTACACCTGGGTGTCGGTGGTTGCTTTCGGGGCAGTGGGATTTACCGTTTTTCCGGCGCGAATAGCCGGCCTGATCTTTGGGGTGAGCTTTGCGCTGGCAGTGGTGCTCACCGTGTTGCCCTCTCTGCGCCGGGCTCGCGGCACGCAGAAGAAACTGGCTTCGCGCCCGCAATCAGTCTGAGTAGTGTCCCAGGCGGATGCGCTCTTTTCGGTGAACGCTGCGCTGCTGCGTAGTGTGTACAATCTCCGCATTATGACTGAAAAATCCGCCTCGCAATTCGATGATCCGCGCCGCCCTTTGGTACGCGCAATGAAGATGGGCTCGCTCGCGCTGGTAGCTGTGACGGTGGTGTCACTTCTGCTGTGGTGGTTGCTTCGTGATCTTCCCGGGGTGTGGGGTGTGCTCCTCGGGGCGGCTATCGGCGGCGGTTTCGTACTGTTGACAGTGGTGAGCACCCTGCTGACGTCCCAGACTTCACCGGAAATGACGGGAGTGGTGGTTCTCGGTGGCTGGTTGGTGAAAATCGTCGTGCTCATCATCGTCCTGTGGGCGATTCGCGATCTCACATTCTACGATCCGATTGCACTCGTGGTCACCACAGTGGCGGCACTGGTCATCGTCCTCGGAGCTGAAGTGTGGGCGATCATGACCACCAAGGTGACCACCATCAATTAGCCGGTGCTTACTCCGGCTGCTTATCGACGCTCACCCGCCGCCCGAATCTGCGTATCTGCCTAAGAAGATACCCCTCTACTGGGGGATACCCGTGAGGCTGGTGGTGCATCTATATACTCTGGCCAATAGTTATCGCGAGAACCCGCGCCGGTGCAATCACCCCCATTGCAGGGGCGTTCACCCCTTGTGAGGCAGCTTACAAGGGGTGAAAAATGCCCGCTAAGCGCGGGTTTTCTGCGTGCCTAGGCGAGGGGTGGCCGCGGGCGTTTCATCTTTCGGGTGAAGTTGAGACAAGCCTGATAATCTAATCGACGGGCAAACGCTGCAATGTGCTGCCCACCATTGGCCGTCACGAGATGTGCGACGGAGTCCGGTACGGCCAAAGAAAATCAGACGTCCATCGCACCGAAGCTGCTCTGTACAGGGAGTTTCGGCCCGAACACGGGAGAGAACGCTGAGCGTTACAACACTGTCCATGAAGGGTGAGTTCCATCCGCCCTCTCTGGAACACGAATTTTCCCCGGGTCCAATTTGGTTCGAAGATACTTGGTTCGCAATCGACCGTCTGATGTTCGTCCGCCTGCTTATGGCGGTGCTGTTGGCGATCTTCTTCCTCGTGGCTATGCGCAACCCGAAGGTGGTTCCGCGTGGTCTGCAGAACGTTGCCGAGATGCTTCTCGACTTCGTTCGTATCCACATTTCGGAAGATATCCTGGGTAAGAAGGAGGGGCGCCGGTTCCTGCCGGTGATCGCCACCATCTTCTTCCTGGTTCTGGCCATGAATATCCCCTCGATCATTCCTGGCTTGAACATCTCCCCGAATGCCCGAATCGGCATGCCGCTGGTTCTAGCAATTTTCGGCTACATCGCCTTCGTTTACGCGGGTGCGAAGCGCTACGGGTTCTTCAAGTACGTCAAGTCCTCCGTGGTGATCCCGAACCTCCCATGGTTCCTTCACATCCTGGTGGTCCCGTTGGAGTTTTTCTCCACCTTTGTGCTGCGCCCCGCAACCCTCACTCTGCGTCTTATGGCCAACATGTTGGCCGGTCACATCATCTTGGTGCTGCTGTTCTCTGCCACTAACTTCTTCTTCTGGCAGATGAACGGCTGGACTGCGCTGTCCGCAGTGACCCTATTCGCAGCGATTGCATTCACACTGTTCGAGATGCTGGTCATTTTCTTGCAGGCGTACATCTTCGCTCTGCTCTCGGCCGTCTACATCGAACTGTCTCTGCACGCAGACGAACACTGACCCGCTGATTTCAGCGGACCAAAAAACCACACAATTTCAGGCTCAGTTAAGGAAGCGCTGAGCCCCTAGAAAGGGAACGACACATCATGAACGAAGTCATCCTCGCACAGGCCGCTAATGGTCTTGACGGCTCCATCGCAACTGTCGGCTACGGTCTCGCCACCATCGGCCCGGGCCTCGGCATCGGCATCCTGGTCGGTAAGGCTCTCGAGGGTATGGCTCGCCAGCCCGAGATGGCCGGTCAGCTGCGTACCACCATGTTCCTGGGCATCGCCTTCGTCGAGGCCCTCGCCCTCATCGGCCTGGTCGCCGGCTTCATCCTCTAAGACGAACAGACACGAAAGCACTAAAGACTCATGACGAACGTCTACACCCTTTTAGCAGCCAGCGAGGAGGATTTGCCCATGGAGGGGCACTTCTCCGTGCTGTTGCCTGCTAACTACGACCTCGTCTGGTCCTTTGTTTCGCTCATCGTAATCCTGTTCCTCTTCTGGAAGTTCGTACTTCCGAAGTTCCAAGAGGTCCTGGCCGAGCGTGAGGACCGGATCAAGGGCGGCATTCAACGCGCCGAGGCCGCACAGGCTGAGGCCAAGGCCGCGCTGGAAAAGTACAACGCGCAGCTTTCTGAGGCCCGCGCTGAGGCACAGCAGATCCGCGAAGAAGCCCGTGATAAGGGCAAGAAGATCGTGGACGAGATGAAGGCCGAGGCTACCGAAGAGAGCAACCGCATTATTGAGTCCGGAGAGAAGCAGCTTCTTGCTCAGCGCGAGCAGGTTGTTTCTGAACTGCGTTCCGAGATGGGACAGAACTCGATCAACCTGGCTGAGCGTCTGCTCGGGGAGCAACTCTCCGACAACGTCAAGCGGTCCGGCACGATCGACAACTTCTTGTCCTCGCTCGATAGCGTGGCTCCGGCAGGAAAGTGAGCGATATGCACGCAGCGAGCCGCGAGGCGCTAAACCACGCGTTTGGATACGTTGACCAGGTGGTCAATGGCTCCGATAACGCAGTAGCAGTTGCCGCTCAGACGGGTACCGAGTTGTTCGACATCGTCGATGCCCTCGATGCTGACCGTGGCCTGCGTGTGGCAGCAGCCGATACAGCCGCTCCGGCCGACGCTCGCGTTGGTCTGGTGAAGACGGTATTTGAGGGCAAGGTGTCTCACACCGCCCTTGGCGTGCTGTGCGACATTGTGAAGCTCAACTGGTCCAACCCGCGCGAAATGCGCACCGGACTTGTTGAGGTTGGACGACGCTTCCTGTTCCGCTCCGCACAGGAGCAGGGGCAGCTGAAGCAGGTGGAAGATGAGCTCTTCCGACTGAGCCGCATTCTGGAAGATGAGCCCGAGTTGACTCAGCTTCTCAGTGACCGGACCCAACCTGCATCTCGGAAGCGTGAGCTGTTTGCCAAGGTTCTCTACGGCAAGGTCACCGCGGTGACCGAGGCGCTTGCATTGCACGCCGTTGGTCGCCCCGAGAAGAACCCGATCGACGATCTGGCTTCTCTGGTGGATTCCGCTGCAGAGGTCACTGGCCGCTCAGTTGCCCATGTCGTTGCTGCATCAGAGCTCAACTCCACGCAGGAGCAGGCACTAGCGGACAAACTGGGACGTATTTACGGTCGTGAGATGAACGTCCACACCGAGGTTGATACCAGCCTCCTCGGCGGTGTGATCATCCGCGTTGGTGACGAAGTGATCGACGGCTCTACCAAGGGCAAGATCGAAAGAATGCGCCGCGCATTCGCCTAAACCCCGCACCGCGGGGTCTGTAGGCCACTTGGCACGAACACGACTAACTTTTTGGACAACATGCTGGACGAAACAACCGAGAGCAGGAAGAACATGGCGGAGCTGACGATCTCCTCCGATGAGATCCGTAGCGCGATTGCTAGCTACACCTCGAGCTACTCCCCGGAGGCCTCCCGCGAGGAGGTCGGCGTGGTCATTTCGGCAGCTGACGGTATTGCCCAGGTTTCGGGGCTACCGTCGGTGATGGCGAATGAGCTGCTCGAGTTCCCTGGCGGCGTCATTGGCGTCGCTCAGAACCTGGACACCGACCGTGTCGGCGTCGTGGTTTTGGGTAACTACGAGACTCTTAAAGAGGGCGACGAAGTAAAGCGGACCGGAGAGGTCCTTTCGATTCCGGTTGGGGATGACTTCCTCGGCCGCGTTATCAACCCCCTGGGCCAGCCCATTGACGGCCTGGGCGCAATTGAAGCAGATGAAGAGCGTGCACTGGAGCTGCAGGCACCGTCCGTGCTGCAGCGCCAGCCGGTCGAGGAGCCGATGCAGACCGGCATCAAGGCAATTGACGCAATGACCCCGATCGGTCGCGGTCAGCGTCAGTTGATCATTGGTGACCGTAAGACTGGTAAGACCGCCGTCTGTGTCGACACCATCCTGAACCAGAAGGCCAACTGGGAGAGCGGCGACCCGCAGAAGCAGGTTCGTTGTATCTACGTGGCTATCGGTCAGAAGGGCTCGACCATCGCCGGTGTCCGTGAGACCCTGCGCGAGCACGGTGCACTGGATTACACCACGATCGTCGCGGCTCCGGCCTCGGACGCCGCTGGCTTCAAGTGGCTGGCTCCGTTCTCCGGCGCCGCACTGGGCCAGCACTGGATGTACCAGGGTAAGCACGTTCTGGTGATCTACGATGACCTCACCAAGCAGGCCGAGGCCTACCGTGCGATCTCCCTGCTGCTGCGTCGTCCCCCGGGACGCGAGGCATATCCCGGTGACGTCTTCTACCTGCACTCCCGTCTGCTGGAGCGCGCTGCGAAGCTCTCCGACGACATGGGTGCCGGCTCACTTACCGCTCTGCCGATTATTGAGACTAAGGCCAACGACGTCTCTGCCTTCATCCCGACCAACGTGATCTCCATTACCGATGGTCAGGTCTTCCTGGAGTCCGACCTCTTCAACCAGGGCGTCAGGCCCGCAATCAACGTGGGTATCTCGGTCTCCCGTGTGGGTGGTGCCGCTCAGACCAAGGGCATGAAGAAGGTCTCCGGTAACCTGCGTCTGGATCTGGCCGCCTACCGTGATCTGGAGGCATTCGCTGCCTTCGCATCCGACTTGGACTCCGCTTCCAAGCGCCAGCTCGAGCGTGGCCAGCGCCTCGTTGAGCTGCTGAAGCAGGCTGAAAATAACCCGATGAGCGTGGAGGACCAGATGGTCTCTATCCACCTTGCGAACGAGGGCGTCTTCGACTCCGTTCCCGTTGAGGACGTCCGTCGCTTCGAGTCTGAGCTGCACGAGCACCTGCACGCCTTTGCCGGTGACGTGTACGAGCAGATCAAGGGCGGCGTGCCCTTCTCTGATGAGTCCAAGGATCAGCTGCGTCAAGAAGCCGATAACTTCGCGGCCAGCTTCCAGGCCTCGGACGGAACCCCGATCATTAATGAGCCGGAAGTTGATGCACTCGACGAGACGGAAGTCAGCAAGAGCCAGATTTCCGTGTCCAAGAAGGCTGCTAAGAAGTAAGCAGTGATGCACACAATGACCGTCCAAGGAAAAGAAGGGAGGCGATGATTCATGGCTAATCTTCGCGAGCTTCGCGACCGCATCAGGTCAGTGAACTCCACTAAGAAGATCACTAAAGCCCAAGAAATGATCGCCACCTCGCGAATCACCAAGGCCCAAGCACGGGTTGAGGCCTCGCAGCCGTACGCGGTCGAGTTGCACCGTGTGATCAACAAGCTGGCTTCCGCTAGCTCCCTGGATCACCCGATGCTCCACGAGCGTGAGAACGGCAAGCGTGCCGCCGTGTTGGTGGTTTCGAGTGACCGAGGAATGGCCGGTGGCTACAACCACAACGTGTTCAAGAAGGCTGCGGAACTTGTTCGCATGCTGGAGGATCGCGGTTACGAAACGGTGCGCTACGTCACCGGTAACAAGGGTGTTGGCTACTACAGTTTCCGAGGCGAAGAATTTGCGGGTGCGTGGACTGGGTTCTCGCAAGACCCGTCATGGAAAGAAACGCACGACGTGCGTCGTCACCTGATCGATGGCTTCCTTGCCAGCTCCGAGGGCTTCACCAAGCCCCGCGAAGGCTTGAAGGGCGATGAGGGCGAAGGCGTGCAGGGCTTCGATCAAGTCCACGTTGTTTACACCAAGTTTGAGTCGATGCTCACCCAGACCGCCGCTGTGCAGCAGGTGCTGCCCATTGAGCCGGTTCTGGAAACCCAGGAGTTTAACTCCGAGGAGTCCATCCTGACTCAGCACGAGGGTGTGGCCGCGGATTATATCTTCGAGCCCGACGCAGACACTCTTCTGGCAGAACTGCTGCCGAAGTACGTTTCGCGTACCGTCTACGCCCTGTTCCTGGAGGCCGCTGCGGCAGAATCCGCTTCCCGCCGCACCGCCATGAAGTCCGCTACGGATAATGCAACCGCACTGGTCAATGACCTTTCTCGCGTTGCTAACCAGGCTCGACAGGCTCAAATTACGCAGGAAATCACAGAGATCGTCGGTGGCGCGGGAGCGCTCGCCGAAAGCGGAGAAAGTGACTAAATTATGTCTACAGCTCTTCAAGAGCACGATACTCAGACCGCAGTTGCCGGTCGAGTAGTTCGTGTCATTGGGCCGGTTGTCGACGTGGAATTCCCCCGCGGCGCTCTTCCGGCACTCTTCAACGCCATGACTGTCGAGGTCTCCCTCGAAGCAGTGGCAAAGACCATCACCCTCGAGGTCGCTCAGCACCTGGGCGATAACCTCGTGCGCGCCATCTCCATGGCACCCACCGACGGCCTGGTCCGCGGTGCAGAGGTGACCGACACCGGCAAGCCGATTTCGGTGCCCGTGGGCGACGTCGTCAAGGGCCACGTGTTCAACGCCCTCGGTGACTGCCTCGACGAGCCGGGTCTCGGCCGCGATGGTGAGCAGTGGGGTATCCACCGCGAGCCTCCGGCATTCGACCAGCTCGAGGGTAAGACCGAGATCCTCGAAACCGGCATCAAGGTGATCGACCTGCTGACCCCTTACGTCAAGGGCGGCAAGATTGGTCTCTTCGGTGGTGCAGGTGTGGGCAAGACCGTGCTCATCCAGGAGATGATCACCCGTATCGCCCGCGAATTCTCCGGTACCTCCGTGTTCGCCGGTGTGGGCGAGCGTACCCGTGAGGGTACGGACCTCCACCTCGAGATGGAGGAGATGGGCGTGCTGCAAGACACCGCGCTTGTCTTCGGCCAGATGGATGAGCCGCCAGGAGTCCGTATGCGCGTGGCTCTGTCCGGTCTGACCATGGCGGAGTACTTCCGCGATGTGCAGCACCAGGACGTGCTGCTGTTCATCGACAACATCTTCCGTTTCACCCAGGCTGGCTCCGAGGTGTCCACCCTGCTGGGTCGTATGCCTTCTGCCGTGGGTTACCAGCCCACCCTGGCTGACGAGATGGGTGTGCTCCAGGAGCGCATTACCTCCACCAAGGGCAAGTCGATTACCTCGCTGCAGGCCGTGTACGTGCCTGCCGATGACTACACCGACCCCGCTCCCGCCACCACCTTCGCCCACCTCGACGCCACCACCGAGCTTGACCGTGGTATCGCGTCGAAGGGTATTTACCCCGCAGTGAACCCGCTGACCTCTACCTCTCGTATCCTCGAGCCCGGTATCGTCGGCGAGCGTCACTACGCAGTGGCCCAGCGCGTGATCGGTATCTTGCAGAAGAACAAGGAGCTGCAGGACATCATCGCCATCCTGGGTATGGACGAGCTCGGTGAGGAAGACAAGATCACGGTGCAGCGTGCCCGTCGCATCGAGCGCTTCCTGGGCCAGAACTTCTTCGTTGCTGAGAAGTTCACCGGTCTTCCCGGCTCCTACGTGCCGTTGGAGGACACCATCGACGCCTTCGAGCGCATCTGCAACGGTGAGTTCGACCACTACCCGGAGCAGGCCTTCAACGGTCTCGGCGGTTTGGACGACGTCGAAGCTGCCTACAAGAAGATCCAAGCGGAAGGTTAAGGGCTAAGCTATGGCTGACATCGCCGCAGAACTGGTCTCCGTGGAACGCGTACTGTGGTCCGGCCGGGCCACGATCGTCACCGCGCAGACCATCGAAGGTGAAATCGGCGTGTTGCCAGGGCACGAGCCTATGCTTGCTCAGCTCGTCGAAAACGGCGTGGTGACTCTGACCACCACAGACGGCCAGAAGAAGGTCGCCGCATGCCAGGGCGGCTTCTTCTCCGTCACCCCGGACAAGGTCACTGTTCTTGCTGACTACGCAACGTGGGCCGACGAGGTGGATTCTTCCGCCGCTGAGTCCGCGCTCGCCACCGGCGACGCTGTGGAGAAGGCTCGGGCAGAAGCCGAGCTGAAGGCGGTTCGTCGCCGCGAAGGCTAAAGCCCCTCAGGCTTGACACGCTAGTTACAACTCAGGCGCCATCCCTACTTTTTAGGGGTGGCGCCTTGGTGTATCGATGGCAGTGAGTGTTCTTGCCAGACATCAGAGGAGAAGGCGGGGAGATGGCGTCGAAAAGCGCAGCTCAGCGCGATAATGAAGAATATGGATCTTGATAGATGTAGACTGAGAATAATTTTCCAAGTCTCTTAAGGAGCATATCCGCGGCGGGAGAGTGGCATGGAAGTGCGAATTATCGCCAGTCTGATTATCGCGGCAGCCGGAGTGGCTGCGGTTCTCGTTCTGTGGCGGTTTCTCACGCTGCGCTCCCAAGGCACACCTGTGATTGTGCGGCGCCTTCCCGCCGAGGGCGTACACGGGTGGCGGCACGGAATGCTGCGCTACCGCGGCATGGTGCTGTACTACTACAAGGTGCGCTCCATTTTGCCTTTCCCGAATTTGGTGTTTAGCCGAGCCGATACCCACGTGGTTTCGCGGCGGCGGATTACCGCGGGGGAGGCTTCTTTTATGGAGCCGAACCTCTCCGTTCTCCAGCTGGATATTGCTGGCCAAGGCTACGAGGTGGCGCTTGATGCCCGCGGGGAGATGGCGTTGACCGCGTGGATCGAGGCGGCGCCTTCACGGCAGCGGATCCGCTCGAATCCGCGGGTGGCCCGCTGGTATTTTCGTGAAAGTCAAGGCCGCTAAGAGCACACGGGAGTAGCCGGAGACTCTGTTAATGTAGTCAGAATGCGACTCGTGATTGCTCGTTGTTCCGTTGACTACGTGGGTCGGCTCGAGGCCCATCTTCCCACCGCCGATCGGCTGCTCATGATCAAAGCAGATGGCTCCGTGTCCATCCACGCCGATGATCGCGCCTACAAGCCACTGAATTGGATGACTCCTCCGTGCACGCTCACAGAGCAGAGCATCGAGGACTCCGACAAGGCCGATGCCGGGGTGCGGTTGTGGGTGGTGGAAAACGCTAAAGGTGAGCAACTACGCATCACAGTAGAGGCCATTCATTCCGAGCTGGAATACGACCTAGGCGAAGATCCGGGTCTGGAAAAAGACGGCGTGGAGCAGCACCTACAGGAGCTTTTGGCTGAGCACATCACCACCCTTGGGCCGGGCTACACGCTTATCCGCCGCGAGTATTACACCGCGATTGGGCCGGTGGATATTCTTTGCCGAGACGAAAATGGCCAGACCGTGGCAGTGGAGATTAAGCGCCGCGGCGAGATCGACGGCGTGGAGCAACTCACTCGATATGTGGAGTTGTTGAACCGCGATGAACTCCTCAAACCGGTGCGGGGTGTGTTCGCCGCCCAGAAGATTAAGCCCCAGGCGAAGACGCTGGCTGAGGATCGTGGATTCTCCTGCGTAGTGCTCGACTATGACGAGCTGCGTGGACTCGAATCTGACGAGCTACGGCTGTTTTAAAAACTCTGCTACTACGCATCAGAGTGCGGGTGCGGTGTGCAGCCTAAGTGATATGGGAGGAGAGCGTTGTGCCGCGCAAGAATCGCAGGAATACCTCGGGCCGGTTTGCACCGCGCCCAGTGCCGCGGGATGGCAGCGGCTATCTAGGAACCCGGGTGGAGGAGGGGCCGAGCTATAGCTTTGGCCGCGACTACTATGTCCGCGAGATGGGCGGGCCATCTGCGGTGAAGGATTATGTGTGTCCGGGCTGCCAGGGGCCGATCTATTCGGGAACGGCGCATATTGTGGCCTGGCCGAAAGACACGATGCGCGGTGCCGCCGATCGTCGGCATTGGCACCGCGCATGCTGGGCCCGGCGCTAGCGCCGCGGGCCCACGAAGTCGCAGGGGGTATTACTTCACCGGCTCGGTGAGCTCCAGAAGCACGCCGCCGGCATCCTTCGGGTGGACGAAGTTGATGCGAGCTCCGCCGGTGCCTTGCTTCGGTGCGTCGTAGAGCAAACGCACGCCTTGGCTGCGTAGGTGCTCGCACAGGGCATCCATGTTGTTGGTGCGCAGGCACATCTGCTGCAGGCCCGGGCCCTTCTTGTCGATGAACTTTGCGATGGTGGATTGCTCATTCAGCGGGGCGAGCAGCTGAATCATGCCGTCGGTGGCGGACATGTTCTTCGGGCCGATCATGGCCTCGTGCACGCCCTGCTCTTCGTTGACTTCATCGTGGTGGTTCACCCAGCCGAAGGCGGAGCGGTAGAACTCTACTGCGGCGTCGAAGTCGGGGACGGCGATGCCCACGTGGTCGAGGCAGACGACGTACTCGTGGGGGATATCAATGCCAGAAATGTCATTACTCATGCCTTCCACTCTAAGCCAAAGCCTCCCCGTCGTGGGGCAGCAGCCAGCGATCGGCAGTGAGAGAAACCGCACTGTGGCGCCACAAGGCCCGCTCGCTTGTCGACGCCACCTCCCAGCCACTTCCACCGTGCCCGCTACAGTGCCACAGCTAGGATGTGACTCATGTTGATTGCCTTTTCTGTTGCCCCCACTGAAACCCCCACCGCAGACGCGGAGATGTCGGAGGCGGTTGCCGAGGCGGTGCGCGTGGTGCGTGCCTCCGGGCTGCCGCATGAGACGAACGCAATGTTCACGCTCGTTGAAGGTGAATGGGATGAGGTGATGGAGGTGGTCAAGCACGCAACCGAGGCGGTGCTGGCGGTGAGCCCGCGGGTGTCGCTGGTGCTCAAGGCCGATATTCGCCCCGGCTACTCCGGGCAGTTGCGGGGCAAAGTAGCATCGCTAGAAAAGCACCTGAGTGAGGACGCGGCCGCACTCACGGTGGACGAAACTACGCAGAATTAAGGAGCATCATGGCTGAGCAGGCCCCCGAACGTTTTGTTGCCGGCGCTATCGACCTTGGGGAGGTGAAAACCCGTGCGGATGCGCGCGCCCAAGCACAGGGACGAGATGCCAAGCAGGGTGTTTCGCCCGTTGTTACCGTGAGCGAGCAGAATATTCAGGCCGAGGTTGTTGAGCGGTCCATGCAGGTGCCGGTGGTGGTGCACATCGGTACGCAACGCTCGCCCGAGTCCGCGGAGATGCACACCGTGTTTACCCGGCTGGCTGGCATGCAGGAACAGATCAGCTGGATCTATGCCTATCTCGATGCCGATAGCACCCCGCAGCTCGCCCAAGCTTTGGGAGTACAGGGGCTGCCGACCGTGCTTGCGCTCGCCCAGGGGCGTCCCATCACCGATTTCCAGGGCGGTCAGCCCGAGGACGCCTTGCAACAGTGGACAGCTGCGGTGGTGGGGGCCGTGGCCGGCAAGCTGGAAGGCCTGCCCGGTGAGCCCGAGCAGGATGATCCGCGGATCGCACAGGTGCGCAGCATGCTGGACGCCGAGGAACCGGATGCAGACCAGGCGCTGGAGTTGCTGGAGGAGCTGCAGGCTGCGCAGCCGAAGGATGAGGAGCTGGAGCAGCTGCGTAAGCGCGCCGAGGTGATTCAGCGGGCCCGCGCGGCGGAGGCCGCAGCGGGGGATGAAGATGGTGCGACGGAGGGTGGCGTCGATAAGCACTACGCAGCAGCCGATGCGCTCATCGCCCGCGGGCGTGTGGAGGAGGCTTTCGATGGCCTCATCGCCGCGATCACTCAGGCCCAGGGAGACGACAAGGCGGCCCTGAAGGACCGCCTCATCGAGCTGTTGGGCATGTATGACGCTGCTGATCCGCGCGTGCTCGCGGCGCGGGGCAAGCTGGCCTCGGCGCTGTACTAGCGCTCGTTATCCAGCCGGTACCACTGCGCGGACAGCGCTGGGATGTGCAGCGTAGTGGAGTAGGGGTAGCCGTCCCAGGCGTTATCGGCGGCGTCGAAACCGCTGCCGATATCGTTGGCCGCCCCCTCATAGGCACCCGCGTCGGTGTTGAGAATCAGCGACCAATGTCCAGCCTCGGGCACACCGACGGTGTAGGCCGGCTGGGAGGAACCACCGAAGTTGAACACGCACAACAGCTTCTCGCCCTGATCGCCGGTGCGGTAGAAAGCGAGAATGTTGTTGTCCGCGTCATCGGATTTCGCCCAGCGGAAACCAGCCGGATCGCTGTCGAGCGAGTAGAGGGCCGGCAGTTCCTTGTAGGTGGAGTTGAGATCGCGCACCAGCTGGTGCACGCCGCGGTGGAACTCTCCCTCCCAGCCGTCCATATCCTCCCAGTCGATGGAACGGTTTTCGCTCCACTCCCGCGACTGGGCAAACTCCTGGCCCTGGAAGAGCAGATTCTTGCCCGGGTGAGCCCACATGTAGGCGAGCAGGGTACGCACCCCGGCAGCCTTGTTCCACGGATCTCCCGGCATGCGGGTCCAGAGTGTGCCCTTGCCGTGCACGACCTCATCGTGGGAAATGGGCAGCACATAGCGCTCGGAGTAGGCGTAGACCATCGAGAAGGTGATCTCGTGGTGGTGGTACTTGCGGTTGATGGGATCCTGCGAGAAGTATTCGAGGGTGTCGTTCATCCAGCCCATGTTCCACTTCAAGGAAAACCCCAAGCCGTCGTTGTAGGTGGGGGCGGTCACCCCTGGCCATGAGGTGGATTCCTCGGCGATAGTCAGCACTCCAGGGAAGGTGTTGGCCACGGTGGCGTTCACTTCTTGCAGAAGCTGCTTGGCCTCGAGGTTTTCGCGGCCGCCGAACTGGTTGGGCAGCCATTCGCCCTCATTGCGGGAGTAGTCCAAATAGAGCATGGAGGCCACCGCGTCCACGCGCAGGCCGTCGATGTGAAACTCCTTGCACCAGTACAGCGCGTTGGCCACGAGGAAGTTGCGGACCTCGGTGCGGCCGAAGTCGAAGACATAGGTGCCCCAGTCCTTTTGCTCGCCGCGGCGCCAATCCGGGTGCTCGTAGAGCGGCTCGCCGTCAAAGCGAGCAAGGGCGAACTCGTCCTTGGGGAAGTGTGCCGGCACCCAGTCCACGATCACGCCGATGCCTCGAGCGTGGAAGGCATCCACCAAGGCGCGGAACTGATCCGGGGTGCCCCACCGCGAGGTGGGTGCGTAGTAGCCGGAGACCTGGTAGCCCCACGAGCCGCCGAAGGGGTGCTCGGCCACAGGAAGGAACTCCACGTGGGTGTAGCCCATGTGATCCACATAGTCCACCAGCTCCACGGCGAGATCCTCATAGGTGCGACCCTGTTTCCACGAGCCGAGGTGCACCTCGTAGACACTCATCGGCTCGGCCTGGGCGTTCGACCGCGCCCGAGTGGTAATCCACGCATCGTCTTTCCACTCATAGGTGGATTCCGTCACGATCGAACCGGTCGCCGGCGGCACCTCCGCCTGACGGGCTAACGGATCGGCCTTGTCGCGACGATGCCCCTGCTTGGTCTGGATGGCGTACTTGTACACCTCGCCGACCCCGACTCCAGGGATGAACACTTCCCACACCCCGGAGGAGCCGAGCGAGCGCATCGGGTACTGCGCCGGATTCCAGCCGGAGAAACTACCCACCACGGCGACACCGATCGCATTCGGCGCCCATACCGCGAAGGAGGTGCCCACCACGGGCCCCATCTCCGTATCGATCGTGCGCACATGCGAGCCCAGCACCTCCCACAGCCGCTCGTGTCGCCCCTCACCAATGAGGTACAGGTCCGTTTCACCCAAGGTGGGCAGGAAGTGATAGCCGTCCGCCACTGTGCGCGGCTGCATACCGGGCCACGTCACGCGCAGGCGGTAGTCAATCGGCTCCGAAGAGGGCAGGAGGGCGGCGAAAATACCGTCGGTGGTGTGGACGGCCTCTAGGGTGGTGCCGTCGGCGGTGAGGATCTCCACTCGCTCCGCGCCAGGCTGGCGAGTACGGATCACCGCGCCACTGGGGGTCGCGTGCCAGCCGTAGAAAGCGTGCGGGTCGTGATGCTGGCAGAAGCGCAGCCGTTGCAGGTCGTGGTCAGGGATGCCGAGGGTGGGATCGTGAGGATCGAAGGGCATGGGGTGAGCTTTCTTATCTACAAGGTGGATTGTCGAAGATCGCTACTACGCATCAGAGTTACGCCGGGAAATGGTGAGCCCGTGGGGCTTGCCTGGCGCCTGAAGCGGCGGCGGGAAATCAGCAATAAAACGCGATGGATACAAGCGGCGATGCCCGCCGTATACAGCGGATATACGGGCATCGAGAGGAGGTATATCGTCAGCGGCGAGGAGGAATAAGCGCTTATTAGACGCCACCTCGCTGCCACCCCCGAACTCTGCTGCGTAGTAGCAGCAGAGTTCGGTGTCCCTCAGACCGCTATGGCTGCGGCTTTAGAGCCGGTAGTCCTCGATGCTGCGCCAGGCGAGCTGCTCGCGCCGGGCGGGCGGCACATCGGGCAGGACGAAGATGTGGGCGACGTTCTCCCAGGGTTTGAGGTTGACGTAGTTGTGTGCGCCCCAGGTGTAGCGGCTGCCGGTGATCTGGTCGGCGACTTCGAACTGGGCGTCCCAGTCTTGGCCGATGGCTTCCATGTTGAGGTGCACGGTGGCTTCGTGCTCGTTCCACGGGTCGAGGTTGACGATCACGAGCACGGTGTTGCCGGTGAGGGCGTCCACCTTGGAGTAGGCGATCATCTGGTCGGAGTCGATGTCGTGGAAGTGGATAGCACGCAGCTGCTGGAGGGCGGGCTGTTCGTGGCGGATCCGGTTAAGGGTGGTGATGTAGGGCTCGAGGGAGTCGCCATTGCGCAGTGCCCCGTCGAAGTCGCGGGGGCGCAGCTGGTATTTCTCGGAGTCCATGTATTCCTCGCTGCCAGGTGCCACGGCTTCGCCTTCGTAGAGTTCGAAGCCGGAGTACATGCCCCACAGCGGGGAGAGGGTGGTGGCCAGTGCGGCACGAATAGCGAAGGCGCCGCGGCCGCCTTCTTGGAGGGAGGCGTGCAAAATGTCGGGGGTGTTGACAAAGAGATTAGGCCGGGAGATATCGGCCATGCGGGCGATTTCGAGGCCGAACTCAGTGAGCTCCTGCTTGGAGGTTTGCCAAGTGAAGTAGGTGTAGCTCTGGGAGAAGCCTGCCTTGGCTAGGCCGTAGAGGCGGGGCCGGCGGGTGAAGGCCTCGGCGAGGAAGATCACCTCGGGGTTGGTTTCGTGCACGGTGGCGATGAGCCATTCCCAGAAGTTGGTGGGTTTGGTGTGCGGGTTATCCACGCGGAAGGTGGTGACGCCGCGCTTGATCCAGAACTTCACTACGCGCAGGATTTCCTCGTAGATGCCCTGCTGGTCGTTGTCGAAGTTCAGCGGGTAGATGTCTTGGTACTTCTTGGGCGGGTTCTCCGCGTAGGCGATGGTGCCATCGGGCAACACAGTGAACCATTCGGGGTGTTCTGCGGCCCAGGGGTGATCGGGGGCGCACTGCAGCGCCAGATCGAGGGCGATCTCGAGGTCGAGTTCCTTGGCGCGCGCGATGAGCTGGTCGAAGTCATCGAGGGTGCCGAGCTTGGGGTGTACGGCATCGTGGCCGCCGTCAGCGGAGCCGATGGCCCACGGCGATCCCACATCCTCCGGTTCGGGAACAAGGGTGTTGTTGCGGCCTTTGCGGTTGATCTCGCCGATGGGGTGAATCGGCGGGAAGTAGACGGTGTCGAAGCCCATGGCTTTGATTCGGGGGAGTTGTTCGGCGGTGCTGGCGAAGGTGCCATGCACCGGGGCGCCGGTGTCATCCCATCCGCCGGTTGAGCGGGGGAAGAGCTCATACCAGGAGCTCACGAGGGCCTTGCGGCGCATGACCTCCACTTTATGGGTGCGGCCGCGGGTCAGTAGTTCGCGCAGCGGGTGCAGATCGAGAATGCCGATGACATCCTTCGACAGTGCTGGGGCCACGCGGGCGCGCACATCGGCGTCGGAGCGCAGGGTGGCGGCGACGTCGAGAAGCTGCTCGTAGTAGGCCTTCGGTGCGCCCTTGGCTGCGCGTTCGAAGAGCTGGGCGCCGGTTTCGAGATCGTTGGCCAGCTCGGCGGCGGTTTGGCCGGCGTGAATCTTGGCGGTCACCGCGTGGCGCCAAGTGGCCATCGGATCCGACCACGCGTCCACTCGGAAGCTCCACTGGCCGGGCACATCGGGCACAAAGATTGCGTGGTGCTCGTCTTGGTCGAAGGAATCGGCACTCATCGGGATGCGCTTCATCTTCGGGGCCACCGAGGACTCCTTAGGGCCCTTGACATTGAGGGTGGCGGAGATAGCATCATGCCCCTCGCGCCAGATCAAGGCGAAGACGGGAACGACCTCACCTACCACGGCCTTAGAGGGGCAACGATTCCCGGAGATGTACGGGCGGACGTCATCGATACCGAGTCTGCCAGTCACAATAGACACCACTTTCTCTCGCTCCGCGCCATCGTTGATGAGTGATAAGCGCGGGCTATTTCTATAGACGATGCGACGTTGATCCCCAAGTCTACTGGCTTCAGAGGGGATGTACAGGCTGCTCCTTTTGGAATCTTGACCACAGTGATGCGGCATGTGCTGTGCGCTTATCGACGTCACCTCCCCTCCCATCACCCCCTCTCACCAGCTTCGATCCGCTGGGTGGCTGCAGCTGAGGGAGTGCAGGGTGTGGCTCACCCACCGCGGTGCATTTTTCCGCCATGATGGAGGCTATGAGTTCCTCGCCGATAGCCCCCACCGACCCGGACCTATTGATCGATTTTCGCGACATCTCCTTTGTGCGCGATGGCCGCACCTTGCTGGGTGATATCACCTGGCAGGTGGAGTTGGATGAGCGCTGGGTTGTGATCGGCCCGAACGGGGCTGGGAAAACCACGCTGTTTCGCCTCGCTGCTGCGGAGGCTTTCCCCACCAGTGGCGTGGCGTTTCTCATGGGCGAGCAGGTAGGTAAAACCGATATGCGTGATCTGCGCACCATGATCGGCATGACCTCCTCGGCGATCGGCGGGCGCATCCCCGAGAACGAAAAAGTCGCCGATCTGGTGATCTCCGCCGGCTATGCCATCTTGGGGCGCTGGCGCGAGGCATATGAGGACATGGATTTCGAGCACGCCATCGACACCCTCGAGCAGGTGGGGGCGCTACATTTGCGGGACCGCACCTGGGGAACGTTGAGTGAGGGCGAGAAGAAGCGCGTGCTCATCGCGCGGGCGCTAATGACGAACCCCGAGCTGCTCCTGCTGGACGAGCCGGGTGCGGGGCTTGACCTCGGCGGGCGCGAGGACCTCGTCGGATATTTGGGTGAGCTCGCCATGGACCCCGATGCGCCGGCCACGGTGATGATCACTCACCACGTGGAGGAAATTCCGCGCGGCTTCACCCACGCGATGCTTCTCGATGAAGGCGGCATCGTGGCCCAGGGCCTCATCGACGATGTCCTCACGAGCGAAAACCTCACCACCACCTTCCACCAGCAGATCACCCTCGATCGTATCGACGGGCGCTACTTCGCGCGCCGAGCGCGCACCGGCGGCGCCCACCGCGCCCCGCGCTCCTAGGGCTACTACGCATCAGAGTTATGGACCGCCCCACCGCCCGGGATCTCTCCCAAACTCCTTTCACGCCAACGCCAGGGTGCTGCGCCCCAACGCCGCGCCGGGCCGCGACTGTGGTGCTGGTGCGCGATGGCGACTGGGGGTTGGAGGTGTATGCCCAGCACCGGGTGAGCTCGATGCCCACCTTCCCCTCAGCCACGGTGTTTCCAGGCGGTGGGGTGGACCCGGGAGACTATCTAGCCCCAGGGTTTCGCGCCGAGGTATGGCAAGGCCCGAGCGCACACCAGTGGGGTAAGGATCTCGGTGTCGATCCTGCCGATGCCGTGGCCATAGTGACGGCCGCGGTGCGGGAGCTGTTTGAAGAAACCGGCACGCTCATCGCCCAGCATCGCAGTGGCGAGCTCTTGCACCACGCCGGGCGCTACCACCATCAACGCGTGGAATTGGAGAGCAAACGGCGTGGGTTCGCCCAGTTCCTGCAGCAACAGCAGCTGCTGCTGGCGTCGTCACGGCTGCACCCCTTCGCTCGCTGGATTGGGCCACCTGGGGCCGAGCGGCAATTCGACGCCTTTTCTTTTGTGGTGCGCGCCCCAGCGGAGCAGGTGCCCGATGCAGTATCTGGGGAGACCGCGACCGCCGGTTGGTATCGCCCCAGCGAGCTCCTCGCCGACTGGGAGGGTGGGAAAATCCAGCTAGTGCTACCAACATGGTCAAAACTGCAGGTGCTCAGCGCCGTGAACTCCGTGGCCGAGCTATGGGCGACGCTGCCGGAGGTGGATATGGAGCCGATCGTCGATAAGCCGGAATGCAATAGCTATTTCGGGCGCGTGATCTCTGATGCGTAGTAGCTTCATAGGCGGCCACTAGACTGGGCGATTATGTCCTTTATCCCCAGCGAGGTCAGTTTTCTAGCGACCCACCAGGAAGCGATCGAGCAGTGGGCGCGGGAGCATGCGTGCACACAGGCGAGCATGATCGCAGATCACGCCGCGGCGCGTACTGAGTTTGGCGACTATGGCCGCGCCGTCATCGAGCTCATCAGCGCCCGCCGTTCAGCGGCACAGAAGTTTCACGCCCCGAGCTCGAGTCTCCTGATGTGCCATGAATCGGCCCAGCAGGCCACCCCGTGGCAGGTGGCTGCCGCGCGCGCTCAGCGGCTACGCGAGCTGTGCGGAAACGAGGCGCTGGTGCACGATGCCACCTGTTCGATCGCTAGCGAGGGGCTCGAGGCCCAGCGGGCGGGGCTGCGCTATGTGGGCTCGGATCTCGACGCTGCGCGAGTGGCCATGGCAGTGCACAATCTGGCGGCGCATCGCTGTGTGCGCGCAGACGCCCTGAAGCCCGTGGTGCCAAGCGCCGATGTGGTCATCGCCGATCCGGCGCGCCGGGCTGGTGGGCGGCGGATCACGAAAGTGGAGGATCTCGTGCCGCCGCTGCCTGATCTGGTGGCTGCCTATCCATTGACACCGCTGGTGATTAAGTGTGCCCCAGGCATTGATTATTCTCAGTGGCCTGGCGCGGTCACCGTGGCGAGTGTTGCCGGGGCGGTGAAAGAGACCTGCCTGTACACCGAGCAGCTGGGTGGTCCCTCGCGCGAGGCGTGGGTGATCAAGGAATCCGGCGAGCTGGAGCGCTACACCAGTGCGGAGGAGCCGCCGCAGGCTCAGGTCGGCGAGGTGGGCCGGTTCATAATTGACCCTGATGGGGCTGTGGTGCGGGCGGGGCTGGTGCGCGCCTATGCCGCGCGGCACGGGCTGTGGATGCTGAATGAGCACATCGCGTATCTCACCGGCGAGGAGATACCGCCGGGGGCGAGTGGCTTCGAGGTGCTCGAGGCGGTGTCGATGAAGCAGCTGCGTCAGGTGATGAAACGGCGCGATGCGGGCAGCCTGGAAATTTTGGTGCGCGGGGTGGATGTGGATCCAGATGCGTTGCGCAAGAAGTTGAAGCTGCGCGGATCCAGGCCCTATGCCTGCGTGATTGCGCGGCTTGATCAGGGCGCGATGGCCTTTGTCTGCCATCCGCGGAAGCATTACGATGGTGACCGCTAAGAAAATAGACAACAAAAGTGTGTTGAAAAACTACTCCGAAGGAGATTGAACGAGCTCATGCCAGCATTGGTTGCACTGGTCAAGCACGTACCCGATACGTGGTCCACGAAGTCGCTCGAGGAGGATTTCACCCTCGATCGCGCGGCGGCGGACGAAGTGATCGACGAGATCAACGAGTACTCGGTGGAACAGGCACTACGCATCAGAGAAGCTCACCCTGACGCGGGCTTCCGGGTGGTGGCGCTGAGCATGGGCACCGAGCGAGCCGAGGAGGCTTTGCGCAAGGCGCTATCCATGGGTGCCGATGATGCTGTGTTGCTTGTCGACGATTCTCTGGCGGGCTCCGATGCGATGGGGACAGCTTGGGCCTTGCACAACGCGATCAACACCATCGATGATGTGGCGCTCATTATTGCCGGTAACGCCTCCTCGGATGGACAGATGGGAATGATCCCAGGCATTTTGGCGGAGTATCGGCAGCTGCCTGCACTCACCACGGTGGCGGATGTGAGCGTCGATACTGCCGCAGGAGTCGTGGAGGCCACCCGCACTGATCATCAGGGCAGCTACGAGGTGAGCGCCTCGTATCCGGCTGTTGTCTCTATCAATGAGCGCGCCGCCAAGCCGCGCTTTCCCAATTTCAAGGGCATCATGGCCGCTAAGAAGGCCGAGATCACTCGCATTGATCTTGCCGCCATCGGCGTGGATGCCTCCCAGGTGGGGGTGGCGCACTCGGCCACCGTGGTGCAGGCCGCGACGCCGCGTCCGGAGCGTGGATCCGGCGAAATCATCCGCGACCACGGCGAGGCCGGCAAGGCCATCGCTGATTATTTGGCCAACGAGGGCCTGCTCTAAAGCGCAGTCAGAAAGGCGTAGTGAACAACGATGACATACGTACTTGTCAAGCATTCCCATGGTGAGCTCGACGCAGTCACTGCCGAGCTGATTAGCGCCGGCCGTCAGCTCGGCGATGTCTCTGCTGTGGTGGTTGGAACCCCTGGCACCGCAGAGAGCTTCGCCGCTCAACTTGGGCAGTGGGGGGCGGAGATGGTGATCGCCGCGGAGTCGGAGTCCGTGGATAACCGGCTGATCATCCCTGAGGTGGATGCCCTATCCATGCTCGCCGCCGGGCAGCCGGCACCAATCGTGGTGGCAGCCGGGGTCGTCGGTTCGGAAATCGCCGGACGGCTTGCGGCGCGCGTTGCCTCCGGTGTGCTCAATGATGTGGTGGGTATTAACCCCGATGGCACCGCCGAGCAGTCCATCTTCGGTGACAGCTACGCGGTCACGGCCGCAGTCGGTGGCGATAGCCCGATCTATGCGCTGCGCGCCGGGGCGATCACGCCTGACGCCGCCCCCGCCTCCGGGGCGCTAGCCACCATTGATCTGCCGAGCTCTTCGCCGCTGGACGTTCAGGTGCGCTCCTTCACCCCGGCCGAGCGGGGCGACCGGCCGCAGCTGAGCCAAGCCTCCGTGGTGGTGGCCGGTGGTCGTGGCCTCAGCTCCGCCGAAGGATTTGCGGAGCTGGCCGAGCCCTTGGCTGATCTTTTCGACGGCGCGGTGGGTGCCACCCGCGATGCCGTGGACGAAGGTTTCTACGATGCCAACTACCAGATCGGCCAGACCGGCGTGACCGTCTCCCCGGATCTCTACATCGGGCTCGGCCTCTCGGGCGCAATCCAACACAAGTCCGGCATGCAAACCTCCAAGCGCATCGTGGTGATTAATAACGATGAGGATGCGCCGATCTTCGAGATCGCGGACTTCGGCGTGATCGGCGATGTCGACGACGTGGTGCCGCAGCTGATCGACGAGATCAACAGTCGCCGCGCTTAAAGCAGCGAGCCCGCCGCGCACCTGCCTCAAGTGGGCGGTGTGTGCGGCTCGGGCAGTGTGGGATGAACAACTCTGCTGCGTAGTAGCACGGCCATAACCCAGATTCAGGGTGAGGAAACAATGACGCGAATCTATATGGACTACGCAGCAACAGCACCGCTGCGCCCCTGCGCCCGTGAGGCGTGGATCGAGACTTCATCGGCGCTCAATCCCGGCGGGCAGTATCGCTCCGGTCGGGAGGCGAACGCCTTGGTCTCCGAGGCGCGCGAGACGATCGCGGAGTGTCTGGACTGCGAACCCATCGAGGTGGTGTTTACCTCCTCCGGCACTGAGGCAGACAATCTTGCCGTTGCGGGCTTCGCCGCAGCCAAGCCTGATCTGCCCGTAGCGAGCAGCCCGATTGAGCACCCGGCCGTGCGCGAAGTGGTATCGCGCTTGGGGTGTGACTACTTCAGGGTGGGCGCCGATGGGGCGGTGGACCCTGATTCTATCCGCGAGGTGCTCGGCTCGGCCCACTCGGTGGCCACGATGATGCTGGCCAATAACGAAACGGGCGTGGTGCAGCCGGTGGATGCTCTCGTGGAGGCTGCCGCGGCAACGAACACTCCGGTGCATATCGACGCCGTGCAAGCGGTGGGGCATATTCCGGTGAGTTTCCGTGAGCTGGGCGCACATACCGTGGCGGCCAGTGCCCACAAGTTTGGCGGGCCGCGCGGGGTGGGGCTGCTGCTGGCGCGCCGATCGCCGGTGCCGAGTCCGATCCTGCACGGCGGAGGGCAGCAACGCGGTATCCGCCCTGGGACGGTGGACGTGGCCGGTGCTGTGGCTACCGCTGTCGCTTTGCGGGAGGCGTGCGCGGAGATGAGCGTCGAAAAGCAGCGCCTAGAGGCGCTGAGTGAGCAACTACGCAGCAGCCTTGCGCAACAGATCGACACTGTGATCGTGCATGGTCGGGGCCAGCGTGTGCTGCCTGGGCATGTGCATCTGAGTGTGCCCGGCGCGGAGGGCGATAGCTTGATCATGCTGGCGGATAGCGCGGGAATCGAGTGTGCGACTGGTTCGGCATGCGCGGCTGGGGTCAATCGCGCCAGTGAGGTACTGCTGGCGATGGGGGTTTCGGAGGCGGATGCGCGTTCGGCGGTGCGTTTTTCGCTTGGCCGAGACACTACGCAGGAGGATGTTGAGCGGGTGGTGCAGGAGTTTCCGCGGATCGTGGAGATGGCGCGCCTCGCTGGAATGTGCTGATGGACGAGGCTGGCGTGGCTAGGCGAGAGCGCCGCCCACGGGCCGTTAATGGAATTTGTTTCCAATAGTGTAGGGTGGTGGACCATGAGTTCACCTATCACACCTGCTGCCACGACCCCTGTGACTGTGCTGTCCGGTTTCCTCGGAGCCGGAAAAACCACGCTGCTGAACCACCTGCTGCGCGACGCCCGTGAGCGCAGGATCGCGGTGATCGTCAATGACTTCTCCGAGATCAATATCGACGCCGACCTCATCGCCAACGGCAGCCACCTCCAGCGCGGGGAGGAGCGCTTCGTGGAGCTGTCCAATGGCTGCATCTGCTGCACGCTGCGCGAGGATCTCGTCGATAGCGTCGGCGAGCTAGCGCGCTCCCAGCGTTTTGACCACATCATCATCGAATCCACGGGAATCTCCGAGCCGATGCCCGTGGCCGCCACCTTCGAGTGGACCTTCGAGGACGGCACCCGCCTGTGCGACGTGGCCCCCATCAACTCGATGGTCACTCTCGTAGACGCCTCCACCTTCATCACCCAACTTCAGCGCGGGGCCAGCTTCGATGAACACGACGAGCGCACCATTGCCGACCTGCTCGTGGAGCAAACCGAGTTCGCCGATCTTGTCCTCATCACTAAAACCGATATCGCCGGCGACGCCGCCACCGGGGCCACCATCGACGCCGTGCGGGCTATGAACCCGCGGGCCCGGATCGTGCCCGTCACCCACGGCGAGATCGCCGCCGAAGCGATCCTCGACTCCTCGCTCTATGATGTCCAGACCGCCGCGACCTACCAGGGCTACACGGAGGAACTCGCCAATCCGCACACGCCTGAAACCGAGGAATACGGCATATCCTCCGTTGTGTTCCGCGGCGATCGCCCTTTCGATCGTGAGCGTTTGGTCAAAGCACTACGCAGCACAACTGGATTGGTCCGTTCCAAAGGCCACTGCTGGCTGGCCGACCGCCTCGAGATGGCTCATGTGTGGAGCCAGGCTGGGCCCAACCTCACCATCCAGCCGGCTGCGCCTTGGGCGAATGCTGGGGTGGCACCGTCCAATGAAGTCGTGCTCATCGGGGTGAACTTCGATCACCGCGCCGCTCTGCGGGCTTTCGAAGAGGCCATGCTCACCGATGAAGAAGCACGCGAGCTTGTGCGCTCATAGGCTGCGTTGCGGTGTGGATGTAGCGGCGCGCGGTGCTTAAGTGAAATCGCACCGCGCCGGTACAACGCTGCTGCGTAGTACATCTGGGGCGGGCAGCGGCCGCTGCGAAGCCACCAATACCGCGTTCGCGGTGCGCGCCGAGCCGGACTTCAATACTGCAGCCGGGGCGATGATGCCGGTGTGGGCGAAGAAGGTGGCCAGTACGTGGCGTTCTGTGTGGACCGTGCCCGAGGTGTTGGCAAGATAGATGCCGTCCTCGGTGAGACTGCCGCGTACATGCTCGACAAACTCCGGTTGGGTCAGTGGGGCGGGAACTGTGCCGCCGGCGAAGCAGTCCCGGATGATCACGTCGCGGGAATCGGGCCGAAAGGTCGATACGGTCGCGGCGGCCTCGCCCACGCGTATCTTCACCTGCGGCGCGCGCGGGATATCGAACCACTGTCGAACCCGCTCGGCCAGCAGCGCATCATATTCCACCACCGTGTTGCGCGAGCGCGGATAGGAGTGCGCGAAGTAGCGCGGCAAGGAGCAGCCCCCTCCACCCAAGTGCGTAATGCGTAGCCGCTGCGGATCCAGATGCGCCTGCACATGCTTGTCGACGCAGGCCGCAATCCAACGCATGTACTCGAAAGCGAGATAGCCTGGCTCGCCAATTTTCACATGTGAAGAGGGATGTCCGTCTATATAGAGCCACCAGCCGTGATCGTACTGCAGCTCTGCCGTGCCATGGCTGAGCTCATAGCTACCGGCAAGCGCTAGAGTGCTGCCAGATGGCTGCGATCCACGGCGGGGACGACGAGGTGACATCACAATAATCCTTGTCAAAAAAATGAAGTACAGCGAAGACGAACGTTACTGAGCTGAGGTGGTGGCATAGGCTCCAGCTGGCGGCGGGAACCTAGGGGAGGGATGCGCTTGCCGCTGGGAATCCCCCGCCGTGGAACCCGGAAATTCCACCCCTAGCAAGTCTAAGAACAGCTGAGACTTTACCGCGATTTCCTCCCATTCGGCCTCGGGCTCCGAGAGCGCGGTGATGGCGCCGCCCACGCCGAAGCTCACCTCTGAGCCGCGGAGCACAAAGGAGCGGATCACCATTGCCAGATCGATGGCGCCATCGCTACTGAGATAGCCGAGCGCGCCCGAATAGATGCCCCGAGCTTCTCCTTCGAGCTCGTCCAGGATCCGCATTGTTGCCACCTTGGGCGCGCCCGTCATGGAGCCGCCCGGAAAGCAATCCCGCACGAGAGTGAGCGCATCTTCTCTGTTGCGTAGTAGCCCAGAGACAGTCGACACTAACTGATGCACGCTCGGATATGTTTCCACATCGAAGAGCTTATCCACCGTGATCGATCCTGGTTGGCAGTGACGGGTGAGATCATTGCGCACCAGGTCCACGATCATCAAGTTTTCCGCCTGTTCCTTTTCAGTGTGCAGCTGCTGCGCGAGCGCTCGATCGATGGCAGGGTCGCTATCGCGACGGCGGGTTCCCTTGATGGGTTTTGACACAGCCCGCCCCGTGGCGTCGATGCTGAGCATCTTTTCCGGTGAGCAGGACAGGATCTGCACATCGGGAAATTCGAGCAGCGCCGAATAGGGCACCGGGTGATGGCGGCGGAGATAATCGAAGGCCTGGCACACATCGAACGTCGCCTCCGCATGCAGCTGGGTGGTCAGACACACCTCATAGGTGTTTCCTTGGCGTATGTGCTGCTGCGCGTGGGAGATCTTATCTAGATAGCGTGCCCGGTCATCGCGGATGCGCGCCGGGGAGAGCAGTGTCACCGCTGGGCGTGTGGGAGGCGCTGAGGACGCGGTGTGCTGCTCGGCGGGGAGGGCGGAGATGGCGTCGATAAGCGATTGATCGTGATTGCCTCGGGATACAAGGTGCATGCGTGCCTGCGCGCGATCTACTACTACGCAACAGTCCACCCACATCCACTGGCTGGCCGGATCGGTGCTACTCGGCGTGAGGCTGGCCGCGTCAGGATCGTGGGTGTCCGTGTCGTAGGTGAAATACCCCACCCAGCCGAGCCGGAAAGATCCCAGCTCAGGGGCGTCGCGATCGATATGGACGCTGGGTTGGGTGCGTGGGCCATCGAAGCCAAAGGACTCCACCTGGGAGCCGATACCGATATAGCTGAAGCGATCCTGCGCCGAGCTGAGCCACATTGAGGCTGATGCGTAGTAGCGTGAGCGCTGACGAATGACGCGGTACAGCTCAACCTCATCAACGAGATGATCAAAGGTGTGAATCTGCACCTGCGCCCCCGTGTGCTCGGCAGCGAGATGCAGGAAGTTATCGAGAATCTTCAACCCCGCATCGGTGCGAATCGACTCGGGGTGAAATTGCACGCCCCACTGCGGCAGGCTGCGGTGCGCGATCGCCTGAATCACCCCGTCGTGGGAGCGCGCGAGCACCTCGAAACAGTCGGGCAGCCGCGTGATCGCCAGGGAATGATACCGAGTTGCCACGCAGTCGGCCTCGACGTCTCTAAACAAAGCACGCCCACTGTGGCTTATCGACGCCACCCTCCCGTGCATCGGCTCCGGGGCGCGGCTCACCTCGCCGCCGGCCATCGCTGCCATCGCCTGCGCCCCTAGGCAAATCCCCAGCAACGGGATACTCCTCTCGGCGGCTAGGCGCAGCGCAGCGGCGGATGATCCCAGCGCCTGCGGATCGTGCGGGCTGCCAGGGCCCGGGGATATGACGATCGCGTCCACATCATCGACCGAAGGCAGCGGGGCGCTATTGCGCACTACAGTGACGCTCGCGCCCAAACGATGGAGGTAGTCAACGAGGTTGTATGTAAACGAATCGACATTATCGACCAGCAGCACCTTCATGGCCCCTAATCCTAGAAGCACCCTCTCCGCGCCGCGGCCCCCGCCCCCGCTCACCGGCGGCTTATTACTATGGATTCTCATCTCCCCACTGCGCGCAAGGAGGATCATGAGCCCCACCCCACACGGTCACTTCACCACCTTCCTCAACACCCGCCCAGTTCGTGGATGGGAACTGCATCTTCGCCGCCTCCAACGCGACGCCCGCGCCCTCGGTAGCTGCCTCGACATGCCCCGTGCGCTTCTCGACGCCACCCTCCACCCCCATCTCACCGCCCTGCCCAGCGGCCCGTGCGTCATTAGAATCACCGCCTATCATGACACCCTCGACGTCACCACTCGGCCGATGCCAGCCCACTGCGGGGCGCCGATCGCCCGAGTAGAGGAGGTGAGCTACAGGCGCTACTACGCAACAGAGAAACACACCGATATTGAACCCGTCCGAGAGCTCATCAGCCACGCCCGCGACCGCGGTTTCGATGACGTCCTCTTCCGCAGCCCGGACAGCGGCGAACTTACCGAGGGATCCTTTTGGTCCTTGGCAGTCATCCAGGGCAGCCAGGTGGCCATCCCTGCTGCCTCAGACATTCTTCCCAGCACCACCGTGGAGCTGTTAAGCGCAGAGCTGCCGGAGCTCGGCTGGAAGCGCGAGCATATTCACCGGCTATCGGATTATGACGGCGCCGTTGCCCTCAACGCCGTCCATGGCGTTCGCCAGATTGGTCAAGCCCGAGGACTTGCGCAGCACGTGATCGGGCTGATGAAACAACAGTGGCTGCTCTAGCCGCACTACCGCGTGTCCAATCCCGCTTCGCGGGCTACTGAGGTTCGAGACAGTCGCGTGCGAGGCGTTTCCTTATATATAGGACAGCAGAGTCAGATGAGGCCCGTCCGCAGATCTTGTCGGGGCACGTGGGCGTCGATCAAGCGCCCACAAAGCGATGGGGATGCGGCATAGACACCAGTTGTGCCAGCACCACCTTGAGGCTTGTGGACACTGGTCAAACTCTGCTGCGTAGTAGCAGATCTACATCTTCTGCCGCACGCCTGTTAGGATGAGGCCTCGTTTCACCATGGCGCCACGACCGTGGTGGGCTACGGCTAGATAGTCCGCGACGTGCCGACACCGCGGCGCGGGGGAGTGCAGCAGAGAGGAGATCGGGCATGCGAGTTCTCGCAGCGATGAGCGGTGGGGTGGATTCTGCGGTGGCTGCTGCTCGGGCAGTCCGGGCAGGGCATGAGGTGATTGGCGTGCACTTGGCGTTGTCACGCGATCCCCAGTCGGTGCGCGAATCCTCCCGCGGATGTTGCTCATTGGAGGACTCGGCGGATGCGCGCCGGGTGTGCGACAAACTCGGCATCCCGTTTTACGTGTGGGACTTCTCGGACAGGTTCAAAGAGGACGTCATCGATGATTTCGTGGAGTCCTATGCCGCCGGAGAAACCCCCAACCCGTGCCTGCGCTGCAATGAAAAAATCAAGTTTCGGGCCTTGCTCGAGCGGGGTGTGGCGCTCGGATTCGATGCCGTAGTTACCGGCCACTACGCACAACTGGCTCAGCCGGACGATGGCGGCGACGGCTATCTGCGCCGCTCCGTCGACCCAGACAAGGATCAGTCCTATGTGCTGGGGGTGTTGGGTATCGAGGAGATCAAGCGCTGCATGTTCCCGGTGGGCGATACACCCAAGCCGCAGATCCGCGAAGAGGCCCAAGAAATGGGATTCGCCGTGGCCTCCAAACCGGATTCCTATGACATCTGCTTCATCCCCGATGGCAACACCCAGGCGTTTTTGGGCAAGCACATTGGCTTGCGTCCAGGGGCAATCGTGGATCAGGAAGGCCAGGTATTGCGCCAGCATTCCGGCGTGCACGAGTACACCATTGGCCAGCGCAAGGGCCTAGACATTAAGGCCCCGGCCGCGGATGGGCGTCCGCGCTACGTCACCGACATCGATGCCTCCACGGGCACGGTCGTGGTCGGCCCCCGCGAAGCGCTGACCGTCACCCGCATCGAGGCTGATCGGGTGAAGGTGCTTCATCCGGACATGCAAGGCGAGTTCGACTGCGAGGTCCAGGTGCGCGCCCACGGGGGCGTGGTTGCCGCTCGGGCGCAGGTAGACCGCGAGGCGGATCGTCTCGTTCTCGACTTGCGCGAGTCGTTGAGCGGGGTGGCGCGCGGCCAGGCCGCAGTGCTCTACCTGCCCGACCCAGGCGGAGACATCGTGCTCGGCTCCGGCACCATCTGCGGAACGGCCCGCTAATGGTCGCCTACGCCGTCGGCCCCATGCCCGGGCTTTCGCTTATCGACGCCGCCTCTGTCATCGAAGGCGAAACCGGCGAGCATCGCGCCATCCCCCAACTTCCCCAACGAGGCCTCGGCTCGGACGCCATCGGCCGCACCGCCAGCCTGCTCGAGGGGCTTGCATTTTCCCGCGGGCCCCGCTCGTGGCGCATGGATGCCCGCCCCCAAATCGCGAGCCGACGCACCCTTGATCGCACCGAACGCGATCTCGACGAACTCGAATCCTGCTGGGGCACCACCGTCGGCGGCGTGATCAAACAACAGATCATAGGCCCATGGTCCCTTGCCGCCTCGATCGAACTCAGCAACGGCCAGCTTCTCCTCCGCGATCCCGGTGCCCTCCGTGATCTCCATGCCAGCCTCAACGAGGGAATCGCCCGCCACATCGCCGACATCCGCAAGCGCTACTACGCATCAGTGTGGCTGCAGATCGACGAGCCGCTTCTCGAGCCCATTGTGCGCGGAACGCTCACCCCCGCAACCACGCTGGATCCCATCCCGGCGCTACATCGGGAGGAGCTCGCCCCCGCGTTGGGTGCACTCGGGGCCAGCGCGGATCGACGCATCCTGCACGTGCCCAAGCTCACCCCGGATCACGTCCGCCTAGGCATGGCGCACGACGCTATTCTCAGTAGCCCCAGCGGCTGGGATTCGCCTACCAAGGATGCGGTTGCTGAGGCCATCGAACAGGGCACAAGCCTCGGCCTGAAGCTGGTGCGTAGCGACGATCGCGTCGATGATCTGGGGGAATGCCCCCGTAGTAGGGCCCAGGAAGTCGCCGGGATCATTGACGAGCTAGCGCTGGCGCGCAGCGTTCTCACCGACTCGGTGGATATTGCGCCCGCAGAAGATCTCAGCCACGGCGATCTGCTTGGCGCTGCCGGGCAGCTGGCGGTGGCCCGAGTAGTCAGTGACATGCTCACCCGGGATGCGGGGGATCTTTAAGCAGATTCCTCCTGGCTCGCGCTGCGCCATACCGGGTGGTGTGGGCGCGGGGTTGTGCCTTGGCGGCGCCGGCTGCGCTGGGTGGGTGGGCGTCGATCAGCGCTGTGATGGCACGCGAAAACTCTGATGCGTAGTAGCATTCGGGAAGTGAGCTAGGATTGGCAGCGCATCTATTTCAGGCTGATCCAAGGAGAACCGTCGTGAGCCCAGTCGGAGGCGAGGAGCTGGATCCGGAGTCGCTGCCGAAGAACAAATACGGCCTGCCGGATTTCACTGGTGATGATCGCACCAGCACCGTGGTGGGCATAGCCGTTTCTGTTATTTTTCTCGCCGTGATTGCGGCGGCCATTATTCTCTAGGTGCCGCCGCGCACCGTGCAGTGCCGGCGGGGTAGGTCAAGGTTTAGCCGCGCATCGGCCACACGGTGCTCACGCTGGTGGAGTCCTTGCCGCGGCTTTCGAAGTATTTTTTCAGGCTTGATTGCGACTCGTAGTACCACACGGCCTGCTGTTCCATGAGTTCATCGGCGTCCATCTGGGCCAGCTCCGGCCACATGCGTAGCTGCTTCCACGCGATGCGTGCGGCGGCGAGGGCGTCGGCGGTTGCTTCGTGCGCGTTGTCGAGCCGCACCCCATAAAACTCGCACAGGCTGCCGAGCGTGCGGCGCCCTTTGCGGTAGGGATCCTTAGCCTTATCGATCACATACGGGTCATAGACCAATCCTTTAATCACAAAGTCTTGGGAGCGCTGCCGCAGAATCGTCAGGTCAAAGGTGCCGTTGTACACCACGAGGCTTTGGCCTTCGGACCAGCCGCGGTAGATACGCTCGATCGTCTCGCTCAGCACCTCATCGTGCGGGCGGCCGTGCTCGCGCGCATACTCCGTGCTGATGCCGTGGACCTTCGTCGCTTCCTCGGAGATGGGCACGCCCGGATCGGCCAGTAGCTCCAGTGGCTCCACCTCGCGGCCTTTGATGGACACCAGCGCCGAGGTGACGATGCACGCCTCGAGAGGGTCATTGGTGGTGGTCTCCAGATCAAAGGTGAGCATGTTCTGCGGATCGAAGTGAGTCATAGTTCCATAGCTTAAACTGCGTGCCGGACACGAGTCGTGAAGGCTTCGTAGCAGCTGCCCCCGCATGCTTATCGACGCCGCCTCGCCGGAACTCTGATGCGTAGTAGCACCAGAAATCGAGGTGGTTCACACACGCTAGACTGTGGAGGCGTGACTACGAACGATCTGCGCAAAAAGTGGGACGAGCTAGCGACGGCTGTACGCCATCACCGCGAGAAGTACTACAACCAGCAGCCAGAGATCTCGGATGGCGAGTTCGATCGGCTGTTTCGTGCGCTGGAGCAATTAGAGGCCGAGCATCCCGAGCTGCGGGTGCCGGATTCGCCGACGCTGCAGGTGGGCGCGCCGGTGGCGGAGTCGTCGAGCTTCGCTAATGTCACTCATTTGGAGCGGCTTTATAGTCTGGACAATGTTTTCACCCTCGAGGAGCTTAGGGCGTGGCTGGAGCGCACTTCTGCGGAGGAGTATCTCACTGAGCTGAAGATCGATGGCTTGTCGATCGATCTGGTCTATCGCAATGGACAGCTCGAGCGGGCAGCCACCCGTGGCGACGGCCGGGTGGGGGAGGATATTACCGCCAACGCCAAGGTGGTCGAGGACATCCCGCACCAGCTGCAGGGCAGCAAGGATTACCCAGTGCCTGAGCTAGTCGAGATCCGCGGCGAGGTATTCATCGCCATCGAGGATTTCGCCGATGTCAATGCTGCTCGCATCGATGAGGGCGGCAAGCCCTTCGCTAATCCGCGCAATGCTGCCGCGGGTAGCCTGCGGCAAAAAGATACCGCGGCGGTGCGGCGCCGGAAGTTGCGCATGATCTGCCACGGTATCGGCGCCCGAAAAGGTTTCGCGCCGGCATCGCAGCACGAGGCCTATGAGGCGATGACTGCGTGGGGTTTGCCCACCTCCGCCTACACCACCACGGCCGGAAGCGTCAGCGAGATTATTTCGCAGGTGGAGTATTGGCAGAAGCATCGCCACGACGCCGTCTTTGAACTCGATGGCCTTGTAGTCAAGGTCAATGACCTTCAGCAGCAGCGCGACTACGGGGCCACCTCTCGGGCGCCGCGCTGGGCGATCGCCTACAAGTATCCGCCGGAGGAGGTAACCACCACGCTCGTTGATATTCGGGCGAGCGTTGGCCGCACTGGGCGGGTCACCCCGTATGCGGTGATGGACCCGGTGTTCGTCGCCGGCTCGACGGTGAGTATGGCCACCCTGCACAATCCCGAAGAGGTGCGCCGTAAGGGAGTCCTCATCGGCGACACAGTGGTGATCCGCAAAGCCGGGGAGATCATTCCGGAGGTACTCGGCCCGGTGGCCGATACTCGCGACGGCAGCGAACGAGACTACATTTTCCCCACGCTCTGCCCCGAGTGCGGCGCCCGCTTGCGCCCAGCTAAAACCGACGACGCCGACTGGCGCTGCCCCAACACCCGATCCTGCCGCGGTCAGCTCACCGGCCGATTGTCCTACCTTGCCTCGCGCAGCGCCTTCGATATTGAGGCCCTCGGCGAGAAGGGCGCCCAGGATCTCATCGACCGGGGCATCCTCCGCGACGAAGCCGGCCTGTTTGACCTCAGCGAAAAGGATCTGCGCGCCTCTGCGGTCTACACCACCTCCACCGGTGCGATTAACGCCAGCGCGAAGAAGCTACTGGATAATCTCGCCGCCTCCATGACGGTGGAGCTGTGGCGGGTACTCGTGGCCCTATCGATCAGGCATGTTGGCCCCACCGCCGCCCGCGCCCTCGCGCAGCATTTTGGATCCATCCCAGCGCTTTTCGACGCTCCGCTGGAGGAGATTGCCGAAGTCGAAGGGGTAGGCCGCACCATCGCGGAATCAATCGCCGACTGGTGGGAGGTGGACTGGCACCGCGCCATCGTTGAACGGTGGGCGGCCAGCGGAGTGAGAATGACGGAAGAGCCGTCCGCTGCAGCCGAGCTGCCCCAGGTACTCGACGGCATGAGCATCGTGGTGACCGGCACGCTCGAGAACTTCACCCGCGATGAAGCCAAGGAGGCCATCATCTCCCGCGGCGGTAAGGCGGCATCCTCGGTATCAAAAAAGACCACCTATGTGGTGGTCGGGGAAAATGCTGGATCCAAGGAAACCAAGGCCCGAGACTTGGGCCTTGACATCCTCGACGAGGCCGGCTTTATGCAGCTTTTAGGATTGAGCCAATAACCTGGCCCACATTGCCGAGGTGCTCCACCTCGCTGGAGAGGAAGTCCGGTCCACCGGGGCGGCCCACCACCAGTAGCAAGTCGGTGGACCCCAGCGGCACCACGGCCAGCGAGGCGTCCAAGAGAGCCCAGTGCTCGGGCACCCATGTTTCCTCCTCGGGATCGAGCAGTCGCGCCGACTGAACGTTGATCTCCGGAAGGTTGCCGTCGTCTTCGGGGGCTGCGGTGGAGGCGGCGACGCGCCCAGCCGGCCCGAGCACAATGGCCCACCCAGAGGTCATTGTGCGGGGGATGACGTCGACAAGCTCCTGCATAGCTACATCGATGCGCGAGGAATTTTCGGCGACAGCGGCCAGCATTCTGATCTGGCCGCGGCGATCAACCACGCCAGAGAAGGGGCGCAGCGAATCGACGATCACACCGGGGATTTCCTGCGCGGCGGAGACGATGCTGTCTGGAAGCGTGCCAGTCGGCAGATCCACCACGATGTCATCCATGACGGTGCCGCTGTCGAATTGGTGCACAACATCCACCGATTGGATATTGCCGCCAATGACTCCGATCGCCTCAGCAAGCAGGCCGAGACTGCCGGGTTCGTCGGGCAGGAGGACTCGTATTAGGTAGGACACACCGTTCATAGTAGCGACTTTTGTGATCCACGCGTCAGCGGGTGGGGTGGGCGCATGCCGCATCCGCCGGTGCACCGGGACGGCGCACTCTGATGCGTAGTAGCCGTACGTTAAGCTAGGGAAGTTACAGCGAAACCCTTAAGAGGAGGACGAATTCACCGTGGCTGATATTTCTCGTAGCGAGGTAGCCCACCTGGCTGATCTCGCCCGGCTAGCCCTAAGCGACGAGGAGCTCGATCACCTCGGCACGCAGATCATCAACATCGTTGATCACGTCGAGGCTGTGCAGGAAGTAGACACCGACGGAGTCGAGCCGATGAGCCACCCGCACTCGGTGTCCACCGGGATGCGCGAGGACGTAGTGAAGCGCTCGCTGAGCCCCGAACAGGCACTCGATCAGGCCCCCGACTCGGCCGAGCAGCGTTTCGCCGTGCCGCGGATTTTGGGCGAATAGAGAAGGGATACTGACCACATGAGCTCTTATGTTGAATCGAGCGTAGAACTCCTCTCGCTCAGCGCCGCCGAACTCGCTAAGAAGATCCACTCCGGTGAGCTCTCCTCCCGCGAGGTTACTCAGGCCTATCTCGACCGCATCGACGAGGTCGATGACGAGATCGGCGCGTTTCTCTATGTTGGCGCCGAGCAGGCCTGCGCTGCCGCCGACGCAGTGGACGAGGCCATCGCCCGCGGTGAGCAGCCGGCGTCGCCGCTGGCCGGTGTGCCGGTGGCCCTGAAGGACGTCTTCGTCACCACCGATGCCCCCACCACGGCGGCGTCGAAAATGCTCGAGGGCTACATGAGCCCCTACGATGCCACCGTGACCGCCAAGCTGCGCGAGGCAGGCATCCCGATTCTCGGCAAGACCAACATGGATGAGTTCGCCATGGGGTCGTCCACCGAGAACTCGGCCTACAAGCTCACCCGCAACCCCTACGACACCCAGCGCACCCCCGGCGGATCCGGCGGTGGCTCGGCGGCAGCATTGGCCTCGCTGCAGGCGCCGCTGGCGATCGGCACCGACACCGGTGGTTCCATCCGCCAGCCTGCGGCACTGACCAACACCGTCGGCGTCAAGCCCACCTACGGCACCGTGTCCCGATACGGCCTGATCGCCTGCGCCTCCTCCCTCGACCAGGGCGGCCCGGCTGCACGCACGGTGCTCGACACCGCCTTGCTGCACGAGGTAATCGCCGGTGAAGATCCCTTCGACGCCACCTCCGTGCGCAAGCCGGTGGCGCCTGTAGTCGAGGCGGCCAAAAAGGGCGCGCACGGCGATCTCAGTGGCATCACCGTGGGCTGCCCCAAGCAGTTCATTCGCGACGGCTACCAGGCCGGCGTACTCGAAACGATCGACGCCTCCCTCGAGCAGCTCAAGCAGCAGGGCGCAACCATCGTCGAAGTCGACTGCCCCAGCTTCGACCACGCCCTCAATGCTTACTACCTGATCCAGACCTCGGAGATCTCCTCCAACCTGGCGCGCTTCGATGGCATGCGCTACGGACTACGCACCGGCGACGATGGCTCCCACTCCGCCAATGACGTGATGGCCATGTCCCGCGCCGCCGGCTTCGGCGACGAGGTCAAGCGCCGCATCATCCTGGGCACCTATACGCTCTCAGTCGGCTACTACGACGCCTACTACCTGCAAGCCCAGCGCGTGCGCACCATGATCGCCCGCGATTTTGCCCGCGCCTTTGACAGCGTCGACGTCATCGCCGGCCCCGTCACACCGACCACCGCCTTCAACCTCGGTGAGAAGCTCGACGACCCGCTCGCCATGTACAACTTCGACCTGTTCACCCTGCCGCTGAACCTGGCAGGACTCGCCGGCATGTCCGTGCCCGCCGGCATGGCCCCCGACAGCGGCCTGCCCGTAGGCCTGCAGCTGATGGCCCCGGCCTTCTGCGACGACCGCCTCTACACCGTCGGCGCTGCCTTCGAAGCAGGGCGATCCTAAAGTGATGATCTGCTCCCCTTGCTGCGTGACTACGCATCAGAGTTATGCGATCCGGGCAAGGGGAGCGTAGCCGCGTTTATCCGCCCAGATTGTGGGGTGGGTCAAGCGGCTGTGAGACTTAAAAGCACTGGTGAGGCGGCTGCGTTGAGTTCGACAAACCTGCGTGTATTTAGCGCGGTGTATCCGTCCATGGCTGCTAGAGAGCACCTGGCAACTCTGTTGCGTAGTAGCACTACGGACACGTGCCTGCGGTGGCAGTCATCAGATACGTGGCACATCACTTGTCAGTTTTACGGCCGCATTCCCTTAAACACCGTGGAGGAGATCAGCGGCTATCTGGCGGAGTCGCTCAGCACGGTGGCGCCGTTTCGCCTCGCACTGCAGGGCGCGGGCCATTTTCAACAGCGGTGTCTGTGGATCGGTGTGGGCGAGGGCAGCCACGCGATGAGTGAATGCATGCAGCGCTCGCTCCTGCCGGGTACCACGGCCGAGCATGACCCGCGCCCGCATCTCACCGTGGCGAGATGCCCACGAACTCCGCAGGTTGATCGACGCCACCAACAGCCACCGCACGCCGAATCCGTCCTCACTGGTCTTGCTGCCGATTTCACTAGTTATGTGGGGCCCTGTTTCCTCGTTGATCGGGTGCACCTGATGGCCTCAGAACTCGGTGCCGCGCCTGGAGTCCCAGCTCGGCACACCCTCATCAGCGAGATACCGCTAGGACAAAAATTGCCCCGCCTGACCTCGATAGGTCAGGCGGGGCGGTAGTGTGCGCAGACGCGGCGCGGTCTAGCTATGTGCAGCCGGTGCCGGCGGCACGGCTTGATCAAGCGCGGCGGTTGAGGCCGCGGAGGTGTTTAGGCCTTGTCGTTGAGTGCCCAAGCAGCGCCAGCAGAGGCTGCGGTGACAGAAAGCACGGCAGGCCAAGCGCCGATCTTCTTGGCCAACGGGTGAGAGAGGCCAAATCCGGCCACATAGAGTCCGGTCAGCCCGGCGGCCACAACTCCGCCGCTTTTGGCGTACCAGCTGCGGGCCGCATAGCCGCCGGCGGCAGCCAAGATCGCCCCGCCGAGTGGGCGGATTTCAGTTTCTCTAGCGGTGAGCCATCCGCCGATCAATCCGACGGTGACCATGGCGGCGGTATTGACCTGCTCAGCTTTTTTCAGATTCATACCGGCCATCGTAGCCTTCCAGCTCGGCCTGTGGGGCACGCCGCGGCAGCGGAGTAGACTCTCGTGCCATGTCTACTCCTCGTTTTCCTAGTCGAGACCGTGACGCGGCGTCGCTGAGTACGGGGGAGGAAGCTGGCAGGGAGGTGGCGTCGATAAGCATGCATTCTGAAAGCGCCGAGCGGAGCGAGTCGAAAGGCGAGGAGCAGAGGAGTATGCGGCCGCAGTGGAAGGCGCTGGCGGCGCTGTGCATCGGGTTTTTTATGATCCTGCTGGATCAGACCATCGTCGCGGTGGCCACCCCGCAGCTCTACGAGCAGCTCGATGCGACACTGACTCAGGTGGTGTGGGTGACAAGCAGTTATCTGCTGTGTTTTGCGGTGCCGCTGTTGGTGACGGGCAGGCTGGGGGATCGATTCGGTCAGCGCGAGGTCTACATAGTGGGCATGGCGGTGTTTACGCTGTCGTCGCTGGCGTGTGGGCTGGCGCAGTCGGTTCATGCGCTGATCATTGCTCGCGCTGTGCAGGGCATAGGTGCGGCGCTGCTGACTCCGCAGACAATGAGCGTGATCAACCGCATCTTCCCGCGCGATCGGCGCGGCGCCGCCATGGGGGTGTGGGGCGCTGTCGCGGGCCTGGCGAATCTCGCCGGGCCCCTGCTGGGCGGGGTGCTGGTGTCCCGTTTCGGTTGGCAGTGGATCTTTTTCATCAACGTCCCGATTGGGGTGGTCTCGATTGTGCTGGTGTGGGCGTGGGTGCCGTCGCTGGATCGGGTGGCGCGTCGCATCGACGTGGCAAGCGTGGCGATCAGCATGGCGGGGGTGTGCGCGTTCGTCTTCGCGGTGCAGCAGGGGCCCGCCCTACACTACGCAGCAGTCGTATGGGTGTTGCTGCTGTTCGCACTCTGCTGCGTAGTAGCATTCATCGTCCTGCAGCGCCGTGCCGCCCGCGCGGGTCGCGACCCACTGGTGCCGCTGGAGATTTTCGGATTTCGGAACTTTTCCATTGGGGCGTTTTCGATTGCGACGATGGGGTTTTGCGTGAACTCGATGATGTTACCGATCATGATGTTTTTGCAGTCAACGCACGACATGGATGCCCAAGCCGCCAGCCTCCTGCTGGTTCCTATGGCGTTGGTCGCCTGCGTGCTTGCCCCTATCACTGGGCGCATGTCCGATCGCGTGCACCCGCGCACCATGTCGGTGATTGGTTTCGGCGGCTGCGTTATCGCGCTGGGCATCATGACGGTATTCATGCTTATCGACGCCGCCCCGCTGCTCATGATGATCCCGATTACTTTATTCGGCGTGACGAGCGCGTTTGTCTGGGCCCCAAATTCGGTAGCCACCATGCGAGAGCTGACCCCGCAGCTATCTGGGGCGGGCTCGGGGGTCTATAACACTACGCGTCAGCTTGGTTCAGTGATCGGTGCCGCCGCGGTGGGGGCGGTGCTGTCTACGAGTGAAGCACTCGCGATGGCGCTGCCGATGCTGGCCATGATCTGTGGGTTGATGAGTGTAAGCAAATACACGTTTCCGAAATCGGAAGAAACGGCTGTCCGATCGGGCATTACGCACGGATAAGGACTAGACTTAAGCGCATGCGTATTGCGACTCTTACTTCTGGTGGCGACTGCCCCGGCCTGAATGCTGTTATCCGCGGTATTGTTCGTACTGCGACCGCCGAATATGGTTCCACGGTGGTGGGATACCAAGATGGCTGGGTGGGCCTGCTTGAGGATCGCCGCACCCAGCTCTATGACGATGAGAGTATTGACCGCATTCTGCTGCGCGGCGGCACTATTTTGGGTACCGGTCGCCTGCACCCTAACCAGTTCCGCGATGGGATCGACCAGGTCAAGGCGAATCTTGCTGACGCTGGTATCGATGCCCTGATCCCGATCGGCGGTGAGGGAACCCTCAAGGGAGCCAAGTGGCTGTCCGATAACGGTATCCCGGTGGTGGGCGTGCCGAAGACCATTGATAATGACGTCAACGGCACTGACTACACCTTCGGCTTCGACACTGCTGTGTCAGTAGCCACCGACGCTATCGACCGGCTGCACACCACCGCCGAGTCGCACAATCGTGTGATGATCGTGGAGGTTATGGGCCGGCATGTCGGGTGGATTGCGTTGCACGCCGGTATGGCCGGTGGTGCCCACTACATTGTGGTGCCCGAGCATCCCTTCGATATCAACGACATCTGTAAGCGCATGGAGCGTCGATTCCAGATGGGCGAGAAGTACGGCATTATCGTTGTCGCTGAGGGTGCGCTGCCGAAGGAAGGCACTATGGACTTCAACGAGGGCGAAGAAGACCAGTTTGGTCACAAGACCTTCAATGGCATTGGCCAAGTCATTGGCGAGGAGATCAAGAAGCGTCTCGGCCAGGATGTGCGCACCACTGTGCTGGGCCATATCCAGCGCGGCGGTACCCCGACTGCGTTCGATCGCGTTCTCGCTACCCGTTATGGCGTGCACGCGGCCCGCGCCTGCCACAGCGGCGATTTTGGTAAGTCCGTGGCTCTGCGCGGTGAGCACATCGAACTGGTGGACCTCGATGTAGCAGTGGGCAAACTCAAGAGCGTGCCCGAGGGGCGCTACCGCACCGCTCAGGCGCTCTTTGGTTAAACCCGTTTCGCATTCAGGCCCGCATGGATATCCCCATGCGGGCCATGAACTATTATGGGGTGCTATGACGCAAGCGGATTTTGACTTGATGGACTTCGAGGATGTTCTCGCCACCTACGATCCCGTGATGGGGCTTGAGGTGCACGTAGAGCTCTCTACCGAGACGAAGATGTTCTCGGCGAGCTCCGCGCATTTCGGCGCCGCCCCGAACTCGAATGTGGACCCGGTGAGCCTGGGACTTCCCGGTGCGTTGCCGGTGGTCAACGCCAAGGGCGTGGAATGGGCAATCAAAATTGGTTTGGCGTTGAATTGCTCGATTGCGGAGTCCTCCCGCTTTGCGCGCAAGAACTACTTTTACCCAGACCAGCCGAAGAATTACCAGATCTCGCAGTACGATGAGCCGATCGCCTATGACGGCTATCTTGATGTTGTGCTCGATGACGGCGAAGTGTTTCGCGTTGAAATCGAACGCGCCCACATGGAGGAAGACACCGCGAAGCTCACCCACCTCGGTGGCGCCGATGGTCGCCTGCAGGGCGCAACCTCGTCGCTGGTGGACTGCAACCGTGCCGGTGTGCCGCTCATCGAGATCGTAACCAAGCCGATCGAGGGCGCCGGCGCGCGCACCCCCGAGGTGGCCCGCGCGTATGTCTCCTCCCTGCGGGATCTCGTGAAGTCCCTCGGGGTCTCCGATGCGCGCATGGACCAAGGCTCGATGCGGTGCGACGCTAACCTGTCGCTGCGCCCCATTGGTCAGAGTGAATTCGGTACCCGTACCGAGACCAAAAACATCAACTCGGTGCGATCTGTCGAGCAGGCCGTGCGCTTCGAGATGCAGCGCCAAGCCGCCGTGCTGCAGGCAGGTGGGTCTATCCGTCAGGAAACCCGGCACTACCAAGAAACCGACGGCACTACCACCCAAGGGCGCCGCAAAGAAACCGCGGATGATTACCGCTACTTCAACGATCCCGACCTACCGCCGGTGTTTGCTCCGCGCGAGTGGGTAGAGGAGATCCGCGCCACCCTGCCGGAGCTTCCCTGGGTGCGTAAAGCTCGGCTGCAGCAGGAATGGGAGCTTTCCGACGCCTCCATGCGCGACCTGGTCAACGCCGGTGCCCTCGATCTGATCGTCGCCACCATGGAGGCAGGCACCACCTCCGCCGAGGCTCGTTCTTGGTGGGTGTCCTACCTCTCCCAAAAGGCCAATGAACTCGATGTTGATCTTGAGCAGCTTGCTATCACCCCAGAGCAGGTCGCTGAAGTGGTCGGCATGATCAACGAGGGCAAACTCACCAACAAACTCGCCCGCCAGGCCGTAGACGGTGTGCTCGCCGGCGAGGGCAGCGTCTCCGAAGTTGTGGCCTCGCGTGGCCTGGAAGTGGTGCGCGATGATGGCGCCATCGAAAAGGCCGTCGACGAAGCCCTCGCCGCCAACCCCGACATCGTGGAGAAATACAAGGCAGGCAACAAAAAGGTCACCGGCGCCATCGTTGGCGCAGTGATGAAGGCCACGCGGGGCAAGGCCGACCCGGCAGTAGTGAACCAGCTGATTGCCACCAAACTGAAGTAACTACGCAACAGAGTAGCCGGCAGCATATCCCCAGTTCCAAGGGGTGCTGCCGGTTTTCTTGTGCGCACATGGGTGCTGTTGCGCTAACAGGAGCATAGGTACTGAGTGGGTGTGAGAGGGTGGGTCTGGTGCTGGGGGCGGTACCGGATAGTTCGGCGGTAGCAAGCAACTAGGCCATGCTTCATCGCCGACTCCAACACTGCTGCACTGCGCCTCTGCGTGGATAGCCCTAAGCGAACGGCGGGGGAGAGTTACAGGGGGTAGCGAGGTGGTGGCGGAATTCAAAGCACTGGGATCAGTGGATAGCTGCTACTACGCAGCTGGGTGCTATTAGATGCACTATGCCAATGACCAGCAGAGAAAGTATTTCTTAGGCTGTTGCGTAGTGCCCATAAAGTCTATTGATCTGTCTGTTACGGAAACCTTATACTTCTGGGGTGTCAAGAAAAGTGAAAATAGGTGTCATTGGGGGAGGGACGGTGCTGGCGGTCCTCTTGGTCGTGACAGGAGTACGCGCGGCTATGGGTCCAGCAGCCACAAGTCTTACCAGCGCGGACATAGCGGTGGTGAAAAAGGAAGAAGTAAAGCGCCAGGTCTCCAGCGCGGGAACGCTGGAGCCGAAGAGCCAGACAACGCTTTCGACGACGCTTACCGGTCCAGTCCTGGAAGTGCTGGTTCGGCCGGGAGATCGCGTCGGCCAAGGCCAACTTCTCGCTCGAATCGATGCCTCCGATGTGCAAACCCAGCTAAACAAGCAGCGGGCCGAGCAGGCTGCAGCTAACACCACCAACGAGCAGGCAGTGGCAAAAGCACAGCAAGAGGCGAATCAGCAGGCTGAAGCGTTGCGACAAGGGCTCAATCCTGAGATCAACGCGGCAACCACCGCATTGACGCAAGCGCAAACCCAGCTCGATGCTGCTATCGCAAGCGGCAACCAGGAAGAAATAGCGGCCGCCACCCGTGCTAAGGACGAGGCACACACAGCTCTCGAAGCGGCGCGGTACACGGCAAAAACTCAGCTGCGTAGTAGCAAATCAGCCTTGGAAGAAGCTCAAGCCCAAGCACAGGCGGCAGCCACCAGTAACGATCTTGCCAACAGTGAACTGGTGGACAAGATCAACTCCTCCGAAATCTACGCGCAACAGGCAGGCATCGTCACCGCCGTGCCGGCTAAAGAGGGAAAGCCTGCGGCCGAAGGGGTGGTGACTGTGGCTGATGACAGCGTGATGGTTATTCAGTCGTCGGTAAAAGAAGCCGAGGTGCCGAAGTTGAAAGAGGGCATGTCGGTCTCCTTTACCACCATCGCCACGGGCGATAAGAAATTCAGCGGCACGGTGAGTTTTGTTTCTCCAGTAGCCACAGCGGAGCCTGCGAAAGAAGACAACGGGAAAACGGTGGCGTCTTTTCCGATCGAGATCGAAGTGACTGGCGATAGAGAGGGGCTACTTCTCGGCTCTGCTGTGAAAGCAAAGATAACCACAGAGTCATCGCCGAGATCACTTGTTGTGCCCATGGAAGCAGTGACCGAGGATGGCCATGTGCTGGTTGTGGTGGGTGATGGTGAAAAACGTAGCGTCGAAAAGCGCGCGGTCGAGAAAGGGATGAACAACGATTTCTTGGTCGCTGTGACGAGCTCCGAGCTCCAGGTAGGCGAGAAAGTGATCGCTCGCGCCGCGGAATACGCGCACCTTGAGGGCCAGGAGGTGCGGGTTGAGTGATCAGCCACTTCTGCTACTACGCAACGTGGTCAAGAGATTCCACTTAGGGGGCGCAGGTGAACTGACAGTGCTGCCTGGAGTCGATCTAGCGGTAGGGCGTGGTGAGTTCGTCTCGATCGTGGGGACTTCTGGGTCGGGAAAATCGACGCTGATGAACATCATCGGGCTGCTGGATCAGCCCACCGAAGGGGACTATCTCTTCGATGGCCAGGACGTGCTGAACATGTCGGACAACACACTCGCGCGCTACCGGAGCGAGCATGTGGGCTTTGTGTTTCAGAACTTCAACCTCATTGGCCGGCTCAGCGCACTACGCAACGTAGAAGTGGCCATGATGTACAACCGTGTTCCGAAGAGGCAGCGCCGCGACCGCGCTCTTGAACTACTTGCCCAAGTGGGTATGGCGGATCGGGCAGAACACACCCCCGCCGAGCTATCCGGTGGCCAAAAACAACGCGTTGCCATCGCGCGGGCGCTTGCAAATGATCCCGAATTAGTCCTCGCAGATGAACCGACGGGTGCCCTCGATACCGAGTCTGGGCGGATGGTGATGGACATGTTCCACGAGCTGCACTCCAGTGGATGCACGATCGTCTTTATCACCCACAACCCCGAGCTCGCTGAAGAAACTCAGCGGATCATCACTCTCAAAGATGGGGTGATCCAGTGACTCTCGGTGAAGCGATGGTATTGGCATTATTCAACCTGCGCACCAACCTACTACGCACATTTTTGACCCTACTCGGAGTGATCATTGGAGTCGCAGCCGTGATCACCATCTTGACGCTCGGCGCCTCGCTCAACAGCTCTATTAAAAAGACTTTTGAAGACCTCGGGGGAAGCGATATCACTGTGGTTGTAGAGCCGTCTGCCGGGGAAGAAAGCGACACGGACAACTCAGCCGACGATCCCTTCCAAGCACTCTACTCAGGAAGCAGTAACGACGATCCAGATTCGGGTTTTAGCACCGATGACATCGAGACCCTGAAGGCACGGCTCGGAGCGTCGATAAGCGGTGTCGGGATCGGGGCAGGGCAGTCTGCCTCACACTACGCAGGAGCCGTGACAGTTAGCTCCTCGGAGCCAACCGACGCGGCCATAGCGTTTGTCAACGCCGATGGTTTCTCGTTCGGAAAGCAACGCGTAGTAGCTGGGCGGGGAATCACTGAGGAGGATGCCCGCGACCAAAGGATGGTGGCGGTGGTACCCGAAAAACTCATCGAGAAATACTTCGATGGCAACGCCTCGGAGGCGCTCGGCCAGGAAATCAGTTTTGGGTGGGAGGACAGCTTCTTCGACGTTCGCGTAGTGGGCGTATATAGCCAAGATGAAACGCCGCTGGTCGACTCTGGGAATACACCAGCTCAGCTCTATTTGCCTTATAGTGTTGCGCCACTGACCGTCGCTCCCGGTGAGCCGCTGATGTGGAGCAACATCGTTGTGCGTGCAGCCGACGGCGTAGAGCCCGACACCGTGCGTGCGGAGATCGACCGGACCGTAGCCACGATGTGGAACAACCGCGAAGGCTACCAAGCTCGCACGCTCGACTTCTCCAGTGTGCTCGAAGAGTCCAACAAAATCACCAACATGCTCAGTGCGGCCCTCGCTGCCATCGCCGGAATATCGCTGCTCGTCGGAGGAATTGGAGTGATGAACATCATGCTCATCACCGTGACCGAACGGACCCGTGAGATTGGCATCCGCAAAGCACTCGGGGCCACGGCCAAGGACATACGCACTCAATTTGTCGTCGAGGCCATGATGGTATGCCTCGCCGGGGGACTAGTGGGAGTTCTGGCAGGCGGGGTGTTCGGGCTCGCTGGGTCAGCCATGATGCGCAACCCGGTGCTTCCACCGATCGGCGGAATCGTGTTCTCACTGTTGTTTTGCCTCGCGATTGGGCTGTTTTTTGGCTGGTACCCAGCTCGGAGGGCAGCGAAGCTGAATCCCATCGAGGCGTTGCGGTACGAGTAGCAACCACAGCTACTACGCATCAGAGTTTAAGGCTATTTGTCCTGCTCGCTGGCTGATGCGTAGTAGCTCGAAGACTAGATTCTCGTCGATGTCCCCGCCTGGGCTGTGCATAAAAAACTGCGAAATTCACAGGCTGGCGGGGCAGTGGGGCCGTGTTGTAGCGGTGGGTTTGCGGATCTGTAACAGTGTTGCTCACAAACACACCTACTGCTGCTGAGATAGGGGACGCTCAACATGACTATCGCCGTTATTGATGAGATTGATCAGTGTGAGGCCTTACTGGTCCGCCTGACTGAGGAGTTGGAGACTGGCGTAAGCGATTTAGCAAGCTTTATTGATACTTATAGGCGTTTGGAAAGACTCCTGGACCTTAAAGCGCACACAGATGTTTTACTAGCACACCGAGTTCGGTGTGATAAAGCAGTGGAGGTTGCGGGAACAAAGAAGCCGGTTCGTTTTCTGCAGGACACATTTGGCTGGTCCAAGAGGCGAGCGTCGAATATATCAACGCAGGCTGCGCGGCTTTATGGCCCGATAAAAGACAACCCGCCGGAGAACGAGCCAGCTGAAGAAACGTCGAAACGCCTTGAAGAAGCGCGACAGCTGAGGGCGCTGAGTGCTGATAAGTTGCGAAGGCATCGTCTGAGCGCAGACATGCGAAAACTTATCGAGTCAAGTTTGGCGGGGTTGCGAACCAAAGATGCGCGAGTTCGCGAATCGATTCGATTCGAAGCTGTCAGCTATGGCGTCGGCCATTCTTACGATGACACCCGAGAATTACTCAACCAGCGCGTACGGAATGTTAATAGGTCACTATCGAAGGAGCAATGTGATAGCGCTGCTTCTCGACGCCTCACCATCACCAAGCCCGGAACTGACGGTAACGTGGGGATATTCGGACGCATTGCGCCTGAGACGGCGGCGGTACTGACTGATCAAGTGGACCGTGAGATGAGAAAGCCTCGCCCTAAGGGGGATCAGCGTTCGTATCATCAACGCTACGAGGAGGCCTTCAGTACCGTCATTAAGCGGGGGACCGGCACTACAGAAAGCACGCTGGTGGTCTGTATCTCGCCCAAAGATTTCACTCATTGCGACTTCATCAATGCGGGAATTGAGCACCCCACCAATACTGGAATTCCGCTCACCACCGAGCAGGTGATGGCGCTAGGAATGAAGAAATTCGGCTTCATTGCTGTGCATGATCCCCATACAGGTGATGTTCTTCGGCTGGGCCGATTCGAGCGCTGCGCCAATATATTTCAACGCATCGCTCTAACGGCAGCGCAGAATGTGTGCACACATCCCGGTTGTTCAACTCCAATCTCCAAATGCGAGATCCACCACATCGAGCCCTACGCACAGGGTGGTGCGACCGACATAGAAAACCTCACGTGCCTATGCCGAATCCACCACAGCGACAACGACGACACCCGCGCACACCATGCCAAACACCACGCAGCCCGCGACCCCAAAACCGGCAGGGTCGGTGCTACCCGTGGGGCTGGACACGACCACAATGAGACTGAAGTGCATCTCAATGACAGCGTCGCAGCACAACAGGCACCAGGGGCAAAAGTAAGGGCCCAAGCCTGGCCACAGCGGTGCCCGCATCACAGCGCTAACCAAGGCGATGACGCCGCCACTACGCACCAGAGTTAGTGCTTTACGCTCGCCGCATTGGGGCATCAGCAACACACCTGACGAGGCCTGCTGGGGCTAAGAGGGTAGGCGCTCACCAGTGCGGGTAGAGAAAAAGTGGAGGGTGGCGTCGTCAATGCGCAGGTGTATCTGGGAACCGAGCTTCGGCGCAGACAGCGGCGGAATGCGGGCGATGATCTGGCGCGAATCGGGGGCGTCGGTTCCGGTATCGCCTAGGCTTTCACCTGCCAAGGGGCCATAGACGTAGGAGTCTGAGCCCAATTCCTCCACGAACTCCAGTGTGATGCTGAGGGAGCTGATCGTGGGATTGTCCGTTAGCTGGAGGTTCTCCGGGCGGAATCCCACAAGCACTGTGTTCTCAGATGCTTCCACTAAAGCAGCGCGGGTCGCGGGAGGAAGAAGAATGCGGGTTGTTCCGAGTAGCGCGGTATCACCGTGGACGTCGCAGGTACTCATATTCATCGCGGGGGAACCAATAAAACCTGCAACAAACGCGTTCGCCGGCTGCGTATAAACCTCATGTGGGGTGCCAACCTGCTGCAAAACGCCATCCTTCAGCACTGCGATACGATCGCCCATCGTGAGCGCTTCGGTCTGATCGTGGGTGACAAATAGTGTGGTCACGCCTAAATCTGCCTGTAAAGCGGCAATTTGAGACCGGGTTTGCACACGCAATTTTGCGTCTAGATTGGACAGTGGCTCATCCATGAGAAAGACCTGGGGTTTCCTGACGATTGCCCTGCCCATGGCCACACGCTGCCGCTGACCGCCAGAGAGAGCCTGGGGCTTACGGTCTAAAAACTTCGTGAGGTCCAAGGTGCGTGCTGCGTCTTCAACACGCTCGGTGATCTCGGATTGAGGCCGCCCAGCCATCTTCAGAGCGAAACCCATGTTCTCCCGCACAGTCATATGCGGATAGAGCGCGTAATTCTGGAAAACCATCGCGATATCGCGATCCTTAGGCGCGAGGTGAGTTACGTCGCGGTCACCGATGAAGATACGGCCGCTAGAGACATCTTCAAGTCCGGCAAGCATACGAAGGGTAGTCGATTTACCGCAGCCCGAAGGACCCACGAGAACGAGAAACTCGCCGTCTTTAATGTTTAACTCGATCGCGTCAACCGAAGGCTCGGTAGCGCCTGGATAAATGCGAGTGGTGCTGTCGAACGTCACCGAGGCCATAGGGGAGTCCTTTCACCGGCAGGTACGTGCCGGACGATCCGTAGTGAAAGTGAAACAACAACGAATGCCAGTCTAGACCGGCAAGAGAAGTGGAAACGCGCCGCTGCGTAGTAGCGCGTGTCTAGACGCCGGCGAAACGCTCAGTGACTCCCACATAGGCACGCAATGTGAGATCGAGATCCTCAAGGTGAAGATGCTCATCATGCGCATGTAACTGAGCCTGGATATCGCCGAGTGTGCGGCCGGCCGCATGTGCTGCAAAACCGTATCCCACGCCGCCCTTCTTTCGCGCAAAGCGGAGGTCAGAGCCGCCTGAGGTGACAATCGGAAGGACTTTCTCCTCGGGGAATAGCTCCGCAAAAGTTTCGGTGATTGCGTGATAGAGAGGCGATTCTGTGGAGGAGACCGTGGCATCTTCGCAGATGAGACGTTCGATGCGGCAGTGACTACGCAGCTCGCCTATGGCCTCTAGTAGGTGCTCATCGACATCGTCCTGGCTCATCCCTGGAGTGGGGCGGATGTCTAGTTCTACGTACCCAGAGGAGGGGAGGACATTAATCGGCCCACCGGCACGAACCACGGTGGGAGCGACAGTAGTGTGGGAAATCGCATGGGCGAAGCGTGACATCTCTCCAAATGGGCTGTAATCGCTGGTGCCGTGGCTAATAAGCGCTTCCTCAGTTTCAGGGTCGAATCCAAAGGCCTGGACAAACGGCTCCCAGAGAGGCTGGTCGGAGGGGATCGAAAGCGAGGCGAGACGCATGGTCACCTCGCCGAGGATGCCTGTGGTCATTGTGGTACCCCACGGTGCGGAGGCATGGCCAGGATCGCCGGTGACGTGGATCCGTCGTTGGGCGGCCCCTTTCTCTCCAGCATTGACCACTACGCATCGTGACACCCCATCTCGGACGATATGTCCGCCGCCGGTTTCGCCGAGGCAATTTTCCCAAGAAATAGCATCTGGCCGGTTTTCGGCGATCCAACCAGCGCCGAGGCCGCCGCGTGCTTCTTCGTCGGCGAGCGCGGCAAATTGGATGGGACGGCGAAGGTGACTCTGGGAAGCCGCCCATTTAGTAACAACCGCGTGCACTGCGGTGATGAAGAGCATATCCACAGCCCCGCGGCCGTATACCTTGCCGTCTTCGATCACAGCGTCGAAGCATGGCTGAGTCCAGTGTTGTTCGTCCACTACAACAACGTCGGTGTGGCCGAAGAATGTGAGGGGAGAAAGCCCCTCATCGCGCGCAGGGGCTGCCGTAACAACGAGGGTTGTGCGTCCGGGGCTTGGTTCGATGCTCTCAATGGATAGCCGCTCTCGGACCTCGGTGGGAGCGTCGTTGAAGAAATCTCGGAGGGTCTCGGCAGTGCGTTGCTCGTTGCCGGACTCCGGCGTGAAATCGTTGACGCAGGCGTTGCGGATTAGGGTGCGGAGAAGATCTAGGGCGGAATCGTAAAGTTGATGCGTAGTCATCTTCCCCATACTAAGAGCCATCTGCCTTGTTGGGGTGCAACTCTGTTGCGTAGTAGCACTATCGACCCCAGCGCAGGCACACTGGGGGTATGTCGTACACAGTAAAAGCCCCGCAGTCCTATCAGCCCGCGGCTGATCGTTACGAGTCTATGCAGTACCGCTGGGTGGGTAACTCGGGTTTGAAGTTGCCGCCGTTGTCGCTCGGGTTGTGGCACAACTTCGGTGACGATCGCCGCCTAGACGTTCAGCGAGAGATTGTGCGTAGTGCATTTGATCTCGGTGTCACCCACTTTGACTTGGCTAATAATTACGGCCCGCCCCCAGGCTCTGCAGAGCGCAACTTTGGTGAAATTTTGCGTAGTGATTTTGCGGGGCACCGTGATGAGATGATTATCAGTTCGAAGGCCGGCTGGAACATGTGGCCTGGGCCGTATGGTTTTGGTGGCTCGCGCAAGTATTTGATGTCTTCGTTGGACCAGTCGCTGGACAGGTTGGGGCTGGATTATGTTGATATCTTTTATCACCATCGCCCTGATCCTGATACGCCGCTGGAAGAAACGATGTTTGCGCTGCGAGATATCGTCGCTTCGGGCAAGGCGCTGTATGTGGGTATTTCTTCCTACGGGCCGGAGCTGACGGCTGAGGCTGCGTCAATTATGCAGGAGGAGGGGTGTCCTTTGCTGATCCACCAGCCGAGCTATTCGATTGTGAATCGGTGGGTGGAGGAGCCGGGTGAGGATGGCGAGTCGCTGCTTGAATCGGCGGCCGATAATGGCCTCGGGGTGATTGCTTTTTCTCCGCTGGCGCAGGGGTTGTTGACTGACCGGTACCTCGATGGTGTGCCGGCGCATTCTCGTGCTGCGGAGAAGGGGTCGTTCCGAGAGGGGATGCTTTCTGAGGATAACCTCGCGATGGTGCGAGCCTTGGATGATATCGCCCACGAGCGTGGCCAAAGCCTGGCCCAGATGGCTATTGCTTGGGTGCTGCGCGAGCAGGGTGATTTCGGTGAGCTGACTGTGGCTTCGGCATTGATCGGCGCTTCCTCCGCGGAGCAGCTTCGTCATAACGTTGCCGCCCTTGAGAATCTCGATTTTTCCGATTCTGAGCTTGCCGCCATCGATGAGGTGGCCGATGATGCGGGCATCAATATTTGGGCGGGCGCAACCGCGTCGAAGAGAAGGTAACTACGCACACGCGCGTGGGCTAGAAAACCCGAGGTGGCGTCGATAATGCTTATCGACGCCACCTCCTTGCCTGGAAAGGCTAGTGCAAAGCCAAACGCGCGGTAATGATGAGCATCACGACGCCAATGGCGAAGTTGAGCCGCCGCCAATTCTGTGGCTTCGACAGAGGCTGGGCCAGGGCTCGCGCGCCGAAGCCGATGGCGGGAAACCACAGTGCGCTTGCGGCGAGGGCCCCAGCGGAGAACTCCCAACGCCCGGTCGGGCCAAACTGGTTGGCCAGTCCGCCCAGCATGACCAAGGTGTCGATGTAGGCGGCTGGATTGAACCAGGTGAACACCAGTGCCGCGATGACCGGTTTGAGCCACGGCTTGTCTGAGGTGGTGATGCGGTTGCGACGCTTGGTAGCGAGCGCGCCGCCTGGGGCGGTAGCAGTGCTGGAAACCCGGGTGTCCTCGCTGGAGTCGCCGTTGTGGATCGCGGTGTTTTGGAGCGCCTCTGCCTCGGCGATGATCTCGGAGGGCTGATGCGTAGTAGCATCTCCGTCCAAATCGATTTCCTCGGGGTCGCGGACATCGGTGGCGCGCAGCGCCCCAGCCTTGGGCGCGAGGGCGTCTCGGAAACAGGTGTAGGCAAAGTAGCTGAGATACACCACGCCTGCCCATTTGAGAGCAACGAGGGCGGTTGGTGCTTTTTCCACTAGCACACCCATCCCGGCGGTGCCGCCGAGGATGAGCAAAATGTCGGAGATGAGGCAGACGGCCACTACTGCGCCTACGGCCACGCCTTTCACGCCTTGTTTAAGTAGGAGTGCGTTCTGAGGTCCAATGGCGATGATCAGGGACAATCCAACGAAGAAACCATTCAGTGCAATCACACAAATGATGTTGTCTTAGAGCTGATGTGAAGGAAAATTAAGTAGTCTTCACCTGCGTTAGAATTGCTTCATGGACCACGTCAAGCTCACTACGCTCCTCGCTGTCGTCGATGAAGGAAGCTTCGAAGCGGCCGCCTCCAGACTCGGCATCAGCCCCTCAGCGGTGAGCCAACGCATCAAGGCGCTGGAAAACACCATGGGGCGAGTTCTACTGAAACGCACCAACCCCGTCCGGGCCACGGAGGCAGGCGAGATCCTCGTCCAGGCCGGCCGTCGTATGGCGCTGCTGCAAGCCGAAACGGACGCCCAGCTCCGAGGACGGCTCGGCCGGGTGCCGCTAGCGGTCGCCATCAACGCAGACTCTTTATCCACTTGGTTTCGCCCCGTGTTGGCCAACGTTGCCTCGTGGAACAGCGCCTCGTTGCGACTACGCATTGAAGACGAATCCCATTCTCGCAACCTCTTGCGCCGCGGCGACGTCCTCGGCGCCGTCACCCGCGAAGCCGAGGCCGTGTCTGGGTGCGAATCCCATTACCTCGGCGTCATGCGCTACCGCGCCGCCGCCCACCCCGACCTGCTCGATGCCTACACGCGCGAAGACGGCAGCCTCGACTGGGCCTCCATGCCCGCTTTGCGCTATGGCCCCAACGACGCCCTCCAAGAACACGATCTACTAGGGCGACTACGCAGCGGCGAAGACAGTCGCCACCGCGGCATCTCCTGGATCCCCTCCTCCGAAGATTTCGTCTACGCCGCCCGCGTCGGGCTCGGCTGGGGTCTTCTCCCCGAACCCCAACTGCGACCCTTGCTCGATCGCGGCGATGTTGTGCTCCTCGACGACAATGTTGAGGAAGTCCACCTCTATTGGCAGCACTGGCGCCTCGAGTCTCCCATCCTCAGCGCACTGAGCGACGCCGTCCTCAGCGCCGCCACCACCCTCGGGCAATAACAATCCTGTAAAGGTTGTGCCTGAAACACGGCGCGCCGGTAATTAAATCCTCCGTTTCACCAGCGTGGGCCTATACGCTGAGCTGCATGACCAAGCCTGACAACCCCCGTCCCGACAAAGCCCGCGCCGACGACTTCGGCGAAGACACCGAAATCCCTACCTACACCCCCAAGGATTCCGCGGGCGGCACCGACGAGCGCGGGGACACATCCTCCGCCAAGGCTTCCTCCCCCCGCTCCGAGGCCGACCGGCCCGCTGACAGCCCAAAGGTTGAAGCCCAGGAAAAGAAGGCTGCTACTACGCATCAGCCTGCCACGGCCGCTCCCTCAACGCAGAAGCAGCGGTCGGCAGGAAATATTTACGAGCGCACCGGCAGGGCAGCGCCGCAGGCTATCCCGCCTCGCGGCCAGGCTGAGCAGCCCCAGGCCACAGACATTGAGTCTGACTCGCTTGAGGAATCTCATCGCGAATCTACTCCGCTGCGTAGTAGCACCTCCGAAGTTCGGGGTGATGACAGCAATGACACAGTCGTGATGCCTCGCGCCGGGGCTGCTGCCGCTGGGGCTGCAGCGGCCAAGGAGTCTTCGGATGATCATCCTGAGCGCTCCCGTCCTCTGGCTTCGGACGCCCCGACCAGTGCTCGCGACACCCGTCAGCCAGAGCCGCAGCCGGATGCAGCGGAGGCTTCTCGACGCGAACCTCCCCGCCAGGTTCAACCCGAAGCCCCGCGTCGTGACCCCGCGCCATCGGCAGCCCAAGAGACTGTGGTGATTCCGCGTTCCCAGCCTGCAACAGACGCAGACTATGACGCGGACTACGCACCAGAGCCGGGTATGGCAGCCGCGCCGGTTGCTGGGCCGCACACGGTGGCGGCTGATGTGGCTGAGCCCGTCGAGGAGGAGCTGGCTTACGACCCAGCATTCGATCATCGCCGGGGCACCCTGGACTTCGGTGTCTTTGTGCTTCGCGTGGGTGTGGGCGCAATCCTCATTCTCGCCGGGGTGAAAACCTTCTTCCAGCTCGGCGATTCTGAGGGGCTGTCTGGGCTGGAAAACGATTTCGGCGGGTACGCGATGCCGTGGCTGCTGTCGGTTGTGCAGCCTAGTCTGCAGCTACTTGCGGGAGTGTTTTTGCTTCTGGGTCTTTTGACTCCGGTAGCTGCCGCGGTGGGTATCGTCGCCACGACGCTACCCGCCCTACACCAGATTGACGTGCTTAATGCGGGCGTGAATCCACTGAATTGGCCGGCCGAGGTGCTATTCTGCGTAGTCATGGTGATCGCCGTGCTGGCACTGCAGTTCACAGGCCCCGGCAAGATGTCTTTGGACTTTAACCGCTCGTGGACGCATCGCCCCTTGCTGAGCTCGTGGCTCTGGGTGATTGTCGGTGGCGCTGCAGCAGCAGCCCTGTGGTGGTTCGGCGCGGGAGTTAACCCCCTGAACTAAAAGCACAGTTATCCGGTATGCACTTCATCTAGGGTGCACGGCGGTTAAACATGGAAGAAGGGGCTGGCCTGTTTACGAGGCCAGCCCCTTCTTTTGCGACTCTGCAGTGCCATGAGGGACAACAGGTGAACACGGAGCCCACCAGCGGAGCCCACCAGCAGAGCCCACCAGCGGCCACACCACCAGCTAGTCGACGATCCGCACGGCTCCCTTGTCTGCGGAGGAGGCCATGGCGGCGTAAGCCTTCAAGGCCTTGCTGACTGCGCGGGGGCGGTCGCTGTGGGGAGTGAAGGGATGTTCCCGAGCGTTTTCCTCCTCGCGGCGGGCCGCGAGTTCCTCATCAGAGATGTCGGCGTGAATGGTCCGCGAGGCGACGTCGATAAGTATGGGGTCACCGGTGCGAACGAGGCCAATGGCGCCGCCGGCGGCGGCCTCAGGGGAGACGTGCCCGATGGAGAGCCCTGAGGAACCGCCGGAGAAACGTCCGTCGGTGACGAGGGCACACTTCTTGCCGAGGCCAGCGCCCTTGATAAAGGCGGTGGGATGCAGCATTTCCTGCATGCCTGGGCCGCCGGCTGGGCCTTCGTAGGTGACGAAGAGTACCTCGCCGGGTTGCAGAACTTTGTTCAGAATGACCGAGACGGCTTCCTCTTGGGATTCGACAACGCGGGCTGTTCCTTCGAAGTGGAACTGCTCCTCGGAGATGCCAGCAGTTTTCAGAATCGCGCCGTCTTCTGCGATGTTGCCCCGCAGCACGCATAGGCCGCCTTCGGCGGTGTAGGCGTGGTCGATGTCGCGGATACAGCCACCTGCGGCGTCGGTGTCGAGGCTCTCCCAACGGTTCTCGGTGGAAAACGGTTGCGTAGTACGGACTCCGCCGGGGGCGGCATGGAAGAGATCCAGGGCTTCGTCGCGGGGATTGTCGGCACGAATATCCCAGTGGGCGATGTGCTCGGCGAGGGAGTCAGAGTGCACGGAATGAACGGTGTCGCTCAGCAGCCCGCCGCGGTAGAGCTCGCCCAAGATGGCGGGGATGCCGCCGGCACGGTGGACGTCTTCCATGAAGTAGTCGGAGTTCGGGGCTACCTTCGACAGGCATGGGGTGCGCCTGGAGATAGCGTCGATGTCGTCGAGGGTGAAGTCGATGTCGCCCTCGATGGCAGCGGCGAGAATGTGCAGCACCGTGTTGGTGGAGCCACCCATGGCTACGTCGAGAGTCATGGCGTTGGTGAACGCATCCCGGTTGGCGATTGCACGCGGCAACACGGACTCGTCCTCTTCTGCGTAGTAGCGGTTGGCGAGTTCAACAATGCGCTGCCCAGCGCGCTCGAAGAGGCGACGCCGATAGGCGTGCGTGGCCAGAGTAGAGCCATTGCCGGGCAGGCTCAGCCCGAGGGCTTCGGTGAGGCAGTTCATGGAGTTGGCGGTGAACATACCCGAGCAGGATCCGCAGGTGGGGCAGGCGGAGTTGCTGATCTGCTCGAGGTGTTGATCGTCGACGTTGTCATTGGCGGATGCGGAGATAGCATCCACCAAATCGGAGCCGCGCTTAGCCACCCCGTCGACCACGATCGCTTCGCCGGATTCCATCGGTCCACCCGATACGAAGATGGTGGGGATGTTCAATCGCAGCGCCGCGTTGAGCATGCCTGGGGTGATTTTGTCGCAGTTAGAAATGCACACCAGCGCATCGGCGGTGTGTGCATTGGCCATGTACTCGACCGAGTCGGCGATGATTTCGCGGGAAGGTAGCGAATAAAGCATGCCGTTGTGGCCCATGGCGATGCCGTCATCGACCGCAATGGTGTTGAACTCCTTCGGCACGCCACCAGCTGCGCGCGCCGCGTCGGCGACAATATCGCCAACATTCTTCAAATGCACATGCCCCGGCACGAACTGGGTGTAGGAGTTAGCGATGGCCACAATGGGCTTGCCGAAATCCTCGAGCTTGGTGCCAGTTGCTTGCCAGAGGGCGCGGGCGCCGGCGGCATTTCTGCCGACGGTTGTCACACGTGAGCGAAGGGGAATCATAAGGTGAACACTTCCGAAAACGACGATTGATGGGTGACTACGCTACAGAGTAGAGGGTCTGCTTCGAGGAGCAATGGACGGGGGCGTTTTCAACCCACCTGGCTACCGATGCGCGCACCTGCGATAGCTCCTCTTTTCACAGCTTATCGACGCCCACCCGCCGGTACTTTCCCCGCGGAATAAGGCTTGGCGTGGGCGGCAAAGCACCGTGTTTGGGCGTGGATAGTCGCCGGGTCGAAGGCTGATGCGTAGTAGCATCCGACAAATCAATGGCGAAGGGGCTGCTTAGGTATGTGCCGCCCCGGCGCTGGACTAGCTTTTCTGGACAAGCGTCCCTAGACCGGACGCCGATCCCTACGTCCAGGCTGGGACCAGTGGGCTCAAGGACTAAAAGAAGCGCTTATGTTCTGCACCATCCGCACCGGGCAGTACAGAGCAGCAGTGCAGTGCCTAGCAGCCGAAGGGGTGCTACACATAGCGCGCGTCCCCCCCAGCGCGCGTGCCCTGCTGCACGCGGGATGCCTTCACGCCTGTTTCGCGCGGCGCTGCGTGGCTGTGCTGTCGGCGGACTTGGTGGACTTTTTCTCCCGCAGTTCGCGGCGGCCGTCTCGTTGGATCACTTCGACCTTTTCTGCCGCTGCCTCGCGACCTTGGGTAATGGGGTCGGGGATGCGGCCTTGAGACGCGGCCTCAAGCGCGGGAAGGGAGTTGAAGGTCACCCCTGGCATGCGGTGTTTCCCAGAGGAGGTGCGCAGCAGCGCCTTTGCCCCTGAAAATTCAACGCCTTCGACTTTGTCCCACGGCACCGTTGTCGAGGAGCCGAATGCGGGGGAGATGGTGACCCCTGCGGGGCCTACGTGGGTGACAGATTTGAGTACGTAGTAGATGAAGACCACGGGCAGCACGAGGATCCAGCCGAGAACCAGCGGCTTATATGCCACGCCCACCAGCGCGATCAGAATCATGATGACGGCGGCCAAGATGTGAGTGCGATCGGGACGGAAGCTAGTCACCGTTGCTGGTGTGTGATCCCTTCCCGTCGATTCCTCTGCAGCCGCACCCCGCGAGCCAGAACCCCGCGAGCCAGAACCCTGCGCCCCGGAACCTCGAGCCGTAGTACCCTGCGGCTCCGGCGCCTGCGGGCGCGAACGACGCTCTTCAACCGAGCTGGCGTGGTCGCGTGCGTTGTCGGTGCCGCGGGGGTGAGTGGATCGTGCGGGAGTATCAGAGTTTCCGGGGCGTGAGTTCATAGCTGACTATTCTACGTCCACTGTGTCGGTGGGCTCACTGGCCTCCGTGTTGGTGGATTCGTTGTCGCCGGGGTTTTGTCCAGAATCACGCCCTGGGTCTTGCCCTGAGTCGCGCCCGGGGTAGTTCTCGGTGTCGCGTCCCGGGTTTTGCGGGGTGGTGCTCGTGGTGGGGGTAGTGCTGGTCGGGTTGGGCTGGTTAGTGGGGGCCGTGTTCTCGGTGGTGGGTTCGGTGGAGGTAACGGCTGGCTCGGAGGTTTCCGAAGTCGACGGCTGGCTGCTGGAGGTGGTCTCCGAGGTGGATGGTTGGGTCGTGGAGGTAGTGGGTTCGACAAACCTGGTGTTGGCGCGCCAGTCATCCGCCGGCTGCACGGTAAACAGTTTGATAATGAGCAGCACCATCACCGCGACCATCATCAGCATCGTGGACACGCGAATGCGCCCGCCGAGCGAGAGCACCTGCTTCCACCGCTGTTCATAGGTGTCCTTGCGGAAGATGTGGGTGGAGTCTTCGTGCTCGTCGCCCTCATGCTTATCGACGCCACCCTCCTCCGTCACCGGCACATCGGTCACAGGGAAGCTGCGGGTGCGTTCATCGGCCATGGCGGCTGCTTGCTCGCCACCGCCTGTCGGCTGAGGGGAGTGGGAGCGCGCCGGCATGTGGCTGGTGGGTGCTTCACTATCCAACGCCGCAGCACCAGCCGCAGCGCCAGCGCCAGCAAGACCGGCCCCACCGGACGCGGCAGACCCACCGCCGGCGCTGGCTTTCTCGCCGTTGTGTGGGGTGTCCGGCGAGGTGGCGTCGTCAAGCGCAGAGCGGGCGGCAAGGGAGTGCTGGCGCTCAAGTGCCCTAGAGGTGGCGTCGCGTAGCTCGGCGACGCGCATGCCATCGACGGTGGTGGCGGAGCCGTATTCGTCCCAGAATTCTTTGAGTACTTCGGTGCGAATGGCGCGTTCGACGGCCCATTGGCGCGCGGGGTTGACTTGGACGATGAAACGCATGGTCATCATCCAGGGCATGCCGACGATGCTGGGCGGGGTGATGTCCACGGCGGGGTGTACTTCCAGCTCGCCCATGATGTCGCGTTTGACTACGGGGTCTTCGAGCGCCCGCTCGGCTGCGGTGGTGGAGCGGCTGATGGCGGACTCCACGGAGTCGGAGCCGAGCAGTGGCACTGGCAGCACGGCGACGGCGCGGGCCCAGTAGTTGGAGTAGTTGATGCACACGCGAGCAGTGCCGTTGGGGATGGTCACGTTTTCGCCGTTGAGGGTGCGAATCTTGGTGGCGCGCATGGTGATCTGCATGACGTCGCCTTCGACGCTCACTCCGTTACCCTCAAACTGCACCCAGTCGCCCACACCATATTGTTTCTCCGTGATGATGAAGAACCCGGCGAGGAAATCGCCAATGAGGGCTTGGGCGCCAAAACCGAGGGCGGCAGAGATCACGGTGGCGGGCACGGCGGCGCCCATCAGCGAAAGCCCTAAGGTTTTGAAGAAGACGAGGATGAGGAGGAAGTAGGCGATACCCTGGCCGATGTAGACGGCCGCGCCCACGAGCGCGAGGCTTGCCTTGCGGTCTTCCTCGGAGTCTTCCCACTTCGATTGCACGTAGCGGTTGATCAGCCTGCCGATTCTAGGCACGAGCAGAGCCAGAAGAGTAAGGAGAATGAGGGTGAGGCCTTGGCTGACGATCCAGTCGAGAGCTTGATAAAAGATGTACTGAGCTTGAGTGAGCATGGTGGTTACCAAGGTAGTCGTTTTCGGCGTTGTCACCAACGGGCAAGCGATGCTTATCGACGCCCACCCGCATCCCCCATGACCTGCTCTCATCTGGTTCTCAGCTCTGTCGATCTGACCGGCTTCGTCCCGTACTACTCGGTGGCGTGACGGTCAGAGATTGCTGCAGCGTGTGGTGGTGTGGGTGGCCGCATGTGGCGGGAGTGGAGCCACAATGTCTGTGTGATGCCGTCTGATGGGGGTAATTTCTGTGAATTGTGTGTGAGTTTGGGCAGGGGTTGTGTATTATTGCCGCATGACCAACCTTCGACTTGTACTCGTAATTACCGAGCGGCGCGCGCCGTAACGGTACGTACTAGTCGTCCCATACAGCACGCGCCCTCGACGGACTCGAACACCAACCGAGTTCCCGCCGAGGGTTTTGGTTTATCAGCGCTTAAGTCCTCCACCACCCCTCGAGGCGCCGCTGAGTGCTAAGACACAACTACACAACGAGTGTTCTCGCCCCTGGCCGGCACGATACGCCCACCCGCGCCCCTGTTGTTCGGTTGATGCAAAGCGGGAAAACTCTGATGCGTAGTACATAGCAAGTGACAGCAACGAGCAAGGAGCCCATCCACCGTGGCCGAGAAGCAACAGCCCTCATCGCAGGCTGCAGCGCACCACAGCCAGACCTCGCAGGCGGAAGCCGTGAATGGTCAGCGCATGACTGGCGCGCAGGCAATCGTCAAGACCTTGGAATTGATCGGGGTCGACACCATTTTCGGTATCCCGGGCGGCGCAGTATTGCCGCTTTATGATCCTCTCTATTCCTCTACCAAGGTGCGCCACGTCCTTGTACGTCACGAGCAGGGGGCGGGACATGCTGCCACCGGCTACGCCCAGGCCACTGGCCGCATTGGGGTGTGCGTCGCCACCTCTGGGCCGGGCGCGACCAACCTGGTCACTCCTATCGCCGATGCAATGTTGGATTCGGTGCCGATGTTGGCGATCACCGGCCAGGTGGGCCACTCGCTGCTGGGCACGGATGCCTTCCAAGAGGCCGATATTCGTGGTATCACCATGCCGGTGACCAAGCACAACTACATGATCGCCGACCCCAATGATATCCCTCAGGCTTTCGCCGAGGCCTATCACATCGCCACTACGGGCCGGCCCGGCCCGGTGCTGTTGGACATCCCTAAGGATGTGCAGAATGCTGAGATGACTTTCCAGTGGCCGCCGAAGATCAAGATCCCCGGCTATCGCCCGACGGTCACCCCGCACAGCCGCCAAATCGATGAGGCGGTCAAGCTCATCTCCGAGTCGTCGAAGCCGGTGATTTACGCCGGCGGTGGCATTATCAAGGCCAATGCTTCCGCCGAGCTGCAGGAGTTCATCGATAAGACCGGTATTCCGGTGGTCACTACGCTCATGGCTCTGGGGACGGTGCCATCGCACCACGAGCTGAACATGGGCATGCCGGGCATGCACGGCACCGTCTCGGCGGTGGGCGCGATCCAGCGTTCGGATCTGCTGATTACCATTGGGGCTCGCTTCGACGATCGTGTCACCGGCGATGTTGATTCCTTTGCCCCAGATGCCAAGGTGATCCACGCTGATATCGACCCAGCCGAGATCGGCAAGATTCGGGTAGCTGATGTGCCGATCGTCGGCGATGCGCGCGAGGTGCTCAGTGCCTTCAACCGCGCCTTCGATACCGACACACACCCCGATGCGGCCAGCACCCAGGATTTGAGCAGCTGGCACAGCTATCTTCACTCGCTCAAGGAACGTTTTCCCCGCGGCTGGGACGATGTAGACGATGGCCTGCTGACCCCGCAGCATGTGATCCGCGAGCTATCGAAGACGGTAGGCCCAGACGCTATTTACTGTGCCGGTGTGGGCCAGCACCAAATGTGGTCGGCACAGTTTATTGACTTCGAGTATCCCCGTACCTGGTTGAACTCTGGTGGCCTAGGCACCATGGGATACTCGGTGCCGGCGGCGCTCGGTGCTAAGGCTGGATGCCCTGACAAGGAAGTGTGGGCCATCGATGGCGATGGATGCTTCCAGATGACCAACCAGGAGCTGACCACCTCCGCAATTGAAAACATGCCGATCAAGGTGGCGGTGATTAACAATGGCAACCTCGGCATGGTGCGCCAGTGGCAAACCCTGTTCTATGAGGGTCGCTACTCCAACACCAAGCTGCGCGAACAAGGGGAATTCGTGCCCGACTTCGTCACTCTCGCCGAGGGGCTGGGCTGCGTTGCCTTCCGCGTAACGAAGGAAGAGGAGATCGTGCCCACCATCCGCAAGGCGCGCGAGATCAACGATCGCCCAGTGCTCATCGACTTCATCGTCGGCCAAGACGCCCAAGTGTGGCCGATGGTCTCGGCCGGTGCATCCAATACTGATATTCAATACGCCCGCGATCTTCGTCCGCTTTTCGACGAAGACTCCTCGGCCGCTTCCGCCTCGGACTATTCGGATGGCAATGCCTCCGGCTACGCGGCGCATGCCTCTCAGGCAGAGAGCGCGTACGCAGAACACACCGCAGCACCTGCTGCCGACACCGACTCCGCATCGCGCGGCTAAGAGAGAAGGATTAAGAATCAATGTCTGAAGAAATCCATCGCCACACTCTCAGCGTGCTTGTTCAGGATGTCGATGGCATCATCTCCCGCGTCGCTGGGCTATTCAGTCGCCGGGCGTACACCATGAGCGCGATCACCTCGGCGCGCACCGAAACTCGGGGCGTTAACCGCATCACCATCGTGGTGCACACTGATGATGATTCGATCGAGCAGATCACCAAGCAGCTCAACAAGCTGATCCACGTGCTCAAGGTGGTACGCCTGACTCCGGAGAAAACGATCTCTCGGGCGCTGTTGATGGTGAAGGTCAATGCCGATGCCACCAACCGCCCTCAGGTGGTTGATGCCGCGAATCTCTTCCGTGCTCGGGTAGTGGATGTCTCGCCCGAGTCCATGGTGATCGAGGCCACCGGGGCGCCCGATAAGTTGGACGCTCTGCTCGAGGTGCTGGAGCCCTTCGGGATCCGAGAGATGGCCAAGTCTGGCCAGATCGCGATGCACCGTGGCCCGCGGATTCTCACGCCCAACCACAAGAAGGCGTCTCAAATAGTGGACTTTGAGTCCCAGTAAGTGATACACTAGCTCTAGTGCTTCCATCAATGAAAGGTTGATCTCTCCAATATGGCTATTGAAGTGTTCTACGACGCCGACGCAGACCTGTCCATCATCCAGGGTCGCAAGGTAGCGGTTGTGGGCTACGGCTCCCAGGGTCACGCTCACGCTCAGTGTCTGCGCGACTCTGGTGTCGAGGTCAAGATCGGCCTGCGCGAGGGCTCCAAGTCCGCCGCCAAGGCCGAAGAAGCAGGTTTTGAGGTCGGATCTGTCGATGAGGTCTCCGAGTGGGCCGACGTGATCATGATCCTGGCTCCGGACACCTCCCAGGCGAAGATCTTCACCGAGCAGATCGAGCCGCACCTGAAGTCCGGCGATGTGCTGCTGTTCGGCCACGGCCTGAACATCCACTTCGATCTGATCACCCCGGCCGAGGACATCGCTGTGGGCATGGTTGCTCCCAAGGGGCCAGGCCACCTGGTTCGTCGTCAGTTCGTTGACGGCAAGGGCGTGCCCTGCCTGATCGCTGTGGCTCAGGATCCCACCGGCGACACCCAGGACCTCACTCTGTCCTACGCTGCGGCAATCGGCGGTGCCCGTGCCGGCGTGATCGTCACCTCCTTCCGTGAGGAAACCGAGACCGACCTCTTCGGCGAGCAGGCCGTGCTGTGCGGTGGTCTCGAATCGCTGATGATGACCGGCTTCGAGGTGCTCACTGAGGCGGGTTACGCCCCCGAGATGGCCTACTTCGAGGTGCTGCACGAGATGAAGCTCATCGTGGACCTCATCTGGGAGGGCGGCCTGGAGAACATGAATTACTCCATCTCCGAAACCGCCGAGCTCGGCGGTTATGTCGCCGGCCCGCGCATCATCGATTCCGAGGCGAAGAAGCGCATGGAAGAGGTGCTCGCTGATATCCAGTCGGGCAAGTTCGTGCGCGACATGGTGGCTGACGTCGAGGCTGGCCAGCCGAAGATGAAGCAATACCGCGAGGAAATCACGAACCACCCGATCGAGAAGACCGGCGCCAAGCTGCGCGACATGATGTCTTGGGTGAAGAACCCGCTCGACGCTACTGCGTAGTAGCAATTCGCTATTGACACGCCCCACCATTCGGTGGGGCGTGTGTGCGTTTGGGGGACTACGCATCAGATTTTCAATACTGGAAATTAATGAAAATCGCGGCTAGGCTATAGGCATGAGCAACCCACCAAGCCGCCACCACGAGTCCGACAGCCACGGCCACTACGGCCACATGCATGGCCATGGTGCCGGCCACTCTCACGCTCATACGAACGTGCCCACAGATTCGCTGCGAGCGCTGCTCATTGTTATTGCACTCACCGCCACGGTGTTCTGTGCTGAGCTGTTGGTGGGGCTTATTTCGGGATCTCTGGCGTTGCTCTCCGATGCGGCGCATATGCTCTCAGATTCGGCCGGGTTGTTTATCGCCCTTATCGCGATGGTGGTGGGCCGCAACGCTCACTCCGATGGGGCGACCTTCGGCTACAAACGCATGGAGGTCTTTGCCGCCCTCGTCAACGCCTTAGCTGTGAGCCTGATCGCGGTCTACATCCTCGTCCAAGCGGTGAGGCGTGTTGGTCACCAGCACACGGTGGACACCGGCATGATGCTCATCGTCGCCGTGATCGGGTTGATCGTTAATTCCGTTGCGGCGATGGTGCTCGTGCGACGCCAACACGACAGCATGAACCTGCGTGGCGCCTATCTGCACGTGCTCACTGATCTTCTAGGTTCCATCGCGGTGATCGTGGCGGGACTGGTTATTCGCTACACCGGGTTCGTCGCGGCCGACACTATCGCCAGCGTGCTCATTGCTGCCTTGATCCTGCCGCGTTCGCTGCGGTTGGTTCTCGATGCCTGCCACGTGCTGCTGGAACATGCACCCGAGGGCGTCACGGTGGAGCACGTGCAGCGGCGGCTGCAAGAGATCGCCGGGGTTGAGCACGTGCACGACATTCACATCTGGAGCTTGGATGGCACGACGCATCTATGTTCCTGCCACCTTGTGGTGGGCGGTCATTGGGATGCCGAACGCCACTGCGTAGTACTCGATAAGGCCACGGCGACATTGGCCGATATGGGGCTTGGGCATGCCACCATCCAGATCGAGCCCGCAGCTCACGCCGAGCACGAGGATGTCGAATGTCAGAGCGCCTAAGTGGCGTGAGGTGAGCGTCGATAAGCGCAATCGCGACGCAAGGTAGAAGAGGCGCTAGGTTTAAAGGTATGGGTTTTAGTACACCTAGCTATGTTTTGACTGATCTTTTCGCCCGCATCAATCGGGGCGATCTCCAACTGCCCGATTTTCAGCGCTCTTTTCGCTGGGATGTTGATCGGGTGCGCGCCCTCATTTTGACCGTGCTGCGCGGATATCCCATTGGCACGCTCATGACGCTCGATGTTCGCGGCGAGCCCATGCGTTTCAAACCGCGGCCGCTGCAAGGGGCGCCGAATGCAAGCTCCGAACCCGGATGGTTGCTTCTCGACGGTCAGCAGCGCCTGACCACCCTGTTCCACACCTTGAGCGGTGATGGCTACATCGACACCATTGACTTTCGCCGCAAGCGGGTGCGCCGCAAGTTTTACCTGGACATCAATAAGGCCCTCGAGGGCGATATTCTGCCGGACGAAGCCGTATTTTCCGTCGATGAACATGGCCAAGTGCAAACGCATTTCGGTCCGGTAATCGATGGGGGAGTCAGCGACCACGAAGCTGAGCTGAGCAACGAAGTTATTCCCATTATCGATCTGCTCAACGATAATGCCGCCAATATGCTCTTCGATTTGGCTGCCCGCGGCGATGCCGATACACGCGAGCGGATGAAGACCGTGATGAATCGCGTCGTGCGGCCACTCTCGCGCTATAGCGTGCCGATGATTCGCCTCGACCGAGACACCCACACTGGGGGCATTGGCTCCATTTTTGTCCACGCCAATTCCGGCGGACTACGCATGGGAGTGTTCGATCTCCTCACCGCCGTTTTCGCCACCGAAGACAGTGACTACAAACTGGGCGATGATTGGAAGAAAACCCAGGATGTGCTGTCCAATTTTGAGGTGCTGGGTGATGTCGGCACCACGGACTTCCTCAAGGCCGTCACTCTTTTGGTCACCTACCGGCGCGGGCGGGCCTCGGGGCAGCGTGAAGACATTCTTCAACTCACCCTCGACGAATACAAACCCGCAGCCGACGCCATGCGCGTGGCATTCGCCCAAACCGCCAAATTCCTGCGCGATCGGCGAATTTTCACCAAAGACCAAGTGCCCTACACCTCTCAACTCGTAGCGCTTGCGGTGATCCTCGCGATCGTGGAGGACGATCCGGCCGTGCGCCAGTCCAAGGAAGCATGGGACCGGCTCTACCGCTGGTTCTGGTGCGTCATTCTGGGCGAGCTTTATGGCACCGCCGCCGTGGCCAACCGTGCCGCGCGCGATGTCAACGAGGTACCGCGCTGGGTGATCGCTGGGGCACATAGCGATACTGCGGCCGAAGCTGGGGATGGCACCGAGGGCGCAGCTGATGGTGCCGATGATGTGGATCTTCCCGCGAGCGTTGCCAAGGCCCGCTTCGCGGAATCGCGGCTGTTGAGCATCGACGCCGATTCCACGGCCTACAAGGGAATCTTCGCACTCATGATGGGACGCGGTGCCAAGGACTGGCGTACCGGTTTGGAGTTCAACGGCGAAAACATCGCGGATCTCGACGCAGGCTTCCACTACATTTTCCCGCCGCGCTGGTGCGCCGAGCAGGGAGTGGATCCGGTGTTGTATAACTCGGTGCTGAACCGTGCTCCGATGGGTCGCCGAACCCAAGTGGTCATCTCTGGGACACCGCCATCGCGCTATCTGCCGCGCGTACAGTCCAAGTCCATCATGGAAGACGCCGAGTTCGACGGGGTGCTGTCTACCTCCATGCTCACCCCCGGATATCTGCACGCAGCCAAGGCGGAGGAGTTTTTCTCCGACCGGCGGCGCCGTGTGCTGCAAGCCATCGAGGAGGCTATGGGTAATGAGGCCATCCATGACGTGGACGAAAACGATCTGCGTGGCGGCCATGAAGGCCCCGACGCCTTCCAACGGCCCGAAGAACCCACGAATGAGTAATTAGATGCGCTAGGCTAAGGCGTCGGTACTGCCCGTGCGGCGTCGGAGGGCTTAGCACGCGTCAGTTCGCCGGTCCAGGCCGTGGCTGCCGTGGTTAGCTTGGCTGCCGTGGCGGAGTCAGGTACCGGCGCGAGCTGTCGAACGTGGCGGCGTAGGCGCGTGTTAACCCGCACCAACGTCCTCGACGGCCCGCATGGGTAGGATTACGCGAACGACAACATCATTAGCTATCGAACCCGTCAGGGCGAGAGGATCATGTAGTGAAGAAGAACAAGGCCATCGCGATTGCCGCGAGTGTGCTCATGCTCTCCGGCGTGGGCGTGGCGTGCTCCAATAACAGTGACAGCTCCGATTCGTCGGCTGCGTCGAATGCGGCAGCGGCCCGCGATGAGGATCCGCGTTTCGGCGATGCTCCCTTTGTGGTGAGCGATACTGATTTCTCCGGCATTGATGCCTCGAAGCTCTTTTTCGATCACTCCGAAACAGCGGTGGTCACCGGAATGGAGACGGCGTCACAGCTGCGTGGCGCGTCGATCGCAGCGGTGGCCCACGCGCCGATGCTGATGAACACCCCAGAGAACCGCTCCGCGGTGCTCGATGAGCTCAAGCGACTCAAGGCCACCAAGGTGTTGCTGGTGGGCGATACCGACTTCGCCGCGGCCGAGGCCGCCAATGATAGCGAGATCACTTTCATCAAAGATCAGGGCACCGTGGAGTCGCTGCAAGTGGCCACGTCTTTGGACTTCACTGAGAAGACCACCGGCGATACTGCCCAGGCCATCAGCGATATCGTGACCCTCGATTCCAAGGAGCCGACCCTGCTGGTGCCGGAGGATTATTCCACCCCAGTCGAGGGCAAGACCGAGGAACAGGGGAATTTCCCTGCGCAATCTGCGCTTGACGACGGCAACTCCCCAGTCGTTTTGACCTCCCCGATGAGCGGTATCGCGGCGACGGCCACCGCTAAGGCATGGGGCGCTGATTTGGTCTCCTTGCCGTGGCCCGATCCCCGCGCCTCGGAGGACGGAATCAAGGCTGTTGCCGGCTTGGAAGACAAGCCGGTGATCGCCTTGGGGCGTCTGTTCGGCTCGAGTGAGAACCTGAAGAAGCGCATCGTGCGCAGTCAAGAGGTCACCGAGGAGCAGCCTGGTGGCGGCCAGCTTGTGTTCCCGGGCCGTCATGTGGTGGCGCTCTATGGCCACCACACCGGTCCCGCGTTGGGCGCAATGGGCGAGCAGGACTCCGAGGCTGCCGCGGAGCGGGTCCACGATATCGCGGAGCAGTACCAAGAGTACGTGGACGATCCAGTGATCCCTGCCTTCGAGATGATGGCCACCGTGGCGTCGGCCGATCCTGGCGATGATAATGACTACTCCAACGAGGCAGACCCCTCTGAGCTGCTTGATTATCTCGACGCCATCACGGAGATCGGTGGCTATGCCGTGATCGATCTGCAGCCGGGCCGTGCGCACCTGCTCGACCAGGCCAAGCTGTACGAGGAGCTGCTGAAGCGCCCGAACGTGGGACTGGCGCTCGATCCCGAGTGGAAGATCGGCCCGAATGAGGTTCCGCTGCAGAATGTGGGCCACGTGGATGCCTCCGAGATCAACGAGGTCTCTGAGTGGTTGGCCAAGCTGGTAGACGAAAACAACCTGCCCCAGAAGCCCTTGGTTCTCCACCAGTTCCAGCTACAGATGATCCGCAATCGCGAACAGTTGAACGTGGATTACCCCGAGCTGGCCTTCGTGTTGCACGCCGATGGGCACGGCACCCCAGACTTGAAGTTCGAAACCTGGGATGTGCTCAAGGAGGGCCTCGATCCGCGCATCTTCCTGGCGTGGAAGAACTTCTACGATGAGGACACCCCGACCTTCACCCCCGAGCAGACGATGGAGATCACTCCGCGTCCGTGGTTTGTGTCCTACCAATAAAGTTCCCCCCAATTGTGGCCGATGCATCAAGGTTTAGCCGCGTAGCCACTAAGCTCTAAACGGTCCCACCCACGCTGTACTACGCAGCAGAGGGTGGGCCTGTTTCTGGCCCCATCGCGAGTCTGGAATCACAGACATTGTGGGGCGGCGTGGCAGCGTCGTCACGCATGGGCCGGAAACCACCCTGAACCCCATATCCCCAGGAGATTTCCCGTGACCGAGACAACCCGTCCAGTCGTTCTCATCGCAGATAAACTCGCCCAGTCCACCGTCGATGCGCTCGGAGATGCCGTGGACGTGCGCTGGGTTGACGGTCCCAACCGCCCAGAGTTGCTTGCTGCGGTTGCCGATGCCGATGCCTTGCTGGTGCGCTCGGCCACCACGGTGGACAAAGAAGTGCTCGATGCCGCGCCGAAGCTGAAGATCGTGGGCCGCGCCGGAGTGGGCCTGGACAATGTGGACATCGATGCCGCGACCGCGCAGGGAGTGATGGTGGCCAACGCGCCCACCTCCAACATTCATTCGGCCTGCGAGCACGCCATCTCGCTGCTGCTATCCACGGCCCGCCAGATTCCTGCCGCAGACGCCACGCTGCGCGATGGCGAGTGGAAGCGTTCCTCCTTTAAGGGCGTAGAGATCTACGGAAAAACTGTAGGCATCGTCGGTTTCGGCCACATCGGGCAGCTGTTCGCGCAGCGGCTGAGCGCCTTCGATACCGAGATCATTGCCTATGATCCCTATGCCAATCCGGCCCGTGCCGGCCAGCTCGGTGTTGAGCTCGTCGATCTCGAGGAGCTCATGAGGCGTTCGGATTTTGTCACGATCCACCTGCCCAAGACCCCCGAAACTGCCGGCATGTTTGACGCCGAGCTGCTGGCCAAGGCAAAGCAGGGGCAGATCATTATCAATGCCGCTCGCGGTGGGCTCGTCGATGAGCAGGCGCTTGTCGACGCCATCCAGGCCGGCCACATCCGCGGCGCCGGATTCGATGTCTACGCCACCGAGCCCTGCACGGATTCCCCGTTGTTCGCCTGCCCCGAGGTGGTGGTGACTCCGCACCTCGGCGCTTCCACTGTGGAGGCCCAGGACCGCGCCGGTACCGACGTGGCGGACTCTGTGCTCAAGGCCCTCGCAGGCGAGTTTGTTCCCGATGCCGTGAATGTCTCCGGCGGGGCAGTGGGAGAAGAAGTCGCCCTCTGGCTGGAGTTGGCCCGCAAGCTGGGCTTGGTGGCCGTACACCTGCTCGATGGGGCCGCCGTGCGCGTCGAGGTTCAAGGCCGCGGCGAGTTATCCTCGGAAAACATCGAGGCCCTTGGCCTCTCGGCACTGCGGGGTGTCTTCGCCACCACCGTCGACCAGCCCGTCACCTTCGTCAACGCCCCTCAAATTGCGGAATCCCGCGGCGTAGAGCTCGAGGTCTCCACAGCGAGCGAGGCACTTACGCACCGCTCGGTGCTCGGAGTGAAAGTGGTGGCCAGCGATGGCCGGGCTGTAGAGGTGGTTGGCGCCCTTACTGGGCTCGAAAGCGTGGAAAAGATCGTCCGCATCAATGGCCGCGGCCTCGATCTGCGCGCCGAGGGGCACAACCTTTTCCTGCAATACGCCGACGCGCCCGGCGCGCTGGGCATTGTGGGCTCGGTTCTCGGCGAGTGTGGAGTCAATATCAACGCCGCCGCGCTCTCTCAGGACGCCACCGGTTCTGGGGCTACCCTGGTCCTGCGCATCGACCAAAACATTAACGACGACGTTGTTGAGACCATCGGCGAGAAGCTCAACGCCTCCCTCGCCTTCCATCTTCAGCTGGACTAGCCGCCAGCTCAATGTCTATAGCGCACTCCAGCTGCGGCGGCGTGCGTGGTAGTCAAGGTGCCTATGATCCGCGTGGCTGCCTGAGAATGCTCATGTTCTCGGGTAGTCACGCGGATAACTTTTAGGTGCTACTACGCTACAGAGTTATGCACTCTGAGATCTTGCCTGTGAGCTTCACCGCCGAGGACTATCCGCGCGCTCTTCTTGCAGTTGCGGCCTACAATTCGGCCAATCCGGGAGCGCAATTATGCGCGGATGTCGAAGAGGGCAGCATTCTGCTGCGTAGTAGCATCCCAGGGTCGAAGTATCGTGACCGCGCCCTCGCGGCCTGCGCGGCGCTCTCTGCTGATGCTGCTGTCGAGCCGGCTACTGACCTCGCGGCGGAGGAGGTTGATGAACAGGCGCGGGCGCAGGTGATGGAGTCGCTCCGGGCATGGTTTGCCGCCCAGGGGGTCACTGAGCTGCCTACCTCTTCAGAGACTGGGCGCATCGAGTTCGCCATTGATGGAGTGCCAGTGGATTTTGGGGCGTCGCGCGCCGGGCATCTGCAGGTTGTTGCACTCGCGCAGGTCGAGGGTGAGCCGGGGGAGTTGGCCCATGTGTGTAACTTCGCCACGGGCTCGGTTGAGGATGCGGCGGCGTTTCCGGTGAAGGGGGAGAGCGGCTGGTGGTGTGCGGTACACACTGCGGTGGTGGTCGATGGTGTGGACGCAGCGGAGTTTGATGCTGTATTGCGCGGTGCGGTGGCCGCGGTGCTCAAGCTCCAGCGCACCGTTGTTGTGCTCGCTGGGGAGAGTTAACGTGCTACACTAGCCCCGTTCACTATATGGGAAAGGTGTATCACTCTATGAAATCTGGGTTGAGGCTTGCAGTCATCGGCGGCGACGGCATCGGGCCGGAGGTGACCGCCGAAGCCTTGAAGGTCCTGCGCGCGGTGCGCGAGGATGTCGACACCACCGACTTCGATTTGGGCGCTCGACGCTACCTGCGCAACGGCGAGTTGCTGAGCGATGAGGATCTGGCAGAGCTGAAGCGCCACGATGCGATCGTTCTCGGAGCTATCGGCGCGCCGGGAGAGGTGCCGCCGGGGGTGTTGGAGCGCGGCTTGCTGCTGAAGATGCGCTTCGCCTTGGACCACCACGTCAATCTACGTCCCTCCAAAATCTACCCCGGGGTTAGCTCGCCGCTACGCGAACCAGGTGAGGTGGACTTTGTGGTCGTCCGTGAGGGGACCGAAGGGCTCTATGCCGGCAACGGCGGCACCCTGCGGGAGAATACCCCCCATGAGGTGGCGAGCGAGGTGAGCCAAAATACCCGCTTCGGAGTGGAGCGGGTGGTGCGCTATGCTTTCGAGCTCGCCCAGTCGCGCCGTAAAAAGCTCACCTTGGTACACAAGACCAATGTGCTCGTTAACGCCGGTTCCCTCTGGCAGCGCACCGTAGACGCAGTGGCTTCGGAATATCCCGAGGTGAGTGTGGATTATAGCCATATTGACGCCGCCACTATTTACCTGGTCACCGACCCCTCGCGTTTCGACGTGATCGTCACCGACAACCTCTTTGGTGACATCCTCACCGACGAAGCCGGGGCCATCACCGGTGGCATTGGTCTTGCTGCTTCCGGCAATATCGACGCCAGCGGCACCAACCCGTCGATGTTCGAGCCGGTGCACGGCTCCGCCCCCGATATTGCAGGCCAAGGGGTGGCTGATCCGGTGGCGGCCATTTTGTCCATGGCGCTGCTGCTGCGTCACCTCGACGACGAGGCCAATGCCCAGCGCATCGAAGACGCGGTGGAGGCGCACCTGGCAGAGCGTGAATCAGGTGCGAGCATCTCCACCACTGCGGTCGGCGACGATATCGCTGCGCGCGTGAGCTAGCAGCGGCGATACTGAGTGGAACTCTGCTGCGTAGTAGCAGCGGGGTGGCGTCGATAAGCATCGGCTGCTAGCTACCGATCTGTCTCACAATCGCGGATCCTTCTGGGCGAAAACACATCGTGGCCAAAGTGAAGTGAATTACACTACGGCACATGAATGTTGAACTAGAAGAGGTCCGCGATTTTTTAGCGGAGCACGAGCCCTTTAAGCATCTGCCTGCGGATGCGCTCGGCGATCTACCGCAGCACATGGTGGTGGAATATGTGCGCGCGGGGGAGGTTATCTTTAGTGTCGGCCAGCACAATCGCTATTTGAATATTATCCGCTCCGGGGCGGTGGATGTGCTGGGCGAGGATGGAGTGCTGCTCGACCGGCGGGACGCTGGGCGCTCCTTTGGGTATTCGACGCTGGAAGACGATTCCCCGTCGCTGTACACCATGACCGCGGTGGAGGACAGCTTAGTACTGCGGCTGCCGCGCGAGGCCTTTCTCACGTTATGTACCCAGCAGCCGCAAATATATCGCTTTTTCTCCTCTCAATCGCAGCGGATGCGGGCGCGGGCCACCCAGCTGCGGGAAGAGTCCTCCTCTGATGCATTGCGCAGCTTGGTCGGAGAATGCATGGTGCGCACCCCAGCATGCTGCGGGCCCGACACCCCAATTCGGGAGGCGGCAGCACGAATGGCGGCTCGCGGCGTGTCGAGCTTGTTAGTCGTTGACGGCGACGAGACAGTGCTGCGGCAGGGAATGCTCGTAGACGCAGCACAAGACTCGGTGCGACTGAGGGGCATTGTCACGGACAAAGACATGACAAAGAAAGTGGTGGCCGAGGCGCTTGATTCCTGCCTGCCGATTTCTGAGGTGATGACTCCCGACCCGGTCACCGTGAGCAGTTCAATGCGTGGCTTCGAAGCGATGCTTCTGCTAGCGCAGCACCGCATTCATCATCTGCCGGTGATCGATGATCATCACTTGGTAGGGATTGTCGCCTCTGGGGATATCATGCGGCTCCTGCGTAATGATCCGATCTTCGTACACGCCGACATGGTCCGGGCGGAAACGGACTCGGAGCTTACCCACGTCTATAGCTCGGCGAAGGAGGTGGCGGCCCGCTTTATCGAACGCGGCGCCGATCCTGCGGAGGTCTCCGGTCTGCTTACCTTGGCCGCTGACGCCCTGGCACAACGGGTGATCGCCCTCACCGAGGAGGAGATGGGCCCGCCGCCGGTGCCGTACTGCTTTGTGGTGCTCGGCTCGCACGGCCGGCGCGAGATGGGTTTTGGCTCGGATCAAGACAATGCGCTGATTTTGGACGACACCTTTAACCCAGCAGAGCATAAAGACTATTTCGCCGAGTTTTCTCACCGCGTGTGTACGCGTCTCGACGCCGCCGGGCAGGTGCTGTGCCCAGGGGAGATGATGGCCTCCAATCCAGAGTGGCGCATGACGGTGAGCCAATGGACACGCACGTTTCACACCTGGGTCTCCGCACCCGAGCCCGATGCCGTGCTGCACACGCAGGTCTTCTTTGACATGCGCGGTATTGCCGGCTCTCTCGACCTCGCCGAGGAGGTCATCGCCTCAGCACATCAGCAGGCCCATTCCGCCCGCCGGCTGCACGCCCACCTGGCGGCGCTCGCCGCGAGGCGCGATACACCCCTAGGATTCTTCCGAGGGCTCGTGGTGGAACGGGGCGGCGACTACGCCAACACCCTCGATGTGAAAAAAGGCGGCACTGCCACGATCGTGCAGATGGCCCGGCTTTTCGCGCTCTCCGCACCGGCCGACACCACCAGCAGGCCGCTGGGCACCTCCGAGCGCTTGGAGTTCGCGATGGCCAGCAACGGGATATCTGCCAAAGGTGGCGCCGATCTGCTCGACAGCCTCCACTTTCTCACCACCGTGGTGCACCGCCATCAAGCGGCGCAGCTGCGCGCCGGGGCCAGCGACGCTGAGGTGGACTATCACATCGACCCCAAACAACTCAGCACCATCGAACGCGAGGGGCTTCGCGACGCCTTCTCCATCATCCGATCGATGCAATCGGCACTGAGCACCAAATACCCAGTGAGGAGCATCTGATGTTCGGCTGGAGAGCAAAGAAAGCCACAGGCGTTCTCGCCGAGTTCAACGCCACTGCCCAGCACGAGGCGCACGTCCCCCTCGATGAGGCCGAGCTGCTTGCCGTAGACATAGAAACCACCGGGCTGCATCCCTCCAAAGACAAGATGCTGTCTGTGGGATGGGTGCCGGTGCGCGGCCGTCAGATCCGCCTCGAGGAGGCCGGATATCTCCTCATCAAACAAGACCGCCCAGTGGGTATCTCCGCGACGCTGCACCACCTCACCGACACCCAGCTTGCCACCGGTCACAGCCCTCGCCGTGCCCTTGAGGAATTTCTTCCCGTCCTCGCAGGCACAGTCATGCTGGTGCATTTTGCTCCCATCGAACAGCGTTTTCTCTCCGCTCTTTGCGAGCAGGAATTCGGCGCACCGCTACGGGTACCCACGGCAGACACGTTCCAGCTCGAGCGCACGCACATGGAAAAGATGTCCACCTACCCGCGCGGTGAGGATCTCCGCCTGCCTCGCGTGCGCGCCCGCTACAACCTGCCGCGCTATCGCAATCACAATGCGCTTATCGACGCCATCGCCTGCGCCGAGCTGTACCTGGCTATGCGGGCGCACCGTGGTTATGAAACTGTGCGCGATATCCTTGCGTGACTACGCATCAGCCCAGCCGCGAGTGCGTTCTTCACTTTGTGCTGCTCACAAGGGTGATGGGACTACGGGCAACTCTGATGCGTAGTAGCGGTGAGGGAAGCTGCCACCGCTATGAGCTGAGAAGCGCCCCACGCTGCGGCTAACCCCATCTGGTGGGAGAAGCGCTATGGTGCACCACGATTTATGCCCGATGCGCGGCGCAGCTGAGGGAGGGCTGGTTAAGATGGTCGGCATGCGTTTTGGACGAATTGCTCACCCAGAAGGAATGTGTTTCGCCGTCATCGAGGGCGAAGGCGAGAGCCAGGTAGCGAAGGAGATCAAGGAGACTCCTTTCACGAAACCGGAGTTTACGGGCCGTAGCTGGCCGATCGCCGAGGTGAAGCTGCTGGCGCCGATGCTGCCGTCGAAGATTTGCGCGATCGGGCGCAACTATGCCGATCACGTGGCGGAGGTGTTTAAGAAGTCCGCGGACGCACTGCCGCCGACGCTGTTTCTGAAGCCCCCCACAGCGGTGGTGGGCCCTGGTGCCGCCATCAAAATTCCGGATTTCGCCACTCGGGTGGAGTTTGAAGGCGAGTTGGCGCTGATCGTTGGGCGCCCGTGTAAGAACGTCAAGGCCGAGAATTGGAAGGACGTGATCCTCGGCTACACCGTGATCAATGATGTCTCCTCCCGCGATTTGCAGTTCTCTGATGGCCAGTGGTCGCGCGCCAAGGGCATCGACACGTTCTGCCCGCTGGGCCCATGGATCGAAACCGACCTTGATGTCCTCGATCTCGAGGACTTGCCGATCAAGGCGCACCTGACCCACAACGGCACCACCGAGACTAAGCAGGACTCTAATTCCTCGCAGATGATCATGTCGGTGGGCGAAATCGTGGAGTTCATTAGCGCCTCCATGACTCTTCTGCCGGGTGATGTGATCTCCACTGGCTCTCCGGCCGGTACGGCGGAGATGGTTCCTGGTGACCACATTGAAATCGAGATTCCCGGTTTGGGGCGCCTCGGCAACCCGGTCGAGCGCGCCTAGTCTATCGCCTGCGCGTCGACACCCCCTGAACACCCGCTGCTGAGTGAGTATCACTCGGTGGCGGGTGTCCGCGTATGCGCGCCCGCAATAAGGGCTGCGCCCGCCGTGTCCGCCGTGTCCGCCGTGCGCGCCGCGCTCGCCGCGCTCGCAACAAAGGCCGTGCTATAGCCCAAGTGCAGACATGATGGTCCTCAGCTTCGCGGTGGTTTCATCGAGCTCTGCCTGCGGGTCCGAGTCGGCAACGATTCCGCCGCCGGCCCAAGTACGGGCATGGGTGCCATGGGCATCTACTTCGGCGCAGCGGATCGCCACCATGTATTCGCCGTCTCCGCGGCGGTCGGCCCATCCGACGGCCCCAGCGTAGAAGCCGCGCGGGGTTTCGGTGGCGCTGATGATTGCCTCCGCGGCGTCGGTGGGGGTGCCACAGATCGCCGGGGTGGGGTGAGTGTGCAAGGCCAACTCCAGGGCAGTCATGTCTGGATCCTTGACTGTTCCGGTGATGGGTGTGGCGAGATGCCACATCTCGGCTGTTTTGGTCAGTTCGGGGCGCTCGGGTATGTCGAGGGTGTCGCACAGGGGCCGCAGGGTCTGTTCGAGGTGCTGCACCACAAAGGCGTGCTCCGCCAAGTCTTTGGCACTGTGAAATAGCCGCTGTCCATTGTCCTCGTCGGTGCGCTTGTCGACGCCACGAGGCGCCGACCCAGCCAAAGGATAAGCGCTGACCGTGCTGCCGTGTTTGCGCACCAAAACCTCGGGCGAGGATCCCACCAGCATGGACTGAGCGTGGTCGCCGCCGGCGGGGGAGAGGTCGGCAATGAAGCCATCGCAGTGGGGAGAGCGATCGATTAGTCGTGCAGCAACAAGCAGGGGGTCGGCCGGCGGGTCGAAGTGGACGTCGACTGCGCGGGCGAGAACGACTTTCTCTAGTCGCGTGCGGGCGATGGTGGCCACGGCCGCTTCGACGCGGGTGAGGTGTTCTTCCTCGTCGGGATCGACCCCGACAAGCTCGGAGTGCAGTGCTGAACCGGGGCCAATACGGTAGTGGGCGTGCGGTTCTAGGGGGCCGCGTTCCCGAATGATGCGCTCGGGCACGGTGAGCGCTGCGGGGTCGTCGCGCACAAACGGTAGGGCGCCGACCACCATCGTCACCTTCCCCTCCCGCAGGGCAGCGACAGCTTCCCACGGGTCGCGATAGCTGCCTCGTGATCCCTGGGTGCGCACTGATCCGTGGGCACGCGAGAGCAGAAAATCCGGTGCAGAGGAGGGACGGTGAGCGAATTGGGACATGGCAATTAATGCTAGTTCATGCAGGCCACGGGAAAGCTACTAGACTAGACAACCATGTCTCATACCTCAGAAGTTGTCGTTCGTTTTTCCCCATCGCCCACCGGTACTCCCCACGTCGGAATGGTGCGCACCGCCCTGTTCAACTGGGCCTACGCGCGCCACACCGGTGGCTCGATGATCTTCCGCATCGAAGATACCGATGCCGCCCGCGACTCGGAGGAGTCCTACCAGGCGATCATTGATTCGCTGAACTGGCTGGGAATCGACTGGGACGAGGGCGTCGAAAAGGGCGGTCCCCACGAGCCCTACCGGCAGTCGCAGCGCGGAGACATCTACAAGGATGTGCTCACCAAGCTTATCGACGCTGGGCTGGTCTATCCCGCCTACTCCACGGCAGAGGAAGTGGAGGAGCGTCACAAGGCAGCTGGGCGTGACCCCAAGCTGGGATACGACAACTTCGACCGAGATCTCACCGAGGAGCAAAAGGCCGCCTTCGAAGCGGAGGGTCGTAAGCCGGTGTGGCGCCTGCGGATGCCGGAGAAGGACTGGGCATGGAACGATCTGGTCCGAGGAGAGATCTCCTTTAAAGCCCAGACCCAGCCAGACTATGTGGTCGCCCGCTCCAATGGTCAGCCGCTCTACACCCTGGTGAACCCGGTTGACGATGCCATCATGGGGGTCACCCACGTGTTGCGTGGTGAGGATCTTCTGCCCTCGACTCCGCGTCAGATCGCGCTCTATGAGGCCCTGATTGAGATCGGTGTGGCGCAGCGCGTACCAGAGTTCGGCCACATGCCTTTCGTGATGGGGCAGGGCAATAAGAAGCTGTCGAAGCGAGATCCGCAGTCCAACCTGTTCAACCATCGCGACGCCGGCATCATCCCCGAGGGCATGCTCAACTATTTGGCTCTACTCGGCTGGTCGTTGAGCAAGGATGAGGACATCTTCACCACGTCCCAGCTGATTGACAACTTCGACATCAAGGACGTGTTGTCCAATCCGGCACGATTCGACGAGAAGAAACTGCTGGCGATCAACGCCGACCATATCCGCATGCTGGATTTGGAGGATTTCACCGCGCGGTTGCGTTCCTACCTCGCCGAGTACCACGACTTCCCGGCGGATTACCCAGACGATGCCTTCCGCTTCGCGGCGGAGCAGGTTCAGACGCGTATCAAGACCCTCGGCGATGCTTGGGATCTGCTGCGCTTCCTTGTTGTCGCGGACGAAAACCTCGAGCTCGAGCCGAAGGCTGCCCGGAAGAACCTTAAGGAGGACGCGGTGCAGGCGCTAGACGAGGCTATCTCCGTGCTCGAGCCGATCCAGGAGTGGAAGACGGACGCAATCGAATCTGCATTGAGCGCTCGGTTGATCGATGAGCTCGAGCTTAAGCCGCGCAAAGCCTATGGCGCCCTCCGCGTGGCCCTGACCGGAGCCCAAGTATCCCCGCCCCTGTTTGAATCCATGGAGCTGGTGGGCAAGGAATCCACGTTGGCCCGTCTTCGTGCGGCTCGTGCTGTGACTCCGTGGAGCGAGGACGCAGCGCAGTAGCACTGATGCAGGGATCACCTCAGCCCTAAAATTCCGCTTGAGCTGCTGGTTTGTGCAACGAGAGCTGTCATGGTTATAGTATTCCTCGTTGCACAGCAGGGGCTGAGAACAAGTCAGCAGCTGAGCGCGATGGCCTATGGTGTAATTGGCAACACTACGGTTTCTGGTACCGTCATTCTAGGTTCGAGTCCTGGTAGGCCAGCTTCAGTGTGAAGCTCGTATTCACGCTGAGTTCCTATGCCCCGTTCGTCTAGCGGCCTAGGACGCCGGCCTCTCACGCCGGTAACACGGGTTCAAATCCCGTACGGGGTACAATGTTCAACCTCCTCTTTCACGAAAGTGAAGAGGAGGTTGTTTTTATTTCGCCCCCCCTTTAACCCCGCCTCCACGACTGATTGAGGGCGGGGAAGTGGTCTGCCGCTAGTCCAGCGCCACGTTAGTGTTTTCTGGCAGGATCAACGCGGCTGCTGCAGCGATCGCGAAGGACATACCAAAGACAGTGAACAGCAGTACCTGCCCACCGAAGGCAAGTAGCGGAGGCACAATCAGCGGGGCGGCGATAGAGGCGAGACGGCCGAAGCCTGCAGCAGCGCCAGTACCGGTGGCGCGCAGCGCTGTGGGGTACAGCTCGGGGCCGATGGCGTAGAGCGCGCCCCACGCCCCCAAATTGAAGAAGCTGAGGAAGCAGCCGGAGACGATGATCTGCCATTCGGCGGAACTGAGACCATAGCTGAGTGCTGCAGCGGCACTGCCGGCGAGAAATACCGCCAGAGTCACGCGCCTGCCCCAACGCTCAATGAGATATGCAGCCACGGCGTAGCCAGGCAGCTGCGCGAGAGTGATGATCAGGGTGAAGGTAAAAGACTTCACGAGGGTAAAGCCCTGCTCGTGCAGAATCGAAGGGATCCAGATGAAAGCCCCGTAGTAGGCAAGATTGATACACAGCCACACGGTCCACAATGCTGCAGTGCGACGGCGAAGGGGCTGTGACCACAGGGATTGGGCCTGGGCCACCTCGGGTTCGATCGTGGATGTTGCCTGGTCATTCTTAGGCTGGCGTCCTAAGGCAGGGGAGTTCTCGAACGAGCGCACGACCTTCTCTGCTTCATCGTGGCGGTTAGTAGCCTCGAGGTAGCGCACAGACTCCGGCATGCCAAAGCGAACGACGAGAGCATAGATTGCCGGAATACAGCCCAAGGCTAAAGCCCAGCGCCAACCGTTATCATCGGCAGCTACAACAAAGGCGCCGATGCAGGCCGCCAGTATCCATCCCAGAGCCCAGAAAGCTTCAAGGATCACCACCATGCGCCCTCGGATGCGGCGGGGCGCGAATTCGGAGACGAACGTGGAGGCAACGGGCAGTTCAGCGCCGAGACCCACCCCGACAATGAAGCGGAAAACAAGAAGCACCGCCAAGCTACCGGCGAGGGCAGAGGCGCCGGTAGCGAGCCCGTACACCAAAAGAGTCAGGGTGAAGATGCACCGGCGACCGAATTTATCGGCGAGAAGACCGCCGAGCGTGGCGCCGATAGCCATCCCAACGAATCCAATAGAACCCAGGAGTGATGTTTCGGTGTGACTGAGGCCCCAGTGGGCACTCAGCGCAGCCATGATAAAAGAAATCAGCCCCACGTCCATTGCATCGAGCGCCCATCCCAATCCAGATCCGCCCAGTATCTGGGCATGTTTTCTGGTCACTGCTAAGGAATCGAGGCGTTCTGAGCGTGACGGTGCGGGCTGATGCGTAGTAGCAAAAGGCTGTGATTCAGTGTGTCCCTGGTGCATAAAGGGAGCCTAAACCAGTACATGGAGTTGTGTGCATCACAACCCCCAACTGGGTGGCGGTTGTGTCTCGATATGCTCCGAGCGCTCGGTCGCTGGTGGGTGCTGCCAGTGACTGTCCGTTTAGGACACGGTCAGGGAGGAACCGGATTGATCAATATCTGCGGGAACCATCGGGTCGCGCGAGGGTCCTTCGAGCACGGAGCCGTCAGCAAGGCTGAATTTGGACATGTGCTTTGAGCACACCGCGACCTGCTCGCCATCGAGATCCTCGAGGTGGTCAATCGGACCTTGGGCGTGCGGGCAGGTGGCGGAATAGGCCTTGAACACGCCGGCTTCTGGCTGTGCTACCACCCAGTCATCAACGAAGACAGCGCCGCCTACGGGAATGGAAGCGGAGTCGACCTTGGAGGCTGTCTCGGAGCTGCCGCAGGCTGCTAACAGTGCGCCCGAGGCGGTGGCGGCGGTGGCCACGGCGACCCCCTTGAGGAAGTTGCGGCGCGAGCAGGGAAGGCGGGATGTATCAAAACCACTCATGGCCGTCACGTTACCCCAGCTCAGCGGGGTTGAAAATTAAGGTACTCCTTAAAGCCAGCTGGGGACTGTGTGCCACTGTTGGTGTGCGTGCGATGAGCCAGGGGGTAGATACACACATTATTGGGTAGAAAAGTAAAAGCCCTTTCCCCGCCGCACGTGAAGGTCTACAGTGGGCGGTGAGAAGTTCACACGGGGTGTCTTTAAGGTCAGTCGTTATTTCCTAGGACACGGTGGCCCTTGTTGTGGCGGGTCGCTACCGCCACGGCGCGCATCGGGTGAGATTCTCGGCGATATATCGCGACAGTGTTTATTACAACGAATGTAAGCAAAGGAGAGTGGATGGCTGAAGCAGTATCAGATGAAGCAGCAGCGTCGCGCGTCCCCTTCGTAGCGAGCATTGCCATAATCTAATCCCTCTCAGCGCCAGAGATGCGTGAGGGTAGAGCTAAGCGAAGGTGACTGTCTATCGTGATTCTGTTCACCGAGACCGCCTCGGAGGCCATAGAGAGAGCGGTAGGTCACCTCGGCACCTAACTCTGTTGCAGAGACAGCGGACGGGCCCACAGTGAGAGCACCACACTGGGGTCGCGAGACTTCCGCCCCGTGTCGATAGCGCGATCTCCTTGGCTCCACCGGGCTCCGAGTGTTTATGGATCGGTTTTTTACACCCTACAGTGCGGGGCGTCTTCTCTTACCGCCGAAGACGCCCCGCACGTGCTGTGTGCCGCACACTGGCCGTTGTTCATGAGCGCGTCGTGCGCGCAGTGTACATGCTCTCAACTATTGGCCATGTGCGGAGTTTAAGCAGTTCAGCGGGCCGATTTCTGTTTCTTAATCCCCGTGGTGTAACTTTATGCAAGCAACGAACGAGCAGTTCGAGGCGATTCAAGGCCCCGTTCGTCTAGCGGCCTAGGACGCCGGCCTCTCACGCCGGTAACACGGGTTCAAATCCCGTACGGGGTACAAAAAACAACACCTCCTCTGATGATCTTCACGCAGAAGATGCAGGGGAGGTGTTGTCGTTATGTCCAGGCGCTTGAGGATCACCCGTGGCCGCGTGAGGTCAACGGCCGCGGGTGGGGGTAAAAGATTAGGCGCTGCCGCTGAGTTGGCGCGAGGCTTCGAGCAGTGCTTGGCCGTGGCGTGCGCCAGGGTTGGGTCCAAGGCGCTCCGCTGGGCCGGAGATGGATAGTACTGCGAGCAATTCGCCGTTGGCGTCGAAGATGGGGGCGGAGACGCTGGCAAGTCCAACCTCGCGCTCGGAAACGGAATCGGCGTAGCCCTGGGCGCGGACCTGCTCGAGGTCGTCGGTGGTGAAGTGAGCATCGCGCAAAATGGTGTCGCGCAGGTGCGGTGGGGCGTAGGCCACGAACACCCGGGCCGCCGAACCGGCAGTTAGGGGCATGCGAAAACCTACGGGCACGGTGTTTTGCAGGCCGGAGGAAGGTTCTTGGGCGGCCACGCAGGTGCGCATTGTGCCGGTAAGGCGATAGAGCTGTACGGACTCCTGCGTAGTCTCCATCAGGTTGGCCATGATCGGCACCGCGGCGTCGATAAGCTTATCGGAGCTGGAAGCGCCCAGAGCGCGGAGTGCGGAGCCGATGGACCATTTGCCATCGGAGGTTCGAGCGAGGAGATTGTGCACCTCTAAGGCCGTGGCTAGCCGATGTGCAGTGGCGCGGGGAAGCTGGGTGCGTTCGCACAGTTCGCTCAAGGATTGGGGCGAATGTGCGACGGTGCTGAGGATGAGGACGGTGCGATCGAGCACCTTGATGCCGCTGGACTGTTGCCCATCAAGTGAGTTAAGCTTTCCCATGACACGATACTATCATCCCATATCGTGGGAGGCTAGTTTTCTGTTGGAGATGACGTGGCTTATGCTCACGTCCAGCGTGCCAGCCCCACGCTGAGCATTAGATGCGCAGCTAATACGCGCCGCGAACACCCTTCGTTGCGTGCATGTAGTCGAAGCCGCAGCCGCAGCGACGCACCACAGTCGCTGCGAAAGGCACCATAGTGAAAGGTAACGGTGATCATATGACCAGCCCTCAGACGCTGGCGGAAAAGGTGTGGAACGACCACATCGTGACGCGTGGTGAAGCAGGAAAACCCGATCTGATCTACATCGATCTTCAGCTGCTACACGAGGTCACCTCTCCGCAGGCGTTCGACGGTCTGCGGCTGGCGGGCCGGCGTTTGCGTCGTCCTGATCTCACTCTAGCTACCGAGGATCACAACGTGCCTACCGAGGGCATCACCACCGGATCCATCCTAGAGATTAAGGATGCAACCTCTCGCACCCAGGTGGATACCTTGCGTACTAATGCCTCCGAATTCGGGGTGCGGCTGCACCCGATGGCGGATAAAGAGCAGGGGATTGTGCACGTGGTGGGCCCGCAGCTGGGTCTGACCCAGCCCGGTATGACGGTGGTGTGCGGTGATTCCCACACCTCCACCCACGGTGCGTTTGGCGCCATTGCTTTTGGTATCGGTACCTCTGAGGTGGAGCATGTGATGGCCACCCAGACGCTGCCGCTGAAGCCCTTTAAAACCATGGCAGTCACTGTCACTGGCACCCTCGCGGAAGGGGTGACGGCGAAGGATCTCATCCTGGCGATCATCGCTCAGATCGGCACCGGCGGCGGCCAAGGTCACATCATTGAATATCGCGGCGAGGCCATCGAGAAGCTGTCGATGGAAGAGCGGATGACGATATGCAACATGTCGATTGAGGCGGGCGCCCGCGCCGGTATGATTGCCCCGGACCAGACCACGTTCGACTACATCAAGGGCAGGACTTATGCCCCCGAGGGCGAGCTGTGGGATCAGGCCGTGGAGTACTGGTCCAGCCTGCGCACCGATGAGGGCGCGAGCTTCGATAAGGAAGTCACCATCGATGGCGACTCCCTCACTCCCTTCGTCACCTGGGGGACCAACCCAGGCCAGGGGCTGCCCTTGGCCGAGTGTGTGCCTAATCCGGAGGAGATCAGCGACGAAAACGAGCGCGCCGCCGCGGAGAAGGCCATCGCTTATATGGGCCTAGTCCCCGGACAGCCCCTGCGCGAGCTAAAGATCGATACGGTCTTTGTGGGTTCGTGCACCAATGGCCGCATTGAGGATCTGCGGGAGGTGGCCAAGGTGCTCGAAGGGCGCCGCGTGGCCGAGCATGTGCGCATGCTGACAGTGCCGGGTTCGCAGCGAGTGCGTGAACAGGCCGAAGCAGAAGGCTTGGATGCCATCATCACCGCGGCAGGTGCCGAGTGGCGTCAGCCGGGATGCTCGATGTGTCTGGGGATGAACCCTGATCAGTTGTCGCCTGGGCAGCGCTGCGCCTCCACATCCAACCGCAATTTCGAAGGCCGGCAGGGCAAGGGCGGGCGCACCCACTTGGTCTCACCTGCGGTAGCTGCCGCATCCGCTGTGGCCGGTACGTTGGCATCGCCCGCGGATCTATAACCCTGACGTCGCACGAGGAGATTGAGAGAACAATAATGGAGAAGTTTCACACTCACACTGGTGTCGGCGTGCCGCTGAAGCGGTCGAACGTAGACACCGATCAGATCATCCCCGCCGTCTATCTCAAGCGGGTCAGCCGTACTGGTTTCGACGATGGGTTGTTTGCTGCGTGGCGACGCGACCCAGAGTTCGTGCTCAACCAAGAGGACTATTCCAATGGGTCGGTGCTGGTCGCCGGCGAGGACTTCGGTACCGGCTCGTCCCGAGAGCACGCCGTGTGGGCGTTGATGGATTATGGTTTTCGAGTGGTGTTTTCCTCCCGCTTTGCCGATATTTTCCGCGGCAATGCCGGCAAGGCTGGGCTCTTGGCGGCCCAGATGGAACACAGCGATATCGAGCTGCTGTGGAAGCTCATGGAACAGAGCCCAGGGCTTAAGCTCACGGTGAATCTGGAGGAGCGCACGGTGACCGCCGGCGAGCACATCCTTCCCTTCGAGGTGGATGACTACACCCGCTGGCGGCTCATGGAAGGCCTCGACGATATCAGCCTTACCCTTCGCGACGAAGAGGCCATTGAGCGCTTCGAGGCGCAGCGCAAGCCCTTCATGCCGCGGGTCAACTAGCAGCGCGAGTCTCGGGCGGCTTATTTCACGGGCAGGGCGCTGGCGAGATAGTCAGCGCCCACCAACTCGCCGTCGCGGAAGTCCAGCATCCACACGGAGCCTTTCTTGGCCTTGATCTCATCGATAGGTAGCTGGCCACGCGCCGCCGCCCACGCCACCACATCGGGGATCCAGATCCCTTGGGAGCAGACCACCGAGATCGAGCCGCTGCGCGAAAGCTCCGAGATGGCACGATGGCAGTTTTTCATCTGCGATAGCCAGGCTTCGTCACCGAAGAGCGGGTTCACGCTCACCTCCATGCCGAGCTCATCGGCCAAGGGGGCAAGGGTGTCTTGGCAGCGGTCCGGTTCTGCGGAATAGAGCGCCTCCGGGCGGAAAGCACTCAGCAGCGGCACGAGCATTTCCGCTTGTCGACGCCCCTTCTTATCCAAAGGCCGGATCGAATCATCGCCCTGCCAATTTTTCCGCTGATAGGCCTTGGCGTGGCGAACGAGAATCACGCGGGTATCCGGATTAAGCTTCAGGCGCTTGTCTGCCTTGCGCAGCACATCCACATCCAGCTGGTAGGACAGCAGCGAGGCGGCGTCGTCAATGCTGAGCCAGCGCAGTTCGTCCACCTCATCGTTGGCTTCGAATTCGCCGCCGGTGACCTCAGCTAGCCAGTAGTAGACCACCTTGGTGCGCTTGTGCACGGGATAGGTGACCTTGCCGATCAGCTTGTCGAGACGCACCTCGAAGCCGGTTTCCTCCTCGATCTCGCGGGCGGCAGTCACCGGAAGCGACTCGCCCGGGTCCAGCTTTCCCTTGGCCAAAGACCAGTCGTCGTAGTGCGGACGGTGGATCACGGCCACCTCGATCTCGTCGGGGCGGCTCCGATCACCGCGCCATAACACCGCACCTGCGGCGAGGGTGGGGCGGGTGATGTCCTTCGCGGGGTTGGAAGGGATTTTCTGCAGCCTACCCGTCACAAGCACGTTGTTCTTGCGGTCTTTATCAGTTTCCTGCGCGTGAGAAGCCATAGCTGCAATTGTAGGACGGCTGTTCTAGGTGCCGCAGTAGGTGGTGAAGTTCTCCGTCCACTCCGCAGGGGCCGGCAGCAGCAGCTCTGGGTAGGCGTAGCTGGCATCGAAGGGGTGTCGCACCGCGGCAAGAAGCGCATCCCAATAGTCCCACTGATCATTGTTCGCGGCAGTGAGCGCGCGTTCAACCTCGTGGTTGCGGGGAATCACCACGGGATTAGCTCGCGCGGCATCGGGGTCGCTATCGCGCCAGGTGCGCCAGAAGGGGTGAGCGTTGTCTGCTGCGTAGTAGCGCTGCGCCTGCTTTTCCAGAGAGGAGAAAAAGATGGTGTGATCCACCTCGTGGGTATGAAGATAATCCAAGGCGAGGGAGACTGCCTCCTCGGTGTTCTCGCGGCCGCTAACACCCAGTTTCTGCGCCCACATCGTGGTGGCGATGGAATCGTAGCGCTCGGCCTGGGCGCCGAGAATGTGCTGGGCGTCGGCGATGGCGGCCTGCGGGTCGGCATCGATAAGCGGCAGCAGTGTCTCGCCGAAGCGGGCCATGTTCCAGCCAAGGATCGCCGGCTGGTGGCCATAGCGGTAGCGCCCAGTCGTGTCGATGCTGGAGAAACAGGCTTGCTGGCGGTGGGCGTCAAGGAAAGCGCAAGGGCCATAGTCGATGGTCTCACCGCTGATTGTGGTGTTGTCGGTATTCATCACCCCGTGAATAAAGCCCACGCCCAGCCACTCGGCCACCGTGTTTAACTGGGCCTCCATCACCGACTCCAGCAGCGCCAGCGGTCCGCCGCCACTGCGCTCGGGGTAGTGGCGCTCGAGGCAATACTCCACCAGCTCTGCTGCCACATCCGTAGCGCCCAGCACGGCCGCCAGCTGGAAGGTGCCCACGCGGATGTGCGAGGAGGCCACCCGCACAATGAGCGCACCCGGTTCAGGGCCACTACGCAGCACAGCACGGCCGGTGTCTATCACCGCCAATACCCTGGTGGTGGGAATGCCGAGGGCATGCATCGCCTCCGAGACCAGATACTCACGCAGCATCGGAGCTCGCGCCCCAAAGCCATCCGCGCCACGGGAAAAGGGGGTGGGACCGGAGCCTTTGAGATGCAGATCCACCAAGCCGTGCGGGGTAGCGAGCTCGCCCAACAACAGTGCCCGGCCATCACCCAACTGCGGGTTGAACTGCCCGAATTGGTGGCCCGAATAGCCCTGCGCCACCGGCTGGGTATAGCAACCGCTCGCACGCCCGCACAAAAAATCCACGCCAGCATCCGTGCGTAGCCACTGCGGATCAAGGCCCAACTCGCTAGCCAAAGGCTCGTTGAGCTGCAGCACGGATGCATCCGGGAAATCAGCGGCGCGCCATTCCAGGCACAGATCCGGAAAAGCCTCGGCAAACTCGGCACGCAACACAGGAGTAGTCATAGCGCCTCAGTCTAATCCCCACAGCACGCCGCTTTTGCTCGCTAGACTCGCACACAGCACTAGTGTTCGTCCGCAGACGGTATCTCCCTGCTGAGCAGCATTCCGCGATCAGCGAGTAGAAATAACACCGGCTCGGACGTAGTTTGCAGGCACAGCTCGGAAAGGACAGCTTAAGGCTCATGGTCAACGTGACAGTGATGGGGGCAGGAAGCTGGGGCACCACCCTAGCTAAAGTATTCGCCGACGCCGGTGCCACTGTCCGGCTCTGGGCGCGCCGGGAATCGGTGGCCCAATCCATCCAGGTGATGCGCGAAAACGTGGATTACCTGCCCGGGCTGAGTATCCCCATGGGGGTGAGTGCTACGGCTGATGCCGCACGCGCCTTGGCGGATGCCGAGATCGTGGTGCTCGGAGTGCCCTCCCAAAGCCTGCGCGGCAATGTGGAGCAGTGGGTGCAGCTGATTCCCCGCGATGCGATCGTGATCAGCCTTGCCAAGGGGGTCGAGCATGGCAGCTTGATGCGGATGAGCGAAGTAATCGCCGAGGCGGGGCAGATTGAGCCGGAGCGTATCGCGGTGCTCTCGGGGCCGAATCTGGCCCGCGAGGTGGCCATGGAACAGCCGGCCGCTACCGTGATCGCGTGCACGAATGAACGCAACGCCCAACGCGCCCAAGCGGCCGTAGCGGCCCCCTATTTCCGCCCCTATACCAATACCGATGTCATCGGCACCGAGCTTGGCGGTGCGTGCAAGAACGTCATTGCGCTCGCCTGCGGCATGGCCAGCGGCAAGGGGCTGGGGGAAAACACCTCGGCGAGCCTGATCACCCGCGGTCTCGCCGAGATCACCCGCCTCGGGGAGGCAGTGGGCGCCGATAGCCGTACCTTCGCCGGCCTAGCTGGGCTGGGGGATTTGGTGGCCACCTGTTCCTCGCCGCTATCGCGCAACCGCAGCTTCGGTGCCCGGCTCGGCAAGGGCGATAGCTTGGAGCAAGCAGCGCACGCCACCTCGGGCCAGGTGGCCGAGGGAGTGACCTCCTCAGAATCGGTGTTCCGGCTGGCCGAGTGGCACGGGGTAGACATGCCCATCACCCACGCGGTCTACCAGGTCTGCCACGAAGGAATGGACGTAGACACCATGGTGGGTGCGCTGATGGGCCGATCCAAGAAGTCTGAGTAGTACAATCGCAGGGTCCGGCACAAACCCGCCGCCCACCACGCGATCGGGCCCGTGCACCGTCGCCCCTAGACGCCGAGAGATATAAGGATAGAGATGACCGCTCCCACCTTTGCCAGCGATGCCACTGACACCCGTACCTCTGTCGCCGTCGTCTACGGCGGCCGCAGCTCCGAGCACTCGATCTCCTGTATCTCGGCAGCGGCAGTCATGAGCCACCTGGACCCTCAGACCTACCGGGTGGTGCCTGTGGGCATCACGCTCGACGGTACCTGGGTGGTAGGTAACTCCGATCCAGATAAGCTGCGCGCCCAAGGCCGCGAGCTGCCCGTAGTGGAGCACACCGAAGAGGTACAGCTATCGGTGGATCCCACTCATCGCGGCGAATTCCGCTACACCAGCGGCGAACGCGCCGGGCAGCTCTATGATCGCGTCGATGTTATCGTGCCGGTTTTGCACGGCAAGTTCGGCGAGGATGGCACCATCCAGGGCCTGTTCGAGCTTTCGGGGGTGGCGTATGTGGGCGCTGGGGTACTGGCCTCGGCCGCTGGAATGGATAAGGAATACACCAAGAAGCTCATGAGTGCTTCGGGGCTGCCGGTCGGCCGCGAGGTGGTGCTGCGTCACCGCGCCGAGCTGAGCGAGGCCGAGAAGGATCTCCTAGGCTTGCCGGTCTTCGTGAAGCCAGCCCGTGGTGGATCCTCGATCGGTATCTCCAAGGTGGAGTCGTGGGAGGAGTTTGCCGCTGCCTACCAGGCTGCGGTGGAGCATGACGAAAAGGTGATTGTAGAGGCCGAGATCAGCGGCGCCGAGGTGGAATGTGGCGTGCTGCAATACCCCTCGGGTGAGGTGGTGGCCTCGGTTCCGGCCCAGCTCATCGGCACCGAAGATGGCGAGGAAGGCTTCTACGACTTCGACACCAAATACCTCGACAATGTAGTCTCCGCCGCCATCCCGGCACCGTTGGGCGAGGAGATGACCGAGCTGATTCAGTCCCTGGCGGTGGAGACATTCCACGCTCTGAACTGCACTGGTCTGGCGCGCGTGGACTTCTTTGTCACCCCCTCGGGGCCGGTGCTCAACGAGATCAACACGATGCCGGGCTTTACTCCCATCTCGATGTATCCGAAGGTCTTTGAAGCCTCCGGCATCGCCTATGGTGAGCTTCTCGATATCGTGGTCCAGCAAGCCCTGTCTCGCCGCTAGCGAGCACACTTATCGACGCTCACTCGCAGTCCCCCCATGCCGCCGGTGTAAGATACAAGTCGCTGCTGGGCCGAGACCGCAGGGGAATCTGGTGCAAATCCAGAACTGACGCGCAACGGTAAGCCACGCACTGCTTGTTCATAGGCGAGCAGAGGTGGACGAGTCCGAATGCCTGCACTCGACCAAGGTTAAAGGCAGCTGAAAGAAAGTGTGTTAACCACTTGATGGCTAGGTTTTCGGCTTCGCGCTGGGATGCGAGTGCATCGTGATCCCTTAGGCCGCCTAGCAGTGAAGGATTGTTGCTGGCGTGTCGATTTCTCGACGCAGCTACACGGCCCTAGTGGTCGTGCTTGTGCTGCTCATTGCGGTCTCAGCCGTCGCTTCGGTGGCGGTGGGATCGGTCACCATCCCGCTCGGTGATGTGGCTGCTGTCATGCAGTCAAAGCTGGGCGTTGCTCCGGCTCGCGTGCCGGAAGAATCGGTGGAGACCATTGTGTGGCAGCTGCGGACGCCGCGGGGACTGCTTGCTCTCATCGTTGGCGCTGGGCTCGCGCTGGCTGGTGTGGCCATGCAGACTCTCGTGCGTAACCCTCTGGCCGATCCGTATCTGTTGGGCGTGTCTTCCGGCGCAAGCGTCGGCGCGACAGCCGTTATTACTCTAGGCATTTTCTCCTCATTAGGGGTGTGGGCACTCTCTGGCGGGGCGCTGATTGGTGCGCTGGCGGCCACGATGGCGGTGTACGGGATCACCTATGCGCAGGGCGGGATCACGCCTTTGCGCCTGATCCTCACCGGTGTGGTGCTCGCAAGCGCCTTTTCAGCCCTCGCCAGTTTCTTGGTGTTCATCGGCCCCGATCCGCGCGCCGCGCAATCGGTGATGTTTTGGATGCTGGGCTCTGTCGCAGGGGCACAGTGGATCAAGTTAGGCATCCCGGTGGTGGCGACGCTTCTGGCCGCCGTCATTCTCTTCGTCCTCGGTCCTCGCCTCGATGCTTTGGCATCGGGTGAGGATGTGGCCGCGAGCGTGGGGGTGGACGTCGATAAGCTGCGAGCATCTCTGTTCCTTCTCCAGGCGGTGCTCGTGGGCGTGCTGGTGGCAGTATCCGGCGGGATCGGTTTCGTGGGTCTCGTGGTGCCGCATCTAGCGCGCATGCTGGTAGGACCGACGCACCGCAGGTTGGTGCCCGTTGCCATGCTCGGCGGTGGGCTGTTTCTGCTCTGGGTGGATATGGTCTCGCGCGTTGTCGCAGGCGCGCAGGAAATTCCGCTGGGAGTGGTGACTGGCATCATCGGTGCGCCGTTGTTCTTGTTCATCATGGGCAGGTCGAGTTCGTATAGCTTCGCGAAGGAGGCCTAAAACTCTGATGCGTAATCTCTCGCTCGAGCATCTGGAATGCCGTATCGACGCCACCCCTATTCTCTCCAACGTCACTCTTAACGTGCAGCCCGGTGCCATGGTCGCAATCGTGGGGCCGAATGGCGCCGGCAAAACCACGCTGCTGCGTAGCATCGCTGGCTTTCTCCCTGCCGGCGGTACGGTGCGCATCGATGGAACGCCGCTGGAGACGTTGAACGCGAAACAGCGCGGAAGAATGCTGGCGTATGTGGGCCAGGAAGAAACCGTGCCGGAGGGGTTGAGCGTGCGCCAAGCGGTGGCGCTCGGCCGCTTGCCGCACCAGTCGATGTGGCGGCCGCCCTCGGCTGCGGATCGAGAGGTCGTAGAGTCCGCGATGCAGCGGGTTGGGGTCACCGAGCTCGCTGATCGCAACTGCAGTCAGTTGTCGGGCGGGCAGCGCAAGCGCGTGTTCCTCGCCCGCGCTGTGGCCCAAGATACCGGTCTGATCCTGCTTGATGAACCCACCAACCATCTCGATGTGGAGCATCAGCTCAGCGTGCTAGAACTCATGCGCGCCTCTGATGCCACGATCGTCTCCACAATCCATGACCTTGATTTGGCGCTCACTCACTTCGACATCTGCATGGTGCTTCACCGCGGCGAGGTTCTGGCCTGCGGTAGCCCAGCCGATGTGCTGAATACGCAGCGGGTGCGCACTGTCTTCGGGGTGGAGTCGGTGATTATCCAGCAGGGGCTGCGCAGCCCGCACCTCATCATCGATGGTTTACACACTCGTTCTCATCCCTCCAACCCATAGGATGCATTCCCATCATGTCTCAGGCTCATCGCGGCGCGCTGTTCGCCGTCCTCACCAGTGCCTCCGTGGTGCTTACTGCCTGCTCCGGCGGTGGCACCACCGAAAACCCCGCGGCGTCCGGCGGCGAGAATCCCGCCGACACCGTGACCATCACTAACTGCGGCGAGGAGGTGAGCTTCCCAGCACAGGCCGCGGGCCTAGCCAATGACGGCAATCTTATTGCCCTCAACCTGGCACTGGACGCCCAAGATCAGCTGGTGGCGGTATCCAGCATGAACCGCGACCGCGACGTGCTCGTGAAAAAGTACGGCGAGAAGGTCAATGACCTCAAAGAGATCAGCGAGGAATATCCCTCCCTCGAGCAGATCGTGGCCGAGTCCCCGCAGGTGTTTTATGGCGGCTGGGGATACGGGCTGGGGGAGGATAAAAACATCACCCCCGACTCGCTCGCCGAGCATGACATCTCCACCTATATTCTCACCGAGGCCTGCCGCCAGGAAGGCTCGACCGCCCGTGGTGTGGAAAACCCCTGGGATGCGGTTCGCAGCGATCTGCGCAATGTTGGCGCTATCACCGGCCATGAGGACACCGCTGCCGAGGTGATCGCGGATATGGATGATCGCATCGATGCCCTCACCAGCGCCCCGCAGGCCGAGGACAAGCCAGTGGTGTTCCTTTACGATTCCGGCACCGATGCGGTGTTTACCTCCGGGGCGAAGGGGGCTCCGGCCGAAATGGTGGCTGCTGCTGGTGGTGACTATGCAACAGACGACCTCGACGACACTTGGGTGGAGGTGGGCTGGGAGAAGCTGGCCGACGCCCAGCCGGATGTCTTCGTGTTTGTCGATTACCCCGGCCAGAGCTTCGAGCAGAAGGTGGAGCAGTTGAAGAACAACCCCGCCACCAAGGATCTCGAGGCGGTGAAGCAGGAACGCTTCATCAATCTTCCCTATGCGGTGTGGACCTCAGGCCCGCTCAACATCGACGGCGCAGAACTGGTACGCAAGGGGCTTGAAGACTACGGCCTCGTGCCCGAGTCCGACATTAAGCCGAGCCTCGATGTGCAGCTGAATCACTAAGTGGGCACCAGCCTGTGGTGTGCTTCAGCTCTAGCGGGCCACCGTCTCGGTGGTTTCGGCAATAACGTTGCCGACTTCGACGAACACGGTCTGGCCCACAGCCTGCGGCATGGCCACAGCAATCGCTACATCCCGACCCAGGGCATACCACACGCCCTGGGTTGTTCCATTGGCCAGGGTGGTGTCATTGAACCATGGGATGTCATTGACCTGTTGCAGCTGCTGGCCGGGCTCGTATCCTGCCGGCTCGGCCACCCCGCAGCGGGTAATAATGGGCTCGAGGCCATCATCGTCGGGCATCCACACCACCGTGTTATCCGGCTTGCGCGGATAACCAGCGGCCTCCACCTCCGAGCCCTTAATCTGCCGGTACGAGCCCGAGGAGGTCTCCAGCACGGTGGGCAATGCCTGCTGGTAGGTCTGGCAGCTGGCGGCATCTGCTGCGGGGGAATCCAGCTGCGAGAGCGGTGCGGCGGCAGGGGCCAAGGCCTCACCATCGATCGGCGAGAGCGCATCGCCCAAACCCTCGACGGGGTTGGCGGCATCCTTCAGCGATTCGGCATCAGCAGTCACCGCCACCGTGGGGGTTGCGCCGACCAGATACCAGGTTTGCATGGTTGAGCCGGTGGTGGCGTCTTTTACCCGCAGCCATTGGCGGCCGTTGATGTCTTCGGTGCGGGCCATGGTGGTGTACTGGGCGGGTGCCTGCACCCCGCATCGCAGGGTGATGCGCTGGTTATCTCGGCCGGACCATGCGAAAGCCCCGGCGGGTGCCGGGTCTACGAGGCGGGCCTTTTCCAGCCCATTGAGGGACTGCGGGAGAGCGTCGATAAGCGCCGAGCACTCGGCGGAATCCGCCTGCTCGGAGGGCAGCTCGGACAGTGCCACCGGGTCGCGGCCGTCGCCAAAGAGGAGCTTCGTTCCCACGAGTACCGCGAGGGTGAGAAGGATAGACAGCACCAGCGCGATGATGATGGGCCGGCGCGGAAGATCAGAGGTAGGAGTCTCATTAGGGGAGCTGCTCATAGCCAAAAATTCTACCCGCAGCCCACAGCGGCCATGCATCGGATAGCATCAAGTGCGGCGCCGCCACAGTGGCGTGTCCCGCATCCTTGCGCCGGGCGCATCGGTAGTTGTGGCGCCGCGGATCACACCCGAACCAGCCTAAGGACGGTGGCCTAGTACCCGATGCCCGTGACCTTTCCCAACCGCTATGGTGGGCCAACCTTGGCCGATGTCGGCGAAAAAGGGGCCATCGCCGCGATCCTGCGCGCCGCGCCTTCGGTGCGTAATGGCGACGACGCCGCGGTACTTGGCCACCCCGTTCCGAACACCCGCACCGTGGTGACTACCGACATGCTGGTCGGCGATCGGCACTTCCGGCTCGACTGGTCCAGCGCCCACGACATCGGGCGCAAAGCGATTGTGGCGAACTTCGCCGATATTGAGGCCATGGGCGCACGGCCTGTCGCCGCGCTGTTGGCGCTCGGTGCCCCCGCCGCCACCCCGGTGGGCTTTGTCGAAGAGCTCGCCCACGGCATAGCGGAGGAAACCGCCAAGCACAATGCCGAACTCGTCGGCGGCGATCTCGTGGAATCCGATGAACTCATCATCTCCATCACCGCCACCGGTCAACTCGGCGGAAACCTGCCCGCCACGACCTTGTCCAAGGCGCGCGTCGGGCAGAAAGTCGTAGCCTCCGGAGCGATCGGCGAATCCGCCGCCGGCCTCGCCTTGCTCTCCCAGCTCGGACCCGAGCGCATCCCAGCGGATCTCACTCACCTCGTGCGCTCCCACTGCGCCCCCGAGCTGCAACCCAAACGCGGCGTGATCGCCCGCGCTACTGGGGCAACGGCGATGACAGACACCTCGGACAGCCTCTACACCGACTGCCAGGCCATCGCCCATCACTCGAACGTGGGCATCAATCTCTACGGCCACGCCATCGAACCCAGCGCCGCGATGCGCCGCGCCGCCGAACTTCTCGGCCGCGACCCCTGGGAATGGGTTCTTGGAGGGGGAGAAGACCACGCCATCATCGCCACCACCGCCGGCCAGGCACCCAGTGGATTCCGCGTCATCGGCGAGGTGGTGCGCGCCCGAGCCCCCTACAGCGTCACCGTAGACGGCACACCCGCCCGCTTTGCCGCCGGCTGGAGCACCTTCTCCAGCAGACCCGCCGATAGGCACCAGCCGGACTGAGTCTCGCCTCGTTCCCACTTTGGCCACTTCGTTTCACCAACCCGCCCCCTGTGACACCGTGGAAGGCACCTGCAGATGCACACCACCGACCTCCCCGTCCATGACAGCTGGAAACCCGTACTCAGCCCCGTCGTCGAGACCATCCACCAGCTTGGAGAATTCCTCCGCGCCGAAAACGCCGCCGGCCGCGGCTACCTGCCCGCAGGCTCTGATGTTTTGCGCGCCTTCACCTATCCCTTCGATCAGGTGCGGGTACTCATCGTGGGCCAGGATCCCTATCCCACTCCCGGCCATGCCATGGGGCTGTCCTTCTCCGTCCAGCCAGATGTTCGCCCCCTCCCGCGCAGCCTGAACAACATCTACAAGGAACTCCACTCGGATCTCGGCATCACCCCGCCCGAGCACGGCGACCTGAGCGCCTGGTGCGAACAAGGAGTGGCCCTGTTCAACCGGGTACTCACCGTCAGCCCCGGCCGCGCCGGCTCCCACCGCGGCAAAGGCTGGGAAGATGTCACCGAATGCGCCATCACCGCGCTCGCCGAACGCGATGCCCCTCTCGTGGCGATCCTGTGGGGCCGTGACGCCCAAAACACCCAGCGTTTCCTCGGCGATACGCCCTGCGTCTGTTCCCCACATCCCTCCCCGCTGTCCGCCTCCCGTGGCTTCTTTGGCTCGCGGCCCTTCTCCCGCGCCAACGAGATCCTCAGCAGCCGCGGCGCCAACCCCATCGACTGGAGCCTGAACCCCCAACCCGGCCCCGAAACGCAGCAGAAACACTAGACTGGGCTGTCGTTATGACTCCAGCTCCACCCACCACGCTCGGCCCCAGCGAACTCCACTCTTGGGCCCGCGCAGCCGCCAGCCAACTCGCGGCGCGCCGGGCGGAGATCAACGCGTTGAACGTGTTTCCCGTGCCAGACTCCGATACCGGCTCCAACATGGCGCACACCATGGAGGCGGCGCTGGACCACCTCGAGACGCTTATCGACGCCTCCTCCCAGCCACTCGACGTTAGAGACATCGCCACAGCCCTAGCCCAAGGATCCGTGCGAGGTGCCCGCGGTAACTCAGGCATGGTACTCAGCCAAGTGCTTCGGGCCGTAGCCCTGGCCGCAGCCGGAGGTGGCATCGACGGCCGGATGGTGCGCACCTCCCTCAACTCCGCTCTGGCCATGGTCAATGAGGCCATCAACGAACCAGTCGAAGGCACCGTGCTTACAGTGCTGCGCGCAGCCGCCGTGGCCGCCGACGCCACCGATTCATGCGATCTCGGCGAGGTCGTGCTCGCCGCCACCGCCGCCGCCCAGCGCGCACTTGATGCCACCCCCTCCCAATTGGATGTCCTACGCGAGGCCGGGGTGGTCGACGCTGGGGGAGCAGGCCTCGTCGTGCTTTTGGAAACCCTCGCCCAACAAATAGACCCTGACGTGCCCGTGCGGGATCTATCCACCATCACCCCCCACCGCGGGGCCGGAACTCTGATGCGTAGTAGCACCTACCTTGAAGTGATGTTCTGCTACGAGGGCGCAGACATCGACGATCTCTACGCCGCACTTCAGCCCCTCGGCGACAGCCTCGTGCTGGCCCGTGCCGAGCAGGATCAGGGCCGGATCCACATCCACTCCGACGAACCCGGTCGGGTGATCGAAACCGCCTACGCGCATGCGGGAGAGATCTCCCAGCTCCACCTCGAGGCCCTGCCCGAGCCGGAACCGGTGCAGGTGAGCAAGCAGCGGCGCATCATTATCGCCGTGTGCCCTCGCGGCGAGCTGGCCGAATTGTACGAAGCATCTGGGGCCATGGTGGTCGCCCCCGCCGCAGCGGGAGAGGACACCGTGAAAAAGATCGGCGAGGCGATCTCCGCTGTCGGGGCAAAGGAAGTCTCGGTACTGCCCAACGGGATGCTGAGCAAACGAGAACTCGTCTCCACAGAACTGGCGGCGCACGCCAGCGGGGTATTTATCCAACTCGTGCCCACCAGCCAGCTCGTCGTAGGTCTGGCAGCTATAGCCGTGCACGACCCCAGGCAACCACTCGTGGTGGACTGCTACGCGATGTCCGAGGCCGCCTCCGCGATGCGCACCAGCTATATCAGCAGCCAGGATTCCCACTACGTGGCGCATATGGGGGCCAACGCGGCGTCGACAAGCACCACCTGTGAGCGCACACACAGCCTAGAAGAAGCAGTGGAACGTGCCTGCGAGGAGCTGCTGCGCCCAGAATCCGAACTCGTGACGGTGCTTCTCAGCGACGCCAGCAGAGTGGAACAGCTCAGCGCAACGCTACACAATGGGGTACTAGCGCAGCGCAACATTGAGCTCAGCGTCTATCCGGCGCAAGGAATGAACTACGCAGCGGAGATCGGGGTGGAATAAACCATGTTGGGGTGGAAAGACGAACGGCGACTATCCGCGCTGCTTCCAGCGAAGGAAGCCCGAGCCATTCGAGAAAAACTGGGGCTTTATACCGTTACCGATCTGCTCGAGCACTTTCCGCGGGCATGGTCCCGCTACGGCTCCGATGTGCTGGCCGAATCAGTCGAAGAAGGCGACGTGGTCACCTGCGTCGGCACCGTTGTGCAAGCCAATTCCCGCTACCTGCCGGCACAGCCGGGCAAAAAGCCACAACGCATCACCCGCATCAGCGTCTCCGACGGGCGCACCCTCATCGGAATCAGCTTCTTCAACTCCCACTGGCTCGACAGCAAACTCGCGGTGGGAACACGGGCGATCTTCACCGGCAAAGTGAAGTACTACCGCGGCCGCCCACAGCTGACCCACCCCAGTTTCCATACCCTCCCAGACCCCGACTCTGGGGAGGTGCCCGTCAGCAACATGAACGACCTCAAAGCCTATGGCGACGGCGAGGCCATTCAGCAACTCTTCGCCGCAATGGACTACCTGCCGGTCTACCCCATGCGCAAAGGAGTCACCTCTTGGCGGTTTATGGCAGCCGTCGACCGAGTCCTCGACGCACTCGATCCCATTCCCGATCCACTCGGCACACCCGCCCCACACGGACTACCCAGCCTCGATGAAGCGTTACGCGGAATCCACCAGCCCGATGCGCGCGGGCCCATGCCCTTCATTCAAAGACTCAAATACAACGAGGCCCTCACCCTAGCCCTCGTGATGGCACTACGCACCGCCGACAACGAGGCCAAAGTAGCGCCCAGCTGTCCTATTGACAGCGCAGAGGTAACTGATGAGAGTTCACACGGCGCGCCGGGACAGCAGCAGAGCTCCACATCCCGCCGCGCTCAGTTGGTAGACCGCTTGCCCTTTGCACTCACCGCCGGCCAGCGCGCCGTGCAGGCAGAGATCAGTGCGGATCTGGCGCGCACCCAGCCGATGAGTCGCCTGCTTCTCGGCGAGGTGGGCTCCGGTAAAACCGTGCTGGCGCTGCTGGGCATGCTGCAGGTGGTGGATGCGGGGCGCCAAGCGGTGCTGCTCGCCCCCACCGAGGTGCTCGCGGTGCAACACACTCGCTCCCTGCAGGCCCTGCTGGATCAGGCTGGCATGGGCGGGATGGGGGGAGTTCACATCACCTGCCTGACTGGCTCGGCACCCACCGCCAGCAAACGCCAAGCGCTGCTGGATATCGTCTCGGGCGAGGCCGACATTGTGGTGGGCACCCACGCTCTGCTGCAGGAGGGCGTAGACTTCTTCGACCTCGGGCTGGTGGTGGTGGATGAGCAGCACCGTTTCGGCGTGGAACAGCGCGATAAGCTGCGGCTGGCCCGCAGCGACGGCAAGCACGCGCACATGCTGGTGATGACAGCCACCCCGATCCCGCGCACGATCGCCATGACGAGCTTCGGGGACCTAGAGATCTCCATGCTGCGGGAGCTGCCGGGAGGCAGACGGCCCATCAGCTCCTCGGTGGTGCCTGAGTCCAAGCCGGCGTGGGTGCAGCGCGCCTGGGAACGCATCCGCGAGGAGGCTGAGCAGGGCCGCCAGTGCTTCGTGGTGTGCCCGCGCATCGAGGGCGACGGCGGGGTGTATGACATGCACGAGCAGCTGTCCGCGCAGATCTTCCCCGATCTTGAAGTAGGTATGCTGCACGGAAAAATGGATTCCGCCTATAAGGATCGGGTGATGCGAGATTTCGCGGCCGGCGGTATTGATGTGCTGGTTTCTACGACCGTGATCGAGGTGGGCATCGACGTGCCCAACGCCACCGTGATGTATGTGCGCGAGGCCGATAAGTTTGGTGTGTCCCAGCTGCACCAATTGCGCGGGCGCGTGGGACGTGGCAGCCATCCCGCTGTGTGTTTGTTCCATACCTCCCAGCCCGCGGCCAGCCCCTCCTTCGAGCGTCTGCGGCAGGTGGCGGAAACCACCGATGGTTTCGCGTTGGCTGAGCTGGATCTACGCACCCGGCAGGAGGGGGATGTGCTGGGCACCGAGCAGTCCGGCGGCCGCCGCAGAGTCAAGCTTTTGAGCTTGATCGACGACGGGGACATGATCGAGCAGGCCAATGCCGATGCGCTGGAGTATGTGCGCACCAACCCGGAGTGGGCCCGCCAGCTGGTGAGCGAGGTGGAGGAGGACACGCAGGAATTCATCGAGAAGTCCTAGCGTTGTTAAGCTGTGGTGCATGAAGATTTTCGCCCCCTTCGCCGGCATCGTGCGCTTCACAGTGGAGCCGGGCCAGCATGTGGCCACCGGAGATGAGCTCGCCATCATCGAGGCCGTGAAGCTCGAAACCGCGGTGCACGCCCCAGGGCCTGGGGTAGTGGGCGCGATCGCAATCGAGAATTTCGGCGATTGTCTCGGCGGCGATGAGCTGCTCGAGCTTCTCGACGCCACCTCCACCGCATCCACCACCGCCACCAAGGAGGCTTAACTACAGCATGGGTTCCCCTCGTATCGTCGCCGGCTGGGCCCGCGGCCGCAAGCTCGCCGTGCCCGCCAAGGGCACCCGCCCCACCAGTGACCGGGCCAAAGAAGGACTGTTTTCCTCTCTGCAGGTGCGCTTCGGCTTCGACAACACCATGGTGCTCGATCTCTTCGCCGGCTCCGGCGCCCTCGGCCTCGAAGCCGTCTCTCGCGGTGCCCGTGGGGCGGTGTTTGTGGAAAATAACCCGGCCGCAGCCGCGGTGATCCGCCGCAACGCCGAACTGATCCCGCACGCCGATCTGCATATCGAAGAACGCGCCGCCTCCAGCTATCTGGCCTCAGCCCCGCGCGAGTTCTTCGACATGGTCATCGCCGATCCTCCTTATGATCTCGCCGATGAGGCCGTCGCCGAGATGGTGCGCGCCCTCATCCCGACCCTGCGCGATGGTGCGGCCGTGGTGATCGAGCGCCATATCGACTCCCCAGAAACTGACTGGCCGGCGTGTTTCACCCCGACCGGGCAGAAACTCAAGAAGCGCACCTACGGCATCGCCCGCATGGACATGGCTGTCTTCGACGCCAGCGCGGTCGACAGCTCTGACATGCCCGCCGCCCCCAACGCCTAGGAGGAGAAGCGCCTCATGCCCACCCGCGCCGTATGCCCCGGCTCCTTCGACCCGGTGACCCTCGGGCATCTCGACATCATCACCCGCAGTGCCGCAAGCTTCGACGAGGTCGTGGTGCTTATCACTCACAACCCGCACAAGCATGGCATGTTCACCGCCGAGGAACGCGCCCAGTTGGTCACAGAAGCTACTACGCATCTGCCCAATGTCAGCGTGGACACGTGGACTGGGTTGCTGGTGGACTACACCCAACGCGAAGGCATCGATGTGATCGTCAAGGGGCTGCGTAGCTCCCTTGACTACGAATATGAGCTCCCCATGGCCCATATGAATAAGCGGCTGTGCGGGATCGACACCTTCTTTTTGCTCACCGAACAGCACTACGGCCACATCTCCTCCACATTGTGCAAGGAAGTCGCCCGCTACGGTGGGGATGTCTCCAGCATGCTGCCCGAGCCCGTGGCTCAAGCCATGAATGCCAAGCTCTCGGAAGAATAGAAGCCGTAGGCGTCGAGGTGGCGTCGATAAGCGCTCGGCACCTCATGGTCGAGCACACCATGGTGCGTAGTTATTGTGGATGAATGCTCAGTGCGTTCATTATTTTCTTCATTGTGGTGCTTGGCTCACTATTGCAGCGAGTATCCGGCATGGGGTTAGGGCTTATCGCAGCGCCGGTGCTGACTGTGTTGCTCGGGCCCATCGAAGGCATTCTCGTGCTTAATGTGCTCGCGGTGGTAAATGCGGCGATCACCACCGCCACCGTGCGGCAGTGGGTGGATTGGCGCATGTTTAGCATCATCGGATCGGTGCTCGTGCTGGGATCGATTCCCGCCGCCCTGCTCATCCGTGCCGTCTCGGCGGCGTGGCTGATGATTCTGGTGGGCGCATTACTGTTGCTCGCGCTGGGAATTGTCACCTATGGCAAACGCTGGGTGCCGCCGGTGTCTGGGGCGCTGCCTGCTGCGATCTCTGGAATCGTGGGCGGATTCATGAACACCATCGCTGGTGTGGCTGGACCTGCGATTACGGTGTACGCCAAGGCGAGCGGCTGGGAACAACGCAGCTACGCCGCCACCTTGCAGCCCATCTTCATCGTTTCTGGTTTGGTGTCGCTGACCATGAAGCTGGTGCTCGGCGCCGGCAGTCTCGCAAGCACCCCAGTGCAGATATGGCCCGTGGGGCTGGTAGCGATGCTCATTGGAATCTACCTTGGTGTGCGCTGTGCTCCGCGCATTCCTCGCGACAAAGCCCACCGGCTGGCGCTCTTTTTAGCCACCGCCGGTGGGGTCTCCGCGCTCATTCGCGGAGTGCTCAGCTTGTAGTCGGCACGTAGCGCTGAAAACGCCGCGGCCCCAGGGCACAGTTGATCGGCAGGCAACCGTTGCAGATTGCAGGGGGCGCAAATTGCCGCGCAGCGAGGCCTGTAACTCTGATGCGTAGTAGCCCTAGAGAATGGAGGACAGGAACTCTTGGGTGCGCTGCTGCGTCGGGTTGTCGATCACCTGCTCGGGCGGGCCGGACTCCACCACCACGCCATCGGCCATGAACACCACTTGATCGGCGACTTCCCGGGCAAAGTTGATCTCGTGGGTGACCACGACCATCGTCATGCCTTGTTCCGCAAGGCGGCGCATGACACCGAGGACTTCGCCCACCAGCTCGGGGTCGAGGGCAGAGGTAGGCTCGTCGAACAGCATGAGCTTCGGATCCATCGCTACCGCGCGGGCGATGGCGACGCGCTGTTGTTGGCCCCCAGAAAGCTGCAGGGGATAGGCATCGGCCTTCGCTCCCAGCCCGACCTCGTGGAGTAGCCGCTGGGCCCGTGCTCTCGCCTCGGCTGCGGGTACACCTTTGACCACCATGGGCGCTTCCATAATGTTTTCGATCGCGGTGCGGTGAGGAAAGAGATTGAAGTTTTGAAACACCATGCCGATATCCGAGCGCTGCCGGGCGGCTTCTTTTTCCGAAATCTCATACAAAGTGTTGCCGCGTTGGGTGTAGCCGATGAGCTCGCCATCGATGTAGAGCCGGCCGGCGGTGATGCGCTCGAGGTGGTTCAAGCACCGCAGCATGGTGGACTTACCCGAGCCCGATGGGCCGATGAGGCAGGTGACGCTTCCTTTTTCCACCTGCATGTCGATACCTTTGAGAACCTTTAGCTGCCCGAAGTTTTTCACTACCTTCTGGGCGTCAACCATGAGTGTCATGAGTAGTTACTTCCTTTTCGGGGTGTTCGAAGTGGCGACGGTGACATTGTGCGGCGGGACGCCTTCGGCGTCGGCCAGCGCCGCAAGCTGGCGGGAGGTGAGTTCACGGCTCGAGCCTTTATCAAAGTGCTTCTCCACATAGTGCTGCGCCACCATGAGAATCGAGGTGACCAGCAGATACCAGGTGGCGGCTACCAGGAGCAGCGGTACCGGCTCGAAGATCGCATTGGAAATGTCCGTGGCCCGGCCATAGAGCTCACCGGCGTAGGGGATAGCGACCACCAAGGAGGTGGTTTTGAGCATGGAGATCAGCTCGTTGCCCGTCGGGGGAATGATGATGCGCATGGCCTGCGGCAGCACAGTCCGGCGCATCGTTTGCCACCAGCTCATGCCCAGAGCCTTCGACGCCTCAGTTTGGCCCTCGGGCACCGACTGGATTCCGGCGCGCACGATCTCTGCCATGTAGGCGGACTCGTTGAGCCCCAAACCAATGACAGCTAGAAAGAAAGCGTTGCGCAGCGCGTCTTCGAGATTAATCTGGAATCCACCCACCCCGATCGAGGAGTAGATCGAGCCCAAAAGACCCCAGAACACTAGCTGCACATACACGGGGGTGCCGCGGAAGATCCACAAGTAGATCGAGGAGATACTACGCATCACGGGATTGGGCGACATACGCAGCACCGCGAGAATGGCGCCGAGCACGACACCGATGATCATCGCTAGCACGGTAATAGCCAAAGTGTGCAGGGCGGCGATCGCGATGCGGCGATCCAGGATGTAGCGAGCGTAGGTATCCCAACCATAGGCCTCATTGCGCGCCGCAGAGATAATGAACCACACAAAGAGGATGAGCAAGAGTGCGGCGAACGCCCAGCGTCCGGGGTGACGCAAGGGTTTTGCCACAATGGGGGCAGCGTCGGCGGCAGGGGAGTCCGCGCCAGTAGTGGGGTGAGTCATGAGAAAGTCCTAAAAGTATCGCGGGGCAGGAAGTGAACTAGCCAATCAAGCCAGATAAAGCGTTGTTGTGGCGCTGCGGGGAGTGCCTTGAGGGAGAGACAGCCGGCGTGATGCACGGGGCGGAGTCAGGCAGCGGCCGAGCGATGCGTGCTGTATTAGATGGCGGCGCCGTTGATCTTGGCGTTCTCAGCGAGCCCAGAGGATATGCCCCATTGGGTCATGATCGTCTCGTAATCGCCAGAATCGATGAGCGACTGCAAGGCGGCAGCAAGCGCTGGGGCAAGCGGAGAACCCTTGTCCACGGGCCAGCCATAGTGTGCGGCGTCGGTGATGTCTCCGATTAATTCGATCTTGCCTTCGGAGCGTTCCACCGCCCACGCGCTGATCGGTGAGTCGGCAGAAAATGCGTCCGCGCGACCAAGAACCGCCGCCAGTGCTGCAGAGTCCGAATCGTCATAGGCGAGCATCGTGATGGGTTCCTTGCCAGCTGCCTCGCAGGCCTCGGACCGAGCAGGCACGTCATCTGATTCGGAAACAGTACCGCGCTGCACCGCGACAGTGAGGCCACAGGCATTGTCGGGATCGATACCGCTGTCCGGGGGAGCAGCCCACTGGATTCCGGCGGTGAGATAGTCCACGAAATCGTATTTGCGGCGGCGTTCCTCATTGTCGGTCATGCCCGAGGCGCCGAAATCGATGGTGCCAGAGGAAATGGCCGGCAAGATCATATTGAAATCCTGTTGGCGCACCTCGAGTGTGAGGCCCATGGTGGCGGCGGCCGCACGCGCCAGATCAATGTCGAAACCGATGATCTGGCCGTGCGAGTCCTTGAACTCGGCAGGAGCGAAGGGAGGATTGGTGGCCAGAGTGATCACGCCTGTGTCGGCAATCTCGGGAGGGACGAGGGCGACGACGTCCGGGTCTGGTTCCGGTTGAATATCCTGCCAGCCCTCTGGGTGCCCATTTTCCTCATTGACGACGCACGCGCTCACGCCGAAGGCCAGCCCCACCGCGAACACGCAGGCGCTGAGGCGGGTCGCCAGGTGCGCTGAAAACCTATGCATGATATTCACCCTAGCGCATAAACCTAATAGGGCGAAAAAAGACGCCGCGCCTCCCAGCCGCTCCTAGGGGTAGAAGCGTATGAGGGGAGCGCGGCGCGGAAGGGGTGAGCTTAGATAGAGGATTGTGCCTTTCGAGCAGTGAATGTTTCCATCCATACCAAGCCAAGAACAATGAGTGCGCCGAGGATAGCGCAGCCCACCACGGCGAGCACATTGCCGTGTGCGGCCAGCAGATCAGCGGAGTCGTTTTGCCACGGCCACAGCGCGCGAAGCGAGCCCAGCAGCAGCCCGCTCATAGTGATGAGGGTGAGGGTGCGGTGCTGGGTCAGAAGGTAATTGAGCAGCTTGATAAACAGCGCGATGCCGGTGACGGCGCCCAAGAAAAATACGCCCATTACCGTGAGATCGCGCTCGTGCACTGCATTGAGTACGGGCTGGTAGAGCCCCAGTGCCAGCAGTAGGAAGGAGCCGGATACGCCCGGCAGAACCAAGGCGCATACCGCAAACATGGCGGCAAAGAAGTACACCGGCAGGGCAGGATCACTCTGGGTGGCCGAGGATGTACCGGTGGCAATGAATGTCAGTACGGCGGCGATGGCAAAAGCAACGATGGCGGCCCCACGCTTGCGGCGGGCATCAGCGGAGTCGACCATGCGCAGCGGAACGAGAATCGAGGCAGCCACCATGCCAAGGAAGAGACCACGGGAAATCTCTGGCTGATTCTCAACGAAGCTCGACATCACTCCAGCCATGAGCAAGATGGTGACGGCCATTGCGCCCACCAAGGGAACAAGTAAAGCCCAGTCCAAGCTGCGGAAGCGCGTGGCGGCCTCCTTGCGGTCTGTGAACAGCGCTTTGCAGGCGGCAAGGATGTCATCACCGGCGGCGATGGCCCGCTCGTAGACTCCCACGACGAGGGCGATGGTGCCGCCAGAGACGCCGGGAACTAGCTCTGCGAGCGCAATGAGTGCGCCACGGAAGGCATTGTTGAGGATTTCGACAGGATTGACTCTCATAGTTAGTGCTGCGACTCGCTTTTCTCGTCTCGTTCGCGGGGAGTAGCAGAACCGGAGCAGGCGGCGATCAGGGCACGAACTATGTGTGCCTAAACCCATACTTTGCCGCTGCTGGGCGCTGCTGTTGCGACTATACGGCAGGAACGATGGGGTGGCGAAACGACACACCTGGCAGGTCGAAGGGCGTTATCGGTGTCGGAGGGCCATCACGGGTGAGGCGATTTTCTAAAATTCACGGGGTGTCCTATACTCACTGTACCGAGCCCCAGTAGCCCAATTGGCAGAGGCAACGGATTCAAAACCCGTCCAGTGTGAGTTCGAGTCTCACCTGGGGCACAGTGAAGAGATTCTCCCAGCGCATCCACGCGGCGCGCTGGGAGAATTTTCCTTTTCCGTATGAACAGCAGCGGCCGCGCCGATGGGCGATATCCGCGCGGTCAAGGTTGGCCAATCGTGGCGTCGAAAAGCATCTGTCTAGACTGAGACACTATGACTGATCCGACTCCACGCTTGATGCTTATCGACGGCCATTCGATGGCCTTTCGTGCTTTCTATGCCCTCCCCGCTGAGAACTTTTCCACCTCTGGCGGGCAGCACACGAACGCGGTGTACGGGTTTATGTCCATGTTCTCCTCGTTGATGAAAGAGGAAGAACCCACCCACGTCGGTGTCGCCTTCGATGTGGGGCGAACGACCTTCCGCACAGAGCTTTTCCCCGAGTACAAAGCCCAGCGAGAGGCCGCCCCAGAGGAGTTCAAGGGGCAGGTGGATCTGATCAAAGAGGTGCTTGAGGCCTGCAATATCGTCACGATGGAGCTGGAGAACTACGAAGCCGACGACATCGTAGGAACGATCACCAAGGCGGCAGAGCCTGAAGGGTACGAGATCCTGCTGGTCACCGGCGATCGTGACTATCTGCAGCTGGTCAACGAGCAGACAACGGTGCTCTATCCGATGAAGGGGGTGAGTGATCTCAAGCGCTTCACCCCAGCGGCGGTGGAGGAAAAATACGGGCTCACCCCTACGCAGTATCCGGATTTTGCGGCGTTGCGCGGCGATCCTTCCGATAATCTGCCCAATATCCCCCTCGTGGGCGAAAAGACCGCCGCCCAGTGGATTGTGAAATACGGCTCGCTCGATGGCGTGGTCGAGCATGCCCATGAGATCGGCGGTAAACGGGGCGAAAATCTGCGCGAGCGGCTCGATCAAGTTCAGCTGAACCGGGAGCTCACCGGAATGGTCACTGATCTTTCCTTGGATGTCAGTCCCGATGAGCTCAAGCTGCGCTCCGCCGATGCTGCCGCAGTGGCCGAGCGCTTTGACGCCTTGGAATTCGGCGTGAACCTGCGCGAGCGTGTTCTTGCCGCGCTGCCCAGCGATGGCGCCGTGGCAGAAGTGGAGCACCAGCAGCGCCGGGAAGCAACACTCGACACGTCAAGCTCGCTGGCCCAGTGGCTCGCATCCCGCGAGAACCAGCCGATCGCCCTTGCCGTTCGCGGTACCGGGGTAGCCGGTCGCGGAGACATGCACACACTTGCGCTCGCCGATAGCGAGGGCAGCGCCCAGGTGGCTGAGATAGCCGAGCTGGGCCCAGAAGATGAGCAGGCCCTGGCAGCGTGGCTGGAATCAGACAGCCCCAAGCTGTTGCACGAGGCTAAAGCCGTGTATCACATGGTGCGCGGCCGAGGCCTAACGCTGCGGGGCATTGCTCATGATGTGGCGATCGCCGCCTATTTGCTGCGCCCAGGGCAACGTACCTACGCGCTGGGAGACATCTACCAGCGCCACCTGCAGCGCCAGCTCGATCAGGCCGAGAACAGCGGGCAGATGAGCCTGTTGGACGATGGCCAATCGGAGCTGCTGGCGGCCGAGGCGGTAGCGATTATGGAGCTAGCCGAGGAACTAACCGAGCAGTTGCAGCAGATTGATAGTTTTGAGCTCTATCGAGATCTCGAACTGCCTTTGGTGAGCGTGTTGGGCGAGGTCGAGCACACCGGTATCGCCGTGGATATCGACAGCCTTGAGCGCCAGCGTGATTCCTTCATCTCGCGGGTCGATGCCGAAGTTCAGGCGGCACGGGAAATCGCCGGCGATGACACGTTGAATCTGTCGAGCCCGAAGCAACTTCAAGTGGTGCTCTTTGACACCCTCGAGATGCCGAAGACGAAGAAAACTAAGACGGGTTATTCCACCGCGGCGAAGGAGATCGAAAATCTCGCCCGCACCCACCCGCATCCTTTCCTCGACCACCTTTTGGCGCACCGCGAGTACCAGAAGATGAAAACCACACTGGATGGGCTGATCAAGGCGGTGCAGCCGGATGGGCGTATCCACACCACCTTCAACCAAACGGTCACCTCGACTGGGCGGCTGTCCTCGACGGAGCCGAACCTGCAGAACATCCCGGTGCGCACCGAGGTGGGCCGCGAAATTCGCTCGGCGTTTGTGGTCGACGAGGAGCACGAGTGCCTCGTCACCGCCGACTACTCCCAGATTGAGATGCGCGTGATGGCGCATCTCTCCGAGGACCCAGGGCTCATCGAGGCGTATCGACGCGGCGAGGACCTGCACAATTTTGTTGGTTCTCGAGTCTTCGGTGTGCCCGTGGATGAGGTCACTCCTGAGATTCGCCGCCGAGTGAAGGCCATGTCCTATGGATTGGTTTATGGACTGTCTGCCTATGGGCTTTCGCAGCAGCTCGACATCTCGCCCGCCGAGGCCAAGGACATCATGTCCACCTACTTCGAGCGTTTCGGTGGGGTGAAGCGCTACCTCGACGAGGTCGTTGTTGCTGCCCGAGATGCAAGCTATACCGCCACGCTCTTTGGCCGGCGCCGCTATCTGCCCGAGCTGACCTCCACTAACCGCGTCGCCCGGGAGAATGCCGAGCGTGCTGCCCTGAACGCCCCGATTCAAGGCACCGCCGCCGACATCATCAAGATTGCGATGTTGCGCGTGCACCAGGTGCTCAATGACCAGCGATTGCGCTCACGGCTACTGCTGCAGGTACACGATGAGCTCGTAGTGGAGGTCGCGCCAGGAGAGAAGGAGACTGTCATGGCTATTCTGCGCGAGGAGATGGACAAGGCAGTACAGCTGTCCGTTCCTCTGGAGATTTCCGCCGGCGCGGGCGTGAATTGGGATGCTGCTGCGCACTAACTACGCAACAGCGTTTAGCCGAGGAATGCGGCGATGACCATCATCGTCGGCAGGGCTGTAAAAGTAGTGATCAGCCCCGTATCGCGGGGTATCCGAGTGTCGCGGCCATAGTTTGATGCGTAGTTATACACGTTCTGGGCGGTGGGCAGCGCAGCGAGAATCATGGCGGCGAACAGCTGCTGTTGGCTGAGTCCGAGAAGTAGCCCGCAGGCGAGGGCGGCCAGTGGCATTCCGACCTGTTTCAGCCCCACCGCCCAGAAGGTGAGGGTGCGGGCGTGGGGATCTCGCAAAGGGGTGGCGGTTGTTAGTGACGCCCCAAAGCTCATCAGCATCAGTGGAATCGCCGCCCCTCCCAGCACTTCGAGGGGATGAAAAACAGCCTCGGGAACATCTACGTGGCTAAACGCCACGATCAGACCTGCGGCTGAGCCCAGTACGAGCGGGCTGAGTACCGCGTGCCGGACTGACACCACCAGAGAGGACGAACGATCGATAAGCGCCAGAATGATCGGGGCGTAAATCAGGACCTGAAACAACACCACCGGCGCGGCATAGGCCGCATTGCCCAAGACATACATGCTCACCGGCAAACCGATGTTGTTGGAGTTCATATAGCTTGACGACGCCGCCCCGATCGTCAGATCAGCCCTATTGCACGTTCCGTACGCCCGGGCGATCGCGACGAACACGAGCGCCGTGATCACAGCGGCCACTGAGGTAACAATCAAGACGGGGGAGAGCATGTGCTCCGGCTCTGAGCGGGCGACCACCGTGAACAAAAGAGCGGGAAGGGCGGCATAAAAGGCGAGGCGGTCCAGCACCGTGCGTTGTTCATCGGAGGCAATGACCTTCGTGGTGCCCATAATGAACCCCACCGCGATCAGCCCGAGGATAATGCCGTAGCTGGTGACGATGCCGCCCATATAGCCTGCTGTCCTTTCTGCTGTGCGCTCGATGGAAAGCCTTGAGGGTTGCAGGCCACGTTACTCTCCGGCTACATGCACCCCGGTTCTTTGGCGGCGGAAATGATGAGGGTGCCGGGAAAGACGTGGCCCCGCAAGGGCGACCACTGCCCCCACGTCGTTGTGAGGTTGTCCGGCCATTCTGGTTCGATCATGCGCCGAATCGAAAAGCCCGCGGCCACCAAGTGATTGATGTAGTCGGAAAGAGTGTGATGGCTCTCGGCGTAGACCAATTCCCCTCGTTCATTGGCCTCGGTGTAGGCATCATCAAAATAGGAATACGCCACGTGCAGCCCCTCGGCACTGGGATCATCGGCGAAGATCCACCGCATGGGGTGATTAACCGAGAACACGAAGCGCCCTTGCGGGCGCAGCACGCGGGATACCTCGGCGAATACTGCCGAAAGGTCATCAATAAAGGGCAGGGCGCCGAACACCGAAAACACTGTGTCCACGCTGTTGTCCTGAAGCGGTAGGGCGAGGGCGTCGGCGTGAAGGGGGCGGAAGGGGGCGTGATCAAGCGGTGCGCAGCGCAGCATTTCCATGGAGAGATCGAGCCCAATGATGCGTGCGGTGGGGAAGTGTTCCGCGAGCCAGCGGCCGCAGGGGGCGGAGCCGCAGCCGAGCTCGAGCACCGTGGTGCCGGAGACATCGCCGAGAAGTTGTGCCTCGCGCTCATGCAGCATCTCGGGGCACCAATAAAACGAGGAAAGGTACTCGGGGTGTTGGGTGTGATAATTCACGGCGTCGCTGTCCCACCACGCGCGGTTGGCGGCGGAGAATGTGGCGGGTGTGAAACGAGAGTTCATGCAGGTAACTCTATTTGCCGCAGGGGTGGTGGTGCAGTAGAGTGTTGGAGGCGTGTCGCAACGCGTCCACAGTATTCAGGTGCAATAGGACGGCTGAAAATGGGGCGCGTGAGATTGAACAAGCTGGTCATAGCGCCGAGTGTGGTGCTGGATCTACTTGTCAAGAGATACGTTTCCTGTCCAATCGAGATTCCTATTTCAACATTTTTCGGAGCAACTTACATATGCCCACCAACAACACCCCTCAGGTAGCCGTCAACGATATCGGCTCCGCTGAGGACTTCCTCGCAGCCGTCGACGCCACCATCAAGTACTTCAACGATGGCGACATCGTGGAAGGCACCGTGGTTAAGGTCGACCGCGACGAGGTTCTGCTCGACATCGGATACAAGACCGAGGGCGTTATCCCCTCCCGCGAGCTGTCCATCAAGCACGATGTCGATCCGGATGAGGTTGTCGAGGTCGGAGACGAGATCGACGCACTTGTTCTCACCAAGGAGGACAAGGAAGGCCGTCTGATCCTGTCCAAGAAGCGCGCCCAGTACGAGCGTGCATGGAGCGCCATCGAGCAGCTCCAGGCCAACGACGAGCCTGTCACCGGTACCGTTATTGAGGTTGTCAAGGGTGGCCTGATCCTTGACATCGGGCTGCGCGGCTTCCTGCCCGCATCCCTCGTTGAGATGCGTCGCGTCCGCGATCTCGAGCCGTACATCGGCCAGGAGATCGAGGCCAAGATCATCGAGCTGGACAAGAACCGCAACAATGTGGTGCTGTCCCGCCGCGCATGGCTCGAGCAGTCCCAGTCCGAGCTTCGCTCCGAGTTCCTGCACCAGCTCCAGAAGGGCCAGGTGCGCAAGGGTGTCGTGTCCTCCATCGTCAACTTCGGCGCTTTCGTCGATCTCGGCGGTGTCGACGGTCTGGTTCACGTTTCCGAGCTGTCTTGGAAGCACATCGATCACCCGTCTGAGGTTGTCACCGTGGGCGACGAAGTTACCGTCGAGGTTCTCGACGTCGATCTCGACCGCGAGCGCGTGTCCCTGTCCCTCAAGGCCACCCAAGAAGATCCGTGGCGCGTCTTCGCCCGCACCCACGCTGTGGGCCAGATCGTTCCCGGCAAGGTCACCAAGCTGGTTCCCTTCGGTGCGTTCGTGCGCGTCGAAGAGGGCATCGAGGGCCTCGTCCACATCTCCGAGCTGGCTCAGCGCCACGTCGAGGTGCCGGATCAGGTTGTCAACGTTGGCGAAGACCTCATGGTCAAGGTCATCGACATCGACCTCGAGCGTCGCCGCATCTCCCTGTCCCTGAAGCAGGCTGACGACGACTACTCCGAGGAGTTCGACCCCTCCAAGTACGGTATGGCCGACTCCTACGACGAGAACGGCAACTACATCTTCCCGGAGGGCTTCGACCCGGAGACCAACGAGTGGCTCGAGGGCTTCGACGAGCAGCGCCAGGAATGGGAGGCTCGCTACGCAGAGTCCGAGCGTCGCTTCCAGCTGCACACCCAGCAGATCGAGCGTCACCGCGCCGCAGCCGAGGCTGCTGCCGAGGCCGGCGAGCAGCAGGGTGGTGCCTCCAACTACTCCAGCGCTGACGCTGGTGTAGCCGAGGCCGCAGCCACCACCGGCGGCTCCCTTGCCTCCGACGAGCAGCTTGCTGCTCTGAAGGAGAAGCTGGAAGGCAACTAAGCCTTTCTCACTGCGGTGACATCAGTGGTGTCACCGTAGCGCTCAGCGCCCTTTCCCTACCGCAGGGAAGGGGCGCTTTTGTGCTACTACGCAACAGAGTTTTTAAGTATCTCTCACGCCTCGCAGGCTAAGTTGGGGGTATGTATTAGCTGTGAAGCTTGTAAGGGATGCAACGTTGATTCGGGCATACACAAAAGTGGCGTACTCAGGCATATTGCCCATTTTTGGGGAAGGGTTGCGAATGGGGAAGTAGGCGTCGATAAGCATAATGAGTGCGCTCTAGCTGGACATTTGCGCCCGTCGTAGTGGTTAAGCGCTGCTGGGCAAACGTGTCCTAAGACATAGTACTTCCACTATGTGTGAGTGCTTTTGTGACCTATAATGATCGTGATACCACACACGGGAGTGGTAAATCGGGCAAAATCCCACAGTTTCGGTCAGTGGGCTACTGCCTCCACTGACGCTCATGGTGTAACGAGTCTCGGCGCGCGTCGCCTTCGTATCTCTGAGCAGTGTGGGACTAGTCCCGTGTCTCACAATCTCCAAAAGAAAGGTAGACGCAATGGCGACCAAAAATGCGTCAGCCGCCGAGGCCATTCTGGCGAATCTCGGTGGACCTGAAAACATTGACTCGTTTACGCACTGTGCTACTCGCCTGCGTATGCAGCTCAGCGACCGCTCCAAGGCCGATCAGGACGCGCTCGACAATATCCCTGAAGTTATGGGTGTGGTGCCGCAGGGCTCCAACGGCCTGCAGGTGATTATGGGCGGCGGCGTGGCCAACTACTACAACGACATCGTCAAGTTGCCGGGCATGGAGCACATCGCTGGCGGCGAGGGTGGTGCCGCTAAGAAGCCGTCGAAGAAGGAATACGGCGGCGTGCGCGGCAAGTTTGGCTGGGTGGACTACGCATTCGAGTTCCTCTCCGATACCTTCCGCCCGATTCTGTGGGCTCTGCTCGGCGCTTCGCTGATCATCACCATCCTGGTGCTGCTCGACACCGCTGGTGTGCAGGCCTTCGATCAGCCGCTAGAGGAGCAGTCTGGTGTGTATGTGCTCATGCACGCCATGTGGCGCTCCGTGTTCTACTTCCTGCCAATCATGGTGGGCGCCTCTGCCGCGAAGAAGCTCGGTGCTAACGAGTGGGTCGGTGCCGCTATCCCGGCCGCTCTGCTCACGCCTGAGTTCATCGGCTTGAAGGAGAACATCCACACCGTGGTCGAGCAGGGCGCCACTGAGGGCATCGATATCTACAAGATCGATGTCGCTGGCCTGACCCTGGTGCTCAACAACTACGGTGGTCAGGTCTTCCCGCCGCTGCTGGCTGCGATCGGCCTGTTCTGGGTAGAGAAGGGGCTCAAGAAGATCATCCCCGAAGCAGTGCAGATGGTGTTCGTGCCCTTCATCTCCCTGCTCGTGATGATTCCGCTGACCGCTTTCGTGGTGGGTCCCTTCGGTATCTTCATTGGTGACGGCATTGCTCGTTTGTTCATGAACACCTACGAGTTCTCGCCGTTCATCCTCGCCATCATCATTCCGCTGCTGTACCCCTTCCTCGTGCCGCTGGGTCTGCACTGGCCGCTCAACGCCGTCATGCTGCAGAACATCGCCACCTACGGCTTTGACGTCATCCAAGGCCCGATGGGTGCATGGAACTTCGCCTGCTTCGGTCTCGTCGCTGGTGTGCTGGTGGTCTCCGTGCGTGAGCGCAACCGCCAGATGCGTCAGGTTGCCACCGGTGGTCTGGCAGCCGGTCTGCTCGGTGGTATCTCCGAGCCGAGCCTCTACGGTATTGTGCTGCGCTTCAAGAAGACCTACTTGCGTTTGCTGCCCGGCTGTCTTGCCGGCGGTATCGTGATGGGCCTGTTCGGCATCAAGGCGCAGGCATTCGTGTTCACCTCGCTGCTGACCATCCCCGCCATGACCCCCACCTTGGGCTACGCCATCGGCTTGGCTGTCGCGTTCTTCACCTCCTTCTTCCTCGTGGTGTTCTTCGATTACCGCTCTAAGGAAGAAAAGGCTGAGGTGCGTGCCCGAATCGCTGACGAAGAGGCCGCCGAGGCCGCTGAAGCAGACACCACCGCCCAGGCTGAGTCCGCTCCCGCTGAGTCCGCTGCCGCACCGGCCGCCGGTGCCGCTACCGCTGGCGCAGCTGCCACCGCCACTGCAGTAAAGACTGAGAAGAAGGTCGAGGCACCGATGGACGGCACGCTGTTGCCGCTGTCCGAGACCCCGGACGAAGCCTTCGCGGCCGGCGCCGTGGGTAAGGGTGCCTCCATCGATCCGAGTGGAGACACCGTCTACGCTCCGGGCAAGGGCAAAGTCATCATGACTTTCCCCACCGGTCACGCCGTGGGCCTGAAGCTGGACAACGGCCTACAGATGCTCATCCACGTCGGTGTGGACACCGTGAATATGAAGGGCGAAGGCTTTGAGGTTCTGGTGAACAAGGGCGATGAGGTCGAGGCTGGCACTCCGTTGCTGAAGTTCGATCGGGCTGCCATCGAGGCCGCTGGCTACTCGCCGATCACCCCGGTTCTCGTGACTAACCACAAGAAGCAGGGCGCCATCAACGTGGTTGCTGAGTACGGCCAGATTTCTCACGGCACTGCCTTCCTGGACGTAGAAGACAAGCAAGCCTAGTTGTCTCCACCCCGCCTGCGCCGTTGTGCTTAGGTTCACTCGGACCACATAGCGCGGGGGCGCTGGGGGAGTGACACAAGAGAAGGGACGCTGCATCAATGCAGCGTCCCTTGTTCTATGTATAGCCGTATATAGCCCGGTGTAGCTGTGTGCTGCTAGCTGGTACCCAGCGGAGTCGGACACCAGCCTGCGGCAGCCGGAGCTCGGCCAGCGGCGGAAGACACTAGCCGGCCTGAGCGGAGGCAATCGCGGCGCGAATCGCGTCCACGGAGCGCTCCAAAGCGGCTTGCTCCCATTCGTTGAGCGATACAGCGAAGCGACGCTCAGCACCTCCGCGCCCCAACAGGGTGGGCATGGAGAAAGCGACATCGCCATCGAAGCCGTATTCGCCGCGGGCAGTCGTGGAGGCAGGAACAATCACTTTTTCGTCCAGCAATACGTGCCGCGCCATGAGCACTGCGGATTGTGCCACCCCGGCGTTAGTCCAGCCCTTGGAGTTCAACACTTCGTAGGCGGCCTGGACGGTGCCATCCGCCAACTCCTCGGGATTGAGGCTAACGCCGGGCAATGCCTGCTCTAGCTCGCCGACGTTCATTCCACCGACACTCAGGTGCGATAGGACGGGAAAAGCCGAGAGGCCATGCTCGCCCATCATGTAGCCGCTGACGCTCAACGGCGATACCCCACACTTATCGGCGACGATCCTGCGTAGTCGCGCAGAGTCAAGCATGGTGCCGGTACCGAAGATCTTGCCGGCCGGATAGTCGAATTCATTTTCCGCCACGTAGAGCGTGGTGTCCAAGGGGTTAGTGATCATGATGATCACCGCATCGCGGGTGTAGCCCACCACCTGAGACATCACATCGCGAATCACCGCAGCATTGACGGCCGCGAGTGCGGCTCTATCCGGGGTGGTGTTCTCGGCGGAGGGGATGATGGACGGACCAGCGGCGCAGATGATCACGTCCGCATCGGCGCAGTCGCTATAGTCGCCGGCGCGCACCGCGGTGGAGGTCATCGAGCTCAACGCGGTGGCATGATGCTGATCGAGGGCCTCACCGTGGGCGAGTCCCTCGGCGATATCGATAGTGACGATCTCGCCGAACAACCCCATTTTCATCGCATCGGCGAGCACATAGCTTCCTACATGCCCAACTCCAATCACCACGAGTTTATGTGGCGACACCATATATGTGACCTCGACTTTCTCTCGACTATGTATGTAGATGGCTCAAGCTTACGCCCGTAGACTTAAGCACCATGACGATCATTGGCATTACCGGTGGTATCGGCTCCGGCAAATCCACAGTCACCCGTCTATTGAAAGACAAGGGGGCTTTTATTATCGATGCAGACCTCATTGCCCGGGAGATCGTAGAGCCCGGCCAACCGGCGCTTGCGGAACTCGCCGCCGAATTCGGTGAGGATATTATCGATTCCTCGGGCAGGCTACGCCGGGCAGTTCTGGCGCAGCGGGCGTTTGTGGATGCAGAGCACACTGAGCAGCTGAACGCCATTACCCATCCGCGTATCGCCGAGCGCACCCGCGAGCTGCTTGGCACCGCGGCGGCCCAGGGGGCAGAGGTGATCGTGCACGATTCGGCCTTGCTCATAGAGCAAGGCCTGCATAAGTCGGTGGATATCACCGCGGTGGTGACTGCCCCGGAACAGGTGCGGATTGAGCGTCTCGTCAACAAGCGCGGACTCGATGAACAGGATGCACGCCAACGCATTGCGCGGCAGCTCAGCGACGAGCACAGAGCCCGCGTCGCGGATGTGGTGTTGGACAATTCCGGCACAGTCGAGCAGTTGCAGCAGCAGGTTGAACAGCTGTGGGAGCAAGCCCAAGCGGGCGGGTAGTCTCGAGATATGGCCTTTGCAGCAGAGCACCCAGTGTTGTCCGAATCCGAGTTCCGACCCGTGGGCGAGGTGGAACGGTCGAACGGAAAGTTCGAGGTGATTTCGGAATACCAACCGGCCGGTGATCAGCCGCGGGCGATTAAGGAGCTCACCGAGCGGATCAACAATAACGAGCGCGATGTGGTGCTCATGGGCGCCACCGGTACCGGTAAATCCGCCACGGCGGCATGGCTCATTGAACAGGTGCAGCGCCCAACGCTGGTGATGGCGCCAAATAAAACCTTGGCCGCCCAATTAGCCAATGAACTGCGCCAGCTCTTGCCCAATAACGCGGTGGAATACTTTGTCTCGTATTACGACTACTACCAGCCAGAAGCCTATGTGGCTCAAACGGATACCTATATCGAGAAGGATTCCTCGATTAACGATGACGTGGAGCGGCTGCGTCACTCGGCAACCTCAGCTTTGCTCTCCCGCCGCGATGTGGTGGTGGTGAGTTCCGTCTCGTGTATCTATGGCCTTGGCACTCCGCAATCCTATTTGGACCGGTCTGTGGTTCTTCGGGTGGGCGAGGAAGTCGAACGCGATCGTTTCCTCAGGCTGTTGGTGGATATTCAATATGACCGCAATGATGTGGCGTTTGTGCGCGGGGCATTCCGCGTCAAAGGCGATGTGGTGGATATTATTCCCGCCTACGAGGAACTCGCGGTGCGGGTGGAGTTTTTCGGCGATGAGATTGATTCCCTGTATTACATTCATCCCGTCACCGGCGATCCGATCCGCCAAGTTGAGGAACTGCGCATCTTCCCAGCGACCCACTATGTGGCCAGCGAGGAGCGCATGGCCAAGGCGGTGGAAGATATCAAGGCGGAGTTGGCAGAGCGCCTCGATGATCTAGAGAATCGTGGCAAACTCCTCGAAGCGCAGCGACTGCGGATGCGCACGGAATACGATCTCGAGATGCTCGAGCAGGTGGGCTTTTGCTCTGGTATTGAGAACTATTCTCGGCATGTGGACGGCCGTCCTGCCGGTTCGGCGCCGGCCACGTTGATCGACTATTTCCCCGAGGACTTTCTCACCATTATCGACGAGTCGCATGTGACCGTGCCGCAGATTGGCGGCATGTTCGAAGGTGACATGTCCCGCAAACGCAATTTGGTGGAGTTTGGTTTTCGACTGCCCTCCGCTCTGGATAACCGTCCGCTGACATGGGAAGAATTCGATGCCCGCAAGGGCCAATGCGTGTACATGTCCGCCACGCCCGGTCCGTATGAGCTCGCTGCCACGGGAGGTGAGTTTGTCGAGCAGATCATTCGCCCAACGGGGCTGGTGGATCCGAAGGTGGTGGTCAAACCCACCGAAGGCCAAATTGATGATCTCATCCACGAGATCCGCCTGCGCACCGAGAGCAATGAGCGAGTGTTGGTGACCACCCTGACCAAGAAGATGGCCGAGGATCTCACTGACTATCTGCTCGAAAACGGTGTACGGGTGCGTTATCTCCACTCGGATATTGACACCCTGCAACGCGTGGAATTGCTGCGCCAGCTCCGCACCGGTGAATACGACGTGCTCGTGGGCATCAACCTCTTGCGCGAGGGGTTGGACCTCCCCGAGGTGTCTCTGGTGGCCATCCTTGATGCGGATAAGGAAGGCTTCTTGCGCTCGACCACCTCGCTCATTCAGACCATTGGACGCGCCGCCCGTAACGTCTCCGGCGAGGTGCACATGTACGCCGACAAGGTGACAGAATCCATGGCTGCAGCGATCGACGAGACGGAACGCCGCCGCGATAAGCAGCTCGCCTATAACCGCGAGCACGGCATCGATCCGCAGCCGCTGCGTAAGAAGATCGCCGATATTTTGGATCAGGTCTACGACAACGCCGAGGAGGGCGAATCCCGCCCCGATGCGGCCGCCGAGACTGCGCTGGTGGACAAGCGCGATATCTCCTCCATGCCACAGGAGGAGTTGCAATCGCTCATCGATACCCTCACCAAAGAGATGTCCGCCGCGGCCAAGGAGCTTAAGTTCGAGCTGGCAGGACGGCTGCGTGATGAGATCCGCGACCTCAAAAAGGAGCTCCGGGGTATCACCGAGGCCGGTATCTAAACCGCTCAACACACGCAGCCTCCGCCACGACCAGGACACGTTTGTAGCCCTGTGCTCGTGCTGGGGTGGGCTCCCAGCGTGGGTGCAGGCGCTTATCGACGCCACCTCCCCGACCTTCCACCGCCAGTTAGGAAGGTGCGCGCGGCGGGGCTTGCCTAGCAGTATGGGCCTGGGCGGCGGTGGTAACCTAAAGGCCATCAGAAAATACAACCTAGGTATGTGTTAAAGGGGTTCTTTGTCGATGAACGATAACTACCAAACCATCGTCGTGGGTACCGACGGCTCCAAGTCTTCGCTGTTGGCAGTCGAGCGTGCTGCCTCCATTGCCTCGGCATTCGACGCCACCTTGGTCATCGGTTCCGCCTACTACGAGAGCAGCGAAGAGGCCTCCAAGACCCTCCGCCAAGACTCGGTGACGGTGCTCGGTAATGACCCGGCCCAGAAGAACCTCGACAGCGCCGCAGAGGTGGCCAAGAAGGTGGGAGCCTCCAAGATCGAGACCGCCCTCAAGGCTGGCACCCCAGTGCAGGCGCTGATGGCGATCGTCAACGAGCACAATGCCGACCTGCTCATCGTGGGTAACCGCGGCATCAACTCCCTCACCGGTCGTCTGCTCGGCTCCGTGCCCGCCGATGTGGCACGCCAGTCCGACTGCGATGTGATGATCGTGCACACCGTGAGCTAAGCGCTACTACGCAGCAGAGCACCCGCCTCCTCTGAGGAGGCGGGTGCTCGCGTATGTGCCCCTTGCTAGGGAGTGGGGCTTTTAAGCGTAGGAGGCTGCGATCTCTTCGATTGTGGAGCCAACGATCGTGACTGTTTGGGTTGCGCGACTGAGTGCCACGTAGAGATCATTCAATCCCCGAGTGGTGGCAGCAGCGATTGCTTCAGGTTCCACCACCACCACGTGGTCGAACTCAAGGCCTTTGACCTCCTCCACGCTGCGGGCCTGCTCCAGCTCCTGCAGGTCAGCCCGGGCCGCGAGAACCTCAGGGGCGGCCACGACTGCCACTAACCGGTCAGGATGCTGCTGAGTCAGAGCGGCGACGATCTCTCGCACATCCGTTTCGCGCGGATGGTGGGAGACCGCATTGTCCACATCGCGCACCGACTGCGAGGGATGCTGTTCAGGGGCGATCAACGGCAGCAGAGCGTGTGCCTGCTCCATGATGGAGGCGGGCGTGCGGTAATTCACGCTCAGCTCGTGGTGGCGTACCCGCGACCCGACGAATTCTGCGAAGGTCTCCGCCCAGCTATCGGCTCCGGCGGGCGATCCGGTTTGGGCGGTATCGCCCACGATCGTCATCCACCGGCTCGGCACGCGGCGAAACACCATGCGCCAATCCATCTCAGAGAGCTCTTGCGCCTCATCCACCACCACGTGGCCATAGGCCCACGTGTGATCAGCGCGTGCCTTCTCGGCGGTGGAGCGGTTATCGCGTACCTGTTGGCGCTGCGCAAGTGTTTCCGCATCCACCACGTCGTGGGCGGAGAGTACCTCGGCGTCGGACTCATCGTCCAAGTCTGAGTTAGCCGAGCCGATGAGAATATCAAGGGCATCCTGGGCGTCATCGATCTGCTGGCGCCACTTACGCTCGGCCTGCTCGGCAGACTCCTCGGGGCTGTCGATGCCGATGATCACAGAGAGCTCATCGAGCAGTGCCGCATCCGCTGGGGTCCAAGCAATGATCGCCTCTTCGATGTCAGCGACGTCGTAGCCGGGGCGGTAGAGTCCCTCGATGGTGGCCTCGTCATAATCCCCAGCCACCTCGCTTAAGCGCTCATGATCGCACGTGAGCTCGGCGAGTACCTGCTGCGGACTCAACTTGGGCCACAAGGACTCGATGATCTCGTTGACTTCGGCCTCCTCACTGAGATCATCATGAAGTTGAGCGATGTCGGCAGCGGAAAGCAGGTTCTCTTTGCCCAGAGGATCGGCGCCGATCACCTCCGCCATATGTTCGGCGATGAGCTGCAGGAGACTATCGGCAAAAATCGGTTGGGCGCGGTTGTGTGGTTTACGGGAGCGACGCGCCCGCGTGCGGGCCTTCTTGACCATCGCAGGGCTGATACGCAAAGACACCCCATCCACGCTGAGCGGGATATTCTCCGTGGGAACCTGCTGGTAGGCCTTAACGGCCTCCCGCAGAATATAGACCATTTCCTTGGAACCCTTGATCTCCTGGGCCAGCAGGCTGTCCTGTCCGGTGGGAGTAACAAGCGGGTAGAGATCGCCCACGGTAGACAGCACAACCCCGGTTTCGCCCAGCTCGGGAAGCACGCGGGAAATATAGTCTAGAAAGCGCCGGTTGGGTCCCACGATGAGCACACCGGTTTTAGCCAGCTGCTCCCGCCACGTGTAGAGCAGATACGCCACGCGATGCAGGGCCACGGCCGTTTTTCCCGTTCCTGGGCCGCCGTCGACCACCATGACACCGCGGTTGTTATCGCGGATGATGCCGTCTTGTTCCCGCTGGATGGTTTCCACAATCGTGCTCATGTGCCCAGTGCGGGCAGCGTTGAGCGCGTGCACCAAGGCGGACTCGCCGGCGATATCGGCCCGGGCGTCTCCTGCCTCGCTAGCAGTGGGGGAGGCCAAGAGGCGCTCTTCATCGACTGCCGTAACTGTGCGGCCGCGGGTGCGCAGGTGGCGGCGGCGATGCACACCGGCTGGGTTAACTGTTGTGGCTAGATAGAAGGGCCGCGCCATGGGGGCCCGCCAATCCAGCAGCAGCGAACGATAGTGATCGTCCGCGTCCTGCACACCCATGCGCCCGATATAGCGGCGGTCGAGGCGCTCGCCGTCGAGCTCGATGGGGTCATCAGGATCGGCATCGTCAATATCGATACGGCCGAACACCAAGCCCAGTTGGGCGAGGGCGGCACGATCAAGTTTGTCGTTCAAGCTGTGGTATTCGGCCTCGCGCCGAATCAAATCGTCCGTGTCGGGATCCACGCCTTCGGGGCGTAGCGACACAGCGGCTAGACGCTCGCGGGCAGCCCGAATGTCCTCGTCGAGGTGATCAAAAAGTGCATCGACATAGCGCTGCTCGGTGGCGATGACATCCAAAGCTGTCTCATCGCCTTGCGCAACGGTGGTGTCAGGGTCAAAGCCGTGTGGGCTATGCGGCAAGAGGAATCCTTTCTGATCTCGTCACACACGTCGTGTACTGCACACGAAAAAGACGATCATACGCGCCCGCCACTGTGGTCGGGGTGGGGCGAGTCTCAACGCCCTCATGTGCACCAGGGCAGTAGAGCCAACAGCGGTGGATTCATTTTTGTTCCCGGCGTTGCCGCCGGCCAATACCTTCCGCAGATACCGCTCACCTCAGCTTGGCGATGATCGGCGCCTAACAGGGCCAGGAATGAACAGCGCCCCAGCTGCGTCCTCCTATGGGAGTGCAACTGGGGCGAGTGCAGGCTGAGGGGCACGGTATGCTCCCGATCAGCCAAGTAGAGGTTTAGGAGAAGTCCTTAACCTTCTTGTCCAGACGCTTCTGGGCCTTGCGCAGAGCCTTATCGGCGCGCTTCTGCAGCTTCGGGGCATTCTTGGATGCATCCTTGCGGGCCTTCTCAGCCCGCTTCTGGGCCTTATCGGCAGCCTTGACCAGCTTCTTCTTAGCGGTCTTGGTGTTGGACTTAGCTACATCCAACCAGTCATCCTTGTTGTCATCAACGTAGGACTTGGCCTCGTCTGCGTAACCGGAAACCTTCTCGGAGGTGGTGGACAGGAAGTCCTTGGTTGCGGAGTTGACCGCAGAAGCCTGCTCGGCCACGTTCTCCTTGAACTTCTCGGTGTCGGACTTGCCCGGCAGAGCGGACTGGATGGCCTTGTTGGCATCCTTAGCGGCACGGTTGGCGCGCCACTTCAGGCCCGGCTTGCCGGCGGTGTCGGCGGAGACGATGAACAGACCACCCAGCAGGGCGATGTCCGTCATAAAGCCGCTGCGGCGAGCAGCCTTCTCGTCATCATTCTGGGTCTCCCAGAATGCGTGGCGAGCAAGAATGGTGGGCACGGACAGCACGGCGAGGGTGCCGGCAGCCAGACGCGGGGCCTTACCCAAAGCCAACAGGGAGCCAGCGGCGGTCTTGGTCACGCCAATGCCCTTGGCCGCGGTCTCCGGGTCATTCGGCAGCTTGCGGCTGTAGTCATTCGGCAGGACCGAACGCAGACGATCGAGGATGGTCTTGGTGCCCTCGACGTGCTTTTCGGTGTTAGTGATGGTGTCCACACCGTCGGCGATGTAGACGGTAGCCACCATGGGGCGAGCGATCTTACGGATCATTCGTTCTTCCAGCTCCTTGTATGTTTTCTCATAGCCTCGCAGCCTGTGTCAGGCGCGAGTCGACGTTTTACCTCACACCATCCTAGACGAAAAGCAGGTCAGGACGAGATGTAGGCAGTGCTCAGGCAGGTGCGAGTAACGGGTGTACGCTGCGTCGATAAGCATCTGGGGCGTTACCAGCCGCGGGCGCACCACTCCTCGAGATGGGGGGCCTCGGCGCCCACGGTGGTGGAATCGCCGTGGCCGGGATGCACTGCAGCCTCGGGAGGGTAGACGTCGAAAACGCGTTCTTTCACGTCGGTGATCAGGCGACCAAAATCTTCCTTGGAATTGGTCTTTCCCACACCCCCGGGAAAGAGGCTGTCGCCGACGATGAGATGAGTTTCACCGTTGATGGTGAGCTCCAAGCACAGACCGCCCGGGGTGTGGCCGCGCAAGACGAACACGGGAATCTCGTGGCCGGCGAAGTTCAGGGTGTCACCGTGCTCCAGCTCCTCGTCCACGTCGCAGGGCAAGGCCGGGGCGTCCAGGCTCGAAGAAATGTGCTTGGCGCCGGTGCGCTGCAGGATCTCCGCTAGGGCGCCCACGTGATCGGCGTGGCGGTGGGTGGTTACCACCGTGGTGATCGTGGCCTCGTGCTTGGCTGCGAGCTCCATGAGGGCGTCGGGGTTCGAGGCGGCGTCGATTAGCATTGCCTCGTTGCCGGCGACCACAAGGTAGCAGTTGTTATCCATCTCCGAAACAGAGATGGAATCCAGAATTAGTTCAGCACTCATGCGTACTACACTAGATGAGACACGGTGGCGGTGGTCGGATGCGGTGGGGGATACGCCATGGCCAGGCCCAGAATTATTCAGCGCCCAAGCGCGGATGATGCTGGGGAATGAATTGCTCGTCAGTGGCGTTGTAGTGAGTCGATGCCACTCATCAACACCGATGCAGTGCACTAGGAAAGGTAGTGGAAAGCCTGTGGCTGAACGCCTCATTGTCCGCGGAGCCCGCGAGCACAACCTCAAAGGGGTAGATATTGACATCCCTCGTGACAAGCTCGTGGTGTTCACGGGTTTGTCCGGTTCGGGTAAGTCTTCACTGGCCTTCGACACGATCTTCGCCGAGGGGCAGCGCCGCTATGTGGAATCGCTGTCGTCCTATGCGCGCATGTTCCTTGGGCAGATGGACAAGCCGGATGTGGAAATGATCGAGGGGCTCTCGCCGGCGGTCTCGATCGATCAAAAGTCCACTAACCGCAACCCGCGCTCCACGGTGGGCACCATCACCGAGGTCTTCGACTATCTGCGTCTTTTGTATGCGCGCGCAGGCACCCCGCACTGCCCGGAATGCGATGCCGTGATTGATCGCCAAACGCCGCAGCAGATCGTGGATCAGGTGCTCGAGATGGAGCAGGGCACCAAGTTTCAGGTGTTGGCGCCAGTGGTGCGCACCCGGAAGGGCGAGTTTGTGGATCTCTTCGCGGATTTGGCCGCTCAGGGCTATGCTCGCGTGATGGTCGATGGCGAGATGCACCAGCTGTCCTCGCCGCCCAAGCTGGAAAAACAGATCAAGCACGATATTGATGTGGTGGTTGATCGCTTGCAGGTGAAGCAGTCGCAGAAGCAGCGTCTGACCGATTCCATCGAAACGGCGCTGACTTTGGCCGATGGGGTGGTGGTCCTTGATTTTGTTGGGCTTGACGACACCCACCCGCACCGAGTTCGACGCTTTTCCGAGAAGATGGCCTGCCCCAATGGCCACGACTTCCACCTCGATGAGATGGAGCCACGTGCCTTTTCCTTCAACTCTCCTTATGGCGCGTGCGAGAAATGCGACGGCCTAGGTTCGCGCCTCGTGGTGGATCCGGAGCTGCTCGTTCCCGACCCCGATGCCAAGGTCGTGGACGCGATCGCGCCCTGGCACTCCTCGCCGAACAAAAAGTACTTCGTCAAGCTCGTTGAGGCACTGGCCGATGAGATGGGCTTCGATGCTCGCGCGCCCTTTTCCTCTCTGAAGAAGAAGGAACAAAAGGCGCTATTGCATGGCTCCAGCACCGAGGTACGTGTTCGCTACAAGAATCGCTATGGGCGTCGCCGCGATTGGACCGCCCCCTTCGAAGGAGCGATCGCCTTTGTGGAGCGCAAGATCGAGCAGACCGATTCCGAGCACCAGAAGGAACGTTTCCGCGGCTATATGCGTGAAGTTCCGTGCCCTGCCTGCCACGGCTCGCGGCTGAAGCCGGAAATTTTATCCGTTCGGCTTGCCTCGGCTGGGCATGGCGAGCAGTCCATCGCTGGGCTCTCAGCGCTATCGGTAGAGGATGCTCGCGCATTCCTCGACGATCTCTCGCTCAACAAGCGCGAGGAAATGATCGCCGGTGCCGTGTTGCGCGAAGTGCAGGCGCGTCTGCGTTTCCTCGTGGACGTGGGCCTGAACTATCTCACGCTCGACCGAGCAGCTGGGACGCTGTCCGGTGGTGAGGCCCAGCGCATCAGGCTCGCTACCCAGATCGGCTCCGGTCTGGCTGGGGTGCTGTATGTCTTGGACGAGCCGTCCATTGGTTTGCACCAGCGCGATAATCAGCGGCTGATTGCCACCTTGGAGCGACTCCGGGATTTGGGTAACACCCTCATCGTGGTCGAGCACGACGAGGACACTATCAAGGCGGCCGACTGGTTGGTAGACATCGGACCGCGTGCCGGGGAATACGGCGGCGAGATCGTCTACCAAGGCCAGCCAGAGGGCATCCTCTCTGCCAGCGATTCGCTTACGGGCGACTACCTTTCGGGCGCCAAGGTGTTGGGTGTGCCCGAGACCCGCCGCCCGATCGATAACGACCGCTGCCTGAAGGTGGTCGGGGCCCGTGAGAACAACCTCAAAGACGTGGATGTTCGTATCCCTCTCGGGGTGCTCACCTGCGTTACCGGTGTATCGGGCTCCGGAAAATCGACGCTGATCAACCAGATCCTGTCCAAAGTGTTGAGCAATGAGCTCAACCGGGCGCGGCTGGTGCCAGGGCGCGCCACCCGCGTCGAAGGCATCGAGCACCTAGACAAGTTGGTACAGGTGGACCAGTCGCCGATCGGTCGGACCCCGCGCTCGAATCCCGCGACGTACACGGGAGTCTTCGATAAGATCCGTACCTTGTTTGCGGAAACCAGTGAATCAAAGGTACGTGGCTACAAGGCGGGTCGTTTCTCCTTTAACGTCAAGGGCGGACGCTGTGAGGCCTGTAAGGGCGACGGCACCTTGAAGATCGAGATGAACTTCCTGCCGGATGTGTATGTTCCGTGTGAGGTATGCCAGGGAGCTCGCTATAACCGTGAGACCCTCGGAGTGCGCTACAAGGGAAAGAACATCTCTGAGGTGTTGGATATGCCGATCTCTGAGGCCGCAGAGTTCTTCAAACCAATTACCTCAATTCACCGCTATCTCAACACTCTCACGGAGGTGGGCTTGGGATATGTGCGTTTGGGGCAGTCCGCCACCACCCTGTCTGGCGGCGAGGCCCAGCGTGTGAAGCTGGCCGCAGAGCTGCAAAAGCGGTCTAATGGCCGCACCATCTACATCCTTGATGAGCCCACGACGGGCCTGCACTTCGAGGACATCCGCAAGCTGATGCTGGTGATCCAGGGGCTCGTGGACAAGGGCAACTCGGTGGTCATCATCGAACACAACCTCGATGTGATCAAGGCTGCAGACTGGATTGTAGATATGGGGCCTGAGGGTGGCGACGGTGGCGGCCGGGTTGTCGCCGAAGGAACCCCCGAAGATGTGGCGCAGGTGAAAGGCTCCTACACCGGCCAATTCCTGCAGCCACTTTTGGCTAAGGCCTAGCCGAAATTGCCCACCACCGAGCAGGCCAGACTAGCCGGTGGCGGGCATACTCCTTCGGTGGGGCCCCACCTGCGCCGTGCCCGCCGCGTGCCCGCACCCGACCTGCCCCGTGCCCGCGCCGGCTGCAGATGGCCCTTAACTGCCGCTAGCCTTCGGAGGAATCGGCAGGTGAGGCTGGAGGCTGCGGCTCGCTGGTCGGCTCGGTTCCCGCGGTGCGGTCGCCGGCTAAACCGGAGTTGGTAGTGCCCGCGCGTTCACTCAGGGGCGGTGATGCAATCGTGGACCCCACTCGGGGGTGGGGGTCTGAAATCTGTCCTGCGGGCCCGCTCTGCGCATCGGTCCCAGTTCGTGGAGAGGTGACGGTGCGGGAACGAATGATCGCCACCCCCAGCAGTGCGAGTCCGCAACCGAGAAACGTGATCGTGCGCGCCACGGCATTGAGGTTCGCGAGATCGAAAAACACGACCTTGACGCTGGCGGCCAAAGCGAGGAGCAAACCAACGGGGAACTCGTATTCACGGGTGATAGGCGTCTTACCGAGCAGGATCAGTGCCGCAGCAGTCATCCAGCACACTGACGCCACCGCATGGGAGATGTAAAACGCTGCGTCGATATGCGCTGGCGCTAAGGCGGCTGTGGTACGGGTGGCGAATCCGACAATCACGAGCAATGACAGCGACAACGTCAGCACTCCGCCACAGATATAGATAGCGGAGGATAACCCGCGTAGCAGCGCGGGAATGTGGAAGCAGCCGAGTACCATGAGCGCGATCAGTACCAAGATCAGCAACGGGTCTTGGGCGAACCACACTGCACCTTGTCCATTGCTGTTGATCACACTGAACGTGGGCGAGGCCATGAGCAGTTGAATCATGAGCAGCCACCCCGCCCACAACTGGCCACGAGCGGTGGCAGACATCGGCACCACGGCGGCGACACGGAAGGCCGCCCATAGTACAACTGTGATCGCGGAAAAGAAGACGAGGGCTAGTGTCAGCGTTCTGTCTTCATAAAGGCGCCAGAAATGCCACGCCACACCGGTAGATAGCGCCAGCAATAGCTGCGCCAGTGTGTAATAGGCGCGGGCATATTCGGCTGCCCCTTCGGGCACGGACGAGCATTCAGAAGCCCTAGACTTGCCACGGGTCGTGCTCCCAGTGCCTGAAGTGCTGCTGCCTAAGGCAGATCCGCTCGCGGTGCTATGCGCACGAACAAGCCCCCAGCCTCCACGAAGGTCCGCATGTGGCGCACCCGTGCCACGGACACGATGCGCGGTGTATACCGCATAGGCTGTGATGATTACTGCGGGGAGAACAATCAACAGCGAATGCAGAATCGGCGTAGATGCGGCGATAACGATCCCGAGAGCCACCACAACTAAGAGGTGAGACTGCGCGGAGCCTCGAAGTCTCGTCAGTACCGCACCAGCATCACCGCTGTTATCAGCAGCAGCGGTGGAATCTGAGGTAGAACAGCACGCGGCGCGTCCTATCTCGCGCGCTGGCTCAATTCCAGCGTGAGCCATCCAGGCGAGAACAACCACAACGTAGAGCAGTAACAACACGGGACTCACCCCGTGCTCATCCATCAACGTGAGAACTGCTGTGGAGTCTATGTAGATCGCCCCCATCGCGATGGCAGCGCTCGCTGTTCGCGCAGAGGAGCGCTGCCGGACATTCGCAAGGACATATAGAGCAAGAGGCACAAAGAGCACGGGCATTGCTAGTGTTTCGCCGGAGCTGACTCCATGATTCTCCACATGGACAAGGCAGAGGGTAGAGATCACGGCGAGGATGATCGCCGCAGCCTCGGAGCGTATCCAATAACACAGACACATATATCCGGCATTGAACGCCGCGATGCCAACTCCGGCTCCATAGCCAGGAATCCAGCCCAGTGGGGTTGCAAGGGCCAGCGTGGTAATACACGACATGCCCGAGGAGGTCACCACTAACGTAGCGACGATGCCAGTAGCGCTTCTCGTCTTGAGATAGTGGCGACCAGCGCACAATGCAATCACCGCTGCCAAAGCATAAGCGCAGGCCACCCGCGCTGCGGGGCCAAACCACCCATGGCTGATCGCAATATTGACCAAAAATGCCACGCCGCACAGGGTGAGGATTCCACCGCCCACGGCAATCACACGCAAGGTAAGTGCCTCATCGCGCCACCATTGGGACTGGGCGGTGGTTATTCCACCGTGGGTGCGGTGGTGTTGCTGCGGGTTGCGGCCTTGAGTGTCATGTCCGCCCCAGCCGATAGCCGGGTGATGCTGCGCCGGCCGTCTAGGGGCTTGCGTGGCATTCTGGCTCGGATGCGGGGTTGTGCTTGGGTGAGCTATCGGCTGGTGAGGTGGAAAGCGGTGAGGGTGCGGCGGCGAGTCAGCCGGGGTGGGGTAGCCATAACCTGCAGGAGGTGCAGCGTGAACTGGGTGAGGGTGGGGTGCGGCCCTCTGTTGCTGCTGAGGATACGTGGGGTGGTGGTAGCTCGGTTGTGGTGCGGGCCGGCGAAACTCGGCAGGAGTCGGAGTCTGTCCATTAGTGCCGCCATCGATCGAGGTGCGAATAACTGCTACAGCCCGCTGCATAGACTCCGCCGCGTGAACCAGCTCCTCCAAGGCTTCGTCTAGAGCGTTCCCAGCCGTTCCGTCTGCACAGTGCGCGCTGGGTGCTAAAGCCTGCGCACCTGCGTGGTCGGAGGCTGGTGCCGCGGGTTTAGCCTGGGGAGGTGGCTGTTGAGTCGAAGCCGAGGAGTCCTCTGGCCCTGTGTGTTGTTGGTCAAAACTATTGTTCATGGAGCTAAGCCTAAGTCGGGGCTCGGACGCGCTGCAGTGTGAGTTGAATGGTGGGGGCGCCCAGTGGGGGTGCAGGGCGGGTGTGGCTAGAGGCAAGGGGCTGGTGTGTGCTAGGCGTCGATAGGTGCATGTATTGGGCGGGCAGCGGTAATTTGTATTTGCCGCGGCCGGCTGTTACTGTGGTGGGCACTACCGCTTACAGTCGTGTGACACGGCTGTTGTGGATTAATCAAAGTGGAGATCCCTCCCACCCGAGGCCCGCATACGCGAGGATCAGGGTTTACATCACACCACAGCGGATGGGCGTGTGCGCCTACCGGTGAAGTGTGTTGAGTGGATCTCCCGCTCTTCCTGTACAGCAGTGCAGTGAAGGTCGGGAGTTTTCTTATTTCCTATCGTTATCGGTAGGGAAGGTTCGGGGATCATCGCGCGAGACATCGATCAAGCGGTCAGTTACGCGCCGCGTCGGCTACGGCGGGGCGTGAGAGAACAAGAGTCACGTTATTTTCGTCGATCTGAGGAGTCCCCATCAGCGCTGAAGCTCGCATCAATGAGCGAATCCGAGTACCGGAGGTCCGACTTGTTGGCCCCGGTGGTGAACAAGTAGGCATCGTCCGTATCGAGGACGCTCGCAAGCTCGCCTACGACGCAGACCTCGACCTCGTTGAGGTCGCACCGAAGGCGAAGCCGCCGGTGTGCAAGATCATGGATTACGGCAAGTACAAATACGAGTTGGCCCAGAAGGCCCGCGAGTCTCGCCGTAACCAGCAGCAGACGGTAGTCAAGGAACAGAAGTTCCGCCCGAAGATCGACGACCACGACTACGAAACGAAGAAGAATAACGTCGTTCGATTCTTGGAAAAGGGTTCCAAGGTCAAGGTGACGATCATGTTCCGCGGGCGTGAGCAGTCGCGCCCGGAGCTTGGTTTCCGTCTGCTGGAGCGTCTTGCAGAAGACGTTGCTGAGGTCGGTATCGTCGAGGCCCGCCCCAAGCAGGACGGCCGCAACATGACCATGGTTCTCGGCCCTGTACGCAAGGGCAAGAAGTAACTAGACAGAAACTTTTTACAGGGTTCTAAGGAAGAAGACTTATGAAGCAGAAGACCCACAAGGGTATGGCTAAGCGCGTGAAGATCACCGGCAAGGGCAAGCTCCGTCGCGAGCAGGCCGGCCGTCGCCACCTGTTGGAGGGTAAGCCTTCCACTCGTACCCGCCGTCTGAAGGGCACCACCGACGTTGCCAAGTCGGACGTCAAGCGCGTCAAGCGCATGCTGGGCAAGGCTTAGTAGCCTCACCCACCCGCACCCCTTCATTCACCAACACTTTTTATTGATCAGTTAAGGAAGTATCACTGTGGCACGTGTCAAGCGCTCAGTAAACGCTAAGAAGAAGCGTCGCAAGATTCTGAATTCCGCTAAGGGCTACCGCGGCCAGCGTTCCCGCCTCTACCGCAAGGCCAAGGAACAGTGGCTGCACTCCATGACGTACGCGTACCGCGACCGTCGCACCAAGAAGCGTGAGTTCCGTCGTTTGTGGATCACCCGTATCAACGCGGCCGCTCGCCTCAATGACATCACCTACAACCGCCTGATCCAGGGCCTGCGCCTGGCCGGCATCGAGGTGGACCGCAAGATCCTGGCCGAGCTCGCCGTGAACGACTTCGCTGCGTTCTCCGCTATCTGCGACGCCGCCAAGGCCGCCCTTCCGGAGGACGTTAACGCCCCGAAGAACGCCGCCTAAGCTTAAGCTTCTCGCTGCAGCTGATAGCGCCTTGTGGGTAGCTCATCGCTGCAGTTTCACCGCCCGCCCCTGCACCTGGGGGCGGGCGGATTTGTGCGCTCTGAGCCCTTCACGGCCAGCGAGATCGCCCAGGCGGGTCGAACATATAACCACCCTTATGACGGCGAGTGTCTGGGCTCACCTTTAAAGTGGTACGCACGTTGGTTCACCACCCCGTCTCGTCGTGCACTCGCTACGGGGCAAACCTAAGAGGTGCGGTAGTTACTTGCCCTGATCCACGTTGCCTCTAGGCCCGCAGCCGGTAGAGAGCCGACACGGCAACCGCGACGGTGGGAGAGACTAACGAACGCGCAGGAGCATACACGTCTATCCTCTGCGGCAGAGTGTGTAAGAACATCTGCCACGTAGCCACACGCTCGTCAGTGTCACCGCAGAACAACACAGAAAGAAAGGCATCATTCTATGGCCGAATACGAATACGACAAAAACGGATTGCCCGTGTCCAAACAGCAGGAGACTTACGACTTCCCGCACCAAGCGCAGGCCTCGCAGAACTATGGCCCCAATTACGGCCAGAATGTTCCTGCCCAGCAGTACGGGATGGCGGGTAACTACCAGCAGAACATGGCGCCCGTGCAGCAGAAATCCAAGGTGCTTGCTGCGGTTCTGGCTTTCTTCCTCGGTACCTTTGGTGTGCACAACTTCTATCTCGGCCGTAACGGTCGTGGGGCTGCTCAGCTCTGCTGCACCCTGTTCGGCTACGTAGGTCTGATTCTCCTTGTCGGCGCCTTTGTTCTCATCGCCGTAGGGGTGTGGGCGTTCGTTGAGTTCATCATGATTCTCGTTGGCGCCGGCGGATACGACCGCGATGCCAATGGTGTGCCGCTGAACTAACACCATCGAGCGCTTTCGGCGGTGCTGCTAGCCTTGAGCACATGCACCTAGACTTCACCGATGCTTTTACTGAACGCACCCCCCGCGTGGTTGCCGCAGCCAAACTGCTCCGCCCGGCCGGACGTAAGAAGGCCGAACGCTTTCTCGCGGAGGGGGAAAACGCGGTGGAGGCTGCCGTGCGCCGCGGCGTGGCCACCGACATATTCGTGACAGAATCGGCCAATGGTCGCCATGCCGGACTCATCAACACTGCCGCCTCTGCCGGTGTGTTCATCCACCCCGTGACTGACCGGGCCGCCAAAAAACTGGCGGACACCGTCTCGGGCACGGGGATCATTGCTGTCTGCACCCCGATCGTGAGCCGTATCGAAGCCTTTAGTCAGGCGCCGACTCCGGCTCTGGTGAGTATCCCCGTGGACACCGCCGAGCCGGGAAACGCCGGCACTCTGATTCGTGTTGCCGACGCCACAGGTGCGGACCATGTGCTCTTTGCCGGCGATACCGTTGATCCCCTGAACCCGAAGGTGGTGCGCTCCTCGGCGGGCTCGTTGTTTAACGTTCCGGTTACCCGCGAGCCGAATATCCCGAAGGTTATTGAGGCCGTGCGAGACAAGGGCCTGCAGATTGTGGCAACCACCGCAGAAGGGGAGACCAGCCTCGACGATGCCCACGATGTGCTCGCCAAGCCCACTGCGTGGCTCTTCGGTAACGAGGCACATGGACTAAGCGAGAAACTCATCGACCAAGCAGATGTGCGCATCCGAATTCCACTGCGGGGACGAGCAGAATCGCTCAATCTTGCCACCGCGGCGGCGATCTGTATGTACGAATCCTCCAAGGCGCTCAACACCTAGTGTGGCGCATTCCCGGGCCCTAGTCTTGGCGGTCGTGGAAAGGGCTATGGCGAGCAGGTACGGCCGTGCCCACTCGGCGGGTGGGGCACGCAGTGGATGCTGGGCCACCCCGTGATATGCAGGCAGGGCCAAGAGCAGTAGAATGCTACCCACTGACAATCACCACAGAATGTGTACTGCCGTGCAGAAAGGTTCGGACGAAGAGACGGTGTCTGAGATTCAACTGACCGAAGAGAGCTTAAACAAGGCCGCCACCGAGGCCATCGATGCTTTTGATACCGCCTCCTCTCTTCAGGAGCTGCAGGCGGCCCGTAAGGCGCACCTGGGTGATCAAGCCCCCATCCCGCAGGCCCGCCGCAGCCTTGGCCAGGTGCCTAAGGAGCAGCGTAAAGAGCTGGGGCGGTTGGTGAATATGGCGCGAGGTCGCGTCGAAAAGCATTACGCGCAGATTCACCAGGTGTTGGAAGACAAGCACAACCGCGAGGTGCTCGAGTCCGAGCGGGTCGATGTCACAGTGCCCACCACCCGTAGCCAGAAGGGTGCCCTGCATCCGATTACCACCTTGAGTGAAAATATTGCCGATATTTTCATCGGCATGGGCTGGGAAATTGCCGAGGGCCCAGAGGTGGAGGCCGAGTACTTCAACTTCGATGCGCTGAATTTCCTTCCCGATCACCCTGCGCGCACCTTGCAGGACACCTTCCATATTGCCCCGGAAGGATCCCGTCAGGTGCTGCGCACACACACCTCGCCGGTCCAGGTGCGTACCCTGCTGTCGCGGGATCTGCCGCTGTATATCGCCTGCCCGGGGCGCGTGTTCCGTACCGATGAACTCGATGCCACCCACACCCCAGTCTTCCACCAGGTGGAAGGGCTGGCCGTGGATAAGGGGCTGACCATGGCGCATCTGCGCGGCACCCTTGACCATCTTGCTAAAACGCTCTTTGGACCCGACACGCGCACCCGCATGCGCACCAACTATTTCCCTTTCACCGAACCTTCGGCCGAGGTGGATGTGTGGTTCCCGAATAAGAAGGGCGGCGCCGGCTGGATCGAGTGGGGCGGCTGCGGCATGGTGAACCCGAATGTGCTCATCGCCGCCGGTATTGATCCGAAGGAATACACCGGTTTTGCCTTTGGTATGGGCCTGGAGCGCACTTTGCAGTTCCGGAATGGGTTGTCCGATATGCGCGACATGGTCGAAGGCGATGTGCGCTTCACCCTGCCTTTCGGAGTGCAGGCATAGCAGACTCACGATGGCGGGCTAAGACAGTCCCATGCCGTTGTGAGAACACGCAGCAGAGCTATAACAAGGAAAAAGAGCTAAGACATAATGTTCATTTCTCAGAACTGGATCACCCGACTCCTTCGCGCCTATGCCGAGCAGCCCGATTTCAGCATCGAATCCGAACAGCTTGATGCAGCCTTCGTGCGCGTCGGCTTCGAAACCGAAGGCTATGCGCCGTTGCCGGAGATCACTGGTCCGCTGGTGATTGGTCGTGTGGAAAGCATCGAGGAACTTACCGGCTTCAAAAAGCCCATCCGTTTCTGTCATGTCAACGTGGGCGAGGCCAATGGCACCGGTCAGCTGCAGGAGATCGTGTGCGGGGCACGCAACTTCTCCGAGGGCTCCTACGTGGTGGTTTCCCTGCCAGGCACCGTGCTGCCCGGTGGCTTCGAGATCGCTGCCCGTAAAACCTACGACCACGTCTCGGCGGGCATGATCTGTTCAGCCATGGAACTGGGGCTGACGGAAAAGCAAAACCCCGGCATTATCACTCTGCCCGCAGGGGTGGCGGAGCCGGGCGAGGACGCCCGCCCGGTCCTTGGCTTGGACGATACTGTCTTCGAGGTCAATATCACCCCAGATCGCGGCTATGCGCTCTCTGCCCGTGGTCTGTCACGAGAGATTGCTTCTAGCCTGAACATGCCTTTTGTTGACCCGGCTGCTGATCCTGCAGTTGCGGGTATCGATATCGAGGTTCCCGAGGTTAACGGCAGCGTAATCAACGTGGACGTTCAGCCCGAGACCAAGGCGCGTCGCTTCGGTCTGCGCGCAGTGCGCGGAATTGATCCGAGCGTGCCCACCCCCTTCTGGATGCAGCGCGAGTTGATGCTGTGCGGTCAACGCCCGGTGAACTTGGCCACCGACGTGACCAATTATGTGATGCTGCTGCTAGGAACCCCGATGCACGCCTTCGATGCCTCGCTGATTCAAGGTGACCTCGTGGTGCGTCGTGCCACCGAGGGTGAGAGCCTGATCACGCTCGACCACGTGGAGCGCACCCTGCACTCGGAGGACGTGGTGATTTGCGACGATAACGGCGTGCAGTCGCTGGCCGGCGTGATGGGCGGAAGCTCCTCGGAGGTCAATGAAAACTCAACGGATATCTACCTCGAGGCCGCCATCTGGGATCAGATCACCGTGGCGCGCACCTCTCGCCGCCACAAGTTGAGCTCCGAGGCTTCTCGACGTTTCGAGCGTGGCGTGGACCCGAACTTGGTGGAAGCAGCCCTAGACATGGCTGCAAGCTTGTTGGCTCGCCTCGGTGGCGGCGACGTGGCTGCCGAGCGGACCCTCGTGGAGGTTGCCGAGCAGGAGCCGGTGACCGTGATGATGGATGTGGACTTCCCCTCCCGCTACGCAGGGGTGAACTACGAGGAGTCCGTTGTGGTGGCCCGCCTCGAGGAAGTCGGCTGCGTGGTAGCTCGACAAAACACCACCTTGGCCGTGACTCCGCCGAGCTGGCGCCCGGATATCACCATGGATGTGGACCTCGTGGAGGAGATTCTGCGCCTTGAAGGCTTGGAATCGATCCCGTCCATCGTGCCCACCGCCCCGGCGGGCACTGGCCTCACCCCAGCGCAGCGACGCCGCCGTGCCATCGGCCACGCCTTGGCCTACTCCGGTTACGCGGAGATCCTGCCGACGCCGTTCATGGAAACCTCCATTTTGGACCAGTGGGGTTTGGATGCCGAGGACGATCGTCGTGCCGTGGTGACAGTGCAAAACCCCCTCGAGTCCGATCACTCCGTGCTGGGAACCACCTTGCTGCCGGCAATGCTCGACGCAGTCAAGCGCAACGTGGCCCGTGGTCATGCCAGCGTGGCGTTGTTTGGCCAGGAGCAGGTGGCCTTCAAGCGGGCCGATCACTCGCCGATGCCCTCGACCGCCGAGCGCCCCGGTGAGGAAGAGATCGAGGAACTGCGTAGCTCCCTGCCGTATCAGCCCCTGCATGTGGCTACGGTGGCCTGCGGGCACAAGGTGTTCGAGGGGCCGTGGGGTGAGGGGCGCGCCTACACCTACGCCGACGCGATCGAGTCCGCACGGATCGTAGCCGCCGCCGCTGGGGTAGAGCTGGAGCTGGCCAATGCCGAGCAGCTGCCATGGCACCCCGGCCGTTGTGCCGAACTGCGAGTACACAACACGGTGGTCGGTTATGCTGGTGAGATGCATCCGCAGGTATGTAAGGACACCGGCCTGCCGCCGCGCACCTGCGCCATGGAGCTGGACGTGACCTCCCTGCCTCTGGAGGAGAACTTCCCGGCACCGGTACTCTCCGCCTATCCGGCGTTGCTGCAGGACGTGGCACTGGTGGTGGATGAGGACATCCCGGCCGAGACCGTACGCACAGTGGTGGCCCAAGGGGCAGGGGAGCTGCTCGAGCATGTCGAGCTCTTCGATATCTACCGCTCCGATGCCCTCGGTGAGGGCAAGAAGTCGCTCGCTTTCGCCCTGCGCTTCCGGGCCTCGGATCGCACTCTTACGGACGAAGAGTGTAACGCCGCACGCATGGCAGCGGTGGATCTAGCTAAAGAAAAGCTCGACGCCGCTATCCGCGCCTAGCCGGCGCGACGAGGCAGCTACCAGCGTTGCAGCCCTGAGGTAGTGCTGGCTGATGCACGGCGGTGCTGGCTGAGAGAACGCAGTCGGTGCCCGAGTGCCACGCCCCAACGCCTCAGCGTCTCAGTGTGAAGCGTGCGCAGCGGAGGATCCCTTCGACGGAAAGGATCCTCCGCTGTTGGCGTATGAAGGGCTTATGAGCTGGCAGTTGTTGGGGAGTACTACGCAGCAGTCTGGGCGTAGCCGCAACCACGGATCATCGTCCGGGATGTATGGGCTGGGAGGCACCTACACCCAGTTATGCATAGTTTGCAAAAGAGTGCATAAAAGCTATACTTGCCTTCTATGACTATTACTGTTGCCGTCGCTGGAGCAACCGGCTATGCAGGTTCTGAGATCCTGCGCCTGTTGCTCGCTCACCCCGCCTACCTCCGCGGAGAGCTGCGTATTGGCGCGCTTACGGCTAACTCCTCTGCGGGGCAGAGCGTGGCAGAACTGATGCCGCATGTGGTGCCCTTGAACGATAGGGTCATCGAGGAGACCACCGCAGAGAATCTCGCCGGCCACGATGTGGTCTTTTTGGGGCTGCCGCATGGCTTCTCGGCCGAGATCGCCCGCCAGGTGGGGCAGGAGTCCATCGTGATCGACTGCGCCGCAGATTTTCGTCTCCGCGACCCAGAGGCGTGGCGCCGCTACTACGCATCAGAGCATGCAGGCAGTTGGCCCTATGGCATCCCAGAAATGCCCGGACATAGGGAACAGCTACGAGGTGCTCGGCGCATCGCAGTGCCTGGTTGTTTCCCCACAGGCGCCACCCTGGCGCTCATGCCGGCGGTTGCGGCCGGATTGATTGAGAAGGATATCGCGATCACCTCCATCACGGGTGTCTCTGGGGCAGGGAAGAAGGCCTCGGTGCCGTTGCTCGGCTCGGAAACCATGGGCTCGCTCAAGGCCTATAACACCGCCGGCAAGCACCGACACACCCCGGAGATCATCCAGAACCTCTCCGAGCTCAGCGACGGTGAGATCACCCTCAGCTTCACCCCAGTGCTGGCGCCCTTGCCGCGCGGCATTCTCACCACCGCTACTGCACGGGTGAATGCGGGGGTGAGCGCCGAGGATGCTCGGGCGGCCTACGAGGAGTTCTACGCCAGCGAGCCCTTCGTGCAGCTACTCCCCGCCGGTGTGCAGCCGCAGACGCAAAACGTGGTGGGCGCTAATAGCTGCCACGTGCAGGTCGAGCTCGATGAGCTATCGGGGCGTCTGCTTCTTAGCTCCGCGATCGACAACCTCACCAAGGGAACCGCAGGGGCGGCGGTGCAGTGCATGAATCTAGCCCTCGGGTGGGAAGAAACGCTGGGGCTACCCTTGGTAGGTGTTGCGCCCTAAACAGATAGCTTGCGGCGAGGCTTTCGTCTCTCCGGACTTACGTCATTCACCTTTTCCTCATAGTTTTCTACGTCAAGGATTTCGCGCATGAGCACTCACAGCATCACCACCCCCGCTGGCTTCGTTGCAGCGGCTACCACCGCAGGTATCAAGCCTTCAGGCAAGTCGGATATGGCGCTAGTGGTCAATCAGGGGCCCGAGTTTGTGGCCGCTGGTGCCTTTACCCGCAATCGAATTGTGGCATCGCCGGTGAAGCTTTCCCGCACAGCGGTGGCCGATGGCCAACTCAAGGCGGTGCTTTACAACTCCGGTAATGCCAATGCCTGCAATGGCGCACGAGGCGATCAGGACGCCGCCGAGCTCACCGCGCAGGTAGCCGAGGCTCTTCAGTGCAGTCCCACGGATGTGGCTGCCTGCTCCACTGGTTTAATTGGTGAGCCGCTACCTATGGACAAGGCCCGTGCTGGTGTGACCGCATTGGTGGGGGATCTGGGCGATCACGGCGCAGCCGCGGCCCAGGCGATTCTCACCACGGACACCACGGATAAGCAGAGCTTTTTTAGCGGCGAAGGCTGGAGCCTTGCAGGCATGGGCAAGGGAGTGGGCATGATCGCTCCTTCTCTGGCGACCATGCTGGTGTGTCTGACCACTGACGCGAAGATCACCGACAGCATGGCGGACGAGGCGATTCATAAGGCCACCGCAGTTACCTTCGACACCCTCGATATTGATGGCTCGACCTCCACCAATGACACTGTATTGCTGCTGGCCTCTGGGGCGTCGGGAATTCAACCCAGCCAGGAGGAGCTCGATGCAGCGGTGCTCAAGGTGTGTGCCGATTTGGCAGATGCGATGCAGGCCGACGCCGAGGGCGTGACGAAGCGAGTGAAGATCGAAGTCACCGGTACCGACTCGGATGAGGAGGCGCTCAACGCTGCCCGCACCTTGGGCCGTGACAACTTGTTCAAGTGCGCGATGTTCGGTTCAGACCCCAACTGGGGCCGAGTGCTGGCCGCGGTGGGCATGGCTGACGCCGCCATGGATCCGGAGCACATTGCGGTCTACTTCAACGATCATCCGGTGTGTATTGATACTGGCGGAACCCCCGATGCCCGCGAGGTGGACCTATCGGGTGCGGATATCTCGGTGCGGGTGGATCTGGGCACCGGCGGTGATGGTTACGCCATGGTCCGCACGACAGACCTCTCCCACGCCTATGTGGAGATCAATAGCGCCTATTCCAGCTAGCGCCTAGCCCAGCAGCAGCGTGCGCGCGGGTGCGAATTCGAGGCGGCGCGGCGGCGAGATCATTCGCTGGCGCCGATGCGAGAGAAGATGAGATGACAAACAACCTAACCAGGAATCTGGATAACGAGGTCCGGGCGAATGTGCTGGCCGAAGCTTTGCCGTGGCTGCAGCATTTCCGCGACAAGATCGTTGTGGTCAAATACGGCGGCAATGCCATGGTGGACGAGGAGCTGAAGGCAGCTTTCGCCGCGGACATGGTGTTTTTGCGCACCGTGGGTGCGAAGCCGGTGGTGGTGCACGGCGGCGGGCCGCAGATCTCGAAGATGTTGGCTCGAGTCGGCCTCGAGGGGGAGTTTAAAGGCGGATTCCGCGTGACCACCTCCGAGGTGATGGACATTGTGCGCATGGTGCTTTTCGGCCAGGTCGGTCGCGACCTGGTGGGATTGATCAATTCCCACGGCCCGTATGCGGTGGGGACCTCGGGTGAGGACGCCGGGCTTTTTACCGCCACTAAGCGCTACGTGGATGTCGGCGGGGAGCATCTCGACATCGGCTTGGTGGGAGACATCGTGGATGTCAACCCTGAAGCATTGATGGATATCATTGATGCCGGCCGTATCCCGGTAGTGTCCACGATCGCCCCAGGTCTCGATGGCGAGGTTTATAACATCAACGCCGACACCGCAGCAGGGGCTTTGGCCAGCGCCATTGGCGCCGAGCGTTTACTCATCCTCACCAACGTCGAGGGGCTCTATACCGACTGGCCGGATACCTCTTCGTTGGTATCCAAGATCACCGCCACAGAGCTGTCGAGGATCCTGCCCGACCTGCACGAGGGCATGATCCCGAAGATGGAATCATGTCTCAGGGCTGTGGAGCAGGGCATCAATGCCGCCCATGTGGTCGATGGTCGGATTGCTCATTCCGTGCTGCTCGAGCTGCTCACCGAAGGCGGCATCGGCACCATGGTGCTGCCCGATTCTTATGACACTGAGGATTACCCAGAATCCACTATTTTTAGGAAGGACGCCTAAACGAGTCATGACTGCTCTCGAATCATGGCCCAGCGCGCTCATGAACACCTATGGCACGCCCGCGGTGGAGCTATCTTCCGGTGAGGGTGCCCACGTCACCGACGCCGAGGGGCGCAGCTACATCGATATGCTCGCCGGCATCGCCGTCAACGCGCTCGGCCATGCACATCCAGCGCTTATCGACGCCGTCTCCACGCAAACCCAGACCCTCGGGCACGTCTCTAACCTTTTTGCCTCAGCGCCGACAGTGGAGCTGGCGCAAAGGCTGAAGGGCCAGTTGTCGCGCCTCGACGAGCAGGCTGGCGAAAGTGCAAAGGTCTTCTTCTGTAACTCCGGTGGGGAAGCCAATGAGGCCGCATTCAAGCTTGCTCGCTTGACTAAACGGTCCCGAGTGCTCACGGCGGTGCATGGCTTTCACGGCCGCACCATGGGCTCATTGGCGCTGACCGGCCAAGCCGATAAGCGCGCGCCTTTTGAACCGCTGCCCGCCGGGGTGGAGTACTACCCCTACGGTGATGTCGCCGCTCTGACCGAGATGGTAGAGCGCAATCCGAGCGATGTTGCCGCCATCATGCTCGAGCCGATCCAGGGCGAAACCGGTGTGGTTCCTGCCCCCGAAGGCTTCCTGCGAGCGGTGCGTGAGCTGTGTGATCGCCACGGCATCCTGATGATTGTGGACGAGGTACAGACCGGTATTGGCCGCACCGGCGAGTTTTGGGCCTTTGAGCACGAGCCGGGAGTTATCCCCGATGTCATCACCATGGCTAAAGGGCTTGGCGGCGGCTTACCGCTCGGCGCCTGCATGGCCACCGGCTCCGCGGCGGAGTTGTTCGGGCCAGGTTCGCATGGCACCACCTTCGGCGGCAATCCCATTGTGTGCGCGGCTGGGCGGGCAGTGGTGGACATTGTGGCTGATCCCGCCTTCTTGGCCGAGGTGCGGGACAAGGGACAGCGCCTGGCTGATGGCGTCGACAAGCTTGCGTTGGTCGATCATGTGCGCGGCCGTGGGCTCATGCTTGGGCTCGTGCTCACTCAACCGGTGGCCAAAAAGGTGGTACAGGCGGGTTATCGCCACGGCCTGATCCTCAATGCCTGCGGTGATGATGTGGTGCGTTTGACCCCGCCGCTGGTGATTACCGAGTCCGATATTGATAGTGCGATCGCGCGCTTCGCCGATACGTGTAAAGAGGTAGAACAGTGATAACGACAGTGCGACATTTCCTCGCCGATGATGATCTCAGCCCCGCCGAGCAGGCGGAAGTGCTGCGGCTGGCGCTGGCGCTGAAGAAGGATCGCTTCGCGGAACGCACATTCGCTGGGCCTAAAACCGTGGCGCTGCTGTTAGATAAGACATCCACCCGCACCCGCTTTTCCTTCCACGCCGGTATTGCAGAGCTGCAGGGCAGCCCCATCGTGGTGGATACCAGCAGCAGCCAGATGGGAAAGGGCGAGACCTTCCAAGACACCGGCGCGGTGCTGTCTCGTTTCGTGTCTTTGATCGCGTGGCGCACCTATGCGCATTCGAATCTCGAGCAGATGGCCGAGACCGCCACGGTGCCGATCATCAACGCCCTGAGCGATGATCTTCACCCGTGCCAGATCCTGGCAGATCTTCTCACCTGTGTGGAGCATCTCTGCCCCGAGCAGGGGCCGGAGGGGCTGCGCGGCACCAAGGCGGTGTACCTGGGTGATGGGGCCAATAACATGGCGAATTCCTACATTCTGGGCTGCGCCACCGCGGGGATGGATATCACCATCATCGCCCCCGAGGGCTTCCATGCGGAGCAGCGATTTGTTGAGCGCGGCCAGGCAATTGGCGCCCAGACGGGGGCCACGGTGAAGGTGAGCGCCGATGTCGCAGACGTGGCTGGTGCCGATGTTGTCATCACCGATACGTGGGTATCGATGGGCATGGAAAATGATGGAGTTGATCGCACCACGCCCTTCCAGCCCTACCAAGTTAACGCCGAGGTCATGAGCCTAGCCAAGGATTCAGCTATCTTCTTGCACTGCCTACCGGCTTACCGTGGCAGCGAGGTCACCGCGGAGGTGATCGATGGACCGCAGTCGGTGGTCTTCGACGAGGCGGAAAACCGCCTGCACGCGCAGAAGGCGCTGATGGTGTGGCTCATGGCTGCCCAGACGGGAGACAAGGTGGCGAGCCTGGAGGGCGAAAGCTAATGGCGACCCCCCGCAGCAGAGTGGCGCGGCACCAGCGGATCCTGGACTTGGTGCGCTCGCAGAAGATCTCCAGCCAGCAGCAATTGTCCGAGTTGCTGGCTCAAGACGGTTTCGCCGTCACCCAAGCGACCCTGTCTCGGGACCTCGACGAGGTCGGTGCCGCCAAAACCCGAGACCAGAGTGGGCAGAGCTATTACTATCTGCCGGCAGATGGCGAGGCCTCGACGACCGACGGCCTGAGGGAGAAATTCCGGCGAGTGCTCGACGAGTTGCTCGTGGGCATTGATTCCTCCGGCAATATCGCGATGCTGCGCACTCCTGCAGGCGCGGCCCAGTATTTGGCTAGCTATATCGACCGCGTGGAGCTGCCGGAGATCGCCGGTTGCATCGCGGGCGATGACACCATTTTTGTCCTGGCTCGCGAGCCCTTGACGGGCAAAGAGCTGGCGGATTACTTGCGCTCCCGCGACTAGAGACTGTCGCCCCGTGTGTGGGGTTTGCTGTGGCTAGAATGTCGGTATGACCATTCGCGAAGTTGCACAGTTTTTCATTGAAGAAGGTAAAGAAGAAGACTTCATCGCTGCCTACACCGGCGCCGTGGTTCAGATCACCTCCTCCGAGGGCTGCCACGGGGCCGTGTTGCGTCGAGGCATCGAAACCCCGACCTGGTTTGTGCTGATGGTCGAGTGGGACTCGGTAGAGGCCCACCAGGCCTTTCGTGATTCGGAGCGGCTAGCGAAGTGGCGTGCCCCGATCACTCCGTTCTTTGCCAAGCCGCCGACAGTGGAGCACGTCGAGGACGTGGCCTAGCGTCAGCGCTCCTGCCGCTAGCGGCGGGGCTGTGCGTGCGAGGCTGCATAATTTGCATGCAATCGCATATTTGCTAGTATGGGGGTCGTTGCGCACAGCGGCCCCCGTGGCCATGGTCCGCGCCGGTAGGAATGCCGGCATGGACGATCGGCGCAGTAGAAGCACGGGCAGCCCGATCCCTGCGGCTCCCCACAACAATCTTTAATCGAGGAGAATCGTTTCCATGACTGATCGCGTTGTTCTTGCCTACTCCGGCGGACTGGATACTTCTGTAGCCATTCCTTACCTGGCCAAGATGACCGGTGGGGAAGTTATCGCCGTGTCTATTGATCTCGGCCAGGGCGGCGAGGACATGGAGTCCGTGCGGCAGCGCGCTCTTGACTGTGGCGCCGTGGAATCCATCGTGATCGACGCCAAAGATGAGTTCGCCGAGAACTACTGCTTGCCTACCATCAAGGCCAACGGCATGTACATGAAGCAGTACCCGCTGGTATCTGCAATTTCTCGGCCGCTGATCGTGCAGCACTTGGTGCAGGCCGCAGAGGCACATGGCGGCACCCATGTGGCCCACGGTTGCACCGGTAAGGGCAATGACCAGGTGCGTTTCGAGGTGGGTTTCGCTGATCTCAACCCTGATCTGAAGGTGATCGCCCCAGCCCGTGACTATGCCTGGACCCGCGATAAGGCTATTGCCTTCGCTGAGGAGATCAACCTGCCGATCGAGCAGTCGAAGAAGTCTCCGTTCTCGATCGACCAGAACGCTTGGGGCCGCGCAGTCGAAACCGGCTTCCTCGAGGATCTGTGGAACCCGCCGACGAAGGACCTCTACGCCTATACCGAGGAGCCGACTCTCGGTAACGCCCCGGACGAGGTGACCATCACCTTCGCCAACGGTGTGCCGGTGGCTATCGATGGTCGTAAGGTGAGCGTGCTGGAGGCCATCGAGGAGCTCAACCGCCGCGGCGGCGCGCAGGGTGTGGGCCGTCTAGACATGGTGGAAGACCGTTTGGTCGGCATCAAGTCCCGCGAGGTCTACGAGGCTCCGGCTGCAATGATCCTCATCAAGGCGCACGAAGCGCTGGAGGATGTGTGCATGGAGCGCGAGCTCGCCCGCTACAAGCGTGGCGTGGATGCCCGCTGGTCCGAGGAGGTCTACGACGGCCTCTGGTTTGCCCCGCTGAAGCGTTCCCTCGACGCCTTCATCGACTCCACTCAGCAGAACGTCAGCGGCGATATCCGCCTGGTGCTCCACGCCGGCAGCATTGTAGTCAACGGCCGCCGCTCCGAGAGCTCCCTCTACGATTTCAACCTGGCCACCTACGACACCGGCGATACCTTCGACCAGTCCATGGCCAAGGGCTTCGTCCACCTGCACGGCTTGTCCTCCCAGATCGCCTGCAAGCGCGACCGCGAGGCCTAAGCCCGTCGACGACCATGCGCCGATTCGAAGCCCTCGTGGCCTCGGGTCGGCGTCTCGGCTGTCAATCACCATCGATCTGCACATCACACTTTTTAAGGAACTCACATGGATAAGCACGGAACGAACGAAGGTGCGCTGTGGGGCGGGCGCTTTTCCGGCGGACCCTCCGAGTCAATGTTTGCGCTGAGTGTATCCACCCACTTCGACTGGGTGCTCGCCCCTTATGACGTGCTCGCCTCCAAAGCCCACGCTCGGGTGCTACACAAGGCAGGCCTGCTCAGTGACGAGGACTTCGACACCATGCTCGCCGGCCTCGACCAGCTCGGAGCGGACGTGGCCGATGGCAGCTTCACGCCTGACCCCAGTGATGAGGACGTCCACGGCGCGATGGAACGCGGGCTTATCGAGCGTGTCGGCCCCCAGGTGGGCGGGCGTCTGCGCGCTGGGCGATCCCGCAATGACCAAGTGGCCACACTCTTTCGTATGTGGGTGCGCGATGCGATCCGTGAGATCAGCCAAGGCATCCTCGAGCTTGTCGACGCCATCTCGCGCCAAGCAGCCGCACACCCCCGGGCAATCATGCCCGGCAAGACTCACTTCCAGGCAGCCCAGCCGGTGCTGCTCGCGCACCAGCTGCTGGCGCACGCCCATCCGCTCCTGCGTGACGTCGAGCGCCTACAGGATCTGGACAAGCGCCTCGCCGTGTCGCCCTATGGTTCCGGTGCACTCGCCGGATCCTCCCTAGCGCTTGATCCCGAGGCCATCGCGGAGGAGCTGGGCTTCGACTCTGCCGCCGATAACTCCCTCGATGCCACCGCCTCGCGGGACTTCGCCTCCGAGACCGCGTTCGTGCTGGCCCAAATCGCCGTGGATATGTCGCGCTTCGCGGAGGAGATCATCGCCTGGTCTACCCCTGAGTTCAACTACATCACCCTGGCCGATGCCTGGTCCACCGGCAGTTCGATCATGCCGCAGAAGAAGAACCCCGACGTGGCCGAGCTTGTGCGGGGTAAGTCCGGCCGACTCATCGGTAACCTCACCGGCCTGCTTGCAACTCTCAAGGCCATGCCCTTGGCCTACAACCGCGACCTGCAAGAAGACAAAGAGCCTATCGTGGATTCGGTGCAGCAGCTGCAGCTGCTCCTGCCGGCCATGACCGGACTTGTTGGCACGCTGACCTTCAATGAAGAGCGGATGCGCGAGCTTGCTCCCGCTGGGTTTACCCTCGCCACCGATTTGGCCGAGTGGATGGTGCGCGAGGGGGTGCCCTTCCGCGAAGCCCACGAGGCATCTGGAGCCTGCGTTCGCCTCGCTGAGTCGCGCGGCGTGGATCTGGTTGACCTCAGCGATGAGGAGCTGGCCAGCGTGGATGAGCGGCTTAAGCCCGAAGTGCGCGAGGTGCTCACCATCGATGGCGCTGTTGCCTCTCGTGCCACCCGCGGTGGTACCGCTGGGGTGCGCGTGGATGAGCAGCGAGAGCGCGTCGATAAGCTCGCGGCTAAGTACCGGGATTGGGCCACCACGGCCGTTATTGAGAGATAGGATGATGTGCCATGAGTATTGATCCCGAATTGCTCGAGGTACTCGCATGCCCCCAAGACAAGGGGCCGTTGAGTTATGACGCCGAAAAGGATGTGCTGGTCAACCCCCGGCTGAACATCGCCTATCGTATCGACGACGGTATCCCCGTTCTGCTCGCCGACGAAGCGCGCGACTACCCCGAGAACTAATCCACCTTTTCTAATCCTTGAGGACTTCATGTCTGACAACATCATTGATGAGCTGCACTGGCGCGGCCTGATTAACCAGTCCACCGATCTCGACGCTCTGCGCGAGGCCTGCGAGAACCCAATCACCCTGTATTGCGGCTTCGACCCCACAGGATCCTCGCTGCATGCAGGCCACCTTGTTCCGCTCATCATGCTCAAGCGCTTCCAGCAGTACGGTCACCGTCCTATCGCCATCGCCGGCGGGGCAACCGGCATGATCGGTGATCCGCGCGAGGTGGGGGAGCGGTCTATGCTCTCCGAGGACACCATCGCCGAGAACGTCGACTCCATCAAGTCCCAGTTGGAACGCTTCGTGGACTTCGGCGACGGCACCCATGGCACGGCACTCATGCTCAACAACGCCGATTGGACCGGCCAGATGAGTGTCATCGCCTTCCTGCGTGATTTGGGCAAAAACTTCTCGCTCAACACCATGTTGGATCGTGATACCGTCAAACGCCGCCTCGACGGCGACGGTATTTCCTACACCGAGTTTTCCTACATGCTGCTGCAGGCCAATGACTTCGTGCACCTACAGCGCAACTACGATTGCACGCTGCAGATCGGCGGCTCCGATCAATGGGGCAACATCGTCTCTGGTGTGGACCTCAACCGCCGCCTCGACCAGAAGAAGGTGCACGGTCTGACCGTGCCACTCGTCACCGATGCCGACGGTCAGAAGTTCGGCAAGTCCACCGGTGGCGGCAAACTCTGGCTCGATGCGACGCTCACCAGCCCCTATGCGTGGTACCAATACTTCATCAACGCCGGCGACTCTGTGGTGATCGACTACATGCGTTGGTTTACCTTCCTCAGCAAGGAAGAGATCGCAGACTACGAAGAGGAAGTGGCCGAGCGTCCCTATAAGCGCGAAGCCCAGCGTCGCCTCGCGCGAGAAATGACCACCCTGGTGCACGGCGCGGAAGCTACCGAAGCAGTTGAGCTTGCCTCGCAGGCGCTGTTCGGCCGTGCCGAACTCAGCGATCTTGATGAGTCCACCCTGGCTTCGGCACTGGCAGAGACCTCCATTGCTGAGGTACCGGCCAGCGAGCCGGGCACCATCGTCGAGCTCTTTGTGGCCTCTGGCTTGGTGGATTCCAAGGGTGCAGCACGTCGTGCTGTCAAGGAAGGTGGCGTGTATGTGAACAACGAGCGCATTAACGACGCCGAGTGGATCCCCAGCGAAAGCGACCTGCTGCACGGAAGCTGGCTGGTGCTGCGGCGGGGCAAAAAGAACTTCGCCGGAGCTCGCTTGGTCTAACGAAGCGACTCAGCACCCCTAAGACCTCACAGTTACCGCGTTCGGGCGCCTAACCGTGAGGTCTTTGTGTTGAGGAAAGCCCGCCGCGAAGGGCCGATAAGCGCGACGGCAACATAAGTCTTCATTGAGCGTGGTGTTTTTTGGGGTGTGTGCTGGGGGTTTGTGTGGTTGGGGTGGGTGTGTGTAGGTTTATGTCTCGTCGCTGAGGCGGCCGCGAGATGGATTAGGGTCTTGACTTTGGTTGGGGCTGTGGTTTAGGATCGTGTTTCGCTGCTGTTTACTGATGGCTTGTTGGTTGTTGGTGGATGGTGTGCGTGTGTTGTTTGAGAACTCGATAGTGTGCCAGCTTTGTTTTGTTGATGTGTGCTGCATGTTTGTGTGGTGTGCGTGTTGGTTGTGTGTGGATCAGGTGCCCTTGTGATTGGGGTTTGTTTGGTCGCATGTGATTTGATGCGTGTGCTGTATTTTTTGTGCAGTGTGTGTTGATGATTTTTTGGGGGTGGGTTTTCCTCGTCGGATTCTGCCCCTTTTTTTGTTTTTTGTTTTTTTGCTAGTGTATTGGGCTTTTCATGTAAGCTTGTATGCTTTTTACTGATTCGGCTGCCGCGTTTTGTGGTGGTTGTTTTTGGTTTTTTGTGGAGAGTTTGATCCTGGCTCAGGACGAACGCTGGCGGCGTGCTTAACACATGCAAGTCGAACGGAAAGGCCCCAGCTTGCTGGGGTACTCGAGTGGCGAACGGGTGAGTAACACGTGGGTGATCTGCCTTGGACTCTGGGATAAGCTTGGGAAACTGGGTCTAATACCGGATAGGACCATCGTTTAGTGTCGGTGGTGGAAAGATTTTTTTGGTTCAAGATGAGCTCGCGGCCTATCAGCTTGTTGGTGGGGTAATGGCCTACCAAGGCGTCGACGGGTAGCCGGCCTGAGAGGGTGATCGGCCACATTGGGACTGAGACACGGCCCAGACTCCTACGGGAGGCAGCAGTGGGGAATATTGCACAATGGGCGCAAGCCTGATGCAGCGACGCCGCGTGGGGGATGAAGGCCTTCGGGTTGTAAACTCCTTTCGGTACCGACGAAGCCTTTTGGTGACGGTAGGTATAGAAGAAGCACCGGCTAACTACGTGCCAGCAGCCGCGGTAATACGTAGGGTGCGAGCGTTGTCCGGAATTACTGGGCGTAAAGAGCTCGTAGGTGGTTTGTCGCGTCGTCTGTGAAATCCCGGGGCTTAACTTCGGGCGTGCAGGCGATACGGGCATTACTTGAGTGCTGTAGGGGTAACTGGAATTCCTGGTGTAGCGGTGAAATGCGCAGATATCAGGAGGAACACCGATGGCGAAGGCAGGTTACTGGGCAGTTACTGACGCTGAGGAGCGAAAGCATGGGTAGCGAACAGGATTAGATACCCTGGTAGTCCATGCTGTAAACGGTGGGCGCTAGGTGTGGGGACTTTTCATGGTTTCTGTGCCGTAGCTAACGCATTAAGCGCCCCGCCTGGGGAGTACGGCCGCAAGGCTAAAACTCAAAGGAATTGACGGGGGCCCGCACAAGCGGCGGAGCATGTGGATTAATTCGATGCAACGCGAAGAACCTTACCTGGGCTTGACATGGACAGGATCGGCGCAGAGATGTGTTTTCCTTTTTGGCTTGTTCACAGGTGGTGCATGGTTGTCGTCAGCTCGTGTCGTGAGATGTTGGGTTAAGTCCCGCAACGAGCGCAACCCTTGTCTTATGTTGCCAGCACGTGATGGTGGGGACTCATGAGAGACTGCCGGGGTTAACTCGGAGGAAGGTGGGGATGACGTCAAATCATCATGCCCCTTATGTCCAGGGCTTCACACATGCTACAATGGTTGATACAACGCGATGCGAGCCTGTGAGGGTGAGCGGATCGCTTGAAAGTCAGTCTTAGTTCGGATTGGGGTCTGCAACTCGACCCCATGAAGTCGGAGTCGCTAGTAATCGCAGATCAGCAATGCTGCGGTGAATACGTTCCCGGGCCTTGTACACACCGCCCGTCACGTCATGAAAGTTGATAACACCCGAAGCCCATGGCCCAAGCCCTTTGTGGTGGGGAGTGGTCGAAGGTGGGATTGGCGATTGGGACGAAGTCGTAACAAGGTAGCCGTACCGGAAGGTGCGGCTGGATCACCTCCTTTCTAAGGAGCTTATTTAAGTGTCATGGTTGTTGTGACACGGCTTGTATTTTTTTAAAAAAATTTCCTGTATGGAACACGCATGATTGTTTATGGCGCGTGTGCTGCGTGGATGTGTGGTTGACGAGCATGTTGATGAAACGTTTGTGAAGCTGGTGCATTGTTGGGTGTCTGAGGCAACATGGTTGTCTTGTTTGTTTGGGCACACTGGCTGACTTCTGCTGCTTTGTGGTGGTGGGGTTGGTGGTGTGTGTGTTGTTTGAGAACTGTATAGTGGACGCGAGCAATTTTATTGTGTTTGTTCTTAGTGTTTTTTGATTGTTTGTGTGTCTGTTTTTTATTTAGGGCGCACGGTGGATGCCTGGGCATCGTCAAGCCGATGAAGGACGTGGAAGGCCGCGATAGTCCTCGGGGAGTTGTCAATCGAGCGTTGATCCGAGGGTGTCCGAATGGGGAAACCTAGCGCATGCTGCTGTGGTGGTGTGTGTTTCCTTGTGGTGAATGTATAGCCGCATAGGGGGTGTACGCGGGGAAGTGAAACATCTCAGTACCCGTAGGAGAAGAAAACAAGAGTGATTCTGTGAGTAGTGGCGAACGAAAGCGGATGATGGCTAAAAGTCATGCGTGTGATACTCGGCAGGGGTTGCGTGTGGCTGGTTGTGGGGCATGTGTGTTGGTGATACTGCCGTGTCATCTCGATTGTTGGTGTGTGTGAGGCGAAGTGGTGTGGGATCACCTACCGTAGACGGTGAGAGTCCGGTAGCCGAACGCATGTGCTGATGGTTGTGTGCGTGTTCCCGAGTAGCAGCGGGCTCGTGGAATCTGCTGTGAATCTGCCGGGACCACCCGGTAAGCCTGAATACTTGGCGTGACCGATAGTGTATTTAGTACCGTGAGGGAATGGTGAAAAGTACCCCGGGAGGGGAGTGAAATAGTACCTGAAACCGTGTGTCTACAATCCGTCAGAGCACCCGTGGTGGTGTGATGGCGTGCCTTTTGAAGAATGAGCCTGCGAGTCAGCGGCATGTCGCGAGGTTAACCCGTGTTGTGGGGTAGTCGTAGCGAAAGCGAATACTAACTAGTGTGTTTAGTGGCGTGTCCTGGACCCGAAGCGGAGTGATCTACCCATGGCCAGTGTGAAGCAGCTGTAAGAGGTTGTGGAGGCGCGAACCCACTTAGGTTGAAAACTGAGGGGATGAGTTGTGGGTAGGGGTGAAAGGCTAATCAAACTCCGTGATAGCTGGTTCTCCCCGAAATGCATTTAGGTGCAGCGTTGCGTGTTTCTTTGCGGGGGTAGAGCTACTGGTTGGTTGAGCGGGACTATCATCTTAGCAACATCAGCCAAACTCCGAATACCGTGAATGTTATAGCGTGGCAGTGAGACTGCGGGGGATAAGCTTCGTAGTCGAGAGGGAAACAGCCCAGATCGTCGGTTAAGGCCCCTAAGAGTGTACTAAGTGGAAAAGGATGTGGGATCGCGAAGACAGCCAGGAGGTTGGCTTAGAAGCAGCCATCCTTGAAAGAGTGCGTAATAGCTCACTGGTCGAGTGGTTCTGCGCCGACAATGTAGTGGGGCTGAAGTACACCGCCGAAACCACGACAGCAACACCGTGTGTGTTGTTGGGTAGGGGAGCGTCGTGCACGACGGTGAAGCCATAGCGGAAGCAGTGGTGGAGTGTGTGCGAGTGAGAATGCAGGCATGAGTAGCGAATGCAAGGTGAGAATCCTTGCCGCCGGATGATCAAGGGTTCCTGGGTCAAGCTCGTCTTCCCAGGGTGAGTCGGGTCCTAAGGCGAGGCCGACAGGCGTAGTCGATGGCAAACGGGTTGATATTCCCGTACCCGGTTGTATGCGACCAATGATGATGCAGTGATACTAACCACCCTGAATCATATGTCACATGCCTTGTGGTGTGTGGTGTGTGAGGATGCGTGGGGCCTGATCTGTCGTAGTCAAGTGATGGAGTGACACAGAGTGGTAGCCACGCCAACCGTTGGTTGTGTTGGTGTAAACGCGCAGCCCGTGGCCTAGGTAAATCCGGGCCGCTTTTAAGGGTGAGGCGTGATACGTACCCACTTGGTGGGGATGGTGGTGATCCTGCGCTGTCGAGAAAAGCTTCTAGCGATGTATATAACCGGCCCGTACCCCAAACCGACACAGGTGATCGAGTAGAGAATACTAAGGCGAGCGGGTGAACTGTAGTTAAGGAACTCGGCAAAATACCCCCGTAACTTCGGGAGAAGGGGGACCCTACCCTGTCACTGTGTGGCGGGGTGGTGGTCGCAGAGTCTAGAGGGAAGCGACTGTTTACTAAAAACATAGGTCTGTGCGAAAACGTGGAAGTTGATGTATACGGACTGACGCCTGCCCGGTGCTGGAAGGTTAAGAGGACCTGTTAGACCCTTACGGGGTCGAAGCGGAGAATTTAAGCCCCAGTAAACGGCGGTGGTAACTATAACCATCCTAAGGTAGCGAAATTCCTTGTCGGGTAAGTTCCGACCTGCACGAATGGCGTAACGACTTCCCTGCTGTCTCAACTACAGGCCCGGTGAAATTGCATTACGAGTAAAGATGCTCGTTACGCGCGGCAGGACGAAAAGACCCCGGGACCTTCACTACAACTTGGTATTGGTGTTCGGGTCGGTTTGTGTAGCATAGGTGGGAGACGTGGAAGCATTAACGCTAGTTGGTGTGGAGTCGCACGGTGAAATACCACTCTGACCGATTCGGATATCTCAACCTTGGCCCATGATCTGGGTTAGGGACAGTGCCTGGTGGGTAGTTTAACTGGGGCGGTTGCCTCCCAAAAAGTAACGGAGGCGCCCAAAGGTTCCCTCAGCCTGGTTGGCAATCAGGTGTTGAGTGTAAGTGCACAAGGGAGCTTAACTGTGAGACAGACATGTCGATCAGATACGAAAGTAGGGACTAGTGATCCGGCATCTCATCGTGGATTGGGTGTCGCTCAACGGATAAAAGGTACCCCGGGGATAACAGGCTGATCTTCCCCAAGAGTCCATATCGACGGGATGGTTTGGCACCTCGATGTCGGCTCGTCGCATCCTGGGGCTGGAGTAGGTCCCAAGGGTTGGGCTGTTCGCCCATTAAAGCGGCACGCGAGCTGGGTTTAGAACGTCGTGAGACAGTTCGGTCTCTATCCGCCGCGCGCGTTGAAACTTGAGAAAAGCTGTCCTTAGTACGAGAGGACCGGGACGGACGTACCTCTAGTGTGCCAGTTGTTCCACCAGGAGCACGGCTGGTTAGCTACGTACGGACAGGATAACCGCTGAAAGCATCTAAGCGGGAAGCCCCTTTCAAGACCAGGTTTCTTTTGAGGTACCCCACAGACTATGGGGTTGATAGGCCAGAACTGGACGCACAGTAATGTGTTCGAGGTGACTGGTACTAACCTACCAACAAAAAACACACCACAAACCAAAAAACCAAACGCTATAAGCCGCATGCGTCCACTACACAGTATCTGAAACAACACACCCAAACACACCTATAGATGTGTCGGTGGTTATAGCATCGGGGACACGCCCGGTCCCATTCCGAACCCGGAAGCTAAGCCCGACAGCGCTGATGGTACTGCACCCGGGAGGGTGTGGGAGAGTAAGTCACCGCCGACCTAAAACTTAACAGTGCAACATTAAAGGATGTGATAGGTAAGAGAAGGAATGTATCCTGCTTACCTATCGCATCCTTTTTTGCATGCCACAATCATTACTGCTCTACTCTAGAGCTTGACTAGCACCACACTGTAAGCCCAAGAAAGGGTGTCAGAATCTCCCATGGCAGATAACGACGGACGCCGCCGCGAACACTCATCCAACTCCAACCACCGCGACCACGGGCACAATAACCGCGGTTCGGATCGGGGCCGCAGCCACCGAGGCCAGCGCAATGATCGCGATCGCCGCAGCGGCGCAGGCCGCGAAGGACATCGTGCCGGGGGCCGCTGGGAAGACCGAGGCGATCGGCGGAGCCACGGTAATCGCTATGACCGCCGCGACATCGATGATCGCCGCAACAATCGCGGTAACCGGGATGGCGATAATCGCGGCTATCGCGGCGGAGACCGGCCGGACCGTCGCGATAGCGGCGAACGCCGTCATAACGGTGGCGGTCGCGGGGGCGATCGTTATGAGAGCCGCTCCAACGGTGAGCGCCGCGGCGGCCGCAACGATTCCCGTGGGCATGCCCAGCGGGGCGGGCGCAACCGGACCCCGGGTTATCGATCCGGTGGCACACGCGCAAACTTCCGCGCGGAGAAGGATCGGGCGCGCAAGAACGAGCCCGCCATTCCTGAGGATATGAACTGGAAGGACCTGGATCCTTCTGTGCGCCAGGATCTCCGCAGCCTATCGAAAGACAATGCCGAACGCGTGGGCGCTCACATGGTAGCCGCCGCCGCGCTCATGGCCGAGGACCCTGACAAGGCACTTGCCCATGCCCGTGCCGCGAAGGACCGCGGTGGACGAGTAGCCGTGGTGCGTGAAACCGTCGGCATCGCCGCGTACCACGCAGGCGAGTGGAAAGAAGCGCTCTCCGAACTGCGCGCAGCCCGCCGCATGAGTGGAGGCCCCGGGCTGCTGGCCGTGATGGCGGACTGCGAACGCGGTCTCGGTCGCCCCGAGAAGGCCATCGATATCGCCCGCGAGGAATCCACCTCCGGTATGAGCAATGCGGACAAGGCTGAGCTGGCCATTGTTATTGCTGGTGCCCGCCGTGACATGGAGCAGTATGACGCCGCCGTACTGGAGCTCGAACGCTTCGGACTGGAGGGCATCGAGCCGGCGTTCACCGCAGCACGAGTGCACTACGCCTACGCGGATGCGCTCATCGACGCCGGTCGTACCGGTGAGGCAAAGAAGTGGTTTGAGAAGGCAGTCTCCGAAGACCACGATGAGCTTCTTGACGCCCGCGATCGATTGGCCGCGCTCAACGACTAGCCCCCGCAACGGCATCTCGTTGTTTCCATAGCCGCCGCCACGGCGACACCTAGGTGGCTTCAATCCAGTTAAGAACCTAGGCGGCGGCATTGGTGTCGAGGCGCCCGCGGTCACCACCGTGTGGGTGGGTAGAATAATGTTCCATGTGCCTGAGCAAGAATTTTGATCTGCTGATCTTCGATCTAGATGGAACGGTCTACGCCGGCGGCGACCCCATCGAGCACGCGGTCGATTCCATCCTCGCCGCAGATATGAACTGCCAGTATGTGACTAATAATGCCTCCCGAGCCCCCGAGGTGGTGGCCGAACAGCTGAGCTCGCTGGGGCTGCGCGTGAGTCCGAGCGATGTGCTCACCTCTGCCCAAGCAGCGGTAGCCATGGTGGCACAAGAAATCGAGCCGGGCGCCCGGGTCTACGTTGTGGGCGCTGATTCTTTCAAAGAGCTGACCAGAGACGCCGGCTTCGAGGTAGTGGAATCCGCCGACGCCCAGCCCGCCGCGGTACTCCACGGACACAACCCCGCTACTGGCTGGGCTGAGCTCTCAGAGGCAGCCCTAGCTATCGGCCGCGGTGCCCGCTATTTTGCGTCTAATCTCGATACCACGTTGCCTATGGAACGCGGGCTTCACGTGGGCAATGGTTCAATGGTTGCCGCAGTGGCCACGGCAACGGGGGTGACTCCGCAGTCTGCGGGCAAGCCCGGGCCCACGATGTTTCTGGCGGCTGCCCATCGCACTGCGGCGCGCCGCCCGTTGTCGATTGGCGATCGCCTCAACACCGATATCGCAGGCAGCGTGGCCGCCGGCATTCCTAGTTTGCACGTTCTTACCGGTGTAAGTGGATGTTGGGATGTACTGAACGCGCCAGTGGCGGAACGGGCACGCTATGTCGCCGCGGATCTGCGGGCACTGGACATGGCCGCGGATGCCGTTGATCCCTTCCACACCGACAGCCACGGAAACTTCAGCGCCACCTATGACGCAGACCGTGGAACGCTCAGCATCGGCGGCGAACCCATTGACGAAGAGGACGCCCCGCTCGAAGCGCTGCGCGCCGCGCTCGCTGTGGTGTGGACGGACAGCGAGGCCTCTCATGAGCTCAACTCTGAGGCCGTGCACACGAGCTCGGATGAGGCTGCCCGCGCTGTCGCGCAGTGGTGGTAGATCGTGGCTGCACAGTCTGTTCCGACCCCCGGTGATCTTTATGCCGCCCAGGCTGCTGGCGGAGAGGTGGACGTCGATAAGCTCGAAGAACAGGTAAACGCACTGCTCGGGCAACCTACTGCCGATGCGGCGGAGGAGGCTCGAGTGTTGGCGCAGGCACATGAACTCGTGCATCAGGCCTTAGAACGCAGAGTAGAAGGATCCTCGTGAGTGGACGCAGACGGCTCGATCAAGAGCTAGTGAAGCGCAAGATTGCCCGGTCGCGGGAGCATGCCCAGCAGATGATCCGTGACAAGCGGGTCGTGGTCGCGGGCATGCTTGCCACCAAACCCGCCACCCAAGTAACGGGAGATGTCTCCATCAAGGTGCAAGAGGCGGAGTCGGACCGGTGGGCCTCCCGGGGCGCGCACAAGCTTCTCAGCGCCTTAGAGGCGTTTCGCCCCGAAGAGCTGAGCCTGAAGGACGCTACGATCATCGATGCCGGCGCCTCCACCGGCGGGTTTACGGATGTGTGCCTCCGACAGGGCGCAGCGAAGGTACACGCAGTCGATGTCGGATACGGGCAGCTGGTGTGGCGCTTGCAAAACGAGGACCGAGTGCACGTGCTTGATCGCACCAATATTAGGCATCTCACCCCAGAGATGCTCGGCGGCCAAGCCGATATGATGGTCGGCGACCTTTCCTTCATCTCTTTGAGGCTAGTGCTTCCCGCAATCGTGGAGTGTCTGCGCGACGGGGCACAGCTTTTGCCCATGGTGAAGCCGCAATTCGAAGTAGGCAAGGAGCGCATCGGTGCAGGTGGTGTGGTGCGTTCGCCGCAGCTACGGCACGAGGTGGTGCGGGAAGTCATCGACTCCGCCGCCGAGCTGGGGCTGAGCGTGCGCGGCGTGGTGGCCAGTGGCCTGCCAGGGCCATCGGGCAACGTAGAGTATTTCCTGTGGTTGGTCAAAGACGGCGGCGTGAGCCAGCCAGAGCCCACACGTATCGACGCGATGGTGGCCCGCGCCATCGAGGAGGGACCCCAATGAGCAGCACCCACTGTGCTCCCGCTACGCCGGGCAGCAGCGAACACGCCACGGACAAGCGCATTGTGTTATTGGTGCCGCACACCGGGCGCAGCTCGAACGTGGAGGCCGCCGCACGTGCTGCGGAATTGCTTCTCGACGCCGGCATCGAGGTGCGTGTCTCTGTAGATCCACAGGCATCCTCCTTGGACAGCCACCCAATTTTTTCTCGCCTCGAGCAATTTGGCCATGATGTCTCTGCCACCGAAGGAGTGGAGATGGTGCTTGTTCTTGGTGGCGATGGAACCTTCCTCCGCGGCGCCGATCTGGCCTACTCGGCGGATCTGCCGGTGCTCGGCATCAACCTCGGCCACGTGGGGTTTCTGGCCGAGTGGGATTCCGATTCGCTCGATCTAGCCATTGAACGCGTGGTTGCCCGCGACTATGAAGTGGAAGACCGCATGACCATCGAGGCAATGGTGCGCGGGCCTAATAACGAGGTGGCGGGCCGCGGCTGGGCGCTTAACGAGGTCAGCGTGGAAAGCCTGAATAGTCGGGGAGTGCTGGATGCAATCCTCGAGGTCGATGGCAGGCCAGTGAGCTCCTTCGGCTGTGATGGCGTGCTGGTGTCTACTCCCACCGGTTCTACGGCCTATGCTTTCTCGGCGGGAGGGCCGGTGCTATGGCCGGAGCTTGACGCGATTCTCGTGGTACCCAATAACGCCCACGCCCTCTTTGCCAAGCCACTGGTGGTCAGCCCAGATTCGCAGGTGGCGGTGGAATCAGTGTCCACTACCTTTCCTGCCCAAGCCGTGATGGATGGATTCCGGCAGGTGTCCATGCCGCCGGGCTCGCGCATCGAGATCAACAAGGCCGCCACCCCAGTGCAGTGGGTGCGTTTGGACCATAAGCCTTTCGCTGACCGGCTCGTAACTAAGTTCCGGCTTCCCGTAGAAGGCTGGCGGGGGCCCTCCGCTGCTAACAATCCGCACGCTCAGCAGTGACGACGCCACCTTCACCGCCGCGCGCGCTGTGGGGTGTGCACTGAGCGCACGGGTGATTTCAGCTTCCGCTACGCTTTAAGGCATGCTTGCTGAACTGGCGATCAACAACGTAGGCGTGATCCCCTCGGAGAGTGTCGAATTCTCGGGGGGATTAAGCGTGCTCACCGGCGAAACCGGTGCGGGTAAGACCATGGTGGTCTTTGGGCTACGCATGCTCGCTGGGGATCGGGCCGATGCCTCCCGCGTGCGTAGTGGCGCGGCGGAGGCCGCCGTCGAGGGGCGTTTTTCCACCACCGGTATGGCAGACGCCCAGCGGGTCGCGGTAGAGGAGATCGTGAGCGAAGCCGGAGGCCAGCGTGATGAGAATGATGAATACATCGCCACCCGCGTGATCAAATCCACCGGCCGCTCACGAGCCCACCTGGGTGGGCGTTCCGTGCCCGCTGCCACACTCAAGAGTTTCGCGGGGGAGATGCTGGCCATTCACGGCCAAAACGACCAACTGCGGCTAGTCAGCCCCGAGCACCAGCGCGCCGCGCTCGACCGCAGCGATGACACCATCGCCGACTGCCTCAGCGCCTATAGCGAGTGCTACGCCACGTGGCGGGGGCTTGCCCGCGATCTGGCCCAGCGCACAGCCTCGCGGCGGGAGATGGCCCAAGAAGTTGATCGGCTGCAGTTTGCGATCAACGAAATCGCCACCGTGGACCCCCAGCCGGGCGAAGATACCGAGCTGCAGGCGATGATTCGACGTTTGCAGGATGTGGACACCCTGCGGGAGCAGGCGCAGACCGCGCTGGTGGCGCTCGACGGGATGGAAGCCCTCGGCGACGGAGGCTTCGATGAGCAGTCCTCGGCCTCTGATTTTCTCGGGGAAGCGAGCAGCGCCCTGAGCGGAACCGAGGATCCCGAGCTTTCTCAGTTAGCCGATCGTCTTGAAGAGCTCACCACTCAGCTCGGGGAAATTAGCGGTGAGTTGGGGATGTTTCTGTCCACCTTGCCCTCCGATCCGCAGGCCTTGGAGGAGTCGCTGCACAGGCAACAGGAGCTGAAATCGCTCACCCGCAAATACGCCCCCGATATCGCTGGGGTGGTGGCATGGAAAGCCAAGGCTGAAGCGAAACTTGCCAGCATCGATACCTCGCCCGAGGCGCTGGAGGAATTGAAGAAAAAGGTGGCCCGTGCTGAGAAGAAGCTCAAGGCCGCTGCGAAGAAGCTCTCTGCGGCCCGCGCTCGGGCCGCCAAGACGCTCGGCGAGGCAGTGACCGAGGAGATTCGCGGGCTAGCGATGCCCAAGGCGGAATTTCAGGTGGTCCTCGAACCCTGCGAACCCAGCCCCGCTGGCGCAGAGAATGTCGAATTTCGCCTCGCCGCGCATCCTGGGGCCACCGCCCAACCCATCGCCCAGGCCGCATCGGGTGGTGAGCTATCGCGCGTGATGCTCGCCCTCGAGGTGGTGGTGGCGCAATCCCAAAGTTCTACCACCTTGGTATTCGACGAGGTAGATGCCGGAGTGGGCGGGCGTGCTGCCGTGGAGATCGGCCGGCGCTTGGCTCGCCTCGCCCAGCGCAACCAGGTGATCGTAGTCACCCACCTGCCCCAGGTGGCCGCCTATGCGGATCAGCACTTGCACGTATCCAAAGATGTCTCCGACTCCTCGGTTACCTCCGCGGTGGAGGATTTATCTGGCGAGCGTCGCGTCGAAGAGCTAGCGCGCATGCTTGCCGGATTGGACGACACCGAGACCGGCAAGGCACATGCCACCGAGCTTCTAGCCACCGCAGCGCGGGACAAGGACAGCTTTGCCGAACCCTAGATGGTGGGCCAGGGGCCGCGGGGTAGGGGATTTATCCAGCGCCTCCGCGCGCCTCACCCACTTCACGGGCCCGAAGCTGCACAATAGCGGGCATGAGTCTGTTCTCGAAGAGCGATGATCTCCCAGGCGTGCACGCCATTGCCCGCGATTGCACGGCGCGGGGTCGTGGGTGGAAGAAACTATCAGAAGGCGATATTGCTGTCGTCGACGCGCCGGACATCACCCGTGCGCAGGCGCAGCGGCTCATCGATGCCCGCCCTGCGGCCGTAGTAAATATTGCCCAGTTCTCCACCGGTGCCATGCCCAACTTCGGGCCCCAATTGATGGCTGATGAGGGCATCATGCTCGTCGAGGGGCTGGGAGCTGAGGCGTGGTCCACGCTGAAGAATGGCAAGAAGGCCCGCCTCACCGAGGAGGGCGAATTCTTCCACGGTGAAAGCCTCATCGGCTCGGGTGATGTGCTCACCGCAGAAGAGGCACTCAGCCGCTTCAGTGAATCGCAGCAGACCCTGGTGGACAACATGGAGGCCTATTTCGGCAACACCACCGAGTTCATTCGCTCCGAGTCGCCACTGCTTATCGACGGTATCGGCATCCCAGACATTGATTCTGACCTGAAGGACCGCAAGGTTGTGGTCTTAAGTCCCGGCCGAGGCCACCGCGAAGAACTCAAGCGGCTGCGTAACTTCATTCGGGAATATAACCCTGTGCTTATCGGTGTCAACGCTGCGGCAGACACTCTAGTCGAGGATGGCTACACTCCTGATCTCATCGTGGGTAACCCCACCACCATTGGCGCCGATGCGCTGCGCTCCGGGGCACTGGTGATCCTTCCTGCCGATCCCGATGGCTATGCCGCCGGACTCGAACGCATTCAGGATCTTGGGGTGGGGGCAATGACGTTCCCCGCCGCCACCGAATCCGCCACCGACCTAGCGCTTCTGCTGGCCGACTATCACGGCGCCTCCTTGATCGTGAACGTGGGTGCGGTCTTCGACCTGCAGCACATGTTCGCCAGCGCGGACACCGCCACTCCCTCCGGCCTGCTCACCCGCGCCAAGGTGGGTAATAAGCTCGTTGATGGCCATGCCGTGGCCGATCTCTACACGGTGCGCTCCAGCACCTCTTTGGGGTGGATGTGGGCACTGCTTGGCATCCTCGTGGCCATGGCTGTGATCGTGATCGTGGCCGGTACCAGCGGCGATGGAAGCTTCACCGAGAATGTGGTGGACACTTGGAACAGCTTCGCCTTGGCCGTGCAGGATCTGGTGAAGGGATGGTTTAACTAGATGGCTACATCATCCGGATCAGCCTCTGTCGCTGTCGCTGGCGTCGCATTCGGTGTGGCGGCTGGTGTGCTCCTGGGAACCTACGCCTTGGCGCCGAATCTGCCGGGAGATAGCGTCGGCACGCTGAAGAGTGAAAGCTCGAAGAAAGTCGATCAGCTGGAATCCCAGTCTAAGATCGCCGCAGCGCAGGCTGATGCCGCCGACTCGGTAGCGCAGAACGTGGCCGAAGCTGTGGTTCAGGGCACCCTTACGGACACCCCTGTGCTGGTGCTACGCACCCATGATGCGGTGGGGGAAGACTTCGATGTGATCAATGACCTCCTCGAGAAGGCTGGTGCGAGCAGCGCTGGATCCATCAAACTGGACGAGAAATTCTTCAGCCCAGAGGGCGCCGACAAGCTGAAGTCCATCATTACTAACACCCTGCCTGCTGGCGCGCAGCTCTCAGAAGAACGCATGGATCCTGGCTACCACGCGGGCGAGGCCCTGGCCCAAGCGCTGCTTCGCAAGCCAGACAGCGAAGAAGGACGCGCTTCTGACGCCGATCGGGACGCCCTGCTCGAGGCGCTCAAAGAGGCCGGGTATGTGGATTTTGACGACGGTGGCTTTACGCCGGCAGCTGCGGTGGTGATTCTTAGCGGCGATAGCCAGGACTCCGAGGAAGGGGCCGTGGCCGCTAAGAACATTGCCGAATTTGCCGAGGCCATGGACGGCGGTGAGGGGGCGACCGTGCTGGCCGGACGCTACTCCGCAGCCGCAGAAAACGGCCCGGTGGGCATTGCCCGAGATACCGCGGAGATCGCCGAGACAGTCACCACCGTCGATTCCATCAATCGCTCTTATGCCCGCATGAGCGTGGTGCTGGCGGTGAAGCAGCAGCTTGAAGGCGGCAGCGGCGCCTATGGTGCGGCACCCAATGCGGAGGCCGCGCATCCGCCGAGCGACGGTGCACCTGCCAGCGGCGAGGTCATCGACGCCACCGACACCGCCGAGGACCCTGCAGACTCCGGTGAGCAGGAGGCCGGCGCCGAATCCGAAGGTGAGAACAGCGACGCCGGCGAGGGCGAGAACGCCGAGTAAACGTTGGTGCCTAGAGCACGTTTGACACTCCCGGCGGGCTGATGCGTAGTAGCATCACGCCCGCCGCGGCTAATGGGCCCACAAGAAGGAGACATACCCCACCATGAGCCACGAGTTCACCGTTGAAGATTCCGAGATCCTGCACGAGGCCCCCATTTTGGCGCTGCGCCGCGATACGGTGTCGATGCCGGGCGGGAGATCTGCCAAGCGGGAGATCATCGAGCACTTCGGGGCGGTGGCTGTGGTGGCGATGCGCAAGTCTGGTGAGATCGCGATGGTGCGGCAGTATCGCCACTCCGTGCAGCAGCGGTTGTGGGAGTTGCCGGCGGGGTTGCTCGATGTGGCGGATGAGTCTGCGTTGTGTTGTGCCCAGCGGGAGCTGCAGGAAGAAGCCGGTCTGAGCGCTGGCCGGTGGGAGCTTCTCACCGATGTGGTGTCCTCGCCCGGCTTTTGCGAGGAGGCAATCCGGATTTTTATCGCCCGCGATCTGCAGGAGGTGCCCCAGCCCGAAGCGGTGGATGAGGAGGCCGATATGACGCTGCGGTGGATAGCCGTGGACCAGGCCGCCCGGGCGGTGATGCGGGGTGAGATCGTTAACTCGATCGCGGTTTCCGGAATTATGGCGGCCTACTACGCAACAGAGAACGATACTGCGTTGCGTAGTGTCGATACCCCCTTTAGCTTGCGCCCGACTCGCCTAGCTGCGCGACGGGCTGCGCAGTGGGGTGAAGGGGACCTCAAGAGGGTGTAGGTGGCTTATGTCTCCAGGCTCGATCGCCGAGCGATGGTTGGTGCATCTGCGCGTGGAACGCGGGTTGAGCGCTAACACGCTGTCGAACTATCGCCGCGATGTGCAGCGCTATCTTTCCTGGCTTGAGGTGCACAACGTCGAGGACTTAGCGGCCGTAGATGCTCCCATGGTGGAAGACTTCGTGGCTGATATTCGCCGGGGTGGATTATCCGTGCGTTCCGCGGCACGAGCCTTGTCGGTAGTGCGCGGTATGCATGCTTTCGCGGTGGAGGACGATGCAGTGGCCGCGAATGTGGCTAAGGATGTGACGCCGCCCAGCCCGCCGCAGCACCTGCCCGATACGCTCAGCGTGGCGCAAGTGACGGCCATGTTGGAGGCAGTGCCGCAGGATGAGCACGCCACAGTGGTGGACCTGCGCGACCTAGCGGTGCTCGAGTTGCTGTATGGCACCGGCGCCCGCATCTCGGAGGTGGTGTCCTTGCGTATTGACGACATCTCTGGGCTCGAACGCGGCGCGCTCATGCTCAAAGGCAAGGGTGATAAACACCGCGTGGTGCCGGTAGGCGGTGCCGCCCGCCGGGCAGTGGAGGCCTATCGGGTGCGGGCGCGGCCAGCGCTGAACACCAAGGGGGATCATCACCTCTTTCTCAACCAGCGCGGCGGAGCCTTGTCGCGGCAGTCCGCGTGGGCGTTAGTCAAGCGTGCCGCCGAGCGAGCAGGTATTGAGGCGTCGATCTCGCCTCACACCTTGCGCCACAGCTACGCCACCCACCTGATCGAAGGCGGGGCGGACGTGCGTGTGGTGCAGGAGCTTTTGGGGCACTCATCGGTGACGACCACCCAGATCTACACCCACATTTCGGCGGATGCGTTGCGGGAGTCGTGGGCGGCTGCGCATCCGCGAGCCCACGAAAAGTAAAGGCAGAATTCTTGACTTAAGGGTGCTGTGCAACGCGCCGTCGATAAGCGTAGGGTGAAGCGCTGCCGCCCGTGTAATCTATGGGTAAAGAACACTGATGTGATTCGAGTTGTCTCGCGCGTGAGGGGCGCGCCCTAGGCCCTCGGGCGAGATAGTCAAGGAAGAAGGGTTGATCGTGGGAGAGCAGGGATTGTTCGACAAGCCAGAGGACGAGTACGGCTTGACGGGGCGGCCCCTGCGTACGCTGCCCGATCCGGAGCCGGTGAAGCGGCACGGCCCAGCCCACATCATCTCGATGGTCAACCAGAAGGGCGGGGTGGGTAAAACCACCTCCACGATCAATCTGGGTGCCTGCCTCGCGGAGTTGGGGCGCAAGGTGCTGCTGGTGGACTTGGATCCGCAGGGGGCCCTGACCGCTGGACTGGGCATCGCTCACGATGAACTCGATTTGACGATCTACGATGTCATGCTGGACTCCCGCTCGTCGATCCTCAACGCCATCCACAGCACCGCCATGCCGGGCCTCGACTTGGTGCCTGCCAATATCGATCTCTCTGCGGCAGAAATTCAGTTGGTCAATGAGGTGGGGCGTGAGCACACCCTAGGCCGAGCCTTGCGCCCTGTGCGTAAGGATTATGACTTCATCATTCTGGACTGCCAGCCCTCGTTGGGCCTGCTCACCGTCAATGCCCTCGCGGCCTCCCATGGGGTTATCATCCCGATGGAATGCGAGTATTTCTCCCTGCGCGGGCTCGCGCTGTTGACAGACACTGTGGAGAAGGTGCGCGATCGCCTGAACTTTGACCTTGAGATCACGGGCATTTTGGTCACCATGTTCGACCGGCGCACCTCCCACGCCCGCGAGGTGATGTCGCGAGTGATCGAGGTGTTTGACGATCAGGTCTTTGACACCGTCATTACTCGCACAGTGCGCTTCCCCGAGACATCGGTGGCAGGCGAGCCGATTATCATGTGGGCGCCCAGCTCCCAAGGCTCGCAGCAATACCGCCAGTTGGCGAAGGAAGTCATTGAGCGCAGCGAAGTCTAGCGCCGCCACGCCTCAATCGCGCATGGCCGACACCACGCCACTGCGGGCCTCTCAGGAGGCGATCGACGCCTCCTCCCAGCCGGAGATCACGGGCTTTCAGCTTAGTTTGCACAACTTCACCGGCCCCTTCGATCTGCTGTTGCACCTGATCAACCGGCGCACCCTCGATATCACTGAGATCGCCCTAGCTGAGGTGACCGACGAGTTCATCTCCTACACCAAGCAGCTCGGGGAGGTACACGATCGACTGGATGAGACCACCGAGTTCGTGCTCATAGCCTCCACACTGCTCAGCCTGAAAGCAGCTCGGCTGCTGCCGCACTCCTCGGAGGAGGAGATCGATGATGCCGAGATCCTCGAGATGCGGGATCTGCTCTTTGCCCGCCTGCTGCAATACCGCGCCTACAAGAAGGTGGCGGATCTCTTTGCCGAGTGGCAGCGTAGCGCGCAACGCCGCTATCCCCGCGCCGTGGCGCTCGAGCAGCACTATGCCGAGCTGTTGCCTCCCGTGCATCTGGGTCTCGATGCCGAGGGATTCGCTCAGGTGGCTGCGGGGGTGTTTCGTCCTCGTCCGCCCGAGGAGGTCTCCACTTCGCATCTGCACTTCCAGCCGGTGTCGGTGCCTGAGCAGGCCGGCAAGCTGTTGGGGCTTTTGAAGTTCATGGGCGTATCCCAGTGGGCCAGCTTCACCACCCTCACCGCGGACTGCGGGGTGAGCATGGAGATCGTTGGGCGCTTCCTCGCTTTGCTCGAGCTGTATAAAGCGCAGGCACTCCAGGTGGAACAGAAAGAAGCGCTAGGGGAGTTGCGGGTGGCTTGGACAGGCAAGGATGTAGATCCGGCCGTGGTGGCGGCCGCCAACTGGTCGTAGCCAGCGATGCAGTGTGCAGCCCGTGGGCCTTGCGCTGCGAGGGGATACTGGAGCACTGCGCTGGGGTGCTGGGCTGTGGGGGCACTCGTAGAAGTCAGTATCCTTATTGGATGCCTATAGTTGGGTGACATGAACGCAGTAGTATCTCCCAGCTGGCTGGCTGAGCGTATGAGCTCGAATGCAGACAATATTGTGCTCCTTCTCGCGGCGATGGGGCGCCCGCGTGAGAGCTACACCGTCATCCCAGGCTCGAAACTTGCTGATATCGAGACCGAGTTTTCGGACACTAGTGATCGGCGCCCGCACACCGCGCCGGAGGATGTGGCGGCGATCTTCGCCCAGGCGGGTGTGAGTGAGGAAACGACCGTAGTGGTCTACGACCGGCACGGGATCATGGTTGCTCCGCGCATATGGTGGCTGGCCCGCCAAGCCGGTATTGACAACGTGAAGGTGCTCGACGGCGGTCTGCCGGCGTGGACGGCCGCGGGCTTTGCCACGGAAGAGATCTCCCGAGAGCAGGGCCTAGAGTGGACTACCGCCGAGGCTGCACAGCTGAATACTCAACCCCGCGATTTGTTCGTGGGGATGGACGAGGTGGAATCAGCCCTCGAGGCCGGTCGTCCGGTCTGTGATGCCCGCAGTGCCGGCCGCTTTGCTGGCACCGAGCCGGAGCCGCGGGAGGGTGTGGCCTCCGGCCATATGCCTGGTGCGGTCAACATTCCCTTCACCTCGCTTCTCGACGACACCCAGCAGCTTCGCAGCGCGGAGGCACTCGCGGAGCGCTTCGGTGAGCACAACCAGGATGAGGAGTTGATCATGAGCTGCGGATCGGGTGTGACCGCCTGCGTGTTGGCGCTCGCCGCCACCGAGGCTGGTTTCACCAACCTCAAGGTCTACGATGGCTCCTGGTCTGAGTGGGCACATCCGAACAACAACAAGCCGATCGAGCCCTAGTGACTGCTCACGATAATCCACACCCAGAGCCGGTGAATGCCTTGCGCGCACGCTTGGAAGCGATCATGCTGGTGATCGATGCGCCGGTTGGAGTCGCCCAGCTCGCCCGAGTGCTCGATACCGAAGCCGCGGAGGTGGAGGCCGAATTGCGCGCGGTGGCCGCCGAATTCGATGCTCGCGGCAGCGGTTTTGACCTTCGCTGCAGTGAGGAAGGCTGGCGGCTCTATACGCGCGCGGACTACGCAGAGAGCGTGGAGCGCTTCGTCCTAGACGGGGAGAAAACGAGGCTGACCCGCGCAGCCCTAGAAACCCTCGCGGTGGTGGCCTACCGCCAGCCGGTGACCCGCGCCCAAGTGGCTGCAGTGCGCGGGGTCAATGTGGATGGCGTGATGCGTACCTTGGCGCAGCGTGGGCTAATCCGCGAGGTTGACCCGCCAGAGCCGAGCACCGGTGCTCACCGTTACGAAACTACCCAGCTGTTCCTCGAAACCTTAGGGATCGACGATCTCAGCGCCCTGCCCTCCTTGGCACCTCTCCTACCGGATGTGGAATCCATCGAAGAACAGTTTTAGCCCCTTCAACCCATTAAACGGTGTTTAGCTGCGAGGATTGCGCAGCAATTAAACACCGTATAGTTTTCGGCAATTCGAAGCGGCTAGTAATGGCCAAACTGCTGGTTGGCGGGTGTAGCGTAAAGGTGTGATGAATCAGGCGAATACCACCCCTGCCTCTACTGCACACCCAGCTACTACGCAGCAGCTCGGCACACAACACAGTCTGCTGCGTAGTAGCCAGGAACTTCTCGAGTTCGATCGGCGCCACATCTGGCACCCCTATGGCCCCATGCCTGCATCAGTGCAGAGCAGGCTGGTGACCCAGGCAGAGGGGGTGTATCTGCAACTCGCCGATGGCGCCGAAGTGATCGATGGCATGAGCTCGTGGTGGGCTGCCTGCCATGGCCACCGTCATCCCGCACTGGTGGCTGCTGCTCAGCGACAGATCGAGACTATGCCGCACGTAATGTTCGGCGGCCTTACTCACGCCCCCGCCATCAACGTGGCTAACAGTCTCGTAGAGCTCGCCCCAGACGGCTTGGACAAGGTGTTCTTCGCTGATTCTGGATCGGTCTCGGTGGAGGTCGCCATCAAAATGGCGTTGCAATACCAGCGCGGACAGGGCCATCCCGAGCGCACCGGCCTGCTCACATGGCGATCGGGCTATCACGGGGATACCTTCGGCGCAATGAGTGTGTGCGACCCCGAGGGTGGCATGCACGCGCTGTGGCACGGCGTTCTCGCCACCCAGCGTTTCGCGCCTGCACCACCGGTGCGGGATTGCGAGCCAGAAGAAACGCAGCGCTACCTCGAGGAGATGGAGCGGAATATCGACGCCACCACGGCGGCAATCATCATCGAACCGGTGGTGCAAGGCGCTGGCGGTATGCGTTTTCATGATCCCGCTCTGGTGGCGGGGATCCGCGAGCTGTGCGATCGCCACGACCTGGTGTTCATCGCCGATGAGATTGCCACCGGCTTCGGCCGCACCGGCGAGCTTTTTGCCACCAGTGGAGCCGGTGTGACTCCCGACATCATGTGCGTAGGCAAGGCTTTAACCGGCGGTTTCATGACCCTGGCTGCGGCGATGACCACCGAGAAGGTGGCGGCGGCAATCTCCAGCCCCGCCGGCGGTGGGGCGCTCATGCACGGGCCGACATTCATGGCCAACCCTCTGGCGTGTGCGGTGGCCCATGCGAGCGTGGAGTTAATTGCTTCCCGCTACTGGTGCGATACGGTGCCTCGCATCGAGGCTGAACTCACCACGGGGCTTGCTGGACTGGACAGGCAGCCTGGGGTGGCGGACGTGCGGGTGTTGGGTGCCATCGCTGTAGTAGAGATGGACACAGCCGTGGATATGGAGGCCACTACCGCGGCCGCTTTGGCTGAGGGAGTGTGGCTGCGGCCCTTCGGCCGGCTCATTTACGCCATGCCGCCATTTGTCTCCACCACAGAGCAGATAGACACCATCACTCGGGCGCTTCGTAGCGCCGCGAGCGCCGCCCAGTCTCAACCACGCTAGCGACCCACAGCCGCCCCGATGGATCGTGCGCACTATATGTCTAGGCTTTGCAGAAAATCTAAGGAGTTGCCACCACCATGGCCATCATTGTGATCACCGGAACTAACACCGATGTGGGGAAAACCTATGCCACCGCCGCGCTGGCCGCGGTGGCCAGCGACATGGGAGTAGCCGTTACCGTGGTGAAACCAGCCCAAACTGGGGAACCAGAAGGGCGAGGTGATCTAGCCACTGTGCAGCAGCTGTGTCCTGCAGTGGAGCAGGTGGTGGAATTCGCCCGCTATCCCGAGCCGCTCGCGCCCAATATCTCGGCCCGGCGCGCCGGTATGGCGCATCTCGAGCTGGCGTCCACCGTGGAGAACATCGCGGCGCTTGATGAGCCAGGCAGGCTGGTGTTGGTGGAGGGCGCCGGCGGGCTTTTGGTGCGGATCGCCGATGAGTGGACGATTGCGGATGTGGCCGCAGGTTTGTCGGCGCCGCTGCTCATCGTCACCTCGGTGGGGTTGGGCTCGTTAAATCTGGCCGAGTTGAGCGTGGAGGCTGCGCGGGCCCGCGGCATTGAGGTGTTGGGGCTTATTGGCGGTAGTGTGCCGAAGGATCCAGATCTGGCGACGCGGTTGAATGTGGATGAGTTTAGCGTCGTCACGCATTGCCCCTATGTGGCGAGTGTGCCCCGTGGTTCGGCGCGTTACGAGGATGAGACGGCGGTGCGCGCTCTGATAGCTGATCTGACCGGCAGCGGTGATACACTGGGCGGTCGATAATTGCACCGCAAGTTTTAGGAGCATACATGACACCTTCCGCTCGCCGAGATGGCACACCGGACAACAAGGGCTTCCGCTCGCGTTCGTCCCGTCGTGCCGAGTCGGCTCAACCGAATTCCGCAGAGCAGCCCGAACAGCGCGCCCAGCGCGGCAGCTCCATCTACGTATCTCAGGCAAAGCCGGCGCGCCACCAGCATGTCAGCACCGAGGATCTTGGCGCGAACCCCTCCCAGGACAAGGGCGAGGGGGTGCGTTTGCAGAAGGTGCTCGCCCAGGCGGGTGTTGCTTCGCGGCGCATGTCCGAGCGTCTCATCGATGAGGGGCGAGTTGAGGTCAATGGCCGTATCGTGACCACTCAGGGGGTGCGCATCGATCCGAATAACTCGGTGGTGCGCGTCGATGGGGTGCGCGTGCGTATTGACGAGAATCTGCAGTACTTTGTGCTCAATAAACCTCGGGGTATGCAGTCGACGATGAGCGACGATATGGGCCGGCCCTGCGTGGGCGATATCGTGGGGGAGAAGCTCTCCGCCGGGCAGCGCCTGTTCCATGTGGGCCGTTTGGACGCCGACACAGAAGGTTTGTTGCTGCTGACCAATGATGGCGAGCTGGCTAATCGGCTCATGCACCCGCGCTACGAGGTGTCTAAGACCTATGTGGCTAATGTTCTCGGCGAGGCTGATCGCAAGCTCATCCGGCAGCTGCGCGAGGGCATCGAGCTGGAGGATGGCATCGCGAAGGCAGACAAGGTCAGCATTATCGACGCCAACCAGGGCCGTTCGCTGGTGCGTCTGGATCTGCACGAGGGGCGCAAGCACATTGTGCGCCGCATGCTCAAAGAGGCCGGCTACCCGGTGCAGCGTCTCGTGCGCACGAAGCTGCACACCGTGCAGCTAGGGGAGCAGACCCCGGGTTCTTTGCGGGCCTTGAACGACTCCGAGCTGCGTAGCCTTTATAAGGCTGTCGAGCTCTAGGCGAGGGGCGTGAGTGATTCATGAAATCGACAATTGCTAATAAGCCCGCCGGCGGGTTGATTGTGGCCATTGACGGACCGTCTGGCACCGGCAAGTCCAGCGCGTCTCGAGCCCTTGCCACGCGGCTGTGCGCCAAGTATCTCGACACCGGCGCAATGTATCGCGTGGCCACGTTGCACGTGCTGCGGCGCGATATTCACCCGGATGACACCGATGCGGTGATCGAGGCAACCGTGCATCTGCCGCTGGCGGTCAATGATGATCCCGAGTCCACCGAGGTGTTGCTCGACGGCAAGGATGTCTCCCAGGAGATCCGCGGCCCAGAGGTGACCCAAGCTGTGTCCACCATCTCCGCCATTCCGGAGGTGCGGGAGAACCTTGTGCGTCTCCAACGCACTCTGGCCGCCTCTGCGGGCCGCTGCATCGTGGAGGGCCGCGACATCGGCACGGTGGTGCTCACCGACGCTCCGGTGAAGGCCTTTCTTACCGCCAGCCCCGAGGTGCGCGCGCAACGACGCTACAAGCAAGACCGCAAGGCCGGACGCAAGGTTTACCTCGAGGATGTCTTGGCGGATGTGAAGCGCCGCGATGAGGCCGATTCCTCTCGCGCCGCCTCGCCGCTCAAGCCCGCCGAGGATGCGCACATCATCGATACCTCCGAGATGAGCTTCGAGGAGGTGCTCGACTCCCTAGTGGCACTCGTGGAATCCTCCGCCATCGCCACCGAGGCCGCACCCGCTCAGACAGAGCAGGCGGCAGCGGCTGACGCCGCAGGCGATTCCCCCGAGCCCATCCCATCCACCGACACCACCGCCGAGAGGAGGCGATCATGAGTAGCACCGAAGACAAGAACAACTCGACGAACAGCGCTCGCGACAGCAAAACCTACGAGGATCTTGATCGCGATACCGAGTTCGTCTACGCCGTCGCCGATGGCGGTGAGCTGCCGGCCGATGAGGCTTTTAGCGAAGAAGAGGTGCTCGCTCCCGGCGAAGGATACGGCGCCGCGGATTTCGACGAGGAGGACTTCGACGAAGCCGACTTTGGTGAGGTCTACTACGCATCAGGTTACGGCGAGGATGACCTGGAGGATCTCGAGGTACCTGGGCCGGTGGATGAGAACGATCCCCGTTTTGGCCCCGATGGCCCGCGCACCGAGGAGGAGTGGGCTGAACTCGAGGCCGCACTGGGCATTACCTCCCCAGATATCGTGGAAGAGCAGCTGTGCACTGTGGCTATCGTGGGACGGCCAAATGTGGGTAAGTCCACGCTGACGAACCGTTTCTTGGGACGTCGCGCCGCTGTGGTGGAGGACTTTCCCGGCGTCACCCGCGATCGCGTGAGCTATTTGGCGGAGTGGAATGGCCAGCGCTATTGGGTGCAAGACACCGGCGGCTGGGACCCCGACGCCAAGGGTATGCACGCCGCGATCGCTCGCCAGGCGGAAAACGCCATGGCTGAGGCTGACATCATCCTCTTCGTGGTGGATACCACGGTGGGCATTACCGATGCCGATGCGGTGATGGCCCGCAAACTGCACCGCGCCGATGTGCCGGTGCTGGTGGTGGCCAACAAGTTTGAGTCGGACGGGCAGTATGCCGAAATGGCCGAGTTCTACGCCCTCGGCTTGGGCGATCCCTATCCGGTTTCTGCGCTGCACGGCCGCGGTGGGGCCGATGTGCTCGACGAGGTCGTGCGCTTGTTCCCCGAGCAGCCCAAGGCGGCCTCGATTACCTCGGGGCCGCGTCGAGTAGCGCTGGTTGGTAAGCCGAACGTGGGCAAGTCCTCGCTGTTGAACAAACTCACCGGCGAGGATCGCGCCGTGGTGGACAATGTCGCGGGCACCACCGTCGACCCAGTGGACTCGATGGTGCAGCTGGACAACCAGCTATGGAAGTTCGTGGACACCGCCGGGTTGCGCAAGAAGGTTAAGCACGCCCGCGGACACGAGTTCTATGCCTCCCTGCGCACTAAAAACGCCATTGATGCCGCCGAGGTGTGCGTGCTGCTGGTGGATTCCTCCCAGCCGATCACAGAGCAGGACCAGCGCGTGCTCGGCATGGTGATCGAATCCGGTAAGGCGCTGGTGATCGCCTATAACAAGTGGGATCTGATGGACGAGGACCAGCGCTATCTGCTGGAACGCGACATCGAGGAGAAGCTGGCGCATGTGCCGTGGGCACGGCGGGTAAACATTTCCGCCAAGACTGGGCGCGCTCTGCAGAAGATTGAACCCATGCTCATCGAGGCCCTAGACAGCTGGGATAGCCGCATCTCCACCGGCAAGCTCAACAACTGGGTACGTGAGACCATCGCTCAAAACCCGCCGCCGATGAAGGCAGGCCGCCTGCCCCGTGTGCTCTTTGCCACCCAGGCTTCCACCCGCCCGCCGGTGATCGTGCTGTTTACCACCGGCTTCCTCGACGCCGGCTACCGCCGCTATCTGGAGCGCAAGTTCCGCGAGTCCTTCGGCTTCGAAGGCTCCCCAGTGCGTATCGCAGTGCGCGTGCGCGAGAAGCGCAAGCGTTAGCTGCTCGCTTATCGACGCTTCAAGCCCCTCAACCAGTCACATCGGTTGAGGGGCTTAAGTGGTGATGACCTAAGGCTCGAGCGCCCGCGTAAGCGGAGCGAGCTACTCGATGACCAAAGTAACGGGAGTGGACTTATCCGTCTCGGTTCCGGCCGGCGGATCAACGCGCGTCACCGAGCCCCCGAGCAGGTCTGCGCCACTGATCTCTGCACCGGAGGCATCGACCGTGCGGACATCGCTAAAGCCGCGGGCCTTCAATTGTGCCACCGCGACTACGCCGTTATCGCCCATCACATCCGGTACAGCGGTAGCTGGTGCCTGAACCTCGGAAGTCAGCGACTCTACGGACTCGCGCAGCCTGTCTGTTTCTTCCTGGAGGCGCTGCTGCACGGCTGGATCCTCGGTGGGGGCTGGGGCCTCCGGCTCAACTGTCTCCGTTACGGTTTCCACCGGCGGTGGAGTAGTCGTGGACTCGGCGGTGTTCTCGCCATCGCGGCCGAAGGCAAACATGCCCACCACCACGGCGAGCACGACGAGAGCGACCACCGCGATAATCCACGGCATCGCCGAGGACTTCTTTGGCTCCTGCGGCGGGGCATAGTTCGGCGGAGGATAAGCCGCCGGTTGAGGTTGCCCGTAGGGCTGGCCCTGGGGCTGATCATAGGGTTGCTGGGGCTCGTAGCCCTGCTCGTCCTCTAAGGGGGCGTAATACTGGCGCGGATAGTTCTCCTCTGGGGTCTGCTGGCTGCCCTGAGGGCCTAAGTACTGAGTCTGTTCAGTACGGGGTTCGGGCTGTGCGTCGTGGGCCCCAAGATACTCGGTGGCAAAATCGTCGGCGTCATCGTAGCTGTTATAGGAATCCTCCCGCCCGTACTGTGAGGTATCGCGCGGGATGAAACGGGTGGGCTCATCGCCGTTATCGTCCCACGAATTCCGCTGCCTATCGTCCGTCATTATCTATCCTTTCAGCACGTGCCGAGACTTCACCGACCGCGCCAACGCTGCTCTCAAGGGGTGCGCGCAGCCGTGCCTTTAGGGTAGTGGCTCCCACAGCATCTACCAAGCACTTACCGCCAGCTATGTGCACCCCAAACACATTGTGCTCAACGCCTAGCCCTGGGTAGGGAGTACATGGGCGCCAAAGACTCAAGCCGCAGTCCGGAAAAATCCAAACTGCGGCTTGAGATAAAAAAGAGTCGGACTGACAGGATTTGAACCTGCGACCCCTACACCCCCAGTGTAGTGCGCTACCAAGCTGCGCCACAGTCCGATGTTGATCACCGCAGATCCCTTGGGCGGGGCTGCGTTATCCAACAGCGAGTAGATTACAGCAGTGTTGGTAGGGGAGTCCAATCAGCAGGTCACAGGCGTTCCGGTGGTGTAGAACCACCGGCCGTTACGGCGCTCAAATAGCGAGTGTTCCCGTTGTACTTCGCGGCCTGAAGGGCCGCGAACATAGGCGGCGAAGCTCACCGAGCCCTCCGTATCCATCGGCCCGCCGCGAGTGCTACTGAGGATATCGAGCCGATAAAAACGCGTCTCCTCGCTGTCGAGAGTGATCTCATCTGGGCGGTGCTCTGGTGCCCACGTGGCCATGAGGTAGCCGGCAAAACCAACAGCGAAGGCACTGAAGCGAGACCGCATCAACGCCTCAGCTGTGGGGGCAGGCCTAGCCTCTTCCAGCTTCCATCCGCAGTCCACGCCGTGATAGATCCCGCAGCAGTCGCCGTAGCTCAACCCCGAGCAGCAGGGGCAGCGTTTCTCGGGGGCGAGCGGTTGGGCAGGGTGGTTACTCATCGCGGTCTTCGATACGCACATGAGAGAGCATCGCCGAGACTGGGGAATTATCGCGGGCGGCGAGCAACTCGGCGCGCTGCTCATCACTTAGATCACCGATCAGGGCGATCTTGCGGCGGAGCACCGGCTGCTCGCTGTCGGCGCCGACGACCTTGGTCACAGAGACCCGGACGTCGTCAAGCTCGCGAATGCGTCCCTCGCGAGCGGCTGCTCGGATCTCCTCCGAGGTAGCGGCTGCCAGGGCGGCGATAAGCAGGGACGTGGGAGCAATGCCTAGATCCTTGCCGCCACGCTCCTTCTCGCGGTCCGTAGTGAAGCTCCGCGATCCTGTGTGCACTAGGTCCGTGAACTTACCGGCGGGAATCGACTGGGCTTCGGCCACGCCCTCGGGGAGGATGTCCTCTGCTTCCGAATCTGCCGTGGACTGCAGATAGGGCCGCACCCATGTGGAGATCAGATGCGCCGCGCGCTGGGCGGCGCCGGGACGGGTGGCGAGGTGATCGACCTTATCCAAGGCCACCAAGGACTTTGGGTAGCGGGCGCACAGGAAGATCTTCTGGGCATTATCGATGCCGACCGTTTGATCCACTGGGGAGTGCAGCAACAACAGGGGCACCTTCAGCCGGTGCAGGTAGCTCTCTGGGTTGACCTCGGCGAGATCCTCGAGGAATTCACGAGAGATAGTGATATCGCGCCCGCCGAGCTTCAGCGTGACCGCCCCGTGCTCATCCACCTCACCGATGCGATCCGCGAAGTGCAACACCGCGTGGGCAGGATCGAAGGGCGCCCCGAGTGTGGCCACCGCCTTGATGGACTTCATGCGTTCGATGCCATTCGCAGCCACGGCCCGCAGCGCGGCCGCACCGCCGAGGGAGTGGCCCACCATCAACTGCGGGGCCTCGTAGTGCTCCTCAAGCCAATCGTAGGCGGCGCGGATATCGGCCACGTTTGAGCTAAAAGAGGTGCGGGCAAACTCGCCTTCCGACTGGCCTAGGCCGGGAAAGTCGAAACGCAGGCAGGCAATGCCCTCATCGGCCAAAGTCTTCGACACTCGCGATGCTGCAGGGGTGAAACGCGAACCGGTGAAGCAGTGCGCAAACATGGCGAAGGCACGAGGGGTGCCGTCAGGGAAATCGATGGTTCCCGCCATGAGCGAGCCGGTGGAAGAAGGCAGTTTAACTGAGACTGAATGCATGGTGCCCAAGTCTAACCAGTGGGCCTCGGCTCTTCAGCGCTGCCCAAGCCATAGCGGATGGATGTGCTCTGAACTGCACGGATAGTGCTGTGTCTCGGAGGTAGGGAAGGCAGAGTGTCGAGCGGAGGTGGGATGGGTGAGTCTAGGAGGCTGCCGGCGGTGTCTGAGGCGGGCGCTAAGCTAAACACCGATAGCACGCGATTGCTTCGCAGGCCGGCACGCCGCCAGGCCTTGAGGAGCTGCCCGAGGAGGATGGCCAAAAACAGTGGCTGGCATGAAGTGGTTTTGGAAAGCGCTCGGAGCCAAGGAAACGAAGCACGAGAAGAAAAGCTTGGCCGTAGCCGAACAGGCGCAGGAAATTCTGCGCAGGGAAGGCTCAGCGCTCGCCGGGGAACATGCCCGCGCAGTGGCCGCTCAGTGTCTCACTGGCGGCGCTGGTGAGCTCGGCACGTCGATTAAGGATATGCCGCGGCTATTGGCCTCCATTGGGGCTTGCAGTGCTGCGGCGCACGAGGAAGCGCCCTTTGTTTCCCAATACCAGGCCGCGCAACGATTGCTGGCTGGGGATGTGATTCAAATGGCCACCGGTGAGGGCAAGACCCTCGCTGGGGCGATGGCAGCGGTCGGCTTTGCGCTGCAGGGCCAGCGGGTGCACGTGATCACGGTCAATGACTATCTGGCGCAACGTGACGCCACTAGGATGCGCGACATCTTCAGCCCTTTCGGGGTGAGTGTCTCCTTCATCTCGGAGAAAATGACGCCGGCGCAGCGTCGTCACGCCTATAGCGCCGATGTGGTCTACAGCTCGGTCAATGAAATCGGCTTCGACGTGCTCCGGGATCAGTTGGTCACACACGCCGAGGATGCGGTGCAATCGGGAGCCGATGTGGCGATCGTGGACGAGGCGGACTCCGTTCTCGTGGACCAAGCGCTCGTTCCGCTGGTGCTTGCTGGGACCGACCAATCCACGGCGCCGACTGGCCGGATCACCGAGATTGTGCGGCGGCTCAAAGAGGGAGAGCATTTCGATGTCGACGATGAGCGGCGCAATGTCTTCCTCAACGACGCCGGCGCTCACTACGTGGAAGAAGCCCTGGGCATCGATACCCTCTACGACGAGCAGCATATCGGCACTACATTGGTGCACGTAAACCTCGCACTGCATGCTCAAGCATTGCTGATCCGCGATGTGCACTACATTGTGCGCGACGGCAAAGTGTCGCTTATCGACGCTTCCCGCGGGCGCGTCGCCGATCTCCAGCGATGGCCCGACGGGCTGCAAGCCGCGGTGGAAGCCAAGGAAGGGCTTGTTGTCTCTGACGGTGGGCGCATTCTGGACACCATTACCTTGCAGGCGCTGATGAAGCGCTATCCGTTGGTGTGCGGAATGACCGGAACTGCCGTGGAGGCCACCGACCAATTGCGTCAATTCTATGATCTGCGTGTGTCGGTGATCGAGCGCGAAGCGCCCTTGCAGCGTTTCGATGAGCAAGACCGCGTCTTTGCCACTATCGCCGAAAAGAACGCGGCCATCGTGGACGAAATCGAGCGCCTTCACCGCAAGGACCAGCCGGTGCTCGTGGGCACCCACGACGTGGCCGAGTCCGAGGAACTTGCCGCTGCACTTGCAGAGCGCGACATTCCGGTGAGCGTGCTCAACGCCAAAAATGATGCTGAGGAAGCCACTATTGTTGCTGAGGCCGGTGATCTTGGTCGTGTCACCGTCTCCACCCAAATGGCTGGGCGCGGCACCGATATTCGGCTCGGTGGTGCCGATGAGCGTGACCATGATGCAGTGGTCGAACGCGGCGGGTTGGCCGTGATTGGAACCGCTCGGCACCGCACCGCTCGGCTCGACAACCAGCTGCGCGGGCGTGCAGGCCGCCAGGGAGATCCTGGCAGCTCTGTGTTTTTCGTGGCGCTAGACGATGACGTGGTGCACGCCGGCGGTGGGGGTGCCCAGATTCAGGCCCGGCCCGACGCTGCGGGAAGGGTCGAGTCGAAGAAAGTGCGCGACTTTATCGAGCACTGCCAGCGTGTGACCGAGGGCCAGTTGCTCGAGATCCACGCTCAAACATGGAAGTACAACAAGCTGCTCGCCGATCAGCGGGTGATCATTGATGAACGCCGCCAACGGCTGCTGCACACCGAGCAGGCGCTTGAGGAGTGTCGTCAACGCAGTCCTCGGCGCGCCGCCGAGTTGGAAGAAAGCGTTGATCACGAAGTACTCGTGCAGGCGTGCCGCGAGATTATGCTCTACCACCTGGATTATGGCTGGAGTGAGCATCTGGCGCTGTTGGACGACGTGCGTGAGTCCATTCACCTACGCGCCATTGCGAAAGAAACGCCCATTGATGAGTTTCACCGCATCGCGGTGTCAGAATTCAAACAGCTGGTGCAGCAGGCGGTGGACGATGCGGTGGACAGCTTCGAACAGGTGCGCATTGACCACGAGGGCGCGCACCTCGGCGATGAGGGACTTGTGCGCCCCTCGGCTACCTGGACCTACATGGTCAACGACAATCCGCTTTCCGGCAGCGGCAATTCGGTGCTGGGTGGAATCGCTGGAATGTTCCGATAGCCACCACCATCTGTGTGTGACTAAGCTCATAGCGGATCCTTGCTGAGGGTGAGGTTGTCCAGCGCGCTTAGGTTTTGTTACGTAATCGTAACTGGTCGCGTGGCTGGGCTGACGCACCCAAAAGCGGGCATGCCACGTATGATGTAGACATTACGACCCTGCAGCGGTCAGCTGCGCTTGATAGATTCCGTAGGGCAGAACTTTGTTCACCCAGCGCTACGGCAGCCGCCGCGCCCGCGGTGAGGGCCGAAGACATTATGTGCTCGAGCAACCGGAGGTTTTTCTCAATGAGTGACAACACTGACGTTTCCCAGACTCAGGTGGAGACCACATCTGTTTTCCGCGCTGATCTGCTTAAGGAAATGGAGTCTGGTGCTCAGGCTGCACCGGCGAATGTCGGCGCTGGCAACCTGCCTGAGGGGGCGGCGCTGCTGGTCGTGAAGCGCGGCCCGAACGCAGGTTCCCGCTTCTTGCTCGATCAGGAGACCACCACTGCAGGTCGCCACCCAGAAAGCGACATTTTCCTTGATGATGTCACCGTGTCTCGTCGTCACGCGGAGTTCCGCCGCGATGGCGAGGGGCAGTTCGAGGTGGTGGATGTGGGAAGCCTGAACGGCACCTACGTCAACCGCGAGCCGAAGAACGCTGAGGCGCTCAACACCGGCGATGAGGTGCAGATCGGCAAGTTCCGTCTTGTCTTCCTCGCTGGTCCGAAGAAGTAGTGGCGATCTAGCGATAGGCTAGGCTACAAAGGATGCATACAGCCCGCGCGGGCAGCGGATCACCGCCTGTGGGCGCGGGGCGTATCAATAGATTTACAGCAGAAAACCTAAGGGTAATAAGAACGTGAGCGCACTACGGGATTCTAAAGACGGCAGCGTGAAGCCACTGCGTCATGCGCGCCAGCAGACCATGTCTATCGGCGTGGTGCTGGAGCGATTGCGGGGAGAGTTCCCCGATGTGACGGTGTCTAAGATTCGCTTCCTCGAATCCGAAGGCCTCATCACCCCTTCACGTACCCCCTCCGGCTATCGCCGCTTCACCGATAAGGATGTTGAGCGTCTGCGCTACATTCTGGTGACCCAGCGCGATAACTACACCCCACTGAAGGTGATCCGCCAGCAGCTCGAGGCAATGGATTCTGGCGAGGTGACCGCGCTGCTCAGCGCCACCAAGGTGGAGCCGATCATCAGCCCGGAGGAATTCAAGGCCCCGGCCATCACCCGGCTGACCGATGATGATGTGGCGGCGCAGGCCGATGTAGATAAAGAGTTTGTGCGCGAACTCGCCGGCGCTGGTTTGATCAGCGCCGATCCGGCAGGATTTTTCACCGCCGATGATGTGCGGGTGGCGTCCACGGCGCACGCGCTCACGGAGTTTGGATTCGATGTCCGCCACCTGAAGTCGGTGCGTAACTCGGCTCGCCGCCAGGCGGACTTGATCTCGCAGGTGACCACGCCTGTGGCGCAGTCCCGCTCCGAAGTGGCCAAGCACAAGGCGCAAGAGATCTCCGAGCAGCTCACCGCTCTGGTGGTGTCACTGCACGCGAGCTTGGTCAAAAACGATCTTCGCTCCTAGCCGCACCGAGGAAAACTAACACGAGAGTCACGGGGTAGCGCCGCTACATCGTGGCTCTTTTTCTACTTGAATGTGTAAAGGACGTCACTGTTCATGGATGATCGCAATTTCATTGATCTCGTCTACCACGGTGTGTTCGTGATTCCGCCTGAGGAATACAACGTGATCTTTTTAAGGGTGGTGGGCACTACCCGCATTCTCCCCATCTGGATTGGAGACGACTCAGCCGCCGCTATCGCAGCGCGGGAACAGGGGGGAGCGCCGGTGCGTCCGCGGGCTCATGACGCTCTTGTACAGCTGGCCGACTCCCATGCCGGCTCCATTGTGGAGGCGCGTATCGACGGTTATATGCGCGGGGCATTTACCGCAAGCCTGGTGTGTGGTGACGGCACGAGCATAGACATGCGCCCCTCGGATGCAATCCTGATCGCACGAGAAGAGGAGATTCCGATTTCTGTGGCCGAGGATGTGCTTCGACGCACGGGGGTATTTGTCTCGGCCGATGATCTACATCAAGGTTTCGGTATCACGTGCGAGGATCTAGTCGATAGTGCGGAGGAATTTTCTTCTGCCTCAGGAGATGCGCAGGCAGACGCAGATTTCGAGTCCTTGCTGCGATCGATGGGAGTCGAGGAGTCTGACCTTCGCGGTGACTCTGAGCAAGGCGATACATCTGATTACTAGTGGGATAAAAGGTGACAAAGTGATTCAGGGCCCCTAAGCTTAAACTAAAGGTTGAGAGTTTCGGCGTGTCGCCACTCGTGCGTCCATTGGTCTCAGTAATCTGAGGAAGTACTCCACGCGTACTGGCGTGATACCGAAGCGAGTCTCTCGGGGTCTCATCTGCGGGCACTAGCCCCAAGGCTGAGGGAGACGTATCCTGAGAGAAAAATGACAAGGGAGAAATTACACATGTCTGAATCCACCACCCACGGCGTGCAAGAATCCCTCTTCACCATGGGGCCGGACGAGGAAGTCGGCTACCGCGTTCCTATTGCCTGCCAGGTCGCGAACATTACCTACCGGCAGCTCGATTACTGGGCGCGCACCAAGTTGGTCACCCCGTCTATCCGCAATGCCCGCGGCTCCGGCTCTCAGCGCCTGTACTCCTTCAAAGACATTCTTGTGCTCAAGATCGTCAAGGGACTGCTCGACACCGGTATCTCGCTGCAGAACATCCGCTTGGCTGTGGATAAGCTCCGCGATCTAGGCGTGGATGATCTCGCCACCATCACCCTCGTGTCGGACGGCACCACCGTGTACGAATGCCGTTCCTCCGAGGAAGTTATTGACCTTCTCGCCGACGGCCAGGGCGTGTTCGGTATCGCCGTGCCGGGCATCATGAAGGAACTCACCGGCACGATTTCGGCCTTCCCCTCCGAGCGCATCGACGACGCCGCCGAGCCGGAAATGGAAGACGAACTCGCTATGCGTCGCCGCCGTCGCAGCTCCTAACACAACCAGCACGAAACAAGCCCAGGGATAGTAGGTGGATTCCTATCCCTGGGCTTGTCCTATGCCCGCAAGGCTGCGAGCCTCCCTTTGCTGAGGCTCGTAGCAACACGGCTAGGGCCGGTCGATACCGAAGGACTGCTGCAGCCGGTTGGCGATGTCAGGAGCGTCGGTAGCCGTGCCCACATGTCCGCCGGTGCTACGAGCGAAGTCGGTGATCACGGAATCTTCGGCTCCGCCACCCACGGTGAGTACATCCAGCTGCACTTTGGCGTCACGGTAGCGATCGAGGATCTCCCGTAGCTGCTCATCGCTCATCGAGTCATTCGTGCCAGAGGTTACCAGCACGATCTGGGTAGGTTCGCCAGTCGATCGTGCCTGCTCGGCGGCCACTGGTAGGGCAGCGGCGAGCGCTTCGCGGGTTTGGGGTACACCCCCTGTGCCGAAACGCTTCATGGTATCGACGATTGCGGTGCTATCAGTGCTGAAGGAGATATTATCGCGCCAGCCCTTAGTCACTCCCTCGCTCAGCGGGGAGGAGTAATTCCACAGGGCTACCGAGCCCCCGGCGCGGATCGCGGAGACCACCAGCGGATCGGCGATGCGCGCGGTTTCCGCATAGAGTGAGTGCCCCGAAGGGGAGGCGTTCATCGCATCAGAGGTGTCGAGAAGCAGCAGCGTGTTATTGATCGCCTGGTTGGTGGAGCCGGTGGATTCCTCCGGTACCTGGGCGTAGCGCTCGCTGAGAATATCGGCGGTGCTGGCCCACAGCACGGATTTGTCCTCTGCATCCTCATTCTGTGCGGTGACAAACTTGGCGAAATCAGCCCCGGCGCGGGACTGTTCTTCGGAAATACCCTCGTGCGTCGTCAACGGCACCACAAAGGTGGGAACCTGGGTGTCATCGGGGGCGAAGAAATCCATGCCTTCTGGGGTCTCATCTTCGGTGACTGCCAGCAGCTGGCTCTCGGCAGCAAGATCGTAGGAGGGCAGGGTGTTGTCCTTCAGCAGTTTCTCACCGGTGTCTGGGTTATCCCCAGAAATCGCTGCTGCGACCAAGCTGGCGGCAGGGTTTGTGGCCGGCTCTGGGTAGAAAACACGCTCTGCGGTTTGTGCCTCCCAGCCTGTGTCGGGGGCGGGGGAGTCGGAGCGATAGGCCAAGCCGACTGGGGTGCTCTCGCCGATGGCCCACTTCTCGCTTGCTGCGGAAGCGTGTGCGGCATCAAGCTGGCGCTGCACCTCGCCCCGGGTGCCCGTGGAGATCACCACAGCTGCGGCTGCGGGATCCGAGACGGTCTCAAGGCTCACGCAATGATCTTTTACGATGGGGGAGGTGTCCGAATAAGCGTCGATCAGCGATGTGGCGACGGGATCGGGGGTAGAAGCGCTCACCGCTACCGGTACGTGTAGCTCGCCTTCGATGCAATCTTGGGCGAAGCTATCGTCCGCGCTATCGGCGGATGATCGAACCGTCAACCACACGATAAAGGCTACCACCAGCACAATCACCAGTACTGCGCTAGTGATGAGCTCCTTCGATAGCCGATAATTGGATTCTCCGGACGCGTGTCGTGCCACGGGTGCACCTCTTCCTCACATGGTGATTGTGTGAACCTCTAGCTGTGGTTCAGGACTCACTCACCCAGTGTAGTGGCAAGAGCCTGTTCGACGTGGTAGCTCAGACGGTGTCGGATAGGTTCGGCGGCGCGAGATAGGGCGCGCTGGCGGGAGACGTATTCGGCTTTGCCTTCAGGGGTTTCCACGGCCACCACCCCGAAGCCCAGGGCACGGCAATCATAAGGAGAGGCCTCCATGTCGAGCTGGCGGACCTTGCACGCTAGCTCGAAGGCGTCGATAACGAGTTCGCTCGGCACCATCGGCAACAACTTAAACGCCCACTTGTATAAATCCATGGTGGCGTGCAAACAGCCCCGCTGCTCGCAGCTGAGCTGATCCTCGCGGCTCAGGGGACGGATGTTGAGCGTTCGGGCAGGCGGGGTGTAGAAGCGAAACGCATCATAGTGGGTGCATTTCAACGCACCGTGCGCCTCCACCACAGCATCGGTGCCTTCCGCGCCGAGCCGCAAAGGCAGATCGTGGCGGGGATTCTCCGAGCGGTAAACCATCGCCCACTCGTGCATGCCGAAGCAATCGAAACGCGCAGGATTGGTTTCCTCGCGGCGAAGTAGCTCTGCCACAAAGCGCCACAACCGTTCGCGCTTGCTCGCCAGGGCCGATAGATCCACCCCAGTGGTGGCCGTATCCCCAGTACCGCGAGTGCGATAGAAAGACCATTCCGTGTGAGGGGCGTCGCCTACGAGTTCCACGTCCATCCCCGGATGCCAGCGGCGCATTTTTCCAGGAGAGAAGGGGTAGTAGTCGAACATGAAATCCCACACGGGGTGGGTGCGATGCTGGGAGCGGCGCTGCAAATGCGCCGCGGTGAGCGCGTCCACGCGGCGCTCATGCTCACGCTGCCGCCGCTGCCACTGGGCTGGAGTGAGCAGCTCAGGCATCGGCAGTGTCCTCGTGCGTCCAATCGCGCACATTGCCCACATACTCCTCGATGAGATCCTCGAGGGTGATCACGCCAATCAATTGGCCACGATCGCGCACCTGCGCCATGTGGGCGGAGCTACCACGCATTCGCCGTAGGGTTTGGTCCAAGCCCCCAGAGGCGTCGATATTAATCAGCTGGCGAATCTGGGAGCGCGGGATCACATCGCGCGGCGAAGAGGTGGAGGAGGCGAGCCGGTCGAGCACATCCTTGATGTGCACATAGCCGAGATAGTTGCCATTGGCACCGGTGATGGGGAAACGGGAGAAGCCGGTTTCATTCACCGCATCTTCCAGCTGCTGCACCGTGGGCCCACGGCTGCCAAAGGGAATGGCGTGCACCTGGTCTTTGCGGATCAGCACCTCCCGCACCGAACGCTTGTCAGTGCGCAGGGCCTTGGCCAGGCGGGCATGCTCCTCGGCGTCGAGAAGCCCCTCCGAACGCGACTCGGAAACCATGATGGCGAGTTGCTCGGTGTCGACGGAGGAATCCAACTCGTCTTTTTGCTCGATCCCGAACAGGCGCAAGGTGTGCCGTGCCACGAAGTTCATGAAGTTCAGAATCGGCATCATGAGCTTGACGAAGAGGATGTGGGCGGGCACCAAGATCATAGCGAGGGTCTCAGGGCCGGCCAATGCGATATTCTTCGGCACCATCTCGCCGACAAGAATGTGCAAGAAGGTGATCACCGCGAGCGCAATGGCAAAGGACAAGGCATGCAGGAGCGACTCCGGTACACCCAAGGCACCAAAGGGGCGTTCGAGCAGGTGCGCGATAGCCGGCTCGCCCACCTTGCCCAACAACAGGGAGGCGATGGTGATCCCCAGCTGCGCGCCGGCAAGCATGATGGAGAGATGCTCGGTGGCGTATTCCACCTTCTTTGCCCGCGACTTGCCCTGAGCGATGAGCGCATCGATGCGGTCCTTGCGGGAGGAAATGAGTGAGAACTCGGCGGCGACAAAGAAGGCGTTGAGGGCCAACAAAAAGATGGCGAAGATGATTGCTTGGATTCCACTCATGAGGCGTACTCCGCTGCTTCTTCGTTGCTGATGGGGGTAAAGAATGCGCGCTCAACGCGACGCTCGTCCATGGCTGTGACCGAGGCGATCCAGCGGCCGGTGATACCGGTCTCGAACTCATCGCGCATATCTCGCTCTGTCTGGGGGAGCAGCACCACATCGCCTGGCTGTGGGATCCGACCCAACGCCGTCATGATAAGCCCGCCCACCGTCTCATAGCGGTGGTCATCAGGCGCGGCGTAGCCGATGGACTCACTGAGTTCATCCACGCGCACCAAACCGGCAACCTCCCACGACTCGCCGACTCGCCGGAAGTCCTTTTCCGCCTCGGCGTCATCGTGTTCGTCGTAGACCTCACCGAGGAGTTCTTCCACCACATCCTCGATGGTGACGATGCCGGCAGTGCCGCCATATTCGTCCGCCACCAGCACCATCTGGGAACCAGCGGAGCGCACGGCGTTGAGCACGGCATCGCCATCAAGGGAATCGGGCACGGTGTTGACCTCGCGGGCCAATTCCGCCACCGGCACCTGCGGGCGACGCTGTTTCGGAATGGAGAAAGCGTTTTTAATGTGCACCACGCCGATGGTGTCGTCTAAGTCGTTATCTACCACCGGGAAGCGAGAATGGCCGGACTCGAGCGCGAGCTGAACTAGGTCCTCCACCGAATCGGTGCTGTGCAGGAAGAGGATGGTCGAGCGGGGAGTCATAAACTCCTCGGCCGTGGCCTCGCCGAACTTAAGGGCACGGTCAATCATGCGGGCCTTGGACACATCGAAGGTGCCCACCTGAGCCGAGTTACGCACCAGCGCGCCAAGCTCTTGGGCAGAGCGGGCACTGGCGAGTTCATCAGCTGGTTCGATACCGAGCTTGCGCACAATGAAATTAGCGGAGGAGTTGAGCGCGGTAATGAACCACTTGAGGCCCTTGTTGAACCACTGCACGGGGGTGACTACCACGCGGGCGGTGGTCCACGGATCGGTGATTGCCATGTTCTTCGGCACCAGCTCGCCGTAGATCATAGACAAGAAGGTGGCCACGACAAGCGCCAAGATGAGAGCGACGGGCGAGGCAGCCCGTTCGGACAAGCCGACCAGCTCCAGCAACGGGGTGAAGAAACGAGCCAAGACCGGCTCCGCCAGATAACCCGTGGCCAGGGTGGTGATGGTGATGCCCAGTTGGGCGCCTGAGAGCTCGAAGGAGAGATTCTCGTGGGCATGACGAATGCGCTGAGAAACTGAGTCTTTATTGCGGGCAACGTGGTTGTCGATGGTGGATCGCTCCAGCCCCGTCAGGGCGAACTCGATAGCCACAAACAACCCCGTGCCGGCGGTCAGTGCCACAAAGCCGAGGAGAGCGAGAATGCTGAGAAGTATGTCCATAATTGTTGATCGGCTAAAACACTACCCAAACCAAGGCCCTACTGGTCAATACGTCGCCGTGTGGTGACAGAACCCTTGCCCCAGGCGCCGCCCTTTTTCTTTTTCTTCGGTCGAAAACCCCTCCGCGCATTGCCAGCGCCCGACGAGTCGGAGCGCCCGCGCGAGCGAGCTGTACCAGAGGGGGAGCCGGAGTGCCGGCCCGCGTCTGCGGAGCCGCCACGGCGAGAGGTAGAAGACTGTGCCTCCGATGAACGCGGCTGGCGCAGCGGCCCGATGAGGGAGGAAAGCTCTGGGGAGTCCCACGCGAGTTCGCGGGGATCCACTCCTGCGGTGCGGAAGTGTTTCTTCGCCCGGCGGCGGTAGGTGGTATCGACGATGCTCAGGCTGTTGCCGCTGGCTCCAGAACGGGCGGTGCGGCCGGAGCGGTGCACAAAGGACTGGGCATCAAAGGCGATACCCACATGCACCACGAGATCAATGTTGGCGATGTCGATGCCACGTGCCGCAACATCGGTTGCGATGAGTACCGGCTCGGCGCCGGAGGCGAAACGTTCGACGGCCGCGGCGCGCTGGGCCTGGGTGCGATCGGAATGCACGAAGCAGGCGCCCGTCTCACGGGCGTAGCGGCTGACCTGATGTTTGGTGGCGCAGAAAATGAGGGTGCTGGCACGGCGGCGCGCGAGCTGGTGCACCAGCTGATCGCGTTGTTCCTCCGAATCAGTCCACACCACCCACTGGGTCAAGCCTTCGACTGCGGCTGTGGCCCCGGGGGCGGAGAGCTCGTGGATGCGCGCCGCAGGGGCGAGACGGCGGGTGGAGTGATCGATCGTGGCCGAGAACACTAGCCTTTGGGCGCTGGACGGGATGCGCGCCGCGATCGCATCGAGCTGTGGGGCAAAGCCCACCTCGGCGAGGTGATCGGCCTCATCCACCACGAAAATCTCCACCGCATCCAACTGCAGCAGGCTGCGGCGGCGCAGATCGAGCAGTCGGGCGGGGGTGGCCACCGCGATATCCACGGGGGCGGCCAGTTGAGTGCGCTGGGTGGCCACCGGCACGCCGCCGGTGAGCGCGAGAGTGCGCAGCCCCATTGCCGCGGCGAGATCCTCGATGCGTTCGGCGATCTGCACCGCCAATTCTCTCGTCGGTGCGAGAATCAGACCCCGCGGATGGCCGGGGGTGGAGGAGCGAGTGAGATGCTCATCCGTGGCCAGCCGAGTGATCAGCGGCAGCGCAAAGGCGAAAGTTTTGCCCGAACCGGTGTGGCTGCGGCCAATCACCGAGGCCCCCGATAACGCATCAGGGATCGTCGCCTGCTGGATCGCTGTCGGGTGGGTGAGTTCACGGCGAGTGAGCTCGTGTACAAGCTGATCGGGCAGAGCGAGATCCCTAAATGAGTGCACGTATCGTCCTAGGCTTCGACCTCGGAGCGGTCACCGCTCCAGAGGGTGTGGAAGCTGCCCGGACGGTCGATGCGCTCGTAGGTGTGCGCACCGAAGTAGTCGCGCTGTGCCTGAATAAGCGCAGCGGGCAGGCGGGAAGAGCGCAGCGAATCGTAGTAGGACAGCGAGGAACCGAAGACCGGAATGGGCAGGCCCAACTGGGTGGCGGTCACCACTACGCGGCGCCATGCATCCATGCTGTGCTCCATCTCTGCGCGGAAATAGGGATCCAGCAGCAAAGAGGTCAGCTCAGGGGAGGAGTCATAGGCCTCGCGGATGCGGTCGAGGAACTTCGCGCGGATGATGCAGCCATCGCGCCAGATGGTGGCGAGATCGCGGGGGTCGACATTCCAGCCGTGCTCGGCGGAGCCGGCCTTGATCTCGTCGAAGCCCTGGGAGTAGGCCACTAGCTTGGAGGCGTAGAGGGCCGCACGGACGTCGTCGATAAAGTCCTCACGCTTGATGCCGAGGTCCTCGAGGCTACGCAGTGAGCCGGAGGCGAGTTCTCCAGAGGTGGCGGCACGCATCTCGCGATCGCCGGACAGGGCGCGGGCGAAGACGGCCTCGCCGATTCCGGTGACAGGAATACCCAAATCGAGGGCAGCCTTCACGGTCCAGCGACCGGTGCCCTTTTGGCCGGCGGCATCAACCACGATGTCCACCAAAGGCTTGCCGGTGTCAGCGTCAACCTGCTTGAGTACCTCGGCGGTGATTTCCACCAAGTAGGAATCCAGATCGCCGGCGTTCCATTCGGAAAACACCTCGGAGATCTCCTGCGGGGTCATGCCTGCGGCATAGCGCAGCAGGTGATAGGCCTCGCCGATGACCTGCATGTCCGCATACTCGATGCCGTTGTGCACCATCTTCACAAAGTGCCCGGCACCGTCGGGGCCAATGTGGGTGCAGCAGGGCACTCCGTCGACGTGCGCGGAGATGGACTCCAGCAGCGGGCCAAGCGAGGCGTAGGACTCGGCGGAGCCACCGGGCATAATGGCTGGGCCGTTGAGTGCGCCCTCCTCGCCGCCGGAGATACCGGCGCCGACGAAGTGCAGGTTGCGGGAGCTCAGCTCGGCTTCACGACGGATGGTGTCGGTGTAGAGCGCATTGCCACCATCGATGATGATGTCGCCTTCTTCCATGGCGTCGGCGAGCTGCTCGATGACGGCATCGGTGGCCTTGCCGGCCTGCACCATGATGATGGCGCGGCGGGGGCGCTCCAAGGAAGCGACGAACTCCTCAATGGTTTCGGCGGGCAGAAAGTCTCCCTCATCGCCGTGGTTGGAGATGAGGGCCTCGGTCTTACCGTAGCTGCGGTTATACACCGCTACGGTGTGACCCTTATGAGCGAAGTTGCGGGCGAGATTGGACCCCATCACTGCAAGTCCAACAACACCAATGGGAGCGAGTTTTTCTGCATTCGACATGTGCTCAATCGTAGACGTCACGCCGCACAAGAGTCATATCAGCCTACGAACCCCCATGCTTTCCTACTCCCCAAGCCTTGAGATCCGTAGACAAGGCTGGGAGCAGGCTCGCGGACTGCAGGCGGGAAAAGCTTAGGCCGGCACCTGCTTAAGTGCACGCTAGCGGCTTCGTTATCGTCGCGGTCCATGCGCCCAACGTGCGCCTCCCACGCGTCCACCGCGCGCTGCCCAGCCGCGCTAGCCATGATGCCCAGGCGCGTTAGCCATGCTGTTCATCCAAGCCGCCAACACGCCAGACTTCGTGGGGTAGGACGTGTGGCGTATAGACTGGATGCATGTCTGTAGCTGCGCTGTTAAACACCGCCACCACTCGTCCGCTCACTGATGCTGAGCTCACTGAATTTAATGAGACCAGCACTGGCCTCGATGCCACGCTTGGAGTCAAATACACCGTGATTTCGCGCAAGCAGGTGCGCGCCCAGATCTCGGTGGCCGAGGGGCACCTGCAGCCCTTCGGCTTCGTCAACGGCGGTGTGTTCTGCTCGTTGGCGGAATCTACCGGTTCGCTGCTGGGCATGATCCTCGCCAACGGCCAGCATGTGGCTGGGGTGAATAACTCCACCGACTTCATCTCTTCCGTCAAGGCTGGCGTGGTGACGGTGATTGCGGCCCCACTGCATAATGGAAAGACCACCCAGCTTATTAGCGTGGAATGCTTCCAGCGCGACCAGCTGGTGGCGCGCACTACCTTGCGCACCATTCGTTTGCAGGGCTAGAGCCCGAATCCTTCAACCATCTTCTTGACCACGCTCTGCGGAAGGACACCCATGCCTACCTGGCACGAGATTCTCGCCTCTCATCCAGACCATTCCGAGAACTACGCCGCCAGGTGGCGCACCCTCGCCGCCGAGGGGCGTGACATCGTGGGCGAGGCCCGAACGATTGATGCGATGGCCGAGCGAGGCTCCCGCATCCTCGACGCCGGCTGCGGGACCGGCCGAGTTGGCGGCTACCTCGCCAAGCAGGGCCACACCGTGGTGGGCGTGGATCTCGATCCTGTTCTCATTGACTACGCTCGGCGGGACTACCCGGACGCCGAGTGGCAGGTGGGTGATCTCACCGCAGGTGAGGTACCTGATGGGCCTTTCGATCTGATCGTGTGTGCCGGCAATGTGATGGGCTTTTTGCCGCCCGAGGGGCGGCGCCCGGCGCTGGAGGCTCTTCGCCAGGCTCTGGCGCCTGAGGGTCGCGCCGTCATAGGATTTGGCGCAGGGCGCGGCTACGAGTTTTCCGATTTCTTCGATGATGCCCATGCAGCGGGCTTCGTAGACTCGCTCACCCTCGAAAGCTGGGATCTTAAGCCCTGGCGGCCGATTTCCTCGTTCCTCGTTGCTGTGCTGAGCCCGCGGATGTTGCTGCCGGGTTTCGGCGGCTAGTCCGCGGCAGCGGCATTACGGGGGATGATCGCGAAGGCGCGGGCGGGAAAGCCTGTGCCGCCGTGGGGCTTGGGCCAAGTGGCCACGATGAGCGCGCCGACCTCGGGAACCTGATCGAGGTTGCGCAGCATTTCAATTTGCCAGCGATCATGCTGCAGAAGCAGTAGTTCGCTGGGGAGTTCGCCGCGGCTGACTCGCGCCCCAAGATCGGTATCGGTGGTTTCGTGTCCGAGGGCGGTGATGTTGCGCTCGGTAATGAGCCATTCCACCACCTCGGGGTTCCATGCCGGATAGTGGTTGATGCCTTCGCTATCGGCGTTGTTCATCGCTGCTGCATCGGGCCACCGAGTGGACCAGTCGGTGCGTAATGCCACGAAGCTGTGCTCGGGGATGGTGCAGTGTGTGCGCTCCCAAGCGAGGATGTCATCAATGCTCGGGGTGTAGTCGGCATCGGCTGCGGCGCGTTCGTGGACGTCGATGACCACCAAACTCAGGATCATCTGCTCTACGGGTATCTCATCGAGCGGCCGGGCGCCGGTGACAAAGTGCACCGGCGGATCCACGTGGGTGCCCCATTGGCCGACGATGCTGTAGCGATCGATCTCGAAGCCGTGTTCTTCTACGGTGTAGAGACGGTCGCGGCGTTCATCGGGCAGCGCTCCGAAGTGAGGCTGGCCGGGATGGAAACTGTGGGTGAGATCCACCCAGTCGTAGTCCTGGCGGAGAGTACTGGCAAGGCTCCAGAGTTCGGGAAAATCAGACATGTAGACAGCATAGTCTATTTTGGGTGGTCTGGGCAGATGTGCGCTACGCCCACCCGCGCGCGTGGTGGCGGCGAGTGGGCGTCGATAAGCGCTGATGCGTAGTAGCTAGAACACGCCGATGATCTTGTACAGCACAGCGGAGATCGCGATGATGCCGGTGACAATCACGAACCAATTGGACACGTACTTCCTAAATGGTGCTAGTGCCTCCACTTTGTAGATCGCCACCATCGGCATCAGATAGAGAATGGAGGCGATGACCGGCCCCGAGAGTGTTTCGATCACTTCCAAGATGGAGGGGTTGAGCACTCCGGCAATCCACGCGGTCACGGCGATAAAGATATTGACCGCGATCATCAGGGTGCGCTCGCCGATACGCTCGACCATCTCGGGGCGGGCGTGGCGCACGATGCCAGCCGCGCCCTCCGCAGCGCCGAGCGTGTGGCCGAAGAAAGAGGAGACGATCGCGACGATCGCGATTGCCGGGGCCAAGTAGGCGATCACGGGGGCGTCGTGCACATTGCCCAGGTAGGACAGCACGGGCAGGTTTTCCTCGCGGGCCGCAGCCAGCCCTTCCTTGCCGAGCGAGAGCACACAGGACCAGACGAACAACATGGTAAAGACCGTGAGCAGCATCGCGGTGCGACGCAGAACGATGGAGGCATTCTCGGCACTATTCGGGCCGTGCGTGCGCTGCATGGCTAGCGAGAACTGGGAAATCGCGGGGGAGTGGTTGAAGGCGAATACCAGCACCGGAATGATCAGCCACACCGAGACGAGGAACTCGCCGGTGCTGGGCATGGAGGTCAGTCCATCGAGCTTCCACGTGGGGATCAGATAGAGCGAAATGCCCAGTAGGGCGATGATCAACGGGTAGACCAAGAACTGGGTGACGGCAAGCATTACCTTCTGGCCCACAACCATCGGCACCATCATCGCTGCCACGAGGATGCCCGCGAGAATCCAGCGGTCAATAGCGGGGCCGCCGAGCTGGTTCTGGATCAGGCTATCGACGGAGTTGGTGATGGAGACCCCGTAGATGAGCACGATCGGATAGATGGCGAAGAAGTAGAGAATGGTAATCGCCCAACCCCAGGCATTACCGAAGTAGTCGGTGGCGACCACGGTGATGTCCTCGCCCTGGCGCGGCGATTTGCACACGAAGCGGGCAAGCGCGCGGTGGGAGAGATAGGTCATCGGGCCGATCAGTAGGGTGACGATGAGCAGTGGCCATACACCAGCGGCGCCGGCATTGATCGGGAGAAACAATATGCCGGCGCCGACAGCGGTGCCAAAAAGACTTACAGCCCAACTGTTGTTGATGCGGCGCGCCTCTGCCGGGCTCGTCACCGGCTCGGAGGTGGTGGGAGCGGTCATACTCACATATCCCTTCTGGAAAAGGCCTGCTGAGGCCTTGGCGACAGGATTGAGGGCCGAACACTCACACGGCTGGGTTCAGCCCGGTTGTTATAACCTTCACGCTAGCAACCCTACTGTTGCGTAGGCCATGTTTACGCCTGCCTATTGTCTTAGAACTAAGACTTGATTATCAGTGGGCGAGACCATAGTGCGCACGCTTGTCGACGCCACCCGCACACCACCCATCCCCAGCAGCACAACAGCCACCGACCCGGTAAAACAACCGGACAATCGGTGGCTGATGAAAATGTCAACGCAGCGCCTAGTAGACCGTCAAACCGCGCGAGCGAAACACCTCGCGAACGTCCTCCACAGACTCGGCCGAGGGTGGTTTCACCCCAGACAGCTCATAGGGCAGCCCAAGTTTCTCCCACTTGTCTTGGCCCATGTTGTGAAAGGGCAGCACCTCCACGCGCTCCACGCTGTCAGACCAACGGGCGACGATATCGGCTACCTTCTCCACATTGGCGGGATCGTCACTCCAGCCGGGCACGAGAACGAAACGCACCCAGATGGCAACCCCGTGGGCGCTGAGACGATCGCCGAAATCGATGGTTGGTTGCAGCTCGCGACCACCGGTGACGGCGCGGTAGGTCTCGGGGTCGCCGGACTTCACATCGAGCAACACGAGATCGATATTCTCGAGGTCCTCATCGCTGAGCCGCGCACCCAAATAGCCCGAGGTGTCGATGGCGGTGTGAATCCCGAGCGCGTGCACGGCCCGTAGGACCTTGCGGGTGAACTCGATCTGGAACAGCGGTTCTCCGCCGGAGATCGTCAGCCCACCGCCGGAGGCGCGGAACACAGCCTTGTAGCGGCGAGCCTTGGCCACGATCTGCTCAACCGTCTGCATCGTGCCCTCTTTCATCCCCATGGTGTCGGGGTTGTGGCAATAGACGCAGCGCAGTGGGCAGCCGGACAAGAACATCGTCATTCGGGTGCCTGGACCGTCCACGGCTGTGACAAGCTCCCACGAGTGCACCAGACCGGCGTTACCGGTGCGGCGCGCCTCCAGCAGCTCGGTGCGTTCCGCGATATCGAACTCGGGCATGCCCAAGCCCTGGGCGCTCCCGCGCTGGCGGGGGCCCTGCTGCGGGGCGATGGTCACTGCCGCGTTGAGTCCGTCGGCCATGGGGTGTTGACGCTCCTTGGATGCGCGATGGTGGCTAGCGAGTAGAGGGCTAGCGAGAGTGGCAAGCGGTGGGGCTAGCGTCGAAGGGCTAGCCCCAAAGGGCTAGGCGTTGTGGTGGAAGGTACGAGCCATCACGTCGAGCTGCTGCTCGCGGGTGAGCTTGACAAAGTTCACTGCGTAGCCAGAGACGCGCACCGTGAGGTTGGGGTAGTTCTCCGGGTTATCCATGGCATCCTGCAGGGTCTTGTGATCGAGCACGTTGATGTTGGCGTGGTAGAGGCCAGAGCCTGCGTTGTGCTGGGATCGGGCGGCCTTCATTGCAGCCATGCGCTCGTCAAAAGTCTTGGTGGACATGAGAATTTCTCCTTGGGTGGTGAATTGATACTGAAGGGGTATGTGCGTGGCGGGCCCGTAGGCCCGCCGTGAGTAGGCGGGATTCGGCCCGCTCACGGGGGATGCCCGTGGTGTTAGGCGGGGCAGGTGGTGTCGTCGATAATGAACCCGGCATCCAGAATGCCCACCAAGTTGCCCACCTGCTCATCCTTGTCGCGGCCCAAGCCGGACGGGGTGATGGTGTTGGTCAGCGAGATGCCGTCGAGCGCATCCTGGTAGTCCAGCTTGCCCACCGAGAGCATGGAGGCCACCATGCCGTGGGTGTCGGCGCCGTTTTCGGGGTTGGCGCCGGGGCTGAAGGGAGTGCCGGCTTGGTGCCCGGAAGGGAAGGAGCCGGTGGCCTTGCCGTAGACCACGTTCGAGGTGATGGTGAGCACGGACTGGGTGGGGATGGCGTCGCGATACATCGGGATGGACTTGATCTTGTCCATGACGGTGTGCACGATCGTCGCGGCGATGTCATCGGCGCGGTCGTCATCGTTGCCGTAGCGCGGGAAGTCGCCTTCGGTGACATAGTCCACGATCAGGCCGGTCTCATCGCGCACTGGGGTGACGCTGGCGTACTTGATGGCCGAGAGAGAGTCCGCCACGATCGACAACCCAGCGATACCGCAGCCCATGGTGCGAATGATGTCGGAATCGTGCAGCGCCATCTCGATGGCCTCGTAGGCGTAGCGGTCGTGGCAGTAGTGGATGATATTCAGGGCCTCCACATAGGTTCCCACCACCCAGTCGAGCATCTCCTCGTATTTTTGCCAGACCTCATCAAAATCAAGCGGGCCATCGCCTTCGATGGGGCTAAACAGTCCTTCCTCGGTGACCTGCTTGCCGCTGACCTCGTCGCGTCCGCCGTTCATGGCGTACAGCAGGGACTTGGCGGCATTGACGCGGGCGCCAAAGAACTGCATTTGCTTGCCCACAGCCATGGGGGAGACGCAGCAGGCGATCGCGGCATCATCGCCCCATTGCTCGCGGATCTGCTCATCGGACTCGTATTGAATCGAGGAGGTCTCGATGGAGATAGCGGCACAGAAATCCTTATAGCCCTTAGGCAGAGCCGGATCCCAGAAGATGGTGATGTTCGGCTCCGGGGCTGGGCCCAAATTGCGCAGGGTCTGCAGCAAGCGGAAGGATGTCTTCGTCACCAGCGAGCGGCCATCGGTAGCAAACCCAGCATCAGACCAGGTGGCCCAGTAGGGATCGCCGGAGAAGATCTGGTCATAGTCGATGGTGCGTAGGAAGCGCACGATGCGCAGCTTGATCACCAAGGCATCCATAATTTCTTGGGCGTCGTCCTCGGTGATTCGGCCAGCCTTGAGATCGCGCTCGAAGTAGATGTCGAGGAACGCGGAGAGACGGCCGATCGACATCGCAGCACCATCCTGGGACTTCACCGAGCCCAAGTAGGCGAAGTAGGTCCACTGCACTGCTTCTTGGGCGGTGGTGGCGGGCCGAGAAATGTCGAAACCATAGGCGGCTGCCATGTTCTTCAGCTTCTTCAGCGCCTTGATCTGCTCGGAGTGCTCCTCGCGGTAGCGGGCCCAGTGCTCCGAGAAGGCCTCGGTGGCGTGGGCATCTTTAGCGGCCTGCTTCTCCGCGATGAGGGCATCGACACCATAGAGGGCCACGCGGCGGTAGTCGCCGATGATGCGGCCACGGCCATAGGCATCGGGCAGGCCAGTGATGATGTGGGAGCTGCGAGCGGCGCGAATGCGCGGGGTGTAGATATCGAAAACCGCGTCGTTGTGTGTCTTGCGGTAGGAGGTGAAGATCTTCTTCACATCCTCATTGACGTCCTTGCCGGCCTCCTTGATGGCGGTTTCCACCATGCGCCAACCGCCATTAGGCATCATGGCGCGCTTGAGCGGAGTGTCAGTTTGCAGACCGACGATCACATCATCGTCTTCGCTGATGTATCCGGCGGGGAAGGCATCCACATCCGCCGGGGTGGTGGTATCTACATCGTAGACGCGGCGCTTACGCTCCTCGGAGAGGTAGTTCTTCTCCAAGTGGTTCCACACGCGCATGGTTTTTTCGGTGGGACCTGCTAGGAAGCTGGCATCACCGTCGTAGGGGGTGTAGTTGCGCTGGATAAAATCGCGCAGGTTGATCTCGCTCTGCCAATCGCCGGCCGCGAAACCGTCCCATCCAATGTTGTCGGGGTTCAGGGTGTCCTGAGACACGCGTTCACCTAGCCCTTCACTCTGTTGCGTTCAACGAGCCGGGAGGCCACTGCACACCTTAGTGGGATCCCGACCTTGATGTACGGGTGTATGTCCACATCGCATACTACGCCGCTGACTGAAGGGCTTCGCAGGCTTATCGACGCCCACCTCTACCGCCCCCGCCCAGTGGTGGGATGTCAAGTAGGCGCGAGTGAGGTTAGCGAAACAAACGCGCTGGCTGAGAGTTTTTTCTTGTATGTCAGACGATTTACTTGTGTGGGAAATGGGGGTGGAAGGTGTCCGAGAGCTATAGATTGTGATAAATGCAACGCGGCCACAACCCCCAGTTAGGGGTGTGGCCGCGGGTGGCGGAGGATGCTGCGCCGGCGCTGGGCTTAGTTGCCCTTCTCCAGCTGTTCCAGCTTCTTTTCGTCGAGGGAGTAGCGGCGGGTTTCCGCAGCCTCCACAGACAGGCCGTCTTCGGCGCTAAGCTCAGCCAGCTTGTTCAAACCATTGCGGCCGTGCAGCTGCTGGCGGGTGGTGGTGATCTGCCAGCGAGCGCGGGAGAGCACGTTCAGGCCCCAGGACATCGCAGCCACGAATCGGTTGCGGAAGCCCACCAAGAACATCACGTGCACGGCAAGCCACAGCACCCAACCGATGAAGCCGGTGACCTCAATGCGGCCCATCTTCACCACAGCGGAGAAGCGAGAGACAGTGGCCATCGAGCCCTTGTCGTAGTATTCGAAGGGCTCGCGGGCGGCGATGGTGCCCTGTTCTGCGGCGATCACATCGGCGGCATATTCACCGGCCTGGATGGCCACCTGGGCCACGCCGGGCAGGTTGTTGCAGTTCATCATGTCGCCGACGACGAAGATGTTCTTGCTCTCACCCGGGGTGAGGTCCTCATTGACCAGCACACGGCCGGCACGGTCGACCTCGGCTCCGGTTTGGGCGGCAATCAGCTTGCCCAGCGGGGAGGCCTGGACGCCGGCGGACCAGATCTTGCAGTAAGACGGGATGGTGGTCTCGGTGTCATCCTGCATGTTCTTGTAGGTGACGGATTCGGCATCCACATTGGTGACCATGGAGTTCAGGCGCACGGACACACCAAGCTTCTCCAGCTGTCGCTGCGCCTTGCGGCCCAACCGCTTGCCGAAGGGCGGCAGCACCTGCGGGGCGCCGTCGAGAAGCAAAATGCGGGCGTTGGCCGGGTTGATGTTGGTGTAGCGGCCCGCGAGGGTGCGGTGAGCCATCTCGGCGAGCTGGCCTGCGAGCTCCACGCCGGTGGGGCCGGCGCCGACGACGACGAAGGTGAGATAACGCTCGCGCTCGGCCGGGTCGGTGGCCAGCTCGGCGCGCTCGAAGGCGCCGATGATGCGGGCGCGGATTTCGAGGGCGTCGTCGATGGACTTCATGCCCGGTGCGAACTCTGCGAAGTGCTCGTTACCGAAGTAGGACTGGCCGGCACCGGCGGCGACAATGAGGGAGTCGTAGCTATAGACCCGCTTGATGTCGCCGAGCTCGGCGGTCACCGTCTGCTCCTCGGCGTTGACATCAGTGACCTCGCCCTTGACGATGTTGATATTGTCCTGATTCTTCAGCACCTGGCGGTTGGCAGGGGCGATCTCGCCAGAAGAAAGCAGGCCGGTGGCCACCTGATACAGCAGCGGCTGGAAGAGGTGGTGGTTGGTGCGGTCGATGATAGTGACATCAACATCGGCGTCTTTGAGGCGCTGAGCAGCGAAAATGCCGCCGAAGCCGGAGCCGATAATCACCACGTGGTGGCGGCCGCTCTCTGGGCGGAAGGGCTGGTCAGACATAACGATAAACTCCTTGAAACACAAAACAGATTCCCGCGCGCCCCGCTGACATATATATAAGGGCCCCGTGCTGGCGGGCGTTAAGGCCACACCAGGCGCAAGGCAGGGGCGCGCACAGATGCACAGTCTATACCCCAGCCGTGGTGATAGAAAACACAGCCATGCTGAGGCGGAGCGCCCATGCATGTGGTAATTGTGTTGCTCTGCGTAGGCTGCGGCCCTGCCTCCCCGAGCTTCACTGCGCGGAGTTCTACCATGGTGTTTCGAATGATGATGGAGCAACGAGGCGAGCCTGCGCGTCCTCTCAGCGTCCGCCGCGGTCGTGTTGGCGTTGTCGATGCGGGTGGTCGCGATCGCGCGTGTGCTTCAGCTCGAAGTCGGAAAGGTAGCCGCAGAATCTATGCCCCGTTATAAGGCCAGCCACTTAGCGCATGTTGATGCGCAACGGTGGCCGGGAGTGGCCACCGTGCCGGTCGCGTGGAGCGACCGCTTCGCCTCGTGGCGGCTGCGGCGCGTAGAGGCCCACTTTGCGCGGGCCCTCGCTGACGTCGGTCTGACAGTGGGCACCTCTCTCGAGGATGCCGACGTGGTGGTGGACCACGAGGAGCTGTTCTACCGGCTATCCGATGGTGGCTGGCTGGGTCTGGCGGAAAGCTTTATGGCAGGGGAGTGGCGCGCCCGTGATCTAGGTGCGGTGCTCAGTGCCCTGCTGGCCACCACCTTCGGTCCGCCGCGCCGGCTACCACCTCGGGGAGCTTACGAGGGTGGGGAACTGCCCGCAGCACTTAGTGAGTTCACCTCCACCGATAGCATTCACGATGGCGGCGGCATGTTCGCCTCGGGCGTGGCCACCACCGAGCGGGTGACGCGTAAAAGCTACACCCACACCTCGCGGCCGAAGGCCGAGGCCCCGCATCACTTTGTGGACGATACGCGTATCTCCGCCCCTGCGGCAGTAGATCGCGCCGATCTGGTGGACGCACAAAACCGGGCCATTGATTGTTTGCTGGACGCCGCTCACGTGGGCGGGGGCCGCGATGTGCTGGAATATCCCCTCTCGCGCGGCGCCATGGCCATTCGGGCCGCCCAGCGCGGGGCAAGTGTAGACGCACTGAGTCCCGACCCTGATTTTGTGGCCGCGGTAGATGGAAGCGTGCAGCTTGCCGGGGTATCTGATTCCGTCTACATCCACACCATCGATCACCCCATTGCCACCCGCGAGGATTGGCGGTCTCGCTATGAATCGATCGTGAGCTTGGACAAGCTCGTGCCTATGGGCGGGGACGGACAGCGGGACTTCTTCCGCGCTATTGACCGCATGCTCTCAGTGGGAGGTTTCGCCGCAATCCAGACCCTCGCCGAGGGGCCTAATTTCTCCGCTGTCACCAAGCAGGCACTCGCCGTGGAACGCGCCTATATTTGGCCCGCCATGGATTATCCGAGCGTCGAGGAGCTGCACAAGACAGTGGATCGCGATACCTCCTTGCGCATTATTGGCGAGATGCACTTCGCCTCCCACTATGCGCAGGTTGCGGCTTTACAGGGGGAGCTTTTCGACGCCAACTCGCGCGATGCTGCCGCCGCCGGCTTCGATGTGACCTTTAGGAGGCTGTGGCGCTTCCATCTTGCGCTGCAGCAGGCCCTGCTAGAGCAGATGCATCTTGATGCCCTGCAGCTGCGTCTGACCTCCCGCAGTCGAGCTGGCCGCGCCGGTGAGAGATAAAGAAACCACTAGTGTGCACGGCAGCTGAAAGCGTGCGCGGCAGCGGAGGCTTATAGCGCAAATAGACCTCACGCCCCAGACCATGACAGGCCTAGGGCGTGAGGTGACTCTTGGGCGAGCTAGTTTAGATAGCGCCGAAGATCTGGCCGGCGCCGCCGAGAATCTTCTCGACGATCTCGACGGCGAAGTCGAGTGCGTCCTGGTCGAAGTAGCCGGGGTGCGGTGCTTGTCCGGTAGGCATAGAGATGTCCTTTCCTATTAAAGGGAAAACGGGCTGTATTAGCGGATAGTGATGGTGGCGCCGGGATCGGTCAGCTTGGTGTAGGCGGCCAGCGGGGCGACGCGCTCACACTGGAGCACGCAGCTCGGGTCCGCCTTCTCCGGGCGACCGTCGCGGCGGACGTCCTCAGCGTTGTACACGGTAGGAACGGCAACAACCTTCTCGCCGGGCACCGCGCGGCTCGGAATGAACACACGCAGGTTGGAGTGCAGCTTGCCCTCCTCGGTGGCGCGGTAGGTCAGCCAAGTGTAGACACCCCAGTCGCGGCCGGTGCCCGGCTCGCGGAGGGTGACTCGCACCGTGTAGTACAGGCCCGGGGTAAAGCCGGTGCCGGTGAACTGAACGCGAGCCCAAGTACCCGGGCTCACTTCCTTGGCGTCGGAATCGGCGGCAGTGAAGGATACGCCCTCTACGGCGCCTTCAGCACGGTTCGGATTCACGGGGGACTCGATCACCTGGGTGGGATCCCACCACGGGCGGTCCTGCACGGCGCTGGCAGTACCAACGCCGGCACAGAGAGTGCTCACGGCGATGACACAAGCGGTGATTCCTTTTGTCAATGAACGCATAATATTCTCTCGAGTTAGGTCTAGGTTTGGTGAGAAAAGAAAAGCGGCGGGCCGCTCAAAGGTCGGCCCGCCGCTAAGCACTGAGCACGGTGTGCGTGCGTTAGACGACACCAGCGGCGAAGCCGAGCATCGCCTTAGCGGCATCAACTAGTGCAGGTCCAACCTCTTGGAACCAGTGAACCGCCGGAATGGGGTCGCTGGGCGGGTCGAGCGGAATACCTGCGTTAGGGTCGTGATCTGCACCCATGATGTAATCCTTTCGCCTGGAAGTGCTTCGGACGTGCTAGCTACTAGCCAGCACTACTGGAGTCTTAGGCCAGCTTGCCGACGAGGCCCAGGATGGCGACGGTGAGGTCGACAGCGTTGGAGAAGAAGCTGTCAACGTTGTCGGCGCTGATCTCGGAGGAGAAAGCGTCGAGGCTGGAGGTGTCAGCGGAGCCGGTGGTCCCCTCGGCGCCCGGCAGCTCGGTGCCCGGCAGGTCGGTGCCCGGCAGCTCGGTGTCGGGGGTGTCCACGACGGGGGTCTCGGCGATGGGGGTCTCGTTGATGGTGTCGTTCTCAACTGCGTTGTCCATGAAAACTCCTTATGAGTTGGGATCTCGACTTAACGAGATACTTCGGAATTCAGCGCATAATGCGCCTCTTACTAGTAACTCGCGTGGTGTGAAGTAACTCTCAGTAACGCCTCACCAGCTCGTTACGATGAAGACTATCCGACCCGTTACAAAACCGCCAGATGCTCGCAGAATGGCTCAACTTACGGAAGCGTCGGAAGGCTGAGAAAAACCTTAATATCTCGAATGTGAAACTGTTTAGAGCGGTCTAACGAAGTAAAATTCTGAGACTGGAAAGACTTGTTGAATAGCGCAACAAAAACAGTGTTCGGGCGTAGAGCTTTGACGCGCAAACCTATTGCCTGTATGTGGTGGGTGGTCTGATGACTGACATGAGCCATGGCGGGGCTGCATGGCTGGCTTTGGTGGCTGAGCAGGGGATAATTGTTACGTAAGCGTAGGTTAGGGGAGAAAGGGTTACCTTCCCTATAGGGCTATTGATTGCTAGGGCCTATTGGGATAAGGGGGAGGAAGAAAATGAGATGTGGGTGTGTCCGCAGTGGGATAGCTCAGACTTGTGGCCATCTCAGCAAAGTGGCCGTAAGTTAGCGAGGCTCGGTGCGTCGGAACCACGAGGCGGCAACGCTCGGAAAGGGGTTAACAGGGTGGGATCTGGAGCGTTTCAGGCTAGGCTAATCTGGGGGTAATGTCCGATGTCGGGTGGGCGCCAGGAGGGGCAACTATGAGTATCTTCTGCAACGGGGGCGTGTGAATGGTGAGGCTCAGGTGGTCTGTGAGGTGACGCGATGGGTACATGGATTGTGTGGAGGCGCTAGGCGTAGATGGTCGCGTGTCACGGTTGGGCATCCGCGGGCAGCACGCTAGGCGGATATGGCGGCTCGAGTCTGGGCTGGGACGTGGCTTGAAGTGGGTGGGGTGAGCTGAATGTGTGGGAGGGTGCCTGGGTTGGGGCCTTTTTGTTCGGCATGTAGCAGTAGTGGCCGCAGTAGGGTCCAGGCTAGGCGCTCAAGTGACATAATATATATTATCGGACAATTTAGGAATCGGGCTGCTGAGCTCGCAGTATGCCTATCCTTGGGCTTGGCCTCGGCCGCTGTGTCGAATCGGTGGCATATTAGGCGTGCTCCGTTCGGGCATGCTGCGGACATGGTGTCTCGGTGATGCGCGCCGTGCGCACTGACCGTGCCGTGGGCACGCACCCTCTCCGCGGCACGGGAGCTTCCGGTGTAGATCTGCCGCGCGGCTGTCGCCGTATGCCTTGGCGCTCTCCGAGTTGTCTCTACTGTGTGCATCGGCATTGTTGCTGTGTGGTGTTAGCCCTTTAGGGTTCACATGTGGCGTGTGCGTGTCGTATATCTACACGGTGTGGGCTGATGCGTAGTGCCCCTAAGGGGGCTCCCTGGACCGTGGGCTGCACATACAAATATAGCCACCTATTTCATCACTGTGATGAAATAGGTGGCATATTCGGCTACAGTAGCTAGCGCTGTTTATAGGCGGTAATCAACTGCCAGATCGTCAGTGCGATGAGGACAACTGTAAAACCGGCGAGCCACGGCAGTCCCTCCTTGTACATGAAGATGCCGAAGATGATGAGGATGACTAAGCGCACCCACATGGCGGGAATCAGTTTGTTCACCATGGTGTGCTCCTAGTCGTCCTTCTGCATACTGATGCGAATATTCAGCTCGCCATCCTCGGCGATCTTGGCTGCGACAAAGTCTGGGGTCTTCACCCCAAAATCTTCGCGATTGAATGGGATGGTTCCAGCCAGGATGATGGCATCTCCGCTACGCAGAACATCAAAGGTGGCGCTGATGGGATTGCTCACGCCCTTGATGGTGAATTCTCCCGTGAGCTCCACCGTGGCCGCGGTTCCATCATCAGGCACTTCCGAGAGATCCGCAGGCTCGGTAAGCCTAAACCGTGCCTCGGGGTAAAGCTCGGTTTCCAGCAGCTTGCGGCGTACATTGACATCGCGGCGTTGCTGATCCGTCTCCACCTGAGTGAGGTCCGCCACCATTTCGGCACCTGGCTGCACAGTGTCCTCGCTCACGGTGGCGCTTCCGGTGACAGCTCGGGTAGATCCAGAGGTGCTGCGACGCTCACCAGGAAGGATCTCGTCGAAAGTATAGCCCACCGAGGTGGTGTTGCCCTCGGCGCTGGGAACTACCGACCATTCGCCGTTGACATCGGTGGTGGCCGCACTGGCCTGCTCGGTGGCGATGCCCCCTGTCTGCACGCCGGAGTTCATCACGGCCTTGTACACCACGGGAGCGACCGCAAGCAGCGTGAGGACAACGATGACTACGACGGCGCCGACGACGATGGCCTTATTAGCCCCTTTGGGAGCCGGAGTATTCATGTTTTGCATCCTAACGAAAATTCTAGAAACGGAAATGTTCAATGGCCCGAGCCATGCGCCTGAGTTCGGTGCAGAGCTCGTCGATTTCCTCGGGCTCGGCGTTGTCCGCCACCGCGGTGGCTACATCCTCAGCGGCGCAGCGCAGCTCATAAAGCGAATCTTTAAACTGCGCCCGCTGCTCGGGGCTGATGACCACAGCGTCGCTGGGAAGCTGACGGCTCTCCGCCAGTTGACGGTGCTCATAGGCGCGCTGCCGGCACGAGGCGCTGCAGTATTTCTTGGGCCGTCCCCTGCCGCTAGCGGCGAATTCCTTGCCGCACCACTGGCAGGTGTGGGTCTCAGAATCGCGTCTAGTCACGGCTGTATATATTAGCGCACCCACCCTGTGTGAGGGTGGGCAAGCCCACGTGACTAAAATATGACGGGTTAGCTACAGCCACACTCGGCCGCGGTGGAACTAAAACCGCGATGTGTGCGTTGTACCTAGTGCAATACAGCCGCAAAGTAAAGGACGGATTGAAACATGGCAGATCGCGTACTGCGCGGCAGCCGTATGGGTGCTGTGAGTTACGAAACCGATCGAGATCATGATCTCGCACCTCGGCGCATGGTCAAGTATAAGACGGACTCCGGAGAGGTCTTCGAGGTTCCCTTCGCCGATGATGCCGAACTCCCCGAGGAGTGGCTGTGCAAGAACGGCCAGATGGGCACCCTCATGGAAGGTGAGGGTGTCGAGGGCAAGCCGGTGAAGCCGCCGCGCACCCACTGGGACATGCTCTGCGAACGCCGCAGCATGGAGGAACTCGATGAGCTGCTGGACGAGCGCATCGAGTATCTGCGTAAGCGTCGCCGTAATGCCGCGAAGCTGTTGAAGCAGCAAAAGGAAGAGGAAGAGCGCGCCAAGCAGGAGGCAGGCAACTAGCCAAGCCACCGCGCTTAGCTCCAGCACGAGGCCCTAGGATCCCCCCCCCATCGCCGGGATCCTAGGGCCTCGATGTTCTTGCCGAACTTTTCCTTCTGCAGTTGGGTGCCTAAAAAACAACGCTGCACCCTCTTCCCCACCCCGCACCGTGCGCCATCTGGCACGGAGCGTGGCGGGGGATGGCAGCTAGTTGTGGAACTTCGGTCGAGTCTTGTGGCGCTTGATCTCGTACTTCAGCTGCCGGGAGGTTTGGTTATACAGCTCCCGTGCCTGATCGGCGCGGTGCTTGAGCCCCCACAGGGTGACCTGCGAAAGCGAGCTGGTGACGAAGCTGCCGTCGAGCTTGGACTCGCCGATCTCCCGCTCGGTGAAGGTGATTGGAACTTCCTGGACATCGAAACCGGCCTGGACGGCCCGGAAGGCGAGATCGACCTGGAAGATGTAGCCGGCGTTTGATAGTTCCTTGAAGTCGATAGCTTCGAGGACTTCGCGTCGATAAGCGCGATAGCCTGCTGTCATATCGCTCAAGCCTGCACCGAGAGCGAGCGAAATGTAGATATTTCCACCCTTAGACAGCACATAACGCTTCTTGGGCCAATTGACCACTCGTGCGCCCGGGATGTAGCGGGAGCCGATGACCAGATCGGCGCCCTCATCGACAGCGTCGAGCAGCTGGTGGAGCTGCTCGGGGGCGTGGGAGCCATCGGCATCCATCTCGCACAGCACGGTGTAGTCGCGCTCCAAGCCCCAATTGAAGCCCTCAATATAGGCTCCCAGCAGGCCTTCTTTGGCCTTGCGGTGGCAGACGTGGATGTGATTGTCCTTCGCGGCGAGCTCATCGGCAACCTCGCCGGTGCCATCGGGGCTGTTGTCATCCACAATGAGGATGTCTACATCCGGGGTGGCCTGGCGGATGCGAGCGGTGATCAGCGGGGTGTTCTCGCGCTCGTTGTAGGTCGGGATAATGACCAGGGTCTTCTCACTCGGCTTAGTCACAGATGTCGCTACTTTCCATTGTTAGTGGACGCATCCGCACCATGGGGGTGGGAAGGCGCCTCTTCACGGGGCTGACGTCGCGCACGGCGGCCCCGCACTATACAGGCCGCAGCGGCTAACACTCCCATGATAGTGAGTCCCGCTTCGATCTGACCACCATGGTCCGCCGCAATGGTGCGGCTGTTGCGTAGTGGCAGCGTATCCACCAGATGATCGTGGGTGAAGATCTCGGTCTGTTCTAGCACCTCGCCACGTGGATTGACCAGCGCAGACACTCCTGAGGTGGCGGCAACCACCACTGCCCTATCTAGTTCCTTGGCGCGCAGCCGGCTCATGGCTAATTGCTGATAGGTCATGTCGGTAAAGCCGAAGGTGGCGTTGTTCGTTGGGGTGGTGAGTATCTCCGCGCCGGCGGCTATCGCATCGCGGCCCGCCTGATCGAAGGCCACCTCGTAGCAGGTGGACACGCCAACGGCGATGCCGTCCATGTGCACCACTCCCGAGCCGGCGCCGGGCACGAAGTTGCCGGCCATATCGACATAGTCGGAGAAGTGTCGGAAGAAATCCCGGTAGGGCATGTATTCGCCGAAGGGCTGCAGGTATTTCTTGTGGTGGTGCTCGCCCACGGTGCCGTCCTCGTTGAACACCACCATGGTGTTGCGAGGACCTGCCGCGTCGCGGGTGATGGTGCCCACCAAGATAGGCGCGTTCACCTGCTCTGCGGCGCGGTCGATGCGGTCTCTCGCGTGGGCGTTGGCGAAGGGATTGACATCGGAGGCGTTTTCGGGCCACACCACAATGTCCACGTCTTGATCGATGCGTTCGGTCTCAGCGACGTGATTATTCAGCACCGCTTCACGCTGAGCGTTGAAATCTAAACCCATGCGCGGCACATTGCCCTGCACGGCGGCCACCGTCACCTCCCCTATGGGCTTGGTGTTGTGTAGCGAGGAGCTATACAGCGTGCCCGCTAGCACCACAGCGGCGATCGTGGCGAGCGTGAGCACACCTGATCGCCGCGCGTGCATCACAACAGCGGCGAGGCTCGCCCCAATGCCGACGGTGGCGGCGGAGATCAGTGCGGGCCCGCCCACGGGGGCGAGCGCGCTCAGTGGGCCGTTGATTTGTCCCCAAGCCACGCGCACCCAAGCGAAGCCGCCGAAAGGCCAGGTGGAGTGCAGCCACTCCACGGCTACGTACCACAGGCTAAACGCCACCGGTCCTAGACGCGGGGCGATGCTGGCGAAGAGCAGTATGTAGAGCGTATTGACCACGGCGAGCGCGATATAGGGCTCGGCGCCAACAAATTCGCCCACCCACGGCAGCAGCAAAGCATAGGCACACAGGGCATGGGTGGCGCCCACCAGCAGTCCCCCGCCCACGCCGAGGCGGTGGTTGACGGGCCGGGTCCACGGGCGAAGCGCAGCATAGAGCAGCGTGAAGCTGGCGATACCAGCAAGCCATATGCCGTGGGGTTCAAAGGAGAGATATAGCAGCAGCCCAGAGATGGCTGCGCAGGCTAGGCGAGCAAGTATCGGCATTACTTGGAATCGGGTGTGTCGCTGCCCTCGTCGGAGTCAGTGCGTGGGGTGTCAAAGTCCTCAGGATTGACGTTGTCTGACCATTTTTTGATCTCTTCCTCATCAATGACTGGCGCGAAGGAGCCATAGGTTCCGCGCTGCTGAGTCATGGTGAAGGTTTTCACGCTGAGCTTATCCAGCCGCGCCATAGTGGTGCGTGAGATGACACGCCGAATGATGGCGCGGGTGGGCGGCAGAATGCAGAGGATGCCCGTGACGGAGGTGATGTAGCCGGGCAGGGCCACTCCCACTAGGCCGGCGAAGAGGAGACCATAATCCCCCACCACCTGTCCTGGGCGGGCCGACTGTGGATGTGTGGCGGCGCGGCGCGCAATCGCGCGCATCTCATAGTTGGCAAAGACGATGCCGAGCACAAAAAGGATGCCGAGGACCAGGATCGCCCAGCCGAAGCCGATCCATCGGCCAACGAGGTAGAAAGCGAGGATCTCACCGATGATGTACAGAGGGAAAAGTAGTCCTAAACGCACGGTGAGCCATTCTATCGCAGCTTTTCGACGCTTAGCTACAGCCCAGTGGTACACAACAACCGCCCCGCCGAGGGCACCATCAGTACGTGTGTCTCGGCGGGGCGGATGACTCCAGTATCTAGTGGGCCTTAAAAGGCCTAGTTCTCGGAGTCGCTGCGGGCCTCAATATCGCCTTCCATCTCAAGGAAGGTATCGCGCAACAGGTCGAGGCGTTCCTGGTCTGGCTTCTCCCAGAGGTTGCGGTCGGCGGCCTCGAGTAGCCGCTCGGCGATGTCCTTGAGTGCCCAGGGGTTGGATTGCTGGAAGAACTCCCGATTGGTCTCATCCTTAACGTAGGTATCGGTGAGGGTTTCATACATCCAGTCGTCCATCAGCCCTGTGGTGGCGTCATAGCCGAAGAGATAATCCACCGTGGCGGTCATCTCGAAGGCGCCCTTGTAGCCGTGGCGGCGCATGGCCTCGATCCAGCGCGGGTTGACCACGCGGGCGCGGAAGACGCGCCGGGATTCCTCGTGCAGGCTGCGGGTTTTCACTGTTTCTTGGCGGGTGGAATCGCCGATCACTGCATCCGGGTTTTCTCCGGTAAGAGCACGGATGGTGGCCACCATGCCGCCGTGATACTGGAAGTAGTCATCCGAGTCGGCGATATCGTGTTCGGCGGAGTCGATATTTTTCGCCGCCACCTTGATACGACGGTAGGCGGCTTTCATCTCCTCGTCGGCCTTCACCCCAGGCAGGTCGCGGCCGTAGGCGTAGCCGCCCCAAGAGGTGTAGACGGCGGCGAGGTCTTGGTCATCGCGCCAGTTACCGGATTCGATGAGCTCGAGCATTCCGGCGCCGTAGGTACCGGGCTTGGAACCGAAGATGCGACGCGGGGTCAGGCCGGAATCCACGTCGGCCTGGGCGTGGGCGGCCACGTAGTTGTGCTCGTGTGGCTCATCAAGGCCGGCGACCAGCTGCACGGCATCGTCGATCAGCGTAATCACGTGGGGGAAAGCGTCGCGGAAGAAACCGGAGATACGCACGGTGACATCGATACGCGGGCGGCCGAGTTCTTCGAGCGGGATCACGTGCAGATCCACTACTCGCCTGGAAGCCTCGTCCCACACGGGGCGCACGCCAAGCAGGGCGAAGACCTCTGCGATGTCGTCACCTGAGGTGCGCATGGCGGAGGTGCCCCACACCGACAGGCCTACGGACTCTGGGTAAGCGCCATCGTGGTCGGATTGGTAGCGCTCGATGAGGGAATCGGCCAGCAGCTGGCCGGTCTCCCACGCCAGGCGGGACGGGATGGCCTTGGGATCCACGGCATAGAAGTTACGGCCGGTGGGCAGCACGTTGATCAGCCCGCGCATGGGCGAGCCGGAGGGGCCAGCCTCGATGAAGCGGCCCTCGAGGGCGCGCAGAATCTGGGTGATCTCGCGCGGGGTGGCTGCTAGGCGCGGCACCACTTCTTCAGCGGCGAAGCGCAGCAGATGGGCCAGCTGATCGAGCTTGGCGGTATCGGGAAGTTCGACGCTGCTGAGTACAGCATCCACTGCCGCCGGGTCCCAGTTGTGCTCGGCCAGGTTGCGGATGAGGGCCACGGCGATTTCTTCGATGCGATCAACGCGGCCGCGGGTTTCATCGCCCGCCTCGGAGAGACCGAGGCTTTCACGCAGGCCCTCGACGGCACTGGCGCCACCCCACAGCTGACGGGAGCGCAGCATGGCGGCTACGAGCTCCACCAGCTCCTCGTCTTCGCTGCGCCGGCCAAGCACGTGCAGGCCGCCGCGGATGGCTACGTCTTTGATCTCGCAGAGCCAGCCATCGACGTGCATGAGCATGTCATCGAAGACATCCTCATCGGGGCGGGATTCCCACCCGAGGTCTTGATCCATCTTGGCGGCCTGCAGCAGCGTCCAGATCTCTTGGCGAATAGCCGGAAGTTTCGCCGGGTCCATGGCGGAGATGTTCTGGTGCTCGTCGAGAAGCTGTTCCAGACGGGTGATATCGCCGTAGGATTCCGCCCGCGCCATGGGGGGAATCATGTGGTCCACCAACAGCGCGTGGGCACGGCGCTTGGCTTGGGCGCCCTCGCCGGGGTCATTGACGAGGAAAGGATAGATCAGGGGCACATCGGCGATGGCTTGATCGGGGTAACACTCATTGGACAGGCCCACGGTCTTGCCGGGAAGCCACTCCATGTTGCCGTGCTTGCCCATGTGCACGATCGCGTGGGCGCCGAAGATCTCGCGCAGCCAGTAGTACACGCCGAGGTAATGATGGTTCGCGGGCAGGTCGGGGTCATGGTAGATACCCACTGGGTTTTCACCGAAGCCCCGCGGCGGCTGCACCATGAGCATCACGTTGCCAAATTGCAAACCGGCGATATACAGCTCCCCAGTCTCGGGATTGACGTAGTGCTCGCCTGGGGCCTGGCCCCAGTGCTCAATCATTTCCTCTTGCATGGAGCTAGGAAGCGTGGAGAAGAAGGCACAGTAATCGTCCTTCGACAGCTTCAGCGGGTTGGTGCGCAGCACCTCCTCGGTGAGCCACTCGGGGTCGTGTCCGCCGGCGTCGATCACGGCGTGCATGAGCGCATCCGAGTTGCCGTCGTCAAAACCGGGGATCTGGGAGGTGTCGCCGAGGTTATAGCCGGCCTCGTCGAGCGCGTGCAGCACCCGTAGCGTGGAGGCTGGGGTGTCAAGTCCCACGGCATTACCGATACGGGCGTGCTTGGTGGGATATGCCGAGAGCATGAGCACAATCTTCTTCTGCTCATTGGGGATAAAGCGCAGCTTGGCGTGGTTAACGCTGATCGACGCCAGTCGGGCGCAGCGCTCCTTATCGGCCACATAAGAGATCAGGCCGTCGTCATCGTATTCCTTGAAAGAAAAGGGCACGGTGATAATACGGCCGTCAAACTCGGGCACTGCCACCGAGTTGGTCACATCGAGTGGGGTGAGGCCGTCCTCATTGTCCACCCACTGACTCCGCGGCGAGGTGGTGGCAATGCCCTGGATAATGGGCACATCCAAGGCGGCGAGTGCTTTAACATCCCAGGCGTCGTCATCGCCGCCGGCCTGTGCCCCAGCCGGGGACTTACCGCCAGCGGCGAGCACGGTGGTGATGATCGCGTCCATGGTGGAGAGCTCATCAAGCAGTTCTTCGGAGGCCTGGCGCAAGGAGGCAGCAAACAGCGGCACGGGCACTGCCCCAGCCGCCTGAATCGCGCGGGCAAGCTCAGCGATGTAATCGGTATTACCGGCCAAATGCTGGGCGCGGTAGTAGATGATGCCAATGCGCGGGGCATTGCCGGTGCGCTGCTCGGTGAGCGAATGATCAAGGTGGCCCCACATGGGCATGCGCTCCGGTGGCTGAAAACCAAAGCCAGTGAGCAGCACCGTATCCGAGAGGAAGTGGTGCAGCTGCACGAGGTTTGTCGCCCCGCCCTCCGCCAGGTAGGTGTGGGCCTCGGTGGTCACACCAGCAGGGGTGGTGGAGGTGCGAGTGAGCTCAGCGTCCACGGCCAGCTCGCCGGAGACGAACACGGTGGGCTTATTGTGGGCGAGCACGGTAGTGATGAGGTCTTCCCACCAGCGATAGCCACCGAGGAGGCGGGCGACGATAATCTCGGCGTCGCCGATCAGCTCGTCGATCCGTTCGGAGCTCAACCCGGTGGGATTGGCGTAGCGGTAGTGAACGTTGTCCTCGGCATTGGCGGCCTTGGCGGAGAGCAAGTCCGTATCAGAGGTGGAGAGCAACAGAATCATGGAGCAGATGACTCGCTTTCATCGTGTGTGGGGTGTGCGCGCCCACGCGAACAATGGTGATACAACATCGACAGCTGCCTTGAGGTCTGGCTATCACAGTGGCGCGACCGCAACCGGAATTGCACCGGTTTCCCAAGACACTGACTGTGACCTAACCCTACACATATGTGATGTGGCTCAAGGCCACTAGTGGCCTCCGCGCACCGGCTTTTCTTCAGCTCCCCGCATCGTTCAGCAGATGGCTGCTCAGCCAGCGAGCGTGACGACGCATCGTGAGCGCATAAGTGCCGAAGTGCCCGACAGTGAAGTGAAACATGGTGGGCAGAAAGGCGTACACCTTGTAGTGCAGAAACTCCGCACTGAGCCTTGCCCAGCCCTGCGCTACTGCGTCCACCTGAGGAAAAGGAATCACATCGTCGAAGCGATTGCCCCACAACAGGGTGGGAACGCGCAGTGGTTCGGTGCCGAGGCGATGCCGATCCAGCTCGGCTCGGAGCGCCTCGGATTCCTCCAAGGTGGCGCTTAGCCGCTGCCCATTGGTGGTCCAATGTTTGCTCCCTCGCCAACCGCCGCGCAACGCCGCCCCGAACGCAGATAACAGCGCCGTGGCCCGGATCTGCTCGAGACCGTGATCGCTCACCTTGCCCAGCGCCGCCCGTACAGTCTCGGGATGGGAGGTATAAAACCCCAGCACCGCAAAGGAAACAATGCCGGTGAGGGTGTGGTGATCCACATAGCGCAGCACCTCAACTAAATCCGAGGGAGGCGCGCCCACCACTGCCGCGCGGGGCTTCGGCTCGGCTTCATCGGCGAGCTCGCAGGCCTTGCCCACGGCTCCCCCGCCCTGGGAAAAGCCCCACCAGCCCACCGGGGCGGTCGCCGGAAAGAACTGGCTGCTGCACGCGCGGATGGCGTCGATAAGCGCCCGTGCACAGGCGATGTTGTTGGCGTAGAGCTGAATGCCGGTGCGGGGATCGCGGGGATAGTCGATCACGACTACGCCGAAGCCGCGGGAAACGAAGTGATTAATCACCGGCAGCTCATAGGCAAAAACCACGTCCTCGATACGTCGGCCGCTACGCTGAATCGCCCACCCCACCGGCGCAGACCGCGAAGGATCAGAGGAGGCTCCCATTCCTTGGGTGGAGGGGGCAAAGGCCACCACGGGGCGCGGACTCGGCCCCGTCCACGGGCGCAGCGGCCGAATATAGAGCCCGGTGGCAGGGATGACGCGGCCCGTTGAATCATCAGTGGTGTAGCTAAAACGCCAACTGCGCGCCGGGATCATACGTCCACCCACCCCCACCGTGGAGGTGCGGCGGGACTCAATCAGCACCCCGCGGCGTGAAGGATGCGGCTGCGTGCGCACCTGCACCTCCGGCGGCGAGGACCGGCGCCTCAGACCATGAGCAAGAACCCCGGCCACCACCCGCAGCTGCGCAGCCACTCCCCGACCAGCACTGGGATGACGGCCCGCACGGGCGGCCGAGGCAGTTCCGGCCGAGGATTGAGGAGGAGGAGGCTTCATGCCAGTTAGGATAAACCCATGGCTGAATTTGACCAGAACATCGCCCTCGGACGAGAGCTTTTCGGTGACACCCTCGATTCCTATGCTCGCACCGCCGCGGAGATGTTTCAGGCTTGGGGCCAAGACTTTGACGATCACAACCTGCACGCACTCGACGCCATCCTGCTCCGCGCCTACGGGCTAGACACTGACTACCCCCACCGGGTACTCGGCGCTGTGGGCATGCCCGTGCCTGAGGAAGCCGAATATGTGGCGATGCTGCTCGGCCATGCGCTCGTCGCCACAGGCGAGTGGGAGTGGGCGATCGTGTGGGCCCCACCGAAAATTCCGGGCGAAATCACCTTCACCTACTGCCTCGCCCGAGAAGACCACGAACAGCTGCTCTTTCCCGGCTCGTGGGTGAAACTCGCCGTGTTTGGCACCGCCCCAGAAGAACCGATGGAGGCCGCGCCGGGCCTGGCATGGGCTCTAGGATCGGCACGGGACTATCTTTAAACCTATGGAGAAGTTCGATTACGTCCCATCCGTGTCCGACACGCTCGGGCTGGGCAATCGGCAGCGCGGTGACGGCTGCCCAGGCGCGCTCACGATGCACCAAGCCGCCGATGGTTTCATCGGCCGCATTCGCATCGCCGGCGGGCGGGCCAGCTCCGCGCATCTTGCAGCTCTTGCACAGCTCGCTGAGGAGCACGGCGATGGCGATATTCACGTCACCACCCGAGGCAATGTGCAGATCCGCGGCATTAGCGAGCGTGAGGCCTTTTCCTCCGCCGTGTGCGAGCTCGGGCTGGTACCGAGCAGCGCCCACGACAAGATCCGCAACATCATCGCCTCTCCCCTCGCCCCCGCACTCGATCAGCTCGTTGCCCGCCTCGACGAGGGTCTGCTCGCCAGCACAGAAGTCACCGGCCTATCCGGCCGCACGCTCTTTGGCCTCGACGCCGGCGACGGCGCCATCACTGCCAACCATCCCGACTTCGGCATTCAGATCCACAGCGAAACCGAGGCAATTGTCGTTCTCGGCGGGGTGCCCACCGTTTTGTCTGCGCTTATCGACGCCACCCCCCAGATCCTCGTCGCCGCTGCCGAGCAGTGGCAGCGTATCCGCGGTGACCACTGGCGAGTCCAAGAAAACCCCGAGCTTCGCGACGAGCTCCTGCGCCACCTAGAAACCCTGCCCGAGGTGAGTCGCACCAGCACCACGCTTGAGGTGGCTCAGCGGGCCAAAGCAGATGAGGCCCCCATAGGTTGGCTCGAGCGCAGCGACGGGCTGGTGGATCTCGGCGCCTCACTGCCTTTCGGAGTGCTCAGCGCGCGTGTGGCGCGCATGCTCGCCGCCACCGACAAACCCGTGCGCATCACCCCGTGGGCTGGAGTGGTGGTGTGTGAACTGCACGAGGACGAGGCCGAGGCAGTGGCCAAGGTGCTTGCCCCGCAGGGGCTCGTCTTTGATCGTCGCTCTCCTTGGCTGCGGGTGACCGCCTGCACTGGACTGCCGGGCTGCACCAAGTCCCGCAGCGATGTGCGCGGCGATGCCCTCAGCGCGATCCGCACCCACGCTCTTCCCGATCCCACGACCGCCGATGCGGTGCACTTTTCCGGCTGCGAACGCCGATGCGGACATCCGCTGCACAACTACTGGGACTACCTCGCCGAAGGCGATGGCGACTACGAGGTCTCCGTAGCCAGCGGCACCCCTGCGACCGCGCGCACGTTCTAAACCCCTGAGAGGACAACCTGACAGGTGTACACCTACGAAACCGACGGCAACGAGATCTACCGTCAATCCTTCGCCATGATCCGCGAGGAATCCGATCTCTCCCGCTTCTTCGACGATGAGCAATCCCAGGTGGCTGTGCGCATGATCCATGCCGCCGGGGCTACCGACCTCGCCGAGGACATCGAGTTCTCCGCCGCTCTTGTTCCCGCAGTTCGCTCTGCGCTACGCAGCGGCGCACCGATCATCACCGACGTCAACATGGTCCGCTCTGGCATCACCCGCAAGCGTCTGCCCGCAGACAACGATGTGGTGTGCATGCTTCGCGACGAAGAGACCGTGGAGCTCGCACGCAGCCTCGGCACCACCCGCTCAGCCGCAGCAGTGGAACGCTGGGAGCCCATCCTGCACGACGCCGTGGTGGCCATCGGCAACGCACCAACCGCCCTGTTTCATCTGCTCAACTGGCTAGAGGAGGACCCGACACGCCCGCGGCCAGCAGCAGTGTTGGGTATCCCCGTTGGGTTCGTTGGCGCCGCCGAATCCAAGCAAGCCCTCGCCGAGTCCGCCGAGGATCTGGGCATCCAGTTCCTCACTGTGCACGGCCGCCGCGGCGGCTCCGCTATTACGTGTGCCGCGATCAATGCCCTCGCCACCGAGAAGGAGATCATCTAACCGTGGCTCAAGGACAACTCATTGGCATCGGAGTAGGCCCCGGTGACCCCGAGCTTCTCACCCTAAAAGCGGTGGCTGCGTTACAGCGGGCTGACGTGGTGGCCTATCACGCTGGGCCGAAGCGCAGCTCCACAGCGCGCACTATCGCCGCCGAGTATCTTCCCGCAGACTGCGAGGAGGAATTGCTCGCCTACCCAGTGACCACGGGGATTACCGACCACCCCGGTGGCTACGCTGGGGCGATGGCCGAGTTCTACACTGAGGCCGCCGAGCGGCTCGGCAACCACCTAGCTGCGGGTAAAACTGTCGTAGTGCTCAGCCTCGGCGATCCCATGCTCTACTCTTCCTACCAGCATCTACACCGCTTACTAGCGAGCGAGTACGACGCTGAGATTATTCCTGGCATCCCCTCGATCACGGCCTCCGCCGATGCCTTGGGCATGCCCCTAGCCGAAGCCGAGGACATCCTCACCGTGCTTCCCGCCACCGTCGGTGTGGAAAAACTCAAACGCGCGCTCAGCGCCGCTGATACAGCCGTGATTATGAAACTGGGACGAACCTTCACTGCGGTGCGCGAGGCGCTCGAAGCGACCGGCCGCGCCGCGGACTCCTATGTGGTCTCTCGGGCGAGTATGGACGGCCAGCGCATCGTCCCAGTTCTTGAGGCCGACGCGGATAGTATCCCCTACTTCTCCTGCGTGGTTGTTCCCAGCCGGCGTCAAGGCTTTGTGCTTGATAATCAGCAGCCTTCCCACGGCGAAGTGGTTGTGCTGGGCCTAGGTCCTGGGGATTCAGCATGGACCACCCCGGAAACCGCGTGGGAACTCGCCCGCGCCACAGACGTTGTGGGCTATTCCACGTACGTACGACGCGTACCGCAGAGGGCTGGGCAACGCCAGCACCTCTCCGACAACAAAGTAGAGGCCGAGCGTGCCGCCATGGCCCTCGACCTGGCGAAGGAAGGCAAGCGCGTAGCCGTAGTGAGCTCGGGCGATCCGGGGGTTTTCGCCATGGCATCCGCCGTCCTCGATGTGGCCCAAGATCCACAGTGGGCTGAGGTGCCCGTGCGGGTGGTGCCTGGCATGACCGCCGCCCAAGCGGTGGCCTCGCGTGTCGGCGCACCTTTGGGCCACGATTTCGGCATGATCTCGCTGTCCGACCGTCTTAAACCATGGGAGGTTATCGAGACACGCATCAGGGCACTCGCTTCCGCCGACATGGCGTTCGCTGTGTATAACCCGGCATCGAAAACACGCCGCGAACAGGTGGCAAAACTTGCCGAGATCGTCGGCGAATACCAGTCCCCCGAGGTGGCGGTGATCGTTGCCCGTGCCGTGGGCTCTGAACAGGAGCGAGTGCACATAACCACCTTGGGCGACTTCGACCCTGAGATGGTTGATATGCGCACCATGGTGATCATCGGCGCCTCCACTACCACCGTCTACCGCGGGGGCCCCGATAACAGCACCAGGGTGTTTACCTCTCGTCGCTACAACACCACTGACCCGTTGAACCTATTTTAGCGAAGCCAACAACAACGACTGCAGCCGGCTGCGCCTCTCCTGAAAAAGTCTTTGGGAAAGCGCAGCCGGCTGCGGTGTGCTGCGAGGCTTTAGTGTTGGTTATGTTTGGTGCTCGTGCTGGTGCTTTTCCCAGAGGCGTGACGTGCCCAAGTACCGATGGGACCGGCAATGCGGGGAGTCTGTTTGCCGATGAGGGCGCGTTTGTTCGCGTCTTTTTCTTCGGGTGCGAGCACGGAGACAATGGGGCCTTTGCCCTTCGGTTTCGCGCTGCGGTTATGGGTGGGTGCAAAACCACCGGCTCCGGGCGTGCGCGCTGCGGTGGGTTTTGAGTTGGTGGCAGTGTTTCCGAGCACCGTGGTTGAAGGTGAGGACACACCCCGTGGCGTGGAGCTAGCAACCGGTGATTGATGAGGAGCTGCCGGCGCGCCCGGGGCGAGTAGACCCCGGCTTCGCTGGGCCATCGGCGCGGGAGTGGACCCACTCCCCGACTTCACCGATGTGTGCGGTGCAGACAGTGCGCTATGACGAGGACCGCCCGCCGCTGCATGCCGGTGCGAGATACCCGAGTGCGGTAGTGCCCCCAGCGGCTGAACACTGCCAGCAGCCGAGCGGGAAGCACCCGAGCCCGAGGAGGCAGACAACACAGCAGGTGAGGACAGTGGGCTGACGACAGAGCGTGGCGGCTGCGCCGTGCCCACAGCACCAGGTAGTTGGCTTGTGTGCAGCGATGCGGCCTGTAGTGGTTGGTGGAGCTGTGATGCTCCGGCGGTGGTCGGTGTCGCGGTGCTCGCGGTCTCAGTGGTGGGTGGGGCGATGGAGGAGAGCTCGTTGAGCGCGGCGTGTGCGCGGTTGGTAGCGCCTGGTTGGGTGCTGTTGGTGTTGTGCGTGATGGTGTCGAGGATGCGGAGAGTCTTAGGCAGGTTGGGGCCGGCGGCGGTGATGGCGTGGTTCATTCCGGTGGGAATGAGGTGGGTGTAGCCGCCTTGTGGTGGGGTGGCCATGAGATTTCGGAGGATGGGGACCCCCATGGTGAGTGAGGGTGGGAAGAGTGTGGTGGTGAAGGTTTTGACAAAGGCGTCTTCTGCTTGGGCCTTGATCGCTGGGTCGGGGATGGTGGAGGTGCGGCCTATGGCTTGGTTGACGAGGTTGTTGCCGTAGCTGTGGATCGTATGGAGGTTGCCGACAGTGAGGGCCATGGCTTGCGCGTTGGTGGAGAAATGCTGGGCCTGTTGGGCGGCGTCGCGGATGGTTCTTGTGGAGGCGTCGATTGCTTCGCCTTCGTTGGTGGCGGCGATGTCACTGGCGATTTGGTGGAGATCATCAGCCAAAGCAGCAGATTCTGTCGAGATCCAGCGCCACCGCTCGGCCGCAGCGTGTACCTCGTTGAGACGGGTCGAGCCGAATGCGGCTTGGAGTGCTTGGAGGGTGGTAGCTGGGTTGACTACTGGTGGTGCAAAGGGGAAATCAGTGTAGATGGTGGTGGGCTTCGGTGGGAAGGTTCCCAGTACTTCCTTCGAAGCTGTGCCGTAGAGACTCTCACGCATTGCCGCATCTTGGAATTGGAACTCGCCATTCGTCGCGTGCGTGGCGTCACCTAGCCACTTAATGTGTTCCGCAAACAGAGAACCGACTTGGACTGCCGAACCAGGCGCGGAGTGTAGAACCATTGAATGTCCAAGGCCAAGTTGGTCGAGCCCAGAGACAGCGGAGAATGTTCCACTTAATACCTGCAAAGCACTTACTGATTTAAGCTCGATCAGTCTCATGAAACAACGCCGGAGTCGATCGCCATTGATTCCTAAGTTGTCACTACAGATTTGCATATCATTCTCCTTTAAGTTTGTGGGATATTTGTAACAATTTGTTAAAGGCTTTTTCGCAAGCTTCATAGTTGCGCGCCACGGGCAACGAGCTGGAATACACGACTGATAGTCTTCCTTTATCGGTATAAGATCCAGCTCCACATTCCGCGAAAACTTCGTCCCCCAAGCTAAATGTATGAACCTTAGGATCAAAAGATGAGTTCTCTTTTGAGATAAGGGTGACACGAGCGGCTAACTCCTCCAGCGAATGTCTGTCTTGGGAGACCAAGTAGATACCTGAAGTATCCGAGGAGTCGTAGTAGGAGCAAGGTTCCATGTCTTCGAATAGCCCCTGTGGAATATGCCGACCAGGTACGAGATCAAGTTCCTCCAGCTGCTCGGAAGAAAGTTGATCGCAAGGCGACCCAAGTGAAAAATCAGCCGCCTCGTGATCAAACTTCTCGGGTGTTGCTTCGAACCACTCCGGTAATTGCGAGGCCTCTCCCCCGCCCTCGGTCGATGTCTCGGCGTTCGCTTGGTGTGATTGGTCTGTGTCGTCCAGGTCTCCTGCCTTGTTGGTGCAGCCGGTGACGATGAGACAGGCGCAGGCCACTGCCGCGACCCCGGCGTGATGGGGGCGTGAAGGGTGGCGTCGATAAGTCTTCATGGGTCTCCTCCCAGTGGGTGTGTCCTTGGCACTAAGAGTTAATCAGTCCATATAGTTTTGCAGTGCAACTCACTAGGTTTACCGCCGTGAGGGGTGGCGAAGCGGCGGACGAGACAACATCCCCCGAGGTCGTCTCTTCGCCCCTTCGCCACGTTGTCGCAGCCCCCATGCTGTGGGTGTGAGGCGACATGGCGCGTCGGCCCAAGCGACCCCTGTGCGTGGGCGCGCAGCCAGTGCTGCCCTGAGGTTGCGACGCCACGATGCGCTTTCCGTCCACATGGTGGGCGGTTGCGGGTATGCAATGGCGTTCGCGTGCTTGGAACGTGACCTGTCTAGTGCCAAAGATGGCGAACAGGAAGGACAATCCCAAGCGGGCACCGTGGTTGGTGGCAGCAACCATCGAGGTCACAGCCGTCTTCAGACTTGCAGTGTCGCCATGATGACGGCGCGTGGCCGCCGCATAACTCTGCTGCGTAGTAGCACCATGAATCATGGATGCTTCATTCCCCCTTAGTCTGGGTAGCCGGCTGTGATTACTCGTCCACAGTGCTGGAATACAGTGTGGTTACGAACTCACGCCTAATATCCAGCCGCCATGGCTTGGCGGAGGTCTAAGCATGGGCTCACAAGGGTTAGACGTAGCCGGGGTAGACACAGGTTCCCCTAGCCCGATTCGGGGGTGGCTTGGCGAAGTATATGCAGAGAAAAGCCCCTCTCTCCCGCCCTGGCATGCGGTGTGGGATGAGAGGAGCTGTGGCTGGGGTGCTGCATCGATATCAGGCGGTGGCGGAGGCAGAGTTACCCGACTCCTGCAGCCGGTGCATCGACAGTGCTACCGAACTGGCAAGGGTGATGTACTAGACCAACCTGGCTTCGCGCATGGCATCGGAGGCGTTATCCACCACGATCACGGTAGATCCGCCGGGTAGGGGTGGTCGTTCGATCATCACCACGTCGATGCCGAGTTCGCGGGCGGCATCAAGCTTGGCGCGAGTGTAGGAGCCTCCGGAGTTCTTGGTCACTACCGCGTCGATCTGGTTGCCGATCATGAGCTTTTTCTCGCCGGCGATGTCGAAGGGGCCGCGGTCAAGAAGCACCCGGTGCCGTGGTGGTAGTTGCACCTCAGGCGGGTCTACGCAGCGGATTACGTAGAGGTTATGGGCGTCGCTGGCAAAGGGGGCCAGTTTTTGGCGCCCAATGGTGAGCAGGATGTGCGAGTAGTCGCGGGCGACGAGGCTGGCGGCTTCGTCGACGCTGGCGACGGAGTGCCAGCGATCCCGTGGCTGGGGAGTCCAGCCGGGCCGGTGCAGAGCAATGAGAGGGCAGCCAGTGGCACGGCTCGCCTCTGCCGCGGATTCGCTGATGCGCTCGGCAAAGGGGTGGGTGGCATCGATGAGGACATCGATGTCGTTGCTCACGATCCACTGGGCTAGCCCCGCCGGGCCGCCGAAACCACCGATGCGCACCATGCCCACCGGCAGCGTAGGGTTAGCCACGCGGCCTGCAAGGGAGGTTGTGACCTCCCAGTTTTCTGCGAACATGCGCTTGGCTAGGTCGCGGGCCTCAGAGGTGCCGCCGAGAATCAGTGCACGCATGGAATGGTCCTTCCGTGCTCATCGCGGGGACGGTCATCGGAGTACAAGAAGGAGTCAGGAAATTGCTCCGCAGCAAGGACCTCACCGACGATAATCATGGCAGTGCGGGTAATTCCTGCGTCATGGATGGCGGAGGCGATCGTCGATAAGCGACCGCGCACAATCTGCTCCTCGGGGCGGGAGGCATAGGCCACCACGGCCACGGGGCAGTCACCGTAGTAGGGCGTGAGAGTGTCCACGACCTCATCGATTGCGTGCGCGGCCAAGTGAATACACAGCGTCGTGCCGGTGCGAGCGAAATTCTCCAACTGCTCGCCCTCGGGCATCTGGCTAGCGCGGCCATTGATGCGGGTGAGCACCACGGACTGGCCCACGGTGGGCACCGTGAGCTCATGGCCTAGGCTTGCAGCTGCGGCGGCAAAGGAGGGAACGCCGGGCACGATCTCGTAGTCGATGCCACGATCACTCAAGCGGCGGGCTTGCTCCGCGAGCGCCGAGTACACGCTGGGGTCCCCGGATTGCAGCCGAGCCACATCCTTACCTTCGTTGTGGGCGCGCTCGATTACCTCCATGATGCTATCGAGTGGCATGCGCGCAGTGTTGATCACTTCCGCGCCCTCTGGGGTGTGCTCGAGCACCTCCTCAGGCACGATGCTGCCGGCGTAGAGGCACACGGGGCAGCGTCGGATCAGGGCGTCGGCCCTGAGCGTGAGAAGATCGGCGGCACCGGGGCCGGCACCAATGAAGTAGACAGTCATGGGCTCGTTCTTTCTATTTGTGGATGCGCCACTGCCATACAGGATAGGCCGGCTTGTAGGCGGTAAAGGAACCGATGGTGGTTTCGTTTTCAATTGCGATACGCCGCAAACATCCGCCGTAGCGTTGTTTCAACTGCCACAGCTTCTCGACGCTCTCCGCAGTCACAGCGTTAGCCACCAGCCGACCTCCCGGGCGCAGCGCCTCCCAAGCCGCCTCCCACACTCCCTCGTGGGTGAGTCCACCGCCGATGAAGATGCAGTCGGGAGAGTCACTACGCAGCAGAGCCTCAGGGGCCGCGCCGCTGATCTTAAGCTGGGGCACGCCGAGCGCCCGGGCATTAGCGGCAATGCGCTGTACACGCTCGGGATGGCTTTCGAAAACGCGGGCGCGATTGCGGGGATCCAGCCGGAGCCACTCGATGCTAATTGAACCGGAACCGCCACCGATATCCCACAGCAGCTCGCCGGGAACGGGTGCGAGAGCACACACCGTGAGGGCTCGAATGTCCTGCTTGGTGAGCTGCCCATCGTTCTCATAGTGGTGGTCGCTCAGCCCTGGGGCCAGAGAGCGGCCAGCGCGCGCCGGCGGCTCCACCGCGATCACGGCAAGATCGCTATTCAGCGCTGGAGGCTGGGCGGCGGTGCCGGTGGTGATGCACTCAGCGTCCGAGCCGAGATCAGCAAGAACCGTCACGGTAGCCTCCCCCAGCCCGCGGGCATCAAGATAGTCGCAGACCTGCGCTGCGGATGAGCGATTGCGGCCAAGCACAAGGAAAGGCCGGGCCTGATCTACCAGCACCCCGATGGCATCGACCTCCCCGGTGACCAGCGAGGTATGGTCAGTCTCTTGGTGCGCCCAGCCGAGTCGCGCACAGGCCAAGGCGAATGAAGACACAGCTGGGTAGATCCTCAGCTGCGCCTCGGGCACCTCGCGGCGCAAGGTGCTGGCAATACCGTGAAAGAGCGGATCGCCGCTAGCTAGCACGGCCACCCGCTTCCCAGAAAGCTCGGCGATTATGCCTGGCAGCGCGGGCACTAGAGGTGAAGGCCATGGCCGGGTTGTGGGGGCGTCGACGAGGGCAAGCTGCCTGGGCGAGCCCAGCACCACCTCGGCGGTGCTGAGAGCAGAACGCGCCGCTGGACTCAGGGAGCTGAGCCCTTCCGCGCCAATACCGATGACATCAATGATCACTATGAGCTCAACGCCTTTCTTAACGCGGCATCCGCCGCCACACCGGGCGGGGAACGCACGACATGATCCACGCCAACACCCGCAGCCGAGCAGGAATCCACACCGTGGCACTGCGCCCGCGGGCGGCAAGCACCGCTTCGGCCACCTGCGCCGGGGCAGATGACAGCGGCGCTGGAGTCATGCCCGTGGTCATTGACCCGATCACGAAACCTGGGCGGGCTGTGAGCAGGTGCACGTCCGTGCCATGAAGACGGTCGGTGAGTCCCTGACAAAATGCATCTAACCCCGCTTTGGTGGAGCCATATACATAGTTGGCTCGCCGCGCCCGCCAGCCGGCAATGGAGGAAAACGCATAGATTGTGCCAGAGCGCATCACATCGGCCAGCACGGTGAGCATGGATACCTGTGCCACATAGTCGATGTGGGCGATCTCGGCGGCGTGCTGTTCATCCCGCTCGGCGCGGTGTTGATCGCCGAGGATACCGAAAGCCACGATCGCGTCGGTGATCGCCGCTCCCCCAGCCTGCTCGACGACCCGGCGGTGAGAGTCACCATCTGTCGCGTCGAAGGCAATAATGCTGACGCTCTCAGCACCGTGGGCGCGCAGCTTCTCGGCCACCGGCTCCATCGTCTCCGGCGAACGACCCGCCAGAATCACCGGCCGGCCGGGGCAGAGCCGAAGCGCGATCTCCCCGCCAATATCGGAGGTGCCGCCAAGCAGCAAAATCGGAGAAGACATTAGTGATCCTCTGGGTGCGCGCCGGAGCTATCTGGGTAGAGACTCCTCGGGCGGGTGTTGAGCACCCGCACGCCATCGTCATCGACTGCCACGATGTCCTCGATACGCGCGCCAAAGCGACCGCGCAGATAAATACCCGGCTCCACGGAAAAGCACATGCCAGGGCGCACGGGAAGATCGTTGCCGGCGATGATGAAGGGCTGCTCGTGCACCTCGAGCCCAATGCCGTGGCCGGTGCGGTGGAAGAACGCATCCCCGTATCCGGCGGCCTCAATGATCTCCCTAGCGGCGGCATCGATCTCGGCGGCGGTGACCCCCGGGGTGATGGCGGCAACGGCGGCGCGTTGGGCTTGTTCGAGCACCGCATACATCTCGGCCACCTCGGGCTCGATCTGGCCCACTGCATAGGTGCGGGTGCAGTCGGAGTGATAGCCGCTGGGCATCGTGCCGCCGATGTCTACTACCACGATGTCGCCAGCGCGAAGAGTGCGCTCGGAGAAGCTATGGTGCGGATTCGCCCCGTTGGGCCCCGAGCCCACGATAACGAAGTCCACGCTGCTGTGGCCGGCGTCAAGGATGAGCTTATGCAGCTGATCGGCGATAGCACGTTCGCTCACCCCTTCCTGTAGCAGCGCCGGCACCTGGGCGTGCACCGCGTCAATCGCGCCGGCGGCCTCGGCGAGCCATGCGATCTCGGCGGCGTCTTTAACCACGCTGAGCTCGGGCAAGACGCTATCGACGCCGTGGATCTCACGGTCCATAAAGTGCGCTGCATGAGACAGCGGCATCTGCTCGCTGAGCGCGAGCGGTGCCCGAGGATCGGCAGCAGAAAGGGCCTGTTTGACCATCTCGTAGGGATCCTGCCCATCCAGCCAGCCACGAACGGGCAGAAAACTGGGAGCCTCGTGCGCATCCACCTCAGGGATCACGAGCACCGGATCTCCGTGCGCGGGAATGACCAACGCGCTCAGCCGTTCATGGGTGTCGAGGGCCTTAGCGGTGAAGAAACGAAACTCCCGTCCCGGGCTGGCCACCAGCCCGGCGAACCCACTATCGGCCAAGAGTCGCTGGGCGCGTTGAATACGTGCCGAATAATCAATACTCACTATGAGCATTCACCTTCCTTAGTGTTTTCGTGCCTATCCACTTCTGCCGCGGTGTGGGGACCTTCCCAACTTTAGGCTGCTCTAGGCTGTGGGTGGTTTAGGCACCCACTGCTACCACGCCGCGGCGCATCGCATCGATGGCCTGCCGTGCTGCCCGCTTGGTGTCATCGTTGTAGCCGGTTGTGCGCACCTGCTCGAGCAGATCCGCTACCTGGCGCACTTGGCGTACGAAGTCTCCGGGGGTGAGTTCGGCTCCACATTCCTGGGCGGCAGCGAGGCAATAATCCAGCGGGGCGCCCGCAGTCCACTGGTGGATCGCCAGCGCGAAGGAAGCATCCGGCATCGCGGTCTGATCCAGCTGGTGGCGTCGTTCATCCACAATCAGCTCATCCCACACCCGCACAGTGCCGTCGATAGCTGCGGCCAGCTCATCGGTGGGTGCTTGAGGCGTGCCCTGACTGGGCTTGCGGTTGTCGAAACTGGCGCAGCTCGCCGCGCCCGCCAATTCCGCAGGATCGAGCCCATCCCAAATCCCGCGCCGCAGACACTGCGCTACCAGCAGATCGGATTCGCTATGAATCTGGGCGAGCTTCTCACCCTCTTCAGCCACCACGGGCTCCTGACTGCCCTCAGCGAGCTCCATATAGTCCAGCTCCGTGAGTAGACCGAGTATCCGGTCGAACTTCTTGCCCAAGCTATCCGTGGCGGTATCGATGCGCGTGCGTAGCTTATCGACGCTACGCTGCGCCTTGGCTGCCTCCATGGCGATGGACACCAGGTGCTCACGCTCTGGATAACGGTGGGCTGGGTGCTCCGTAAGCTCCGCTCTGAGAGCATTGACCTTTTTGTTCGGCCGGCTGCGCACCCGCATGCGCTTGGGGCGGGCGAAGCCACCGTGGCGGAGCTGCCCCGCTAGCTGGCTGCGCTGTTTCTTAGAGGCCTTGCCGTGCACAACCGACCGTGGCAGGCGCATGGATCCAAGACGTTCAGGTGCCATGCCTACCGCCTCGGCGTCGATACGCCCGAGCCACCCGCTTTCAAGCAGCACCAGCGGAGCTGGGTTATTGGCAAAGCGAGCTTTTTCAATCACGACCGCCAACAGAGGCTTTTTCTGGCCCGGTACGGCGATGACCTCGCCCACCTCAAGCCGGCGCAGAGTGGTTTCCGCTTCGTTAAAGCGATCGAGCAGCGCGCTACGCTTGGCCTGCTTTTCTTCCTCGCTCAGCCGCCGCCGCAGTGCAGCATAATCGCTGAGCTGGCGGGCCGCCTCCTCTAATGGGGTATCAAGTTCAACCCCTTCGAGGGCTTGCTCGAGCACGGCGTACGCCTCCTCGAGGCGTTTTTCGGCCCGTTGGAGATTGCGCACCTCCTCCACCACCGTGCCATCGGCTTGAAACTGGGCGAAGGATTGCTCGATGAGCGTCAGTGCCGCCTCGTAGCCTTGAGTGGCCACCAGATTGACGCTCATGTTGTAGCCGGGCTCGAAGGTGGAGTTCAGCGGATACGTCCGAGTGGATGCAAGTCCTGCAACTTGGTGAGGATCCATCGCCGGCTGCCACAGAACAACCGCGTTGCCCACAGTATCGATTCCACGGCGACCGGCGCGGCCGGTGAGCTGGGTGTATTGGCCTGGAGTGAGGTCCACATGGCCTTCTCCGTCGAACTTGACCAGCTTTTCCAACACCACGGTGCGTGCCGGCATATTGATGCCTAGGGCGAGGGTTTCGGTAGCAAAGATCGCCTTGAGAAGCCCCCGAGAGAAGAGATCCTCCACAATGTGGCGAAAGGCCGGCAGCATGCCTGCGTGGTGGGCGGCGAAGCCTCGCACTAAGGCCTGCTTCCAGCGTCGGAACTGCAGCACTTCGAGATCGTCGGCGGGGATATCGGCCACCCCAGCATCCACCGCTGCTGCGATTTCTTCTGCCTCGCTGTCCTCGGTGAGAATCAGCTTCGAACGCAGGCACTGGTGCAGGGCGCCATCGCAGCCTGCACGGGAGAAAATGAAGGTGATCGCAGGCAGCATGTCATGATCTTGCAGCACCCGCAGAACCTCAGGGCGAGCGAGCGGCCGATAAGCATCCTGGGAGCGGGTCTGGCCCGAACGCCTCGCTGAGCGTGCGGGGGCGCCACGGGAGCTGGCGCGATCACGAAAGGAGCCGGAACGCGGAGCCGCAGGAGTATCAGCGCGGGTTTCCAGCTTGGTGATCTTCTCCACCAATCCTCGGTTAACCTCGGGATCTTCTGCGCCATCTCCTTTTTCGAAGAGAGGAAAGAGTCGACGGCCCACCAGCATCCATTGATCGAGCGGAACGGGACGCCTATCGGTCACGATCACATCGGTATCGCCGCGCACGGTGCGCATCCATTCGCCGAACTCCTCGGAGTTCGACACGGTGGCAGACAACCCGATCACACTCACCCACTCGGCCAAGTTGAGGATCACCTCCTCCCACACCGCGCCTCGGGAACGATCGGCGAGGAAGTGGATTTCATCCATCACCACATAGCCCAGCCGGTCGAGCGCCGGAGACTCGGCGTAGAGCATGTTGCGCAGCACCTCGGTCGTCATTACCAGAATGTCTGCCGAGCCATTGATTGAGACATCCCCGGTGAGCAGCCCCACTTCTTCTTCGCCATGAATAGCCACGAGGTCGTGGTATTTCTGATTGCTCAAGGCTTTGATTGGGGTGGTGTAAAAGCATTTGGTGCCGCGTGCCAGCGCGAGTGACACCGCAAACTCCCCCACGATGGTTTTACCGGCGCCAGTGGGTGCGCAAACGAGCACTCCTCGCCCAGCCTCCACCGCCGTGCAGCCTTCTACTTGGAAATCATCGAGTTCAAATCCGAGTTCCGAGGTGAATACTGCTAAATGAGACAAGGGATCAATCTGTAGCGCCATGCACCCCACTTTAAGGCATGGCCTAGACACTAGCCGCGCGCCCCTACTACTGGCTGCAGCTAGAGAACATCATCGAAGTAGGAGGAGTTCTGGGCGCCATAACTCGAGGAGGGGGTGTGCGGATTGTGCTCAGCCGGGGGCACAGGCCCAGGCTGGGCGACGCCACCTAGCTTGGGCAGTGCACCGCTGGATGCTACCTCTCCACTCGGGTGAGTGGGTCGTGTGTGCGCGGTGGGAGTGGGATCACTGATCGGCTGCGGGGCGCCTACTGCGCCGGGGGCGGTGGAGAGCGCCGAGGCGTGATCATCATCGACATCCATCCATTCGGGGCGCTGTTTTGAGCGCCGCTTATCGTTCAAGCGGGTGACTTGCAACGCGCCCTCAACTAGCAGGCACAAGCTGAGCGCTAGCACCACCATGGAGAAAGGATCCTGGCCGGGGGTCATTACCGCCGCGAAGATGAACAGCAGGACGATGATAATGCGGCGTTTGTCCTTGAGCTGGTCGTAGGAGACCACGCCCATCACGTTGAGCAGGATGAGGATGAGGGGCACCTCGAAGCTGATTCCGAAGATCAACAACAGCGCCAAGAGGAAGCGGAAATAAGAATGGGCATTGAGACCAGCGACCGCAACATCAGAGGCCATGGTGATGAGAAACTCAAGCCCGATGTCCACGATGAAATAGGCCAAGCAGGCGCCAATGATGAACAAGCTCACGGCCGTTGCCACGAAGGTGATCGTCCACTTGCGCTCGTTCTTCTTCAACCCAGGTGTGACGAACGCCCACAGCTGATAAAGCCACACCGGAGAGGCCATCACGGCGCCTGCCAGGGCGCCGACTTTCATCCGCAGCAGGAACATCTCGAAAGGAGAGGTCACCAGCAGGCGACATTCATCATTATTGGTAAAGTCCGCGCGCAGCTCCGGATCAACACTGCAATAGGGCCCACGCAGAATCTCGCCCAAGGAAAGAATCGGGCCAACGCTCACCTGGAACCAGATGAAGCCCACCACGGTGCCGATGCTGAACGCAATGAGTGAAATGATCACGCGGCGACGAAGCTCGCGGATATGATCCGCCAGCGACATCGTGCCATCGGGAGATTTTGGTGGTTTGCGGCGCCGACGCTTGGTGCTGGCGGCAGCGCTGTGGGGGCGCTGCGGTGAGCCAGGGGTGGAGCTGCTCATACGGATGGAATTCCTCTTCAACCCAGACAATGAACAACCGCGCGCCCCATCGTGAACAATGGGACCGGCGCGCGGTGGCGGTTAACTAGCCCTGCTGGTTCGGGTACTGCTGCTGCGTGGGGTACTGCTGGGCAGCGGGATTCGGCTGCTGCACAGGTTGCTGCACCGGCTGCTGCGGCTGCTGCATTTGTTGCGGCTGCTGTGGCAGCTGCTGCTGAACCTGCGGTGCGGGCTGCGGATTGTCATCGTTGCTCATCTCTTTGACCTCGGACTTAAAGATGCGCATCGATCGGCCCAAGGAACGGGCCGCATCGGGCAAACGCTTTGCGCCGAAGAGCAGGATAATGACGAGAACAACTAAGGCAATTTCCCAGAAGCCTAGAGTTGGCATGCTTACCTCTCAGTAGCTGTAGGTGATGAGTGATCGTGTAGAACATGATCATACGCGTCGAGGGCGGCGCGGGCGCGCACGAGGCTGGCATGTTGCAGCGAGTCTGGGGAGTCGATTCGCACGCTGGCGCCCAAGGAAGCCACAAACCCGTATAGCCAGTGGGGATGCAGCACCCGAACTGTGGCCGGGTACCAGCCATCGACGGGCTGCAGCTCGAGGTGTACGGGATAGTACTCCGCTACCCAGAGCGCATCCTCACGCAGTCGAATGTGCACATCCTCACCGGAGCTGGACAGATCAAAGGGATCCTCGGCGTCGAGGGTGACCGTGCCGGGCACCCGCCGTGGCGAGTCTAAGACGGAGGCGCTGTGGGCGCGGTCGGCACGGAAGGTGCGTTCATCGTTGCGGTCGTGGTCCCAGCCGCGCACATAGGACTGGCCATCGTGATCGAAGATCGCCACGGGGCTGATGGTGCGGGTTTGGGGTTCAGCATCGAGCGCGCCGGCGTAGCTGAAGCGGAGCTGTTTATCTACCGCCACGGCCTCGCGCACCGCGGCCAAAAACTCCCGTTCCACTGTGGAGAGCTGCTGTTCTACATCCACCACTGGTTCTCCGGCGGCGCCAAGCGCGGCGCGCAGCTTCGCGGCGGCGGAGGTAATGGAGTCCACATCGGCCACCGAGCCCCGCGATTCCAGCGCCTCGAGGGCCAGCAGCAGCGCCCCAGCTTCGCTGGCGGTGAGGTTGAGGGCTTTGTCCATGCCTTGACTGTTGGTGACGGTGACAGACTTAAAGTCGGTGTCGAAGTCCACCAGATTATCCGGCAAAAGCCCCGGGGTGCCGCAACACCACAGACGGCGAAGATCAGCGGTGATCTCGCTGGGTGAACGCCCCAAATCGGCGGCTGCCTCAGAGATAGTGGCATCAGGGTGTGCTTGGAAATACGGGATGAGGTTAAGAAGGCGCACGAGGTCATTGACCCTCTCACCAGTTTGGGCACGGGCCATGGGCGCTAGTCTCCTTCTTCCGTATCGGTGGGCTGGGATAGCTCGTGGGCGGCAATAAATCCCCGCAATTTCTCGGCGATGGCCTCCACTGCCTCTGGCGGGGAGGTGACCACCACGTCAGGAGCCTCGCCCACCGCGGTATTGACCAGCCAGGTGAGGTCCACCCCGCTGAGGGTGTAGTGCCCAGCGGAGGTTTCTTCCGCGGCGCGGAGCAGTTCGGAATTGAAACTGGGAGATTGCCGTACCTCGAGGTGGGCGTCGATAAGCGTTTTGCTAAACGCCAGCAGCTCGGTGATGATCTCCTCGGCGGTGCTGTCGGTGGGAGGTTCGTGGGTGCGTGGACCGGCGGTGGCGATGCCATCGATGCGGCTGATACGGAAGGCCCGGGCGGCGTTGCGATCGAGGTCGAAGCCGAGGAGATATATGCGGCCGCCGACTGGGGCGAGCGCCCAGGGGTCCATGCGGCGCGGCTGCGGCTCGGCGCCCACGTGCCGGTAATAGTCGAAGGTGATCGACAGCTTACGGTGGCAGACCTTCACCAGCCGCTCGAAGGTGCTGGTACTCAACGAGGAGAGGTCACTAACGCTGGTGTACTCCCCTGCTGGGCTGAGTTCACCGCGCTGGGCGCCGCCGGCGGCGATTTTGGTCCAACCGGATCGGGCAAAGGTGGCCAGCTCGCCGCTCATTCCCTGCTCGCCGGCGAGGGCCAGCACGCTCGCCTCCTCGGGGGTGAAGCTCATCTCGGGCAATGAATAACGGGACTCCACTAGGCGGAAGCGTTTGGTATTGAAGATGTCATTCTCGGAGGCAATGGGCACGCCTACCGCCAGCAGCACCTTGCGGTCGCGTTGAAACATCTTGTCAAAGGCCGCATCGCTTTTGTTCTGGTATCCGGCCACGTGGGTGCGGATCCACTCCTTGCTCAATCCCCGGCCATGGGCCGGGGCGTTTAACAGCGCGAAGGTGAGATTGATGGCCCGCTCGAGGGCCTCGTCGCTAGCTGTGCGCGTGCTGGAGGTTGTCATAGCCTCAGGTTATCGTGTTGGCGACAACAGTGGGCGCCTTCACACAGGGGAAAATGCTCCTCCATGTAGGCGATGAGCTCCTCCACACCCTGATCGGTGGTGGCGAAAGGATCACCGAGCTCCACCAGCTTCGGCTCGGGCCGGGAAACTTTCATCCGCATCCAGTCCACCGCCACCGGCGCCGCTCGGTTGTAGGCGGCGTCGAGGAACTGGCCACGCAGGTGGGCGCGGGTGGTCGACGGCGCGCGGTGCACAGCGGCATCAATCTCGTCGTCGGTGCTCCAGCGGTTGATTAAACCCTTACGCTGTAGGACAGCGGCCAGGCCCCGATCGGGGTGGATATCGTGATAGGTCAGATCAATCTGGGCGAGGCGGGGATGATCCCACCCGCAGTCCAGCCGTGAGCGATAGCGCTGCAACAAGGAGTGTTTGATCACCCAGTCGATATCGCGGGAGACGGCAGTGAAGTCGCAGCTATCGAAACAGTCGATCACCTTTCTCCACAGCGCGAGCACGCGCTCCAATTCGGGGCTGGGCTGAGGGCGCTGCTGCAGCCAGCGTTGAGCGGCGTGGAAGTAGATGCGCTGAATCTCCAGCGCAGGCATACTGGAGCCGTTGCGCAGTGGCACCTCTGTGGCGCCTGTGAGATCTCGGGAGATTTCGCGAATCGATCCCACCGAGGACTCCAGTTCCACGACAGGCAGCGGCATGCCAGCTTCGATCAGCTCAAGCACGAGCAGCGTGGAACCCACTTTCAGCGCAATGGTGGGTTCGGCCATGTTGGCGTCCCCGACGATCACATGCAAGCGCCGGTAGCGCTTGGAATCAGCATGCGGCTCGTCGCGGGTGTTGATGATCGGCCGGGTGCGGGTGGTGGCCGAGGACACCCCTTCCCACACGTGGTCGGCACGCTGAGAAAGGCAGTAGCCTAGCGGGAAAGGATCAGCCTGCGGCAGCCGTGGATTGTGGATCATGCCGGCCCCGCAGATGAGCTGGCGGGTGATCAAAAACGGCAACAAGGTGCGCGAGAGAACCTTCAGTGAGGTCTCACGCGAGACCAGATAGTTCTCGTGCGCGCCATAGGAGTTACCCCTGGAGTCCACATTGTTTTTAAACAAGTAGATCGAGCCGGGATAGCCCATCTCCTCCAGCGTGGTGGTGGCCTGCTCCGCCAGCTGGTGCATGAGCCGATCGCCGGCGATGTGATAGTTGATCAGCTGCTTCACGGAATCGCACTCGGCGGTGGCGTACTCCGGATGATCCCCCACGTCCAGATAAAGCCGGCCGGCGTTGCGGGTGAAGATATTGGTGGAAGAAAACCGTTCGCGGATCGGCCGGTAGAGGTGGCGGGCCACCTCATCGGGCGTGATCTCGCGGCAGCGCTGGCCTGGGGCGCAGCGAAAACTCACGCCATATTCGGTTTCGATTCCCATGATGCGCCGCACAACCGCGGCCTCAGGCGAGGCGGCAGAACCGGCGCCGCCTGCGCTCTCAGCGGTGGGTTGAGTCTCTGGCATGCTATCCCCGAGTGTCATGGTGCTGGCTTACTGCCCGCCCTTTTGCACGTAGGCGCGCACGAATTCTTCGGCGTTGTCTTCGAGTAGATCATCGATCTCGTCGAGCAGTTCGTCGGTGCCCTCGGTGTTGATCTGCAGCTGGCCGAAGTTGCTGTCATCGTTGTTCTCGTCCGGCCCACCGCCGGGGGTGGTGATCGTCTCTTGCGCCATTGTCACGGTCTCCTTAGCTTCTCGTTGGTGTTGATCATTCGTGCTGCGTCGGCCGCCGTGGGTGCATCGAAGGCGGCCGCGGTGTCGGTGCGGGTGTAGCCGTCGACAGCCACTAAGGGCACAGTCAGCATTGTCTCGCCCTCTGCCACTACCACTCGGTCCCAGTTGGCGCCGAGTATCTCATCGGGGTAGCGCCGCATAAACATTCCTCGAGTGTAGGCGCGAGAATCGTGCGGCGGCTCGTAGGCTGCGCGGCGAATCGTTTCCTCGTCAGCCAGGGTTCGCATCCGCTTCTTACGCACGAGAGCGTGATAGAGCGAGGAACGCGGATCGATGTCGCTATATTGCAGATCAATCAGCGCGATCTTGGGATCATCCCAGCTCACCCCACGTGCAACAAAGCCCTTCATGAGCGCATATTTGGCCACCCAATCCAGCCGGTCTGCGGCGGCGAGCGGGTCGGTGGCGAGGATCTCTACCACCTCATCCCACTCTGCGAGCAGGCGCTTATCGACGCCCTCTCCCGCTGCCGCAGCCGCCCGGCGGCGGTATTCGCCGAGAATCTCCAACGCGGTCAGACGCCGCCCATCAGCGAGCTCAAGTCGGTGAGTCAGCGTGAGGTCACGGGAGACGGCCTTGACCTCGGCTACGGCATTGGCGAGGCGCAGATCGCTGAAGCGCTCGCCGCGTTCGATGGCCTCCAGCACCAGCGCCGTCATGCCGAGCTTCAGCAGGCACGAGGTGTGGGATAGATTGGCATCGCCGATGATCACATGCAGCCGGCCGTAGTGTTCATCGTCAGTGTGGGACTCATCCCGAGTGTTAATGATGCCGCGGTTAAGCGTGGTCTCTAGTGAGATTTCTTGTTCGATGTAATCGGCGCGTTGGCTGATCTGAAAACCCGGTGTCTCTCCGTGGGTGCCTAAGCCCACCCGCCCAGCGCCAATAACCACCTGCCGGGAGACGAAGAAGGGAACGAGCGCAGCGGCCAGCTCCTCGAAGGCAACGGTGCGCGAGTAGAGATAGTTCTCATGGGAACCATAGGAGGCTCCCTTGCCGTCTACGTTGTTCTTATACAGCTTCAGCGGCGGGCAAGGCTCGTGCTTTTCCAATGCGCTGATCCCCGCTTCGCTGAGCTCGGCCACCGCTGAGATGGCGTCGAGCGCTATCCGATCCGAGGCCTGATCGAGAATCATGGCCTGCCAGGGATCAGCGGTCTCTGGTGAAGATACCTCGGGGTGAGCGTGATCGACATAGAAGCGGCCGCCATTGTCCAGCACGAGATTGGCCACCCCGAGTGCGTGAGGATCGATGGTGGGAGCCGTGTGATAGCGCCGCAGGTCAAAGCCTCGAGCATCGCGCAGTGGAGTTTCCGGCCCGAAGTCCCATTGGGTGCCGCGCCGGGCGCCGCGGGAGGTGGCATAGCCCACCACCGCGTGGGTGGAGGAGACAATCGGACTCAGCAGTGGCGCGCCGGGAGTGGAGATGCCGTACTCGGTTTCGGTGCCGATGTAGATCATGACAACACCACCTGTGCCTCCACCACGCGGGCGCCGTGCCGGCCAGTGATGCGTGCCCACTCATCTGGATTGGAAGTGTTGGGCAGATCCTCGTTTTCTTTCATCTCTACCCGCACGGCCTCACGAAGATGCTCCGCTGACACCCCGCACACAGTCTCTTGGGGCCGCGCCAAATGTTCCTTGATCGCCAGCTTCTTCGCGCGGCCGACGATATTGGCGATCATCGCGCCTGACACGAAATCGTTGGTGTACAGCGTTTCCGAGGAACCGTCGGAAAGCGTAAGAACCACATAGGGGCGCGGGGTAAAAAGCTCCTCGGTTGCCAGCTCGATGAGTTCCTCGCGATCGGTTGCCAGCGGGATGCTGGTAGTGATGTAGCGACTGAAGATCTCCTTGGCTTGGGCTCGATTGGGGCGAGAGACCTTGATCTTCACATCCAGCCGACCTGGGCGGAGAATGGCCGGATCGATGAGCTCCTCGCGGTTCGTGGCGCCGATGACGATCACATTCGCCACCGATTCCACACCGTCGAGTTCTGCGAGCAGCTGCGGCACTACGGTGGTTTCCATATCGGAACTGCGCCCCGAGCCGCGGGTACGGAAGATGGACTCCATCTCGTCGAAGAAGACAATCACCGGCCGTCCCTCGCTGGCTAATTCCCGTGCCCGCTCGAAGATCAGGCGAATCATCCGCTCGGTCTCGCCGACGAACTTGTTCAGCAGCTCAGGACCTTTCACGTTGATGAAATAAGAGCTGCCGACCTCCCCGATACGCGCCGACAACGAGTTCGCCACCGCCTTAGCGATGAGCGTTTTGCCGCAGCCGGGCGGGCCGTAGAGCAACACACCCTTCGGCGGGTGCAGATCGAAGTGCTTGTACAGCTCGGGGTGGGTAAAGGGAAGCTCCACGGCGTCGTGGATCATCTCGATCTGCTCGTCCAAGCCGCCAATGTCGGTGTATGTGACATCCGGGATCTCCTCCAGCGCAAGCCGGTTGATCTCCGTGTGCGCCACCACCTCCAAAGCCAAGAGCGCGCGGGAATCGTAGAGCACCGTATCCCCTGGCTTGACCGCCCCAGTCTCACGCAGCGGCTGGGCAAGGGTGGCTACCGCGTTTTCACTGGTGGAGGTGCTGATGAGGATGCGAGATTCATCCAGAATCTCCGAGACCGTCGCGAGCTGCCCGGTGGATTGGCTGCCACAGACCTCCACCACAGCGGAGCTCTCTCCCAACCGCACGAGGGCGCCTGGCACCAGCTCACTCTCGGGCACCTCGGGGCTGACCATCAGCCGCATCCGGCGCCCGCCGGTGAACACCTCGGCGCAGGAGTCCTGATAGGCGGTCTCAAGCACCAGCCCATAGGTGCTGGGCGGCTGGGCCATGGACTCCATCTGCTCATTCAGCAACGCCAGCTTGTCGCGGGAGGATTTCAGCAACTCCACGAGCTTGGTGTTTCTGCCGGCCAGCTCGCGATTGATGCGCTGGAGCTGGCGGAGCTCTAGGGTGGTCTCCTGAGCATCGGTGGTCACAGTGGACGCATCTCCTCTAACAGTGTTCAGTGCTTTAAGGCATAGCTTACTTGCGAGCGCGGCGCTGCGGACGAGGAGGGGTCACTCCATCCGCCAACTTGCGGGTCCACACCAAAAAAGCGGTGTGGGCGTTCATTCGATGCTCCGGGCGGGTGGCCAGGCCCTCCACCTTCCATTCCCGCACCAGTGACTCCCACGCGCGCGGCTCCGTGAAGCATTTCTTCTCCCGGATCGCCTCCATAATCTTCATCAGCTGCGGCACGGTAGCCACGTAGGTCATAAACACCCCGCCGGGGATAAGCAGGTCCGCCACGTTATCGATGCATTCCCACGGCTCGAGCATGTCCAAAATAATGCGGTCCACAGGGCCGTTTGTATCTTCTGGGCCAACGGTGGTCATGTCGCCTAGGCGCAGCGACCAGTTCTTCGGGGCGCTGCCGCCGAAGTATTCGCTCACGTTCTGTTGGGCCACCTCGAGGTGGTCCTCGCGGATCTCATAGGAGATCACCTCGCCGGCATCGCCGACAAAGCGCAGCAACTGCATGGTGAGTGCACCCGAGCCCGCCCCTGCCTCGAGCACGCGGGCACCGGGGAAGATATCACCCTCGATCAAAATCTGGGCAGAGTCCTTGGGATAGATCACGGCCGCACCGCGCGGCATAGAAAGCACGTGATCCACCAGGAGGTGACGGAAGCAGAGATACTGCCCGCCCTGCGGGGTGGTGACTACCGAGCCCTCATCAAGACCAATGATGTCATCGTGTTTGATCTGCCCCTTATGGGTGAACATGCTCTCGCCCGGGGTGAGCTTGATGGTGTGGTGACGGCGCTTGGGGTCCGTCAATTGCACCCGGTCACCGGGCTGGAAAGGGCCGGAATAGGCCATGGCTGTTGTACTCCTTGTGGGTTGTGATGCAGCGGTTATGGGGTGGGTCTAGGACAAAAGGTAGGCGCGCATAGCGGTGGCGAAGTCCTCAACGTCCTTCGGTGCCGCCAGCTCGCGGGCGGAGTGCATAGACAGCATAGGCACACCCACATCGACGGTATCGATGCCCAAGCGGGTGGCGCTGATCGGGCCGATGGTGGAGCCGCAGGGAACATCATTGCGGCCAACGAACTGCTGGCAGTTCACGCCTGCGCTACGGCAAGCCTGCTCCCACAGCGCCCAGGTGCGGGCCGTGGTGGCATAACGCTGATTGGCGTTGATCTTGGTCACAGGGCCCTCGCCGAGCTGGGGCAGATGACCGGGGGCGTGCTTGTCCGCATAGTTCGGGTGCACGGCGTGGGCGGCGTCTGCGGACAGGCAGCTGGCCTTGGACAGCATCTGGTGGTAGTCCTCTTTGTCACCACCGAGCGCACTATTCAGCCTGCCCAGTAGTTCCTCGAGCAGCGGCCCGCCGGCGCCAGTGGGTGACTGAGAACCCACCTCCTCGTGATCGAAGGAGGCGAGCACCATGATGTGCTCGGGTTCTTCGGCGGCAGCGTCGCGTAATGCCAGCAAGGAGGGATACAGGCTAGAGAGATTGTCCAGCCGGCCAGCGGCCAGCATGGAATGATCGGCACCAATCAGTGCGGGCGGTTGGGCGTCCACCGTGATCACATCGAAGCTGGCGATATCTTCCGGTGCCACCTCCGCGCAGCGGGCAAGCTCCTCCACAATGACAGCCTGATCGGGGCGGCCAAAGCCGGCGATGGGATGCAGGTGGGTTTGCTTGTTCAGCGAGATGTCGTTGTCGCGGCTGAGGTGGATCGCTAGGTGTGGGATACGCGCGATCGCCGAGGTGTGAACGAGCCGGGTGGTGGCGTCGTGAAGCACGAGCTCACCGGCAAGGGCGAGGTCACGATCGAGCCACGAGGCGAAGATGGGGCCGCCGTAGACCTCAACCTCTACCTGGTTCCAGCCATGCTGGTAGCTATCGGCGTGCGGCTTGAGCTTGAAACCCGGCGAGTCGGTGTGACTGCCGATGATGCGTAGCGGCGAGGTGGAGGTGGCACCGGCGGGTACCCACCATGCGAGCAGCGCCCCGCCGCGCACGAGATAATGCCCGCCCGGGCTGGCGTCGAAGGCCTCTGTGCGGTCGT